>NZ_CAKLBX010000001.1:3002718-3739458 GCF_920987055.1 Novosphingobium sp. CECT 9465
ATCAGACGCTCAGTGGCGGTCTGTTCGCCGCCTGCGGCAGGTTTGCGGTTGAGCACGACATCTTCGCAGGCTTCGCGCAGCACCGGGTCGATCTGGTCGTAGATATCAAGCTGGCCAGCGTTGACGATGGCCATGTCCATGCCCGCCGGGATGGCGTGGTAGAGGAACACCGAATGCATCGCGCGGCGCACGATTTCATTGCCACGGAAGCTGAAAGAGAGGTTGGACAGCCCGCCCGAAATGTGGACGTGCGGGCAGCGCGCCTTGATCAGCCTCGTGGCTTCAATGAAATCCAGACCATAGTTGTCATGCTCTTCGATGCCGGTGGCGACGGCGAAGACATTGGGATCGAAGATGATGTCTTCCGGCGGAAAGCCGATACCAACAAGCAGGTCATAGGCGCGGGCGCAGATTTCGACCTTGCGCTCCTTGGTGTCGGCCTGGCCCTTTTCGTCGAAGGCCATGACGACGACGGCCGCGCCATAATCCATGCATTTTCGGGCGTGGGTGAGGAACGCTTCCTCGCCTTCCTTCATCGAGATCGAATTGACGATGGGCTTGCCTGATACGCACTTCAGGCCCGCTTCGATCACGTCCCACTTGGAACTGTCGATCATCACCGGCACGCGGGCGATGTCTGGTTCTGCCGCTATCAGCTTGAGGTAGGTGGTCATCGCCTCAACCGCGTCGAGCAGGCCCTCGTCCATGTTGACGTCGATCACCTGCGCACCGTTTTCCACCTGCTGGCGCGCGACTTCGACGGCCTTGGCATAATCGCCCGCAAGGATCAGCTTCTTGAACGCGGCAGAGCCGGTGACGTTGGTGCGTTCGCCGACATTGACGAAGCGGGAGCCGGATGGGGTGGACTTGGTCATTTTTTGCTCTTTCTGGTCCTCCCCAATCTGGGGAGGGGGACCGCCGGAACGGTGGTGGAGGGGGCTATCGATCTGGCGCTGCGCTTGTGGAGAGTCCCCTCCACCACGCTGCGCGCGGTCCCCCTCCCCGTTCCGGGGAGGATAGTCAGGCGGCCATGATGAACGGTTCGAGGCCTGCCAGCCGCGTTGCCGTTTCGGGCACGGCTATCTGGCGGGCGGGCAGGCCCTTCACCGCTTGTGCCATCGCCGCGATGTGCGCGGGCGTGGAGCCGCAGCAGCCGCCGAGGATGTTGACCTGCCCGTGATCGGCCCATTCCTTAACGAGACCAGCCGTGGTGGCGGGCATTTCGTCATATTCGCCCAGTTCGTTGGGCAGGCCGGCGTTGGGATAGACCATGATCAGCGTGTCGGCGATTTCGGACAGTGCCTTCACGTGCGGGCGCAACTGGGTGGCGCCGAACGAGCAGTTGAGACCGATGGTCAGCGGCTTGGCGTGGCGAATCGCGTACCAGAACGCTTCGACCGTGTGGCCCGACAAGTTGCGGCCCGAAAGATCGGTCAGCGTCATCGACATCATGATCGGGATTTCGCGGCCAAGCTCCTTCTCGACCTGACGGACGGACATGACGCCTGCCTTGGCGTTTAGCGTATCGAACACGGTTTCGATCAGGATGAAGTCTGCGCCGCCGCCTTCGACCAGCGCGTGGACCTGCTCGGCATAGACATCGACGAGATGGTCCCAGTCGATCTCGCGGAAGCCGGGGTCGTTGACGTCCGGTGACAGCGAGAGAGTCTTGTTCGTCGGCCCAATGGCTCCGGCGACGAAGCGGGGGCGGCCGTCCCTGGCGGTGAACTCATCGGCGACGCGGCGGGCAAGTTGCGCGGATTCCACGTTGATTTCGCGCACGAGGTGTTCGGCGGCGTAATCGGCCTGGCTGATGCGGTTGGCGCTGAAGGTGTTGGTTTCCGCGATATCCGCTCCGGCGTTGAAATAGGCGCGGTGAATCGATTCGGGCACTTCGGGCTTGGTCAGCGCGAGGATATCGTTGTTGCCCTTCTGGTCCTTGGTCAGACCCAGCGTTCCGGCATAGTCAGCCTCGGACAGCTTGAAGTTCTGGATCTCGGTGCCGAACGCGCCATCGGTGATGAGAATGCGCTGGCTGGCCTGTTCAAGGAAGGCGAGACGGGCGGTTGAAGGGGTGAGAGTCACGCGGCTTTCTCCAGCGCTGGCTTTGTCGGGCGAAGGCCAAGGAGGTGGCAGATCGCGTAGGACAGTTCAGCGCGGTTGAGGGTGTAGAAGTGGAAATCGCGCACGCCACCGGCATAGAGGCGTCGGCAGAATTCGGCGGCGATGGTCGCGGCGACAAGCTGGCGCGAGCCGGGATGCGTGTCCAGCCCTTCGAACAGGCCGTCCATCCACGCGGGGATCGCAGCACCACAGGCAGCGGCGAACTTGCGGGTTTGTGCAACATTGGAGACAGGCAGGATGCCGGGCAGGACGGGCGCATCGATGCCCGCAGCCGCCAGCTTGTCGCGGAAGCGGAAGAAGGTTTCGGGTTCAAAGAAGAACTGGCTGATCGCGCGCGTCGCCCCTGCATCGAGCTTGCGCTTCAGATTGTCGATATCGGCCTGCTGGCTGGGCGAATCGGGATGCGATTCGGGGTAGGCGGCGACCGAGATCTCAAACGGGGCGATCTGCTTCAGGCCAGCAACAAGTTCGGCGGCGTTGGCATAGCCATCGGGGTGCGGGGTGAAGGGAACGCCCGGTGCGCCCATGTCTCCGCGCAGGGCGACGATGTGGCGCACACCCGCTTCCCAATAGCTTTCCGCCACTTCGCGGATTTCGGCCTTGGTGGCATCGACGCAGGTCAGATGCGCGGCGGCGGGAAGCTTTGCATCCTTGATGATCCGCGCAACGGTGCCGTGTGTGCGATCGCGGGTGGAGCCGCCCGCGCCATACGTGACCGAGACGAACTTGGGCTGGAGCGGCGCGAGGGTTTCGACCACATCCCACAACTGAGCCATCAGCGCATCGGTTCTGGGCGGGAAGAATTCGAAGGACACGGCGATATCGCCCGGCAAACCTGCGAACAGCGGGGTGTCGAGCGCGGTGCGGGCTTCGCGGAGTTGATCGTAGCTGGCGTTCATTTCGGGTCAGGTCTTCCGGGCAAGCTGGCGGGGTTCAAATTGTGCGACGCTGTCCTGGCGGCGGACGCCGGTCCACAGCTTTACCACGAGTTCGTGCCCTGCAAGGGCGCGCGTCGCGTGGGGGACAAAGCCGCTGTCGAGCAGCATCGCTTCGATCTGGGCATCGGAAAAGCCAAGGCGCGCATGGGCGTGGGACTGGCGCAGGTCTTCACGATCATGCGCGGCAAAATCGACGATGGAGACGCGGCCTCCCGGTGCGGTGACGCGGGCTGCGCCTGCCAGCACCGCTTCAGGGGCCTGCGCATAATGCAGCACCTGATGGAACAGAACCGTATCGAAGCTGCGCGCGGGAAACGGCAGTTGCGCGAAATCGCCCTGAACCAGTTCCACCCGTTCAGCAGGCAGGTGCTGCAAGCGGGCGCGAGCGATGCGCAGCATGTCCGGGCTTTTGTCGAAGGCGACAATCCGGTCGGCGTGTGGACCGAACAGTTCGGCAATCCGTCCGGTTCCGGTGCCCACATCAAGCAGCCGTCCGAGCGAACCGCCGCCCGCCATGTCTGCCAGCATTTCAGTGAGCGCAGCTTCAACCGGACCATCGGCGATGTGCAGCGAGCGCAACTCGTCCCATTCCTCGGCGTGGCGCGAGAACCAGTCGAGGGCATGCGCTTCACGGGCTGCGCGGATCGCATCGAGGTGCTGGCGATCTTCGGCGCAGCGCCGACCGAAGGCAACATCCTCATGCTCTGCCACCGCCAGCAATCGCGCGATGGCCGCGGCAAGCGGCTGGTCCGAGGCTTCGCCAACGGAACTGCGCAGGAACACCCACGCGCCTTCCTTGCGCCGTTCGGCCAGACCGGAATCGCACAGGATACGAATGTGGCGCGATACGCGAGGCTGGCTTTGCCCCAGCACTTGTGCGACTTCACCCACCGCAAGCTCCATGCTGGCGAGGAGGCGCATGATGCGCAGGCGCGTGGGGTCGTCAAGCGCGCGAATGGCGTCATGGATCGTCATCTGAAACTACATATAAAGAAACCTTTATATGCGTCAAGAGACTTAACGCCGGCCTTATGTCATGTGCCGGCGATGAGTGGGCGCGTGGGGAAAGGATGCATTTGCGTTCGGCTTAACCCCCCGATAGTAAAGGCGCATGTGTGTCGCCGGTAAGGCGCGCTGCCATGTTGCCGTCACGGCACTTTACCCATGAGAGGGATTTTGATGAAGAAGTATGCAAGCCTCGCCATCGTTGCCGCAGCAGCCCTTGCGCTCAGCGCTTGCGGCCGTTCGGACGACGCTTCGGAGGCCGCTTCGGAAGACACCGTGGAAATGCCGGCCGACGAACTGCCCGCAATGGAGCCTTCGGCCGCCGCTGCACCGCTTGCTCCTGAAGCAGATGCCTCGGCCGCTGCCGATTCGCAGGCTGACGCCGCGCGCGATGCCGCCAACAACGCTGCCGCCGTCGCTGCTGCCGTGCAGGCCGCAGACGCAGAAGATGCCGAAGCACCGGCGCAATAAGCCCCGCAGGCTCTAGCGCCCCGCCGTTGAAAGACCACACGATGCGCTCGATCCCCGTCCTTGCCTTCGCCCTTGCCCTGGCTGCCTGCAGCGCTGGCGAGGAGGAAAAGCCGGGCGGGGTGACGCAGGACGAGGCCCGCGCACTGGATGCCGCGGCCGAAATGCTCGACAAGCGCGAGATGCCGGCTCTTCCCGAAGCGACGCTACCGGCTCAGGCGGTGCCCGCGCCGTCGGCGTCCTGACCCAAGGCGGTCACGACCAGCCAGATGCGGATCGCTCCGGCCAGGCCGGGCGGCGTGGAGCTGGCAATCCGGGCGGCGTCGATCCGGGCGACCAGCGCATTGATCGGCACACCCTCAACCGCAGCAGCTTTGCGCAACATGTCCCAGAACAGCGGTTCGAGGCTGATCGAAGTCTTGTGCCCGGCAATCTCGACCGAACGCTTCACCGGGGGATGGTAGGGGACGATCATGGCGGGCGAGACTGCCTTGCGAAAAATGGCAGGGCGGACGCCAGTGCATCCGCCCGAAACCCATCAGTACATATGCTGGCCACCATTGAGCGACATCGTCGATCCGGTGACGAAAGCCCCTTCGTCAGCTGTCAGGAACGCGACGCCGCGCGCGATCTCCTCTGCGAAGCCGAGGCGGCCCACAGGGATTTTCGCAACGATCTTTTCCAGCACGGCAGGCGGAACTGCGGCCACCATGTCGGTATCGACATAGCCCGGCGCAATCGCATTGACAGTGATGCCGAACTTGGCCCCTTCCTGGGCCAGAGCCTTGGTAAAGCCGTGTATGCCGGATTTGGCGGCGGCATAATTGACCTGCCCATACTGGCCGGACTGGCCGTTAACCGAGCCGATGTTGACGATGCGGCCCCAGCCCCGATCACGCATGCCGGGAAATGTCGCCTTGGCCATGTTGAAGCATCCGCCAAGGTTGATCCGCATCACCTCGTTCCAGTCATCGAAGCTCATCTTGTGAAGTACGCCGTCGCGGGTGATGCCGGCATTGTTCACGACGATTTCAATCGGACCCACTTCTGCAGCGATACGTGAACATCCCGCAAGCGTCGCTTCGTGATCGCCAACATCGAAGCGGTATGCCGGAATGCCGGTTTCGGCAGTGAAGGCGCGCGCCTTTTCTTCGTTCCCGCCGTAGTTTGCCACCACCGTACGCCCTTGCGCTTTCAACGCGAGACAGACGGCTTGGCCGATCCCGCGGGTGCCCCCGGTGACGACTGCAACTCTTGACATGGCATACCTCCCAAAGGTCCCTCAGCGACCTACGGTAGGTGCATGAATCTCATGCGGCAAGTTACAGAATGTGCAAATGCTGCGGGTGCAGCAACGAATTGGTGCAGAGCAACTTGCGATAAATGCAAGTGAAGACACTGTCAGAAGCGGAACTGGGTTCCGACGTAGACGGCCTGGTTGTCCTGCTTCCCATCAGTGAGCGGAAGCAGGCGGTCACGCTCTGGCGAATAACGTACACCCGCAGTGACGTTGAGATTCCGGGTCAGGCGATAGCTGCCGCCGAGATCGAGTTGGTAATCGCCCTGCCCTTCCAGCGTCCGCGGTGCACGGCCGGTGCGATCGCGACCGTCCATTTCCACCCGCGGCGCAAACCGTGCGGGTGTGGATGCCGTGGACGATGAAGATTTGATCTTTGCCAGATCCGGCATGTCGATCCGCTGCAGATCATGCAGCGTGGACGAGGAGCCACCCGCAAAGCTGGAGAAGCCGCGCGCCATGCCAAGATTGTAGGCCATCGGCGCGATACGCACCGGCGCGGCGCCCGCCTGAAGCGCCCCATCCGCCAACGAGCCACGCACCGAGAATGCACGCGCGCTTTGCGAATCAAGGCGAACAGCAACGGTTACTGCGCGATTGGCACGGGTTTCATTGCCGGCAGGGGTGAAGCGGAACAGCCTGCCGCTTTTCAAAGCGCGAACGGTGATTTGCGAGGCGAGGCGTTCATCGACCGAAGCCGGCGTAAACGATCCGATGCCGCCACGGGCTGCAAGGCTGACGGGTACTGAATCGAAACCGCTGGAGAATGCACTGCTGACGGTTGGGGCCAGAAACAGCCCCACGGCTACCGAAGCGGCGATGGCGAATGGCGCACGCAAGCGATGATGCAATGCACCGTCCGCTTTCGAATTTTGCCCACGTCCCGCCATGGCAAGCCTGTTTCTTCCCCGGTTGAGCACCATATCCAGTGCCACGATTGCCTGCTTCCTGTCCGGCGTTGCCAAGTGCGACTCTGCCACGCGGAAGCGTTCATCCGTCTAATACGTTCGACGGCGTGAAATTTCCATAGGCCAGAGCACTTTCTGACTGTTCCTTTGCAGGTGTGGCGCAATATCCACAGTGCAGCGCACATTCAGGAAGGGTTCAGTGCCATCACGCGCATCTGCCCGGCCATGGCCTTAACGCTTCACCAGGCAGATTCATCACGCTTGCCGCACCGCGCGCCGGGGTGATAGAGGCATTTCAAACGCCCCATCGCACTGATGCGGCATGACGCGACCGGGCGGGACACCAGCCGCCACCAAGCCAAGGACTGTGACGTAGTGATCAAGACCGCCAACACACGCAAACTGATCGTTCGCGGCATTGTCATCGCGACCATGGCCGTGCTGGCCACCGGCTGCGGCAAGAAAGAACGCCCCAGAGCAGACCTTGCCGCCAGCCAGGTAACGACGATCGGGGTCAACGCCTATCTGTGGCGCGCGAGCCTTGATGCGCTGTCGTTCATGCCCCTGCTCCAGACGGACAGCAACGGCGGCGTGATCGTGACCGACTGGTACGCCAACCCTAAGAACCCCGGCGAGCGGATGAAGGTGACGGTCTCGATCGTCGATCAGGACTTGCGCGCCGATGCACTGCGCGTTGCCGCCAGCCGCCAGGTTTCGACCAGTGGCCAGTGGGTCGATGCCCCGGTTCAGGCCGTGACCGTGCAGAAACTGGAAGACATCATCCTGACCAAGGCGCGCGACCTGCGCCGCGCCGCGATTGCCGGATAAGCAACCCGCAGGCGAATCTTGCGCGTCATGGCTGCGCTGCCTAGAGGAGCGGCCATGACCGCGATTATCCCTGAACGCTTCGATCCTTCCATCGCCGACACCCGCTGGCAGCAGGTGTGGGACGAGCAACAATCGTTCCGTGCCGATGATTCGAGCACGAAGCCGCGCAGCTACGTGCTGGAGATGTTCCCCTATCCATCGGGACGCATCCACATTGGCCATGTGCGCAATTATACGATGGGCGATGTGCTGGCGCGCTACAAGCGCATGCGCGGGCATGAAGTGCTGCATCCGATGGGCTGGGACGCCTTCGGCATGCCTGCCGAAAACGCGGCGATGGAAAAGGGCGTCCACCCCGGCGGCTGGACCCGCGACAATATCGCCAACATGAAGGCGCAGTTGAAGCGGCTGGGCTTCGCGCTCGACTGGAGCCGCGAAATCGCGACTTGCGAGCCGGAATACTATGGCCACGAACAGGCGCTGTTTGTCGATCTTTACGCGGCAGGGCTGGTCTACCGCAAGGAATCGACAGTCAACTGGGACCCGGTGGATCACACCGTGCTGGCCAACGAGCAGGTGATCGACGGGCGCGGCTGGCGGTCAGGCGCGCTGGTGGAAAAGCGCAAGCTGAACCAGTGGTTCCTCAAGATCACCGACTTTGCCGACGAACTGCTCGAAGGGCTTTCGACGCTCGACAAGTGGCCCGAAAAGGTCCGCACGATGCAGGAAAACTGGATCGGGAAGAGCCAGGGCCTGCAATTCGCGTTCGATCTTTCGAGCGGGGACAAACTGGAGGTCTACACCACCCGCCCCGATACGATCTTTGGCGCAAGCTTCGTTGCCGTGGCTGCCGATCATCCCGTGGCGCAGGGTGTTGCTACCGGCAATCCGGCGGCGCAGGACTTCATCGCCCTGTGCAAGCAGGGCGGCACGACGGCTGCCGAACTGGAAACCGCCGAGAAGCTGGGCTTCTATACCGGGATTACCGCCAGGCACCCGTTCACGGGGGCCGACCTGCCGGTCTACATCGCCAACTTCGTATTGATGGAATATGGCACCGGCGCGATCATGGCGGTGCCGGGGCACGATCAGCGCGACTTCGATTTTGCCACCAAGTACGGCCTGCCGATCCTGCGTGTGGTGGCCACCGATCCTGCCGATGCGGACAAACCGTTCGGCAAGGAAGCCGAAGCGGGTGACGGCGTTCTGGTCAATTCGGGTTTCCTCGATGGCATGACCGTGGCCGATGCCAAGGCCGCGATCATCGACCGCGCGCAAAACGAAGGCTTTGGTGAAGGCAAGACGGTGTGGCGCCTGCGCGATTGGGGCGTCAGCCGCCAGCGCTATTGGGGGACGCCGATCCCATTCATTCACTGCGAGGTCTGCGGCGTGGTGCCGGTGCCCAAGAAGCACTTGCCGGTAACACTGCCCGAAGACGTGACCTTCGATGTGCCGGGCAATCCACTCGACAGGCACCCCACATGGAAGCATGTCGGCTGTCCTCAGTGTGGAAACCCGGCGCGGCGCGAGACCGATACGCTGGACACCTTCGTCGATTCATCGTGGTATTTCCTGCGCTTTGCCAGTCAGCCCGCGGACCGTCCGTTCGACCCGGAAGAGATCAAGCGCTGGCTGCCGGTGGAGCAGTATATCGGCGGAATCGAGCATGCGATCCTGCATCTTCTCTATGCCCGCTTCTGGACACGCGCCCTCGCCCGTATCGGCAAGATCGAGGTGGCCGAGCCTTTCGCCAGCCTGTTCACGCAAGGCATGGTGACGCACGAGACGTATGAGCGGAAGAACCCCGAAAACGGGCAGCCGATCTTCTTCTCTCCGGCCGAAGTGGAGCGCACGAGCGAAGGCGCGACGCTGAAGGCCGATGGCACGACGGTCGAAGTCGGCCGCGTGATCAAGATGTCGAAGTCCAAGAAGAACGTGGTGGACCCGGACGAGATCGTGGCAAAATACGGCGCGGACGCGATCCGCTGGTTCATGCTGTCCGACAGCCCGCCCGAACGCGACTTGCCGTGGTCCGAAGCGGGAATCGAAGGCTGCGCGCGGTTCGTGCAGCGGCTTTGGCGCTTGTTCGGGCAGTACGACGCCGCTGCGACGGGCGAGGACAAGGCGCTGGATCGCAAGACTCACCAGACCGTTCACGCCGCCGCGTCCGATATCGAGGCGCTGGGCTTCAACAAGGCAGTGGCGCGCATCTATGAACTGACCGGCGCGATCGAGAAGGCCGCGCCTTCGGCCAGCCGCTCTGCCGCGATCCGCAGCCTGTTGCTGCTGGTCGCGCCGATGATGCCGCATCTGGCCGAGGAAGCCTTTGCCCGGCTGGGTTCGGGACTGGTTGCCGATGCTGCTTGGCCCGAAGTCGATCCGGCGCTGCTGGTGGACGATGAGGTGACCGTGGCGGTTCAGGTCAAGGGCAAGCTGCGCGATACCCTGACCGTGGCCAAGGGAACCGCGAAAGAGGAACTGGAGCGCCTTGCCCTTGCATCCGAGAAAGTGCAGCGTGCCCTGGAAGGGGCGGAGGTGAAGAAGGTGATCGTTGTGCCTGACCGTCTGGTGAACCTTGTCGCTTAAGCGGCTCCTCCCGCTCGTCTGCCCGCTAGTGCTGCTGGCGGGCTGCGGCCTGCAGCCGATGTATGCCGGTGGCGGCAGCGGAGGCGTGGCGCGGGCGCTTTCGGACGTGAGCATTTCACCAATCGAGGGACAATCGGGCTGGCTCGTGCGCAATGCCCTGGCCGACCGGCTTGGTGCAGGACGGCAAAACGGCGGATCGCGCTACCGGCTCGACATCCGGCTGGATGACCGCGTGGAAGGTCTGGGTCAGCTTTCGAATGACACGATCACGCGTGAACGGCGGACCTTGCGCGCGCGTTACCAACTGGTCGATGTACAGTCGGGCGCCGTGCTGGTGGACGCCACCGCCGGATCGGACGCCGGTTTCGATGTGGTGAACAGCGAATATGCGGTGATCGCGGCCGAACAGACCGCGCTCGAAAACCTGTCTCACGAAGTGGCAGACCAGATCGTGACGCGCATCTCGGTACAGTTGCGCGACGCCGAGTGAGGCATCGCGAGTGAAGCTGACGCAGAAAAACTTCCTGAGCAGCGCCGCAAGAGCCGCGCGCGAATGCCGGGTGTTCTATTTCTGCGGTCCCGACGAATCGGGCGCGAGCGATGCCGCCAATCGTATCGCCGGCCTGCTGGGCGATGCCGAAAAAGTGGAGATGAGCGGTGCCGAATTGCGCCGCGATCCGGTCCGTCTGGCAGACGAAGCGCGTTCGGTATCCCTGTTCGGCGACAAGCGGATCATTCACGTCCGCGCGGCAGGCGACGATGCGTTCGATGCCGTAGAGACACTGATGGCAAGCCCTGTCGATGGCTGGCCGGTGCTGATCGTGGCGACATCGGCCACGGACAAATCGCGGATCGCCAAGCTGCTGGACGGCAAGCCCGGTGCGATGGTGGCCATGTTCTATCCGTCCGATCTGAAAGCCGTGGCCGATGCCGTGCGCGACATGGGTGGCGCTCTGGGCGTGACGATCGACGGTGCCCTTGGCGAACGGATTGCGCGTTCGACCGGCATGGACACGCGCATGGCGCGCAGCGAGATCGAGAAGCTGGCGCTTTATCTGGATGCCACGCCGCAGGCTCCGCGGGTGGTGACGGCAGCGATCCTCGATGAAATCTGCGCGGTGAGCGAGGACGACAGCCTGATGCCGATGGTCAATGTCGTGCTGGGCGGCGATGCGCGCAAGCTGCCGGGCGAACTGGCGCGGATGCGCGAAATGGGTCTTAACCCGGTGGGCCTGCTGCTGGCTTTCGAACGTCGCGCCGCGCAACTTGTGCAGCTTGCTGCGCGCATGGGCGAGCGCGCCGACATCAATGCTTTCATGGAACAGGAGACCGCCGCAAGGCGCGTCTTTTTCCGGGACCGCGCTGAACTGACCGCCCAATTGCGACGTTGGCGAGGCGCAAGACTCGTTCGCCTTACCGAACGGTTAACTATGCTGCACCGCACACTCATTTCCGATAATCGCAACGCCGAGCTAATGCTGGCGCAAGGTCTCGCCGAAATCGCTCGTGCTGCAGTGCGATAAAACGTGAGGGAAATGAGCCGTTCCGAGTGAGGATTCTCACTTTGGAACAGCGCGTGACTTGCTAAGTCCAAAATGGTAGGTATTTTCCCGCAGTGCAATAAAACAACCCGGTCGCACGAAATTCCGAACTATCGAAGGCAAGCCCGCATAACGGGCTGATGAGGCATTTGGCAGCGAGACACGTGATGACCAAGCACGTTCCCATGGGCGAGATGCGCCAGTCGCAAGACAGGCGCAGGATAACGCTCCCGCTGGCACCGCCGTTGGAACAGCGTCGGCTGCAGCTCTATATCGGACTGCTGCTGATCGATGGCGCGGCGATCATGGGCGGGCTGTGCATCGCAAGCTGGCTGTACCTTGGGCGCTTTCTCGATACGGAATCGCTGGTTCACGGGCAGGTTCTGCTGCCGATTTACTGGACCATCGCGCTAAGCCTTCAGGTCTACACACTTCAGGCATTGCGCCGCATAAACTTTGCCCGCGCGCGCGCCGTACTGTCTTTGATCGGAGCGGAAAGCGCGTTGCTGTTCGTCGGATTTGCCACGAAGAGCACTGAAGATTTTTCGCGCGTTTCGGCCTTTCTCGGTCTTGCCCTGGCGATGCTGCTGCTTGTGTGGCTGCGCAGCCTTTTGCGCCCGTTGATCAAGGCGCGCTGCGGGGATGCCGGGATCAACATCCTGCTGATCGATGATGGCGGTGCTGCGTTGCGCGTCCCCAACGCATACCACATCGATGCTCGCGAACATCATCTCGCACCCGATCTTTCCGACCCCCACATGATGGACCGGCTTGGCCTGTACATGATGAATATGGATCGGGTCATGGTCTCATGCCCGACCGACCGCCGCTCTTCATGGGCGCTGGTGTTCAAGAGTGCGAATGTATCGGGCGAAATCGTGGATACCGACGTGAACCGCCTCGGCGTTATCGGTGCACGGCGGGAGCGCGATTACGGTGCCCTGATCGTGGCAAGCGGGCCGCTTGGCCTGCGCGCCCGTGCTGTCAAGCGCGGGCTGGACCTTGCCCTTGCCGGCAGTGCGGTCCTCGCCCTGTCTCCGCTGCTGCTGATCGTGGCCTTGCTGATCAAGCTAGAGGACGGCGGGCCTGTGTTCTTCGTGCAGAAGCGTACCGGGCGTGGCAATCGCTTCTTTCCGATCTTCAAGTTCCGTTCGATGCGGGCGGAAAAGCTGGATGCGGCAGGCGCGCGCTCTGCCAGCAAGGACGATGACCGGATCACGCGCATTGGCCGCTTTATCCGCGGCACGAGTATTGACGAATTACCACAGATTTTCAACGTCATACGTGGTGAAATGTCGATCGTTGGCCCGCGCCCCCACGCCATCGGATCGCTGGCTGGCGACAAGCTGTTCTGGGAAGTCGATCACCGCTACTGGTTGCGCCATTCGCTCAAGCCGGGGCTGACCGGCTTGGCGCAAGTGCGTGGTTTGCGCGGCGCGACGGATACCGAGACCGATCTTGCCAATCGCCTTCAGGCCGATCTGGAATATCTTGATGGCTGGACGATCTGGCGGGATATCAAGATCATCGTCAACACGGTGAGCGTGCTCGTTCACGACCGCGCATTCTGAAGCGGACGAGCGGGCCGGCCATGCTCCCGACCTTCGGCAACTCAGGGTTTGGCAATCGGGCAACCGGAATGGTCCGGCAGCGCGCGCAACCGGGCAATCCGCGCAGGCCACGAACGATGCGTCGGCGCGCGCAGGAAACCGAGCCAGTCGCGTTTGTCGAGCCGGGCAAACAAGGCGATGCCAAGATCCCTGTCATAGCCTGCACAGACCATCAGGCGCAGCCCCAGCTCGTCCGCCCTGTCCTCCATGGTGCGCCGCGCGGAAATGCCGGAGCCGCGACGATCGCGATTGATGACATGCGCAAGTTCGTGTCCCACGACGAGCGCGAGTTCATCGTCGGTGCGGGCAAATGCAACCATCCCCGTGGAAATGGCTATGTTGCGATCATCGCTATGGGCATCGATGCTGCGATCAGTGGCCAACACGATGCGGGCGGCGCAGTGGCGGACAGGCCGCAGCGTTGCGGGAATGGTAACACCGTTGCGGCGTACAACGACAGAAAACTCGGAATCCGGTATTGCTTGCGCAATGGTTTCGAGCAGCGCGTCAGCCACAAGCGATTCCGGTTTGCGCTGCTTTTCGATGGTTTCCACAGAAATGTTGGCGAGCGAAAGGACTTCATCACCCTCACGCAAGCCTGCAAGGCTGGCAGGGCTGCCTGGCGCGATGCCGACGATAACGGGGTACTCCCGCATGCCGAGCGTACGTTCAAGCAAGGGCCAGTCGCGCTTCTGGTAAGACCGGCGATCATCAATGATCAAGCCCGCATCAGCAGCATTGACGGGGCACGAATTGCCAGCCGCCTTGCGCAGGCGCCATTCGATGCGCGCCACTCTTGCAAGATCCTGGCGCAACAGCCGGGGCCATTGCGGTGCGCTTTCCTGCGCCATCGCAGCCGGGGGCACAGCGAGCAGAACAGGAACGACCAACATTCGCGCAACATGATTGCCACCAGCGCGCACGCACCGAAGCAAAGCACCTGCACACTTTGGCAAACGCGCCTTGGAAGCAGCGATTTTCCTTTCCATATTGCATTGCACCATTACAGCCCCCTTGCTAGACCCCGGTCGGTTCAAATCGGAGGTTTCTCGGTTCAGGGCGAGAAACATTTCGGGATGAAGGCATTGGCTGATTCGTCCTCATTGTCGAGCCTTGCTGGGATCGCGGCATGACAGGTTTCAGGAGATAACATTGAAGATTGCCATTCTCGGCCTTGGTTACGTCGGCTGCACTGCAGCAGGATGCATTGCCAGCCAAGGCCACCATGTGCTGGGTATCGATGTGAGCAGCGCGAAGGTCGAGACGCTCAATTCGGGCAAATCCCCTGTTTACGAGCCGGGCCTTGACGAACTGATCTCAAAGGCCCGCGCGGATGGAGTGCTGGAAGCAACCACGGAAATCGGCGACAAGCTTGACGACTGCGACATCGCGATTGTCTGCGTCGGCACACCAAGCGGCGTCGATGGCGCACACAACATGAGCTATATCGTGCAGGTTACGCGCGCGATCGCGGCCTCGATCAAGCCGGACCGCAAGAACCCGCTGACGGTCGTCTACCGCTCGACGATGCGCCCCGGAACAACGGAGCAGATGATCCTGCCGATCTTCCGTTCGCTGATCGGCGATGCTTCGGACGGCCTGATCGAACTGGTCTACAATCCCGAATTCCTGCGCGAAGCCACGGCAATCGAGGATTATTTCAATCCGCCCAAGATCGTGCTGGGCACGATCGACGGCGTACCATCGGAAAAGATGGTCGCGCTGCACGAGGGAATCGAGGCGCCGATCTTCCATGTCGGCATCCGTGAAGCCGAAATCACCAAATTCGTCGACAACACCTGGCATGCGGTCAAGGTTGCCTTTGCCAATGAAGTCGGCCGGGTCTGTCAGAACCTGGGCATTTCGGCGCGGCAGGTGCATCAGATCTTCGTGTCCGATACCAAACTCAATATCTCGCCCTACTATACGCGACCTGGCGGTCCGTTTGGTGGATCGTGCCTGCCCAAGGATGTCCGCGCATTGCAGCATATTGCGGCCGACACCGGTTCGCAGACGCATCTGTTCGATTCCCTGCTGCGCAGCAACGATGCGCACAAGCACCACCAATTCCTTCAGGCGACCAAGAATCTGGAGCCGGGTGCCCGCGTATTGCTGGTAGGCCTTGCCTTCAAGGCCGACACGGACGACCTGCGTGAAAGCCCTGCCGTGGACATGGCACGCAAGCTGCTTGACGCAGGGTTTGCGCTGGACATCTACGATCCGCAACTGAAGCCCGAAAGCCTTGTCGGTCAGAACCTTGGCTATGCCTATGCCATCCTGCCATCCATCGACGGCTTGCTGGTGGACAAGGCCACGGCGGAATCGCGCGAATATGGCGCAGTGATTGCAACCAACCGGCTGATCAAGGATCTTGCGCTGGGCGACTGTCCGATAGTGGACGTGAGCGCGATTGCATGACCATGCCCGTGCCCGCTGCCGACTTCGAGTTTCCCACTGACATTCCCGGACACCCGCTGGCGGGCAAGAAAGTGTTGATCGTGGTCGAGAACCTGCCTTTGCCGTTTGACCGGCGGGTGTGGCAGGAAGCCCGCACACTGAAGGCTGCGGGCGCACAGGTGGCCATCATCTGCCCGACCGGCAAGGGCTATGAAAAGCGCTTCGAGGTGATCGACGGCATCGATATTCACCGTCACCCACTGCCAATCGAGGCGAGCGGCGCGCTGGGGTTCCTGCTGGAATATGGCGCGGCGCTGTTCTGGGAAACGGTGCTGGCGTGGAAAATCTATTTCAAGCGCGGGATCGACGTGATCCAGGGCTGCAATCCACCCGATCTGATCTTTCTGGTGGCCCTGCCGTTCAAGCTGCTGGGCGTGAAGTACATCTTCGATCATCACGACATCAACCCGGAACTGTATGAAGCCAAGTTCGACAAGCGCGGCTTCTTCTGGAAGCTGATGGTGCTGTTCGAGAAGCTGACGTTCAAATCGGCCGACGTTTCGATGGCGACCAACCATTCCTACCGCAAGATCGCGATAGAGCGTGGCGGCATGGACCCGGACAAGGTGTTCGTGGTGCGCTCCGGCCCTGATCTCAGCCGGTTGAAACGCGTACCTCCGGTGGATAACTGGAAGAACGGGCGCAAGTATCTGGTCGGTTACGTTGGCGTGATGGGCGATCAGGAGGGTATCGACCTGCTGATCGATTCGGTCGAACATATCGTGCGCGTCCAGCGCCGCGAGGACATCCAGTTCTGCCTGGTGGGTGGGGGACCAAGCCTTGCCAAGCTCAAGGAACTGGTCATCGCAAAGGGCCTTGCCGATTTCGTCCACTTCACCGGCCGGGCACCCGATCAGGACCTGTTCGAAGTGCTCTCTACAATGGACGTGGGCGTCAATCCTGACCGGGTGAACGCGATGAACGACAAGTCGACCATGAACAAGATCATGGAATACATGTCGCTTGAAAAGCCGATCGTGCAGTTCGATGTGGCCGAAGGACGCTTTTCAGCGCAGGAGGCATCGCTCTATGCTGCGGCGAACGATCCGGTGGATTTCGCCGCCAAGATTCTGGAGTTGCTGGAAGACCCTGCGCGGCGCGCGGAAATGGGCGCATTCGGCCGGAAGCGCGTGGAAAGCGAGTTGAACTGGGGCCATCAGATCACGCCGCTGATCGCGGCTTATCGCAAGGCGCTGCGGCTTGATGCCTGACAGTGTCGTATCCTTGCGAAAATCAGCGCCTGCGGGATGCCAGCAAAAGCTGTCGGTAACGCAGTGCGGCCCAGATCATTGCTGCGGAACAGCCGATGTCGATAATCCAGTTAAGATGCGGTCCGCGGAACAGCAGCGCATCGACCGAATGCAGGGAAATCAGTCGCAGGCCGACCAGGCTGATCATTCCAAATGCGGCCAGATCGGCGGCCATCAGCGCCTTGCCCAATCGGCCCGGCAGCCGGTGCTTACGCTGAGCAAGCAGGACAAGCGCAATCGAGGCCGCAGCCATGAGCGCGAAGGCTGCGCCGGCCACGGGCGCCTGGTATTCCCAACGCCCCTCGTAGCTCCTGCTGTCGAAAAAGAAATTGCGTGCCGTGGATCGAAGCTTCTCCTCGATGTTGAAGATTCGCGACAGGCCAAGTATTGCGAACAAGGTGCCGAAAAGTATCCATCGGGCAGGCTCCTCAATCGGACGCTTTGCACGAAATGCAATCCCGCTTGCGATCCCGCAAGCCAGAATGACGGCAATGTAGACGGCTGCTGCAGCAAGATTGAACATGAATTTTCCGGCATCGCTGGATCGGATTCAAGCGTCTTTGCAAGACTTCTGCAAAAGCGCGACGGTCCAATACCGGCAGCCACACAATTGGTCCAGATTTTTACGGGTGATGCACCGATCTCGCTGACTCTGCAAAATGCCAAACAGGGCTTGCGAGGGTTGCAGGTATTTTTTGCACCCGCTATGCGGAAATCAGCGCTCAATCAGGATATTTTTCATCATGCTTAAGTCGATGTGCGCACGAACCAGTTCACTGACGATCGCTATCGCGCTTTCTGCCGGACTGGCTGGTTGCGGATCGGCACCTGTGCAGGTTGGACAGGTCAGTTCCACGCGAATCGCCGATTACGGCCAGTCTGACTACAGTGCCAAGGAGGATACTGATTATATCCTGCGGCCATCCGACGTAATCAATGTGACCGTTTTTCGAGAACCTGACCTTTCGGTTGCAGGTTTGCCAGTCGGGTCCGATGGCGTGATCTCCCTTCCGCTGATCGGCGCGATCAAGGCTGAAGGGCTGACGGCACGGGGCCTGAGCGAGAAAATCACGCAGAAACTTTCGGTCGATGTGCTGCGCAATCCCAGTGTCGCGGTCAATGTCGTGCAGTTTGGATCGCATCTGGTCACTGTGGAAGGCTCGGTCGAAAAGCCCGGCATGTATCCGTTCCGTCCTGGAACGCGCCTGTCGGGCGCTATTTCCCTCGCCTCAGGGCCATCACGTGTGGCGAAGCTCAAGGAAGTTGCCGTCTTCAGGCAGACTTCAGAAGGCACGTTCATCGCAAAGTTCGACTATGCAGCCGTAAGGGCGGGAACAATGCTGGATCCGGTGATGCAGCCCAATGACCGGATTGTCGTGGGAACGTCGGGCCTGTCGCAGTTCTGGCAGGATCTCCTGAAGACGCTTCCTGCCCTAGCCTTGTTCACCCAGATCTGACCTGCCAGTTACTTGCGCGCTGCAACATAAGGTTCCTCCAAGCATGACAGATGCAATTAGTCGCGGCTCATGGTCCGACCAGTTTCTCCCCGGTGCAGATCCGCTGCCCAAGGATGCCTCGGAAAGCATGATCAGCCTTGCGACGATCCGGGGGCTGATCTTCCGTCAGCGGCTGGTGCTGGTTGGTATCATCTCGATCGTGCTGGTGATCGCCCTCGCCTTTACGCTGCTCACGCGTCCGCTTTACAAGGCCAGCGCCACGGTGCGGATTGAACCTGAAGGCGTGAACATCGTCGAGGGCCAGGATCTGGCGCCGAGCGTTCCGGGCAACCAGATCGACATGTACATGAACACTCAGGCGGCCGTGATCAAAAGCAAGCGGATGGCCTATACCGTGGTCGATGCGCTGAAGCTTGGCTCAGATGCCGATTTCCTGGGTGAAGAATTCGCCGGGCCACGTCCACAGGGCATCTCCGAGAAGCGCTGGATGGAAATCCGGCGCGATGCTGCGGCAGATATGGTGCGCGGCGGCCTTTCGGTTGACGTTCCGTCTGACAGCCGGATTGTTTCGATCAACTATGTGTCGCTGTCGGCAGAACAAGCAGCACGGTTGGCCAACGCCTTTGCTGACGCGTTCGTGAAGGAAGACGTGCGCCGCAGCATCGAAGCCAACGACTATGCCCGCACTTACTTGCAGGAACAGATCCAGGTAATTAGCGGCAAGTTGCAACAGGCTGAGACGACCGCCAACACTTATGCCAAGCGTAACGGCATCGTCGGTGGCGCGCTGGGGACCGCGAAGGAAGGCGACACCAGCGGCACGGCACAGACGATGACGGCCGCAAACCTGACAAGCGTCAACGAAGCACTGACGAAGTTGCGCGGCGATCGGATTTCGGCACAGCAGCGCTGGCTCGCCGTTGTCAATGTCCCGGCCCTGCAATTGCCCGAAGCGCAGACCAATGGCGCGATGCAAAGCCTTTACGGGCAGCGTTCTTCGGTAACGGCCCAGCTATCGCAAATGCGGCAGCGCTATGGCGACAGCTATCCCCAGGTCGTCGAACTGAAGGCGCAACTGGCTTCGCTGGACAGCCAGATCAACCGCCTTGGCACCGAAATAAAGAATGGAATCCGCGACCAGTACGAAATCGCCCTGCGCCAGGAGCAGGGTCTTGCAGCGGAACTGCAGAACGTATCGACGCAGACGCTCGACGAGCAGGACCGCCGCGTACAGTATAATCTGCTGGACCGTGAAGCACAGGCTTTGCGGACGCAGATGGCTGCACTGCTTGACCGTTTCAACCAGCTTTCGGCCGCTGCCAGCATCAACAGCGGCACCATCACAAAGCTGGATTCCGCGGAAATACCGGGCGCTCCGTATTCGCCGAACCTGTTGAAGAACATGCTGGTTGCTGCCGTGATCGGCATTGGCTTGGCCGTAGGCATCGCGGTATTGCGCGAAGCGTTCGACGATCGCCTGCGATCGACCGACGATGTGGAGCGCAAGCTGGGCGTCAGCCTGCTTGGGTTCACGCCGTATCTTTCGGACGAGGAAGTGGCGCAGCAGCAGGCCGATCCTTTCAGTGCGCTGATGGAAGCCTACGCGAGCTTGCGCACATCGGTGGACTTTGCGGTTCCCGGCGATCACCGCATCGTGCAGGTCACCAGCAGCCAGCCATCGGAAGGAAAGTCGCTCACCTCCAGCGTTCTGGCCCGCAAGTACGCGCAGCTGGGCCTCAAGGTCCTGCTGATCGACAGCGATCTTCGCAAGCCGACGATCAATCACCTGTTCGGCGAAAAGCGGCCGAAGGTCGGCTTTGTCGAAGTTCTGCTGGGCGACGTGCCGCTGGCTGATGCCCTGCTGCCGAACATGCCGGAAAATCTGGACGTCCTGCCAGTTGGCAGTATCCCGGCACGCCCTGTGGAACTGCTTTCTTCGAAGCGGTTCAGCGACTTCCTTGCAATGGTCCGAAACCAGTATGCCATTATCATCATCGACAGTTCGCCCGTCATGGGGATTGCCGATGCGCCGTTGATCGCACGCCATGTCGATGGACTGGTGTTCGTGGTCGAGGCGAACCGGTCGCACTATGGCCAGGCGAAGGCAGCGCTGCGGCGCCTGCAGTCTGCCGGTGCACGGGTCAGCGGCGCGGTGCTTACCAAGTACCGTTCGGCCGAAGCAGGCCTCGCGTATGATTACATCTACAACTATTACTCGTACAGCAGCGATCAGAAGGGTTGAGGCAGCGCTTCCCTCGAAAATAGCGGCCCAAGGCCCAGGGCGTGACGATCCCTGGGCCTTGGCGCTAGACTGCGGCAACATAAATTGGCGCTGACCAAACATACGACCGAGGATGATCGTGCCGCAAAAAGCCCCTCACGTCATCCATATCAGCGCCGACTTTCCCGATTGCATAGAGCCGTTCAAGACTCCGGTGATCAAGACGCTGGTGCGCATGACGCAAGGCGATTTCTCCCATGAAGTCCTGTCACTCAACCGGGTGACGCCAAGGGTGTTGCCCTTCGTTGCACGGTTGATGCGGGGCTTTGGCAGACCACAGGCCGCAATCAGTTTCGAACCGTTTGAACAAGGGACCGCGATCAGATTCGTGGCGCCGCCCAAGGGCCTGTTCCACGCAACGATGCTGCATCAGCTGGCAGACGCCCTGGCCGACCGGATCGCCCGGCAGGGCCGCCCGCCAGCCCTGCTCATCGGCCACAAGCTGACGATCGAGGGCGTGGTGGCAAGACGCGTGGCCAAGCGCCTGAACGTGCCCTACGCCGTTTCCATCCAGGGCGACACCGACACCAAGATCCTGCGGGTACGCCCTGATCTGGCCGCCGAGTTCCGCAAGGTATTTCAGGAAGCCGCGGTGGTGTTTCCATTCAGCCCCTGGTCGTTGCGCAAGGTCGAAGCAAAGCTGGGGCAGCGCGGCGGGCGTGTGATAATGCTGCCCTGCCCGACCGACATCGACGCGCCTGTTGCCCCTGTGCCGGGCGGGAACGGATTTGTAAGCTGCTTCCATCTCAAGAATCACAAGCGCAAGAATCTGGCCGGAATGGTTGATGCGATGCGGATTCTCAATGCGGATCAGGCAGGTGCCCGACTAAGCATCATCGGTGGCGGCAGCGACGGGGATGTAAATGACAGCCGGGCGGCCATCGGCGAGGTTGCGGGCATCGAACTTGCCGGTCCAATGAACCGCGACCAGTTGCGGGAAAGCTTCGGGACCGCCACCGCATTCGTGATGCCATCTCACCGGGAAAGCTTCGGCCTGGTGTTCATCGAAGCGTTGTTCTGCGGCCTGCCGATCATCTATCCCGCTGACCAGGCGGTGGATGGCTATTTTGACGGAGCACCTTTTGCGATCAAGGTCGATGCGCGAAATCCGGCGGCGATCGCGGCGGCCATGCGCAACGCGATGACGGACGAAACTGCGATCAAGCGCGCGCTGGCGCAATGGCAGAACAGCGCCGACGCCCGGCGGTTCATGCGCCCGGCGATTGCCGCAAACTTCGCGCTGGGCATGAACAGCGCCATCGCGGCGGCGGAACCGCGCTGATCGCGTCCATTGGGCCGCGACTGCGAGGTTGCCGTGTGATTACGCGATGCAACGCATGCTGACGACGCGGGCGGGCGAACCGGCGACAATCGCCATCGCCGGAATGTCCCCCTTTACCACGGCCCCTGCGGCAATAATTGCACCATCGCCGATAGTCGTGCCGGGAAGCACCACGGCCCTGGTTGCCAGCCAGACATCGTTGCCGATCACGATATCAGCTTCGCGCATCGGCTGATCGGTGACGGGCGAGCCGTTGTTGAAATCATATGTGGCGGCGGTGAGCATAACTTCGGGACCGAACAGGACATCATCCCCGATGATGACCCGACCATCGCGGGGACCGGCCCAGATGTGGCAGCGCGAACCGATCCGCGCCCGATCGCCGATTTCGATGCGTTCGGGATTGGAGAACACCGCATCGGGGCTGATCCCGGCGGCCGCCCCGATCTTCATCCGGCGCAATGGCTGGACGTGGGTGTAGTTGTAATAATTGACGATCTTGAACAGGTGCAGCCACGCCCGCGGATCAAACACTGACAGCACGAGCCGGGCGAGCTTGCCCGCCTTGCCCAGCGCGTTCTTGCGCGGTGGATCGGCAGGTGCAGCGTTCAATATCCCTTCAGCCATTCATGGCGCTCCTGCCAGATCTTGCGCCAATGGCTCTGCTGTCCGCGCTTGCCCGAAACCAGCGCGAATGCCCCCGATCCAATGCGGCGCGTACAGATCCACAGCCACAGCAAACCGATGCCGAGCGGCGCGCGGACGCTGCCCCAGTGATCGCGGATCAGGGTTGCCTTCGACCGCATGAGGCGCAGCACCTTGTCTTCGCGCTTCGAACTGGAAGCGCCCACAAGGTGCATGATCTGCGCATCGGGCGTGATCATCGGGCGATAGCCGAGGCGCGCGGCGCGCAGGCAGAGATCATGTTCCTCGCCATACATGAAATAGCGCGGGTTGAAGCCATCCAGCTGTTTCCACAGTTCGGTGCGGATCAGCAGGAAGCAGCCCACCACGACATCGACCTGCCGCACTGTATCCCGTTTCCACCCGCCGATGCCTTCCGGGTTGAAGAATGTCGTGTTCGAAAAGAGACGCGAAAGACCGGTTGCCGAACAGAACAGGCTCCACACCGACATCGTGTTCCAGCAGGAGGCGATATTGAGCGAACCGTCGGGAAAGACCGTGCGCCCCCCGACGATTCCGGCCCTGGGGTTGGCCTTTCCGAAACGCAGAATATTTTCGATGGCGCCGGGATGAGTCTCTGTATCGGGGTTGAGCAGGAGCAGCCACTCGCTTTCAGCCGACGCTGCGATCACGTTGTTGGCTTTGGCAAATCCGACATTGTCATCGGACCGGATCAGTTCGACCCCCGGAAAGTGGGCAGCGACGGCGTCGGCAGAGCCATCGTGCGACGCATTGTCCCAGACGACCACACGCATGGAGACGTTGCCGGCATTGGCGAACAGCGTTTCAAGCGCCGTGAGCGTCAACTCTCGCGTGTTGTAGCTCACCATGATCACGGTCACCTCGTGATCCTGAGCGCCGGTTGCCTCAAACGCTGTCATTCGTGTCTCATTCCAGTATGAGCAAACCCTAGAGCAAATCTAATCACTTACCAGCATCCATTTTGGACAGGAGCTTTCCTCGCCAGACGCGGATCGGCATCTCGACAAAGTGATACATTGCCGCAGAATAGCCGAAGCTTAATATCGCCGCAATCAATGCGATGGCAATTTCAGAATTCAATGGAAAATTATAGTTTAATACGCCAATTATAATGTAATGTGACAAGTAAAATGTATAAGAATAAATTCCTATTTTCTTTATAATCCATCCATTCATTAACCGGTACGAGATCCCGCTACGAAAGTTTATCAAAAAATAAAATATCGGAAACAAAGCGACTCCTTGGACAGTATAGCGCAAAGTCGATCGAAAAATCTCATCCCGTATCAAAAACGTCAAAACGATCAACAAAATGCCACCAACCGCTAGCGATCGCCACTGGTTGCGAGAAATTTTCTGCAATAATTCAGATTTTTGATTCATCAAAATTGCAAGAAGACACCCCCACAGCATTGAATCAAATCGCGTATCTGTAAGAGCATAGATTTCCCATTCGTTTGCGCCAAAAATAGTGAACTTTATGAAGCGCCACACAAGAACAATTATCGATAATACGATTACCCACAAAATCGGCCATTTTTGCCGAAGGGCGAGCAAAAGTACAAACGGATAAACAAAATAAAAATGCTCCTCAACCGACAATGACCAGAATATCTTTGTTCCTGAAATGACATCACCTTGGCTGACATAAGCATCCCAGTAGTTAAAAAAGAAAAAAATCTGGCTGATCAAACCGATAGTATTTAGAGTACCTTCTGTAAGGTTTGCCAAAACCAATATTACACCAATTGCCATGGTTATCAATAGAGGTGGCGCAAGGCGAAACAGGCGCCTGATATAAAATGCCCTGAAATCAACCTTACCAGTTTGCCCGTACTCTTTGACGAGCAAGCTGGTAATAAGATATCCGGAAATAAAGAAGAATATCGTCACGCCAAATCCACCCGGAATGGGCAACGAGTGCATGGAATGCGCAACGAAAACTATAATGATTGAAACCGCCCGCAGACCATCAAGCGATGGAATATGCCCGGTATTATCGGCACTAGGCTTCATTTATCGCATACCTCGGACCACGTCACCAGCATGTCGGCCTAATTGATTTTTCCAAGATGGCAGGCAAACTGCCGCACCAATCATAAAGTAGTATAAACTCAACGTCTGCCCAAAAAATGTTACTGTAAAACCTGAAACTAGGAATGCAAAGAGCGCAGCAGCTATCCCAATATAGAAATACCGCTCAGTTCCACTTTTTTGCGAAGCCGTTTTTGCGATACCAAAAATTGCCCATAGCAGGACATATAAAAATAGCAGGGAAACAATCACTCCATGACGCATAGCCAAAAGAAGCCAATTGTTATCCACACTACTCCCCATCCAATTTAACCTTTCCCATTCACTAAGGCCAATACCAATAAGCGGATGTTTTTCAACGGATGCACTTCCATATTTCCAAATATATTGACGATAACGTCCTGTCGCCGGATCGAGCGTGTATCGTATAAGTATGGAGACAAGCCCATTTTGGGACCCAATTTGAATCAATGTGCCTAGAAATACCGCCGATAAAATAATAAGCTTCCATCCGAAAAATTCAAATTTCTTCTGGATCTCGTCCAGCGCCAGAACTCCAATCCCCAAAATTAAAACAAGGAATGCTCCAGAACTGAGTGAGAAAAAGGCGCAACAACCCGCAGTTATTCCCGCAATTTTCGGCCATCCTCGTAAGCCAGAAGATATATAAATGGGCACAAAGCTACCGAGAAAAATTCCACCAAGAATAGGGTGAGCGAATGGTCCCGATGCACGCAGAAATCCCAATCGCGTTTCCTCAATAAACTTAGCAGCCCCAATCGCAACACCATTTTCGTATAACGCTAATCGGCCAAATATGCTGGCGGCAAAGGGCTTTATAATCGGCCTACCAGACAGACTTTCGATGGCCATGGTGGCACCAGCAAGCATCAGACCTGGCGCAGCATAAACGAGAAAACGCCTGAAATCAGTTATGTTTCTAATACACATCCGCCCGATGATGTACGGGACGAAAATATCAAATGCCAGTGGTGCCGCGCGCATAAAGCCCGTAATGGGATCATAAAAGGCCATGAATGAAATAATCATCCAGCTTAATCCTGCGAACATTGCCCCATCAACAGCACGATACCTGAGTCCCCCGCGCGACAATTTACTAAGCAGCCAAGGTAACAACAAAAACGCAGCCATACGCGGCGGATAGATGGTTTGCTCTGCCACAACAAAGCGCACCTCCATGGGCATGAACATTGCATAAAAAAGTATCAAGGCTGGAAGCAGAGGCCTGTAACCTGCAGATGCAGATACCGTCCTTGCCGGACCTTGCGGGCCGAAGCGGCCGGATGATGCGATCGGAACATTCATGGCGCTGGACTGTCCTGCTTGAGGTCTCCGAGTAGCCCTTCGAACTCGGTGGTGGCAAGGACGAATTGCCGCGCTGCAGCAACCAAGATTCCATTTTCCTACACGATAGCGCTCATGATAATCGATGTTCTCCATTTGTTCAAAATGAGGCCTCGCCATGATCACCGACAAATTCAGTGCGACAACCGACAGCATCATTGCTCCTGCAACCACCTGCTTTCCGATCACGCCAAGCGATGTCGATGATTTGTCCGTGGCGACGAAGGCCATCTATATCGGCGAGACCGGCAATCTTGCCGTGCGCAGCCTTGGTGGCGATCTGGTGACGTTTGCCAACGTACAGGCAGGTACGATTCTGGATGTGCGTATCCGGCAGGTGCGGCAAACCGGAACTACCGCCGGTTCGCTGGTGGGGCTTTCGTAATGGGTCGCTACGGATTCGGCTTTGGCGCGAGGCACCGCGCCGTGCGCAATGCCGGCGCAAGCGCTCCGCCCGTGTCTGCTTCTCCCGGCCAAGCGTGGAGCGGCATTGCGGGAAGCGGCTTTGCCACTATCCCTGTCGATCCCGTAAGGACCACGGCAAAGCCCGCAATGCGCCTGATGGTGCCACCCGGCCAGGCATACACGGATCACCTGCTGGTGGGCGCCTATGCCGCTGCAAACAATGGCGGCACGCTGTTCGGCGACATGGGACTTGAGAAGGTTCGCGTGCATTACGAGGGCACCATCGTGGACATCACCGCGCCCACGTTCGCGACGTTCGACGATGCCAACGGCAACCCGGTAACCTACTATGGCTGGTGGGCACGCCTTGCGCACGACGGACGCAATGGTGACGCCAACCTCTACCTTGAAGCAATCCCCAAAGACGCCACGATGCAGGCCCGCGTGATGGGTCCCTACCTGTTCATGCCATCGGCGACGCTTTACGATCTGGAATTGACGGTTGCGCCTTCACTGTCGCAAATCACCGGATCGCGATACCAGTCGATCACTGCCGCGCTGACGTATTGCGCGCAGCAAGCCCGCCATCACCCCAGGATCACGATCACGGAGGCGCGAACCGACTATACGCTTGCCAATATCGGATCGCCTTTTTCGTACAACACCGGCAAGGGGTTTGCCACGATCGAGGCTGCGGTGCCCGTAACGATCATCGGCACGGCGACGTATGTGGACAGCACTCCGCGAACCAAATATTGCGGCATGCGCTTCAAGGGTTCGAACATCACGTTCGACTTCGCCAATGCATCGGTGATTTTTGCCGAAGCGACCGGCAACAAGAACTGGCTGGATGGCATTACCGTCATCAACTCTCGCGGCCGGGGCGGCCTGTTTCCCGGCCTTGGCGGACCTCGCCCCTATGGCACCGGCTGCCACTATGCCACCGAATGCACCATATCCGACCTGCCGACCGCATTGAACGGTGCCTTTCTTGCGCGGGGCAACACGGTGACCAAGGGCTTCAGCGACGCGCTGACGGATTGCGTCTGTGCAGTTGGCAACCGACTGGACGATCACGATTCCTATGTCGACTGGGCGAAGGAAGTACCAGCCTTTACGGTGACCTACACAGGCACCGGCACGACGGCCACGCTTGAACTTTCGGGTTTCAACGACAATACCACGCGTGTGTTCACCGCCAAGGTCAATGGCGCTTCGGTCGGAAGCTTCACGGTCAACAAATACTACAGCGTAGCCAACGGTCGCAATTCGTCGGTCGTTGCCTGGCTGAACGGCTTGCCCGGATGGGCGGCGACCCTGCAGGATGACACGCGTCGCGTCACGTTCTGTTCGAACGTGGGCGGAAAGGGCACTGCGTTTGGTCCGATCAACTGCAAGAATACGGAACTGCAGATCGTCACCATGTTCGATCAGCATGGCGATGTGTGGCAGCACCTGATCAACGGCGTGCCCGAAAACGTGATCGTGGCAGACAATGTCATCACCAACTTTGCCGGGCAGTGCTTCTTCATTGCATCGACCACCCCTGCCAGGGACTTCATCTTCCTGAACAATTGCTATCACGGCAAGCCGACCGTGCCCGGAAGCTACAACATCAAGGAAAACTTCTATTCGCAGTTGGACAGATCAGGCGTGAAATCGCATGTCGTCATCGCCCACAATTCCTCAACGCAAGGGTGGTGGTTGCGCCCGGCTTCAGGTTTCGATGCCGACGCCTACTGCATGTGGGCGAACAACGCGATGCTGCAATTGAGCTGGCTGGGAACGCCGGACGCGGACATACGGATCACCAATAATCACATCATGTCATCTGCTCCAAGCCCTGGCCCGGATACAGCCACAGTGATCGGCGGGTCCGAGGCATCGCTTTGGCAAAATGCATCGGCGGGCGATTTCAGCCCGGCGGGAGAATTGCTGGCGAATCCGAAGGCTCCGGTGCTCAAATTCGATCGGACGGGCAAAAAGCGCGGCAATGTCGATAGCGTCGGCGCTATCGCCAACTGATACGCGGGCCAACCGATATCGCAGGCTGGCAGGGCGGTAGATGAGGACGGGGGTGCCCGGCTTGACCGGCACCCCCCTTTTCCATCACGAGGGTTCCAGGCCGAGTTCCGCGCGCATTTCCGCAACAAGCTCGGCGAGGAAAGGGTACTGATCCTGGCGGACGTAATCGTCGTTGGAACAGGCCGTCACCGGCGCACCGTATTCGTTGCAGGCGCGCGCAAGCGCTTGGGCCAGTTCGATGTCTGCAATCGAGCGAATCGAGCGAATGTTGGGATGGAACGATGAAAGGTCCTTCCCGAAGTAACCGTTGGTTATGGTCCTGAGACCCATGTGCGCCATTTCGAGAGGCGGGTAGCTTGGGTGTGGCGAGGCCATCAAGCTCAAACCGACGGAACTCGACAGGAGCATGGCGGCATAATCGTCGAGCGACAGCTTCCCAACGGAATTGACGGTTCTGCCGACGCCAAGATCGATCGGCTTGTGCGCGGTTCCTGCTGAAACCAGTTCCCAGTCGGAAAACTCAGGATAATCACGCACCCAGCGCCGAAGCCCGCGCACGATAGCGGGGAAGCAATTGCGCGCAATTCCCGGACGACCGTAGATGAGGATGCGTTTCTGCCGCTCACTCTTCGCCACGCCATCAAGATAAGGGCGCAGCTTGTCGCTGATCACCGGTTCGAACACAAAGGCACGCTCTGCCCGGTGCCCCAGTTTTTCGAAGTACCAATGCAGATTCGAGCTGTTGAAAACGCCCCACAGACGTTCGGTCAGATCATACGCCTCACGGGTCAGCATGTGCGCCGATGAGAACGGATAGAGGTGCGGCTCGTACTCCTGGATGAGAAAAATCATCGGTCGCACCGGTTGGCGATAGTGTTCTGCCTGCTGCCTGATCAGACGCTGAAGATTCAAGGTCATCCATGTGCTGTAACTGATGAACAGATCATGTGTCCGGACCGGAATAGCCTGATCCATGGCGCTGACCTGCAACAGTGAAAACCGACCCGCAGGCAAGCCATGGCGCTTCGCACGCTCGGTCAATATTCCGAAATCAGTTTCACGATCCGGCTCAGCCAGAATGACCCGGAGATCGATATCGGTAGTCCCGCACAGACTTGCGGCAAGTTCGAGGAAGATGTCGATGCCGGTCACCACGCCTCCAAAGGCCGTCGATGCAGTGAGGTTCGGAATGACAAAATTGAGCCTCGGCCTTGCAGACCGATCTTCGACCAATCGATAGACAGCCAGCACGATATCGTCGATCGGCGGTGGCAAGGTGCGCTCCCGGACGTCCTTGACGAACTTCTTCAACCGAACCGGCATTAGCCGTTTCATCGACGCCCGGACCGCCCCACTCATTGCTCGACTCCATCAACGTATTGGAATGCTGCACTTAGCAGCAACTGTTTCACAACGATCTCGCGCGGAGCACCGGGATGCTGCGGATTATAGGCAGGGCCTGAAGCTGAGACCGCACGGCAAGTGGCATCTGCACGAGCGCGAAGACCGCTGCGACCGACGCAATTGAAACACCCGTTGCCAATGAAGAGACCCACGTCTGAAACGCCTGCCCTGCGAAAATCGAAGAGAGAACCAGAAGGCCCGGCACGCCAAGGCGTATCAGAAGGTCTTTGCTCCAGATCCTGGCAGACAGCATCAGCAAAAGGCAATCGACAGCGCAGCGCAGCGAAAACGCAGCCGCAATGCCGATCAGCCCGAACTTCATGTGCAGCAGATAAAGCGCCGCTGTATAAAGCGGCAGTTCGATCACATGGAGAAGCGCCGTGTATCTGGGGTTTCCGCGTGCCTGGATATAGGCGTAAGGGACGCTGGCGATTGCGTTCGTCCAGAAACCTGCCAGTACGATCTGGCCAATGATGATCGACTGCCGATCAAGCGCGTTTCCGATCCACACATCGAGAAGCGGCGCGGCAAGACAGGCAAGACCAATCACCATCGGGGCGTAGATCTGCCCGATTAGCACGGTCGAATCCCTGCACCGGTCAAGCGAACGCTCTACCGAATCCGCCGCGAATCGGGGGAACAGGACCTGCGAAATCGCCAACGGAAACATCACCGTGCGGCTGGCGATCTGGAAGGGTACCGCATAGATCGCAACGGCTGCAGTGCCAATCGTCGCGCCGATCACGAAGCGATCTGCCATCGTCATCATCGGGCCGACGATCATGGTCAGCATGATCCAGATGCCGAAAGTAAACAGGTGGCGAAACTCGCTCCATGTGGCTGAAAACGGCTCGTCACGCAAGAAAGTGATCCACGCCCCAGCACCTACGATGACAAGTCCGATGATCCGGCCCGCCAGTGCGGCGGCGATGAGGTCCGTCAGGTTGCCGCCGATGAAAAAGGCAACGCCCAGCGGCAGGACCTGCATTGCGATCGAACTGGTGAGATTCCCAAAGGAAACCAGCTTGAACCGTTCCAGACCCATCAGCGCCCCTGCGAATGTGCTGGAAATGGCGATGACCGGAATGCACAATGCAAGATACCAGCGTGACGCCATCATCTCTGCCCGCAGGCCAGCCTCCACCTTGAGAGGGCCTGCAAAGAAGTAACTGGACGCGGCATAGACAAGGGCCCCGCTGACCAGACTGAACAGGATCACGCCACAGACAGCGGACCATACGGCAGCAACGCGTTCCTTGCGCGCATCCTGTCCGAGTGCTGAAATCCTTTGGGTGATGGCGCGGGCAATCCCGAAATCGGCCTGCCCGAAATACCCCAGGAGCAGCCATCCGATCATCAGTGCACCGTAGCGCTCGCTACCGATGAGCTTAAGGTAAATCGGCACGGTTACGATGCTGACAAATGCCGGCACTGCTGCACTGATGATGCTGTAGACGGCATTCATGGCCAACCGCATGGAGTCTCCTGTAAATCCCGACGCAGCACCGCAACTGTCAAAGCACCTGCAGCAAGAGCATCCGAGGTTTCCACCCATTCTCGTAACGCATTGCCGGTCCGCAGCATTTGACAGCCAAAGCCACGGCTCAATCGCAGCTTTCACGTGAAATCCCTATGGGTTTTTCCAATACCTTGTGCTAGCCCTATTTTGCAATGCAGCATGCGGGGCAGTCTCAGAAATCATGGATCCGAACATTGCCAACGACGACGTCAAAGCCATCGCGATTCACCTCCCGCAGTATCATCCGGTGCCAGAAAACGATGCCTGGTGGGGCAAAGGCTTTACCGAATGGACGAATGTGACGAGGGCCCGTCCCCTGTTTCCCCGACATCCGCAGCCTCATCTCCCCGCAGACCTCGGCTTTTACGACATGCGCCTGCCCGAAACGCGCGATGCCCAAGCAGCGCTGGCACGCGAGTATGGCATATCTGCCTTTTGCTACTATCACTACTGGTTCGGCGGCAAACGCATTCTGGAGCGCCCCGTCAACGACATCGTCGCATCGGGCAAGCCGGATTTTCCGTTTTGCCTGTGCTGGGCAAACGAGAACTGGACACGGACCTGGGATGGTCAGGACACGTCGGTCCTGCTGGCCCAGAATTACGGACCGGAAGACGACGCCGCGCACTTCGCCGCATTGCTGCCGGTCTTCTCGGATTCCCGTTACCTTCGCGTGGACGGGAAGATTGCGTTCTTCGTCTATCGCCCCGATCAACTGCCCGACGCAAGATCGACCACGGACAACTGGCGTGATCTTGCGCGCAAGGCCGGATTGGGCGAAATTTTTCTGGGCGCATTCATGACGTCGCCCTTCGATATGGAAGCGGGTGGTTTTGACGTCGCGGTCGAATTTGCGCCAAACAAATATACAGCGCCTTCTTCGACCGGAATACGGCGTCTGCTGACACGTATCTGGTGCCGCATGTTCGCGAGGATTCGTGGCGCACGGCAAGCAGCAATCCATCTGTACGATGATCTCGCCAGCAGCATGGCCTCCAGTTCGCCGCCGACAGGAGTCGCGCCCGATCGCTGGCTGCGTTGTGTAACGCCTGGCTGGGACAATTCGGCACGCAAGAAAATCCGCCCGCTGATATTCATCGGAGCCACGCCTGAGCGCTATGGTCGCTGGCTGCGCGAGATGGTTTCATGGACAAGGAAGAATGCACCGGCAGGGCGCCGCTTCGTCTTCATCAACGCGTGGAACGAATGGGCCGAAGGGAACCACCTTGAGCCGGATCAGCGTACAGGCCATGCCAATCTCAAAGCCACGGCGCAGGCAATAGCTGATGGAAATCGCGAAGATATCTGAAGCGGCAGTGCAGGGATTCTCCAAGTCAGTCAAACTGACCCTTTGCCATTAATCAGCACGCCATCGCATTTTCAGATGCTGGCTTGCTGGGAGCTGTGACGGCGCTGCGCCTCACCGGCAAATCAGTCGGCAGGATCGTGCGTTGAGACGTCCACTGCAATGTCGTTATGCCGAACGCCGATCCTGATGTTTTGGATCAGCCAGGCACTCAATTGCTCATGTCCCGAAACGCTTAGATGCAAGCCATCATAACCGAGCGCGGGTTTCTTGATCCCGTTACGGTTGAATGCGGCAACGGGATCAAGGAAACTTACATTTGCGTCAATCGCCGCTTGCCGCGCAGCAAAACGGTATGGGGCGACCCGGCGTTCCATCGCGGACGAACCAGTCGGCAACGGCGCCAGGATCAAGGTGCGCGCACCTATGTTTTCGAATTTGCGGGCAAGTTCGGCAAGCTTCATCTGATAGACGTGTGTCGGTACTCGTTCTCGCTTTGCCATCCACCCTCGGGGAGCGGCATCGTTGGTCCCGTAAACCAGGATGACGAGATCACCGGGATGTGTTCCTGTCAGCCAGCGTTTCATACCTAGGGAAATCGTATCGCCGCCGAAGCTGCGAACTACAACTTCGACGGTCGGCCCGATGCTTCGTCGGAGCAAGGTTGGCAAGGAGCGGGCATCATCGATCGGTGGCCGACTGCGCACGTTGCTGTCGCCTTGGAGGATGAGGCTCGCTCCCTTGGGGACAATAAGAGGAAATGTGCCTGCCGGCGGCAAGGATGCATGCCCAACTATCTGGCTTCCGCCAACCTGCCAATGCGGTCTCTCGCCAGATTGCCACCCGACAAAGGGCAATGCGATTGCCATGCCCACAGCCATGACCGACATACGCCGCATCTCGCCCTGAAATCCTATATCTCGTTCTTCCGCATATTCAATGTTGCGTATGACAGGCGCCCGTACCGGCCAACTTCTATATCCCGCTTGACGATCCGGGCAGGGTTCCCCGCCACGGCACATCGATCGGGAACGTCATCAAACACGACCGATCCCGCACCGACAATCACTTCGTTTCCAATCGTCACACCCGGCATAATGATAGAGCCTCCGCCGATAAAGCACCGTCGGCCGATGGTGATGCGCTTGGCAGTTCCGAAAGTATCGCGTGCAATGATAAGGCATTTCAGTGCCACTAGTGTTTCGGCTCCGATCCTGATGTCACCCTTCCCGCCTCCGACAAGCGTTGCCGAAGTTGAGACCGTGCTGGTTCGATCAATTATTGCCCCATGGCGCCACTGCAACCAATTCTGGCGTAGATTAAGGACTACGGCCCGCACTGTCCAAAAATCATTCAGATCAAGCGCCATACATGAAAAGCCTGTTGTCTGTTGCTTCTGGCCTGCCCTGAAGATACATCAGTTTCCTGCATGTCAAAGACTTCAAAACACAGGCGACGCAGCTTCAGCCAGAGGTTGCGGCATGTTTTTCAGACACGGTTCTGGAAAATGGACATTCATCCATCCGCCTGGATTTCAACGTCGGCCTATGTCGACCGCACCAACCCGCGCGGCATCCACATTGCCGCCGGTTGCGTGATAGATCACGCGGCGGTAATCCTGTCACACGACATGACGCGCGGCATCCGCCCCCATACCCGAATTGGTGAAAATGCAGTCATCGGCGCCCGCGCGATCATCATGCCCGGAGTCAGCATCGGTGCGGATTGCGAAGTGCTGCCAGGCGCGGTCGTTACCAAGGATGTGCCCCCTGGCAGACGCGCGCTTGGCAACCCGGCCACTCTTTCGGAAGACTGAAACCTTCCGCCGGCACGGTCGGGTACGATTGCTTGCCTTGGTGCGCGGGATGATGCCCGATGCGCCACAAGGCGACACTTTCTTCAGCTTTTTTTGAGCAGCGGCACCCACCAGTCTTCATTATCGAGATACCAGCGCAGGGTGCTACGCAGGCCGGTTTCGAAATCATGCTGCGGCACATAACCCAGTTCCGTGCGGGCTTTCGTCTCGTCAATGGCATAGCGGCGATCATGCCCCTTGCGATCTTCGACAAACGTCTTCAATTCAGACGTCGGGCGCCCTTTGGCTGCCGGAGCATCGGGGTAGCGTGCGGCAAGACCCGGAATTTCTACAAACGCAAGATCGACTTCGGCACAGATGCGATCAATGACTGCCATGTTGCGGAGTTCTTCACCTCCGCCGATGTTGTAAGTCTCGCCCGCCTTGCCATTCATCAGCGTCGCTTCGATGCCACGACAATGGTCTTCGACGTAAAGCCAGTCGCGCACATTCATCCCATCGCCGTAGATCGGCAGAGACTTGCCCGATAGCGCGTTCAGGATGAACAGCGGAATCAGCTTTTCCGGGTAATGATAAGGCCCGTAGTTGTTGGAGCAGTTGGTGGTGGTTACCTGCAGCCCGTAGGTATGGTGATAGGCACGGACGAGGTGATCCGACGCCGCCTTGGACGCCGAATAGGGCGAATTCGGCTGGTACTGCGTCGTCTCCGAAAATGCCGCATCATCCGGTCCAAGCGAGCCATAGACTTCGTCGGTCGAGATATGATGGAAACGATGTTCGCGCCCGCCGTTGGCGCCCAGCCAAACCGACCGGGCCGCCTTGAGCAAGCTGTTCGTGCCCAGGATGTTGGTATCGATGAATGCGTCAGGGCCACTGATCGAACGATCGACGTGGCTTTCAGCAGCAAAATGCACGATGGTGGCGATGTCGCGCTCGCGCAGCAGCTTTTCGACCAGATCGGTGTCGCGAATGTCGCCAACAACCAGTTCGGCCTGCTCGACATCGGCAATTGTCGATTCATTGCCTGCATATGTCAGGCAATCCAGCACGATCACGCTGTCGTCCGGGTGGGATTTGCCCCAGTAGTGAACGAAGTTGCCGCCGATGAAACCGGCGCCGCCGGTGACAAGCAGGTTAGCCAAGTGCCTTTTCCTCTTCGAGCATGAGCCGCAGGTTCGTGCGCCAATGAATGTTTTCGTCACCCAGCGCCGCGCGTGTTTCGGTCACGTCCAGGACGGAAAATGACGGTCGTCTGGCCGGAACGGGATATTCGGATGTTGAAATCGGGACTATCCGTGGCAACCGGGCGAGCAGCCCCGCCGCCAATGCTTCCTCGCCGATCGCCACGGCAAAATCGTACCAGCTGGCAACGCCGGCATCGCGGTGATGCCAGATCCCCGGCCTGTCCGCCAAGGCAAGCCCCCATAGTGTGCGCGCAAGCCCGGTGGCCCAGGTCGGCGAACCGATCTGGTCTCCTACGACCCGCAGTTCATCGCGCTCACGCATCAAGCGCAGCATGGTCCGCACAAAATTTGCGCCACCCGCAGCATAGACCCAGCTGGTCCGCACGATTATGGAATCTTCACCCGCAGCAATCTCGCCATCGGCCTTGCTGGCACCATAGATGGATTGTGGGTTGCGCGTATCGCCAGGCTTGTAGCCGGTCCCACTGGTGCCGTCGAAAACGAAGTCGGTCGATACAGTGACCAGCCGCCCGCCGGTTTTGGCCAGCGCCTCGGCAAAAGCACCCGGTGCACGTGCATTGATGGCATAGGCCAGGTCTTGCTCGCTCTCCGCCCGGTCAACCGCAGTGTAGGCGGCGGAATTAAGCACGAGATCGGGCTTCTCGGCATCGACGATCCGCGCAATCGCATCGGCATCGCTCAGGTCCAGAGCGGCGCGGTCCAGCGCCACGCAAGTCCAGCCTTCCGGGCAAGTGCGCAACAGTGCACTGCCGACCTGCCCGTTAACCCCGGTGACTAATGCCTTCATGCGAAAGCCTGAACCTTGTCCAGCGAAAGACCTGCGGCATCCTTTGCGGAGATCTGCGGCTGAATGTCGCCAAGCGGCCATTCAATACCCACTGCAGGATCGTCCCACGCAAGGCTCGCTTCATTCTGCGGCGCATAGGGCGCAGTGCATTTGTACAGGAAATCCGTGTCGTCTTCCAGAGTCAGGAAGCCGTGAGCGAAGCCTTCGGGCACCCAGAACATCCGCTTGTTTTCAGCAGACAGGGTCACCCCGGTCCATTTTCCGAACGTCGGCGAGGAACGGCGCAAATCCACAGCCACGTCGTAAACGGCACCTCGCACCACCCGCACCAGTTTCCCTTGCGGCTCAGGATTCTGAAAATGCATTCCGCGCAGAACGCCCTTTTTCGAGCGGCTGTGGTTATCCTGCACAAATTGCAGATTCAACCCGGCTTGCGCGAAGGCTGCGTTATTCCACGTTTCAAGAAAGAACCCCCGCTCATCGCCGAAAACCTTGGGCTCAATGATGAGAGGGCCGGGAATGTTGCATTCAATGATGTTCATCGAATTTATCCCTGAACAATCAGATTCAAAAGATATTCACCGTAGCCCGATTTGCGCAAAGGCTGGGCGATCGCCTCAAGCTTGGCGTCATCAATGAAGCCCTGCCGCCAGGCGATTTCTTCAGGACAGCAGATTTTCAGGCCCTGCCGCTCTTCGGTGATGCGGACATAGGCCGCAGCATCGAGCAACGATCCGTGCGTTCCGGTATCCAGCCAAGCGAAGCCTCTGCCCATGATTTCGACCGACAACTGGCCTTCTTCCATGTACAGCCGGTTCAGGTCAGTGATCTCAAGTTCGCCGCGCGGCGAAGGCTTGAGATCACGAGCGCGATCAACCACCGTTTCATCATAGAAGTACAGGCCCGTAACCGCGTAGTTGGATTTGGGCTGCGTCGGCTTTTCCTCGATCGACATCGCGCGACCGCTCTCGTCGAATGCCACCACACCATAAGCCTGAGGATTGTTGACCCGATAGGCAAAGACACTGGCTCCGGTGCTGTTTGCGTTAGCATTGCACAGCAGTTCGGGAAGGCCATGGCCGTAGAAAATGTTATCGCCCAAGACCAGTGCGCTTGGGTTTCCGCCCACGAAATCCGCACCGATATGAAATGCCTGAGCAAGGCCATCCGGTGTCGGCTGCACAGCGTAAGTCAGCGAAATGCCGAAATCCGACCCATCGCCAAGTACACGCTGAAACTGCGCAGCATCATCAGGCGTGGTAATGATCAGGATATCCTGAATTCCGGCGAGCATGAGCGTGCTCAAAGGATAATAGATCATGGGCTTGTCGAAGACCGGCATGAGCTGCTTCGATACACCACGCGTCAGCGGATAAAGGCGTGTGCCAGAGCCGCCTGCAAGAATAATCCCTTTCCGTGGCGAACGGGCTGTGGTGATATTCACTTTCCGCGAAACTCCTGCTCAACACCAAATGAAGCCTGATATTTCAAGCCCTTGAAAATATGCCACCACCAGGCCCAAGATGCATTACCTGCATCGATCCCGGCAGACATATTACCGAAAATCCGCCTGAATCACTCCAATATGGGCGCTGCATTGCAGTATAAATTGCGCAGGTCAACCTTGAACCGTAGGGCCACAAACGGCCTGTCGGCCGAGCTACGGCAAGCTGCCGTGCGGGTGGTTCAGGCAAGGTATGGAGAAGTCGGCATATCGTATTTTTCAGCCTTTTGGCGGATTATTCCAAAGACATTTCATCGCCCTCGCATCCGTTCGCGAGTTTAAACTCGCGATTGCGACAACCCGATTATTGCGCAGCGTCCGTCTTCACGTTTTCCATGCATCCCGCCCCCCCACATCCGAAACGCGGCCATAAACGCGGCCTTTGGTTTCGAGCGCCCAACACCCGATCACAACCTGACGCTGCAGCGCAACATGTAATGGCTTGATGCTGCAAATGACGATGCAAAAATTCATGCAGCGCAACAGCCAATGACGAATTTCGCCCGCCAAAGTGCAAAAGTGAATGCTTCATTAACCAAACCATTGCGAGCCGAAGTGCACGCGAGGGTTGCAATTTCCCCGCCGCTCGATTGCCACAATGCAATTAAGATATTGTTTTTATGTCATTTTATTGCCACCATGCGTCCCACTGCGATCTCAGAAAATGGCTAAGTGGTTCTACTTATCTTTTAGTTGCGAATCATTTTGCGTTGCGGTATGACTGTCAGTCGAGAGGGCGGTACACGGAAGCGATACTGCTTAGGAGATTGACCATGAAGTTTTCTAACATTGCTGCGGCACTCGTTGCTTCGTCGCTGCTGATGGCCCCGATCGCTGCCCAGGCCGGCACTCGTGCAAGCGAATCTGCTGTATATCCTGCTGCCAGCTATTCAGCGAACCGTGCTTCGGCTGCTGTTTCTGAAGAAAACGAGCTTGCTCCTTCGGCCCTGATCATCATCCTGCTGGCCGGCGGAGCTGCTGCTTTCGGCATTGCCAAGGCTGTTGACTCGAAGTCGAACGGCGCAGACTGATCCGCGCTTGACGGAATCAAACCCGGTCACCAGCAATGGTGGCCGGGTTTTCCGTGTCTGCACTTATCGCAGGCACATCCCACGCGGTGGGTTCTCGATGCAGGTATCGTGGTTTTGACCGCCAGGTCGATCAATCCTCACCGGATGCCCCTTGATACACTCCGCAGCAATCGCACATCGCGCCCGCATCGGTCGATCGGCCCGCTTCTGGCCAGATTTCCTTGACCACGCGCGCTAAGCCGGTCAATCACGCGTCATGTTCAAAACTCGGGTCAGCCAGCTAGTCGCTCTATTGATCCTGGCAGCTTTGTTTGGCGGTGGCGGTGTCGCTTACGGCCTTTCAAACCTCGTCGTGCAGCTTGCCGCATTGCTGGTGCTGTCCCTGAATTTCACATCAGTGCGCGACTTTGCCGTGTACGGTCCGCGCGCGTTGACAGCGCTTGTCGTCGTCTCGCTCGCCGTTCCTCTTATCCAGCTTTTGCCGCTTCCGCCCTCCATCTGGACAGAGATGCCTGGACGAGCGCTGGTCAGGGACGCCCTTGCCAGCGTCGGCGCTGGCGACATGTGGTTTACGACGACGGTCAGTCCCTATCGTACACTTGTCGCCCTCATCGGCCTGATCGCGCCATTTGCCGTGATTACCACCGGCTGGCGCCTCGGTGGAGACAGACTTCACCGGGTCATGCAGGTGGTGGTTGCGCTTGGCCTCCTGAATGTCACTCTGGGCGTGGTGCAAGTACTGGGCGGCGGCGGAACTGGTGTCCTTTATCCTGAAAACGAGATGCCCGGTGTATTGTTCGGATTCTTCGCCAATCGCAATTCTACCGGCCTGTTCCTTGTCTGCTGCCTCATCCTGCTAGCAGCCCTGCCATCAGGCAAATCACGAACGATGGGTGGTCTCACGCATCTGCTCGCTGCGGTCATGCTCGCGCTCGGTGTAATCCTCACCCAGTCGCGTACCAGCATTGTCATGCTTGCGCTCCCGCTTGCACTCGCCATCTTCCGCGCCATATCGGGGCGGATGGGGAAGTCCGATGCCGGATCCGTCGCCACCTCGCGCGCGCTGCTCGTTGCAGGCCTCGCGATTGCGGCACTGGCGTCAGTGATACCAATGATTGGCGAATCCCGCTTGGGAACGGCGCTGGCGCGCTTCGAAAACGTGGATGACCAGCGCGCCCTGATCTGGGACGACGCGACTTATACCGCGCAGCGATATTGGCCGATCGGTTCGGGCATGGCCACGTTCGACGAAGTGTTTCAAGCCGACGAATCGCTTGAATACATCTCCCCGCGCAAGGCCGGACGTGCACACAACGATTATCTCGAACTGGCAATCGAAGCTGGCGTCTTCGGGCTGGCTGTTGTCGCCGCGTGGGCGCTATGGATCGCATTTTCGGCATGGCGGGCAATTTCGACGGCACAACGCTGGCCTGCTCTGGCAGGAACCGGGGTGATGCTGGCCATCGCCCTGCAATCTGCACTGGACTATCCCTTGCGCAACCACACCATGCTTTGCATGGCCGCCTTGGCCATCGTGCTGATCGCCCCTCCGGGCAGGCGCAAGCCTTCCGACGCGAACGGGCAGGAGCCAGTGACATGATCCGCTATATCTGGATCGCAGTTATGGTCACGTTGGCTGTTCTTGCCGCCGGCTTGCAGCTTGACCGGCAGGCGCGTCGCCAGCCGGAACTCGCACCGCTGGTTCCGGCGCCATTCCGCAGCTTCGCGCTTGAACGCCAGACGATTTCGACAGTCCGCGCCGACTCCCCTGTCAAAGCACTGCGGAACGCGCGCCTGCTGGTCGAACGACGCCCGGTCCCGTCCGAACATCTTTCGCTGCTCGCGATCGCCGAAGTGCGCAACGGCAATGAAGCAGGGGCGGCTTTGATCGTGCAGCAAGCCGCCCGGCGCGGCTGGCGCGATTCGATCGCACAACAGGCCATGTTCGACATTGCACTGAACGCCGGCGATATGGCCGAAGCATCGCGCCGTGTTGCCGCACTATGGGCGATGCGCGAAGATCAGGTTCCGGTCGCCGATTTCACCGCCCGACTGCTTGCCACACCACAAGGGCGTTCGGCCATGGCCGAAATGCTCACCACCGGAGGCCGCTGGGAACGAGCATTTCTGGCAGGCGGGATCGATCTGCCGCCCGCCACCTTCGCGGCGACCATCAACGAAGCTGCGGCGCGTGGCGCGCGGCTCGATTGTCTGATGCTGGATCGTCTGAAAGGCGCCTATGTGCCGAAACATTTGGAAAACGAAGCCGCGATTATCGAAAAGGCCCGGTTGACCTGCCAGCGCTGACTGTTCGGTTCGGCCAGCACCACGCGCGTCAGTTGCGCTTGCGCACGTTGAACGTGCCCGAAACCCGGCCCGCGGCAGAACCCGCGCCCGAACCTGACCGTCCATCCACGCTGGAAAGACCGGAATCGAGATCGATGACCAGACGTCCGCCGTTCAAGGTATCCCCGCCACGCCGCAGCGCGACGTTTCCGGTCATGGTGATGATGTTGCGATCGAAATCATAGACTGCCACGTCACCGCGCGCGCTTTCGCTGCCGCGCGTCACCTGAACGCCGCCGGTCGCGTCGATCCGGTCGATCTGAATGCTACCAGCGTCGGTATAGGCGACAGTGGTGCGCGCAGCCCGCATGCGCAGGTCGGTTTGGGAGATATCGACATTGCCGGAAAGCACCACGCGCTTGGCCTTGTCCTGCACTTCGATACGATCGGCCAGATAATTGACCGGGGCGTCGCTGTCATGGCTGGCAATGCCCTGCGCCGAAAGGTGCTGCGCCCCGGCCACCAGCGCGGTCGATACGGCAAAACCCAATGCGGCCATGCGCAACGGGCGGGCGGAACGGATGATTTCGATCATGGTCATGGCATCTTCATCCTGCCCGGCACCATGCGGAGGCGGGCATTTCCTTCCAGTGTAACGGATCGTTCCGACAAGTCTGCGCTTATCGTGTCGGCCGAGAATGTTCCAGCCGGAATGCGGCCCTCCACCGGCCCGCGGCTTTTCAGGCGCTTCGCACCTAAATCGATGTCGACATTGGTTGCGGTCATACGATAGCCGTCTGCCGTCTGGAAATTGATCGGGCCGACGATGTCGACGATCTCCTTGCCAAAATCGTAGTTGCCCTTGCCCGCCGTCAACAACGCGGGGCCATCATCAAGGAGGATGCGCGCGGTCAACTGGTCCAGTTCGATCGTCGGCACGGTCCGCGTACGTTGCACGGCCGAACCGGCCGTAATCGAAAAGCTGCGGCCATCATCGTCCTGACCGCGATACATCGCGCTGGAAAGCTTCATGCGATCTTCCAGGACCGCCACCTTGCGACGATCGAGCAGGAAGCTGATCTCTCCGCGCGGCGAAAGCGGTGAAATGATCATGATTGCCAGCATCGCGCCAACGGCAGCGGGCAGCGCACGCGCCAGAAAATGGACCAGACGATCGTGAAAGCCCCCAGGCGCGGCTGAGCCTTGACGCTTCGAACGGATGATGTCGGCCTGCACGGTCATCGTGGGGGGGTTATCCCTAGCGCATTACTCGTGGCTGAAGATGTCACGCTCGGCCCAGCCTGCAAGATCCAGGCGGGCGCGCATCGGCAGGAAATCGAAGCAGGCCTGCGCGATGGCGGTGCGGCCTTCGCGTTCCAGCCGCTCGACAAGGATAGCATGCATCGCATGCAGGTGCCGCACGTCGGATGCGGCATATTCCTGCTGTGCATCGGTCAGTGTTGGCGCGCCCCAGTCGCTCGATTGCTGCTGCTTGGAAATTTCCTTGCCCAGCAATTCGCGCACAAGGTCCTTGAGGCCATGGCGGTCGGTATAAGTGCGCACCAGCTTGGATGCGATCTTGGTGCAGAACACCGGCGCCGCGGTCACGCCAAGATAATGTTCGACGGCTGCAAGATCGAAGCGTGCAAAATGATACAGCTTCAACCGTTCGGGATCTGCCAGCACTGCCTTGAGGTTCGGTGCAGCGAAATCGTTGCCGGGTGAAAAGCGCACAAGATGTTCGTCGCCCCGTCCGTCCGAAATCTGGACCACGCAAAGGCGGTCACGCGGGGTGATAAGGCCCATCGTTTCCGTATCTACAGCCACCGGGCCAGGAGCAAGAACGCCCTCAGGCAGATCATTTTCATGCAAGTAAACAGCCATGCCTAGCGCTTAGGCGCTCACCGGGTGTGTCGCAAGCGTTCAGTCCCCCGACATGGGCCGAACTGCGTGTGCGGCACGAAATCAGGGTGGACAGACCCGGCAAAACGCCCGAAACGACAGCCGGGCGCTGCCGCAATTGCTCAAACGCGGCGCGCAATGGGGGAATGTCTGGATGATCCTGTTCAACGGGCACGAAGCGCACACCCGCTCGGTCGTCAAGGCGATCAGCTGGCGGACGCTCGGCAGTATCGATACGTTCGTGCTGAGCTGGCTGTTTACCGGCAGCGCCAAGGCCGCAGGCGCCATCGCCGGAACCGAGGTCATCACCAAGATCGGCCTTTACTACTTCCATGAACGCGTGTGGAGTTCCATCCACTGGGGAACCCGGCGCGAATCCATCGCCGTAAGCGACCTGCCGGTTCGCGACGAACCGGACGCCGCAGTCTTGCCCGGCTAACGCCGCCCTTGCTTCGTGCGACCACAACCGCCAGATCTGCCATGCGATGACAGCCTCCACCCTGCCTCCATCATGGCGTCCGGCGCTCGAACCAATCCTGCGATCGCCACCGCTGCGCGCGCTTGGCGCCTTCCTTCAGGCCGAAGAGCGCAGCGGGAAGACAATCTATCCTCCGCGCGGGCAAAGGCTGGCTGCGCTGGAACTGACCCCGCTTGACCGGGTGCGCGTGGTGATCCTGGGGCAGGACCCCTATCATGGCTCCGGGCAGGCCCATGGTCTTGCCTTCTCGGTCCGCCCCGGCATCAAGGTGCCGCCCAGTCTCGTCAACATCTACAAGGAGCTTGAGAGCGATCTCGGCCTGCCGCGCCCTGCCCATGGCAACCTGACGCATTGGGCGGAGCAAGGTGTGCTGCTGCTCAACAATGCGCTCACGGTGGAAGCCGCCAACGCAGGCGCGCACCAGAACCGGGGGTGGGAACACTTTACCGACGCCGCCATCGCCGCCGTTGCGGCGCGCGCCGAACCGAGCGTATTCATGTTGTGGGGCAGCCATGCGCAGAAGAAGGCGGCGCGTGTTTCAGGGCTGTCAGATGGACCGCACCTTGTGCTCAAGGCGCCCCACCCCAGCCCGCTTTCGGCCTACAACGGCTTCTTCGGGTGCCGCCATTTCAGCCAGGCCAATGCATTCCTCGAAGCCCACGGGCGCGGGACCATAGACTGGCAGGTCTGACCAAGGGAAAAGGCGGTCCTATCGATTGCGAACGACATAGCCGCCAAAGAAAAACCCCGCCGAAGCGAGGTTTTCCGGTATTCTTCGCGGTATATGCATTCCAGATCGGTCAGCCCGATACTGCCGCGGTTGCGGCCTGGCCATCGCCTTCGGGCGCAGCAAGAATATCGCGCACGACCTGGCCCTTGGCCACGGTCTGGGTATCGGGATCACCCACGGTCGAGCGGATCGATGCGGCAGCCGTACCTGCGCGGTTGATCGCATCGGTTTCCACGCCCGAACGCGCCGAAGGGCCGCCGAACAGCGCATCGAGCGCCTGGCGTCCGGCATCGGTATCCTGCGGGCGTGGCGCACCGGGGTTGGGCGGGGTAAGGCCGAAATCGGGCGGCACCACCAACGGCGCGGCGCGGGTCACCGCCATTTCATCAGGCCGGTCACGGTTAAGCAGCGAGCCGCCGCTGCTACCGCAGGCGGACAGCAATGTCGCCACCGGAACGACGAGGGCGAGGGCGGCAGCTTTACGCATCATGCATTCTCCGTGGCGGTAGTATCGCCGTTGTTGGGGCCGCCATCGTTCGGCTTTTCGCGCGATTTGAACGAACGGGCAAGCAGTATCAGGACGCCGAAGGTGATGGCAACGTCGGCAAGGTTGAATATCTGGAACGGTCGCCATGCGCCGATATGCAGATCGGCATAGTCGATCACATAGCCGTAGCTCAGCCGGTCGTAGATGTTGCCCAGCGCCCCGCCGAGCACCATTCCCAAGCCAAGAATATCGCCGCGCGCGGTCTCGCGCAGCATCCACACGAACACGCCCGCCGCGATCAGCCCGGTCATCACGATCAGCCCCAGTCGCATTTCCAGCGAAGTGGCCGAAAACATCCCGAATGAAACGCCGTAGTTTTCCGCATAGCGCAGATCGAACATCGGCAGCAGATCGATCACCCCGCGTTCGGGCAAGGCGAGTGTGCCGATCATCAGCAGTTTTACCGCGCGGTCGAGGGCGAACATGGCAAACGCCAGCGCCAGACCTTCAAGACGCGCGCGCCGGAGGATCATGCCGCCACGCCCGCGTCGATCTGCGTCACCACGTCCTCGCAGCGGCCACACAGGTCACCGTCCGCCGCAACTTCGGGCAGGAGCCGCCAGCAGCGGCCGCACTTGTGATCGGTGGAGCGTTCGACAGTCACATCACTGCCCTGCCCGCGCGTTACTGTCGCGGTGATGAACAGCTCTGCCAGATCGGCTTCCGGCGCGGATTCGGGCACGGTAACAACGGCTTCAAGACCCGAACCCAGCACCTTTTCACGGCGCAGCGGTTCGATGGCTTCGTTCACCGTCTGGCGCAAAGCGCGCAATTCGTTCCAGCGCGCTTCATCGACGCTGACCGCAGGAACATCCGGCCATTCCAGCAGATGCACACTGTCACTGCCCGGATAGCGCGAAGCCCAAACCTCTTCCGCCGTGAACACCAGTACCGGCGCGCCATAGCGCACCAACGCGTGGAACAGCATGTCGAGCACGGTGCGATAGGCCCGGCGCTTCGGATCAGTCGGCGCGTCGCAATAGAGGCTGTCCTTGCGGATATCGAAGAAGAACGCCGAGAGGTCCTCGTTGCAGAAATCGGTCAGCGCGCGGACATAAGTGTTATAGTCGAAGTCATCGACCGCCTGCCGCAGCGTGGCGTCCAGCTTGCCCAGCAGACCCAGCATGTACTGCTCAAGCTCCGGCATCTCTGCCACCAGCAGCCGCTCGTCCTCGCTGAAACCTTCCAGCGCGCCGAGCAGATAGCGATAAGTGTTGCGCAGCTTGCGGTACTGGTCGGCAACCCCCTGGAGGATCTCTTTGCCGATGCGGTGGTCTTCGGTGAAATCGACCGAGAGCGCCCAGAGCCGCAGGATATCCGCGCCATAATCGCGCATCAGATCAATCGGGCTGATCGTGTTGCCGAGCGACTTGGACATTTTCATGCCCTTCTGGTCCATCGTGAACCCGTGCGTCAGCACCGCATCATAAGGCGCGCGGCCCCGCGTGGCGCAGCTTTCCAGCAATGAGGACTGGAACCAGCCGCGATGCTGGTCCGACCCTTCGAGATAGAGGTTGGCAGGCCACGAAAGATCCGGCCAGCGTCCCGATTCCAGCACGAAGGCATGGGTGGAGCCGGAATCGAACCACACGTCGAGAATGTCGGTGACGCGCTCGTAATCGTCGAGCTTGTAGGCATCGCCGAGATAGTCCTGCGCGTGTTCTTCGTCCCACGCGTCCACGCCGCCCGCCATGACAGCCGCGACGATGCGCGCGTTGACTTGCGCGTCGGCGAGGTACTGCCCGGTCTTGCGATCAACGAACAGCGTGATCGGCACGCCCCACGCGCGCTGGCGCGACAGCACCCAGTCGGGGCGGCCTTCGACCATCGCACCGATACGATTGCGGCCCTTTTCGGGAACGAAGCGGGTGTTGGCGATGGCCTTGATCGCAACGTCCCTCAAAGTCCCCCTCCCGCTTGCGGGAGGGGTTAGGGGTGGGCTTGTTTCAGAGGCATCGCTGGCCGCCAGGCCCACCCCCGACCCCTCCCGCAAGCGGGAGGGGAGTTCACGATCCATCGGCACGAACCACTGCGGCGTGCAGCGATAGATCACCTTGGCCTTCGAGCGCCACGAATGCGGATAGGAATGCTTGTAATCCGCCGACGCCGCCAGCAGCCCGCCAGCCTCGCGCAGGGCCTCACAGATCGGACCATCGGGCGCGTTGAACTTGGGGTTGATGACCGAGCCCTGCCCGCCGAGCCAGCCCCAGTCCTCCCGATACTTGCCGTCGCCCAACACCGCGAACACCGGCTCGATCCCGTGCGCCTTGCACAACGCAAAGTCGTCCTCGCCATGATCGGGGGCCATGTGGACAAGGCCCGTGCCGCTGTCGGTCGTGACGAAATCGCCGGGGAGGAAAAGACGCGGCTTTGCGAAAAAGGCGAGGCTGCCCTCCCATTCGACGTCCCGCCTTACTTGTTCGTCATCCCCGCGAAGGCGGGGATCCAGTTCAGACGTTGCAACTGGATTCCCGCCTTCGCGGGAATGACGAAGGTAAGTGTAGATGGGGTGTTGTGCGATTGTCCCTGCGAGGTCGGAGCCTTTGCCGCGCCAGACACTCCCGTGATTAACCCAACGGCCGGGTTCCATGCGCTCAAGGCGTGAATAGAAAGCTTCTTGTAGCGCCGATGCAATTAAACATTTGCGCTCGTGAGTTTGCATAACCGGCACCGATTGACCGGGTTGCAACTCTGGCGCCAACGGGACGCGCGCAAGATCGAGCACAACATACTCAACCTCAGGCCCATAAGCCAAAGCTTGGTTCACCGGGATCGTCCACGGCGTCGTCGTCCAGATGACCGCATAAGCGCCCTTGAGCGCTTCAATCGGCGACTCAACAATCTCGAACGCCACATCCACCTGCGTGGAGACGATGTCCTCGTACTCGACCTCGGCCTCGGCCAGCGCGGTCTTTTCGACCGGCGACCACATCACCGGCTTGGCCCCGCGATAAAGCTGGCCGCTTTCCGCAAACTTCAGCAGTTCGCGCACGATGGTGCCCTCGGCTTGGCTATCCATCGTCAGGTAGGGGTTGTCCCAATCGCCATTGATGCCGAGGCGCTTCAATTGCTCGCGCTGCACATCGACCCACTTCTGAGCATAGGCGCGGCATTCGGCGCGGAATTCCTTTGGCGGAACCTCGTCCTTGTTCTTCTTTTTCTTGCGGTATTCCTCCTCGACCTTCCATTCGATCGGAAGGCCGTGGCAGTCCCAGCCGGGCACATAGGGCGCGTCCTTGCCCAGCAGCGTCTGGGTGCGGCAAACCATGTCTTTCAGGATATGGTTCAGCGCATGGCCGATGTGCATGTCGCCATTGGCATAGGGCGGGCCATCATGGAGGATGAACTTCTCGCGGCCTTTGCGCGCCTCGCGGACCTTCCGGTAAATGCCCTCATCCTGCCAGCGTTGCAGGATCACCGGCTCCTTCTGGGGCAGGCCAGCCTTCATCGGGAAATCGGTCTTCGGCAGGAAGACGGTCGGGCGGAAGTCGCGTGGTTCGGTCATGACGGCTGCGCACTAGAGCAAATGCGCGGCTTGTGGAAGTGGCGACGCCCTTGGCAAACCGCTATCGTGCGCGGGAATCCCGCGACCCTGAAGGAAAGCCTGTGCCGAAGATCGATCTCGACGCCATCCCGCAACGTAACACCACGGGGTATCCCGCGCCGTTCAACGCCGACGTTCAGGGCCGCTGGTATCGCAGGCTCGCGCCCGTGGCCGGGCTGACTGCGTTCGGGGCCAGCCATGTCGTGCTGAAACCGGGTGCATGGTCCAGCCAGCGCCACTGGCACCGCGACGAGGACGAACTGCTGGTGATGATCGCGGGCGAGGCCGTGCTGATCGAGGACGAGGGCCGGACCATCGTGCGCCCCGGCGATGTCGTCGCCTGGGCGATGGGCGTGGAAAACGGGCACCATCTTGTGAACGAAAGCGCCGAAGACTGCATGTTCGTGTGCATCAGCGGCGGGAACCGCGACGGCAGCGGTTCCTACCCGGATATCGACATGAAATTCGAAGGCGATGGCTACTTCCACAAGGACGGTACGCCCTACCCAACCGAGCGCATTCCTTAAGCCAGCAGCCGTCGCGCTTCTTCGCAATCGCGGGCGATTTGCGCCACCAGCGCGTCCAGCCCGTCGTACTTCGCTTCGGGGCGCAGGAAGTGGTGGAAGGCCACTTCGATTTCCTGCCCGTAGAGATCGCCGGAAAAATCGAAGAAGTGCGGCTCCAGCAGTTCCTTGGGCGGATCGAAAGTGGGGCGGATGCCGATATTGGCCGCGCCTTTCAGAATGCGCCCATCGGGCAGCCGCCCCGTCACCGCATAGATGCCATAGCGCGGGCGCAGATACGTGCCGATATCCAGATTGGCGGTCGGGAAGTTGATCGTGCGGCCCAGTTTGTCGCCATGCTGCACAAGGCCCCGGATCGCAAAAGGCCGCGTCAGCAGCCGCGAGGCGGTTTCGCAATCGCCGGATTTCAGGGCATTGCGGATGCGGCTGGATGAAACCGCCTCGCCCGCCAGCGTCACCGCGCCTACCGCCTTCGCGCGCAGGCCCACGGTAGCGCCATGCTCCGCCAGCACTTGTGGATTGCCGCTGCGGCCCTTGCCGAAGGTGAAATCGTCCCCCGTCACCACGCCCACAGCGCCAAGGTGGCCGACCAGTCCCTGCTCGATCCAGTCCTGCGCGGTCATCCCCGCCACGTCTGCGCCGAAGTGGATCACCAGAATCGCATCGGCCCCCGCCGCTGCGAACAGTTCCTCGCGCTGGGCCAGCGTGGTCAGCCGAAACGGGGCTGAATCGAGCACGAAATATCGCACCGGATGCGGATCGAACGTGGCGACGATGGCCGGGCGGCCTTCCGCCTTTGCCCAGCGGATCGCTTCACCCACCACGGCCTGATGGCCAAGGTGAAACCCGTCAAAGTTGCCGAGGGCAACGATCCCGCCGCGCAGATGCGCGGGCACGGGTTCCAGACTGTTAAGCCGAATCACTCTTGCTCGCCCCCCTGCGGCAGGATTCCGGCGCGGATTACCCGCAAGGCGTTTTGTCCCATCACCAGGCGTATGTCATCTTCGCTGAAACCTTCGTCAAGCAGCGCTTGCGTCACCTGCTCAAGCTGTGCGGTATCGAAGCGCGTTGTCACCGCCCCATCGAAGTCGCTGCCGAGCGCCACGAACCGTACGCCCACAAGATCGCGGACATGCCTCATCGCCCGTGCCACCGCGCGCGGCGAGGTATCGCAGATCGCCGCGTCCCAATAGCCGATGCCCACCACGCCGCCGCTGCGGGCAATGCCGCGGATCTCGTTGTCGGTCAGGTTGCGGTTGACCTTGCAGGTTGCCTGCACCCCGCCGTGGCTGGAAACCACCGGCCTGCGCGCCATCGCCAGCACTTGTGCAACGCCGGGGTGTGAAAGGTGGGCGATATCCACGATCATGCCCTTCGCTTCCATCGCGCGCACGATCTGCTGTCCGAACGGCGTCAGCCCGCCCTTGCCCAGCCCGTGCATGGACCCGGCCAGTTCATTGTCGAAGAAATGCGTCAGGCTCGCCATACTGAACCCTGCGGCATACAGCCGGTCAAGGTTTTCCGCCTTGCCTTCCAGATCGTGCAGCCCTTCGACCGATAGCAGCGCGCCCACCGGCCCACCGTTCGCGCCGCGACTGGCCAGCAGCCTGTCCAGCGACGACCGATCTGCGATCTTGAGCAACTGGCCCTGCGATCCGGCCACCGCCCGGTCCAGCTTGTGGCCGTGCCACAACGATCGCTCGACCAGCGAATTCCACGTACGGACCGGCTGCATCTGCGCCACCGCCAGCGGCGTAATGGTATCGCTGTCAGCGCCATTGGCGTCGTAATTGAGGCCCGAAGGCGATTTGGTGACTGACGAGAACACTTGCAGCGCGACGTTCCCGTCGATCAGGCGCGGCAGGTCCATATGGCCGTGGCTGGCACGGTCGGTCAGGTTGCGCCGCCACATCAGCGTATCGGAATGCAGGTCCACGATGGTCAGCGTGCCGTGCAGCGCCTTCGCCTGCGCGCTGACGGCAAGCAGCGGCTGGCCATCGATCACGTTCATCCGCTTTTCAACCATCGCGGGAAGCGGGCCGACCACGAACAGCACGGCAAAGCACACCGCAAAGACCACGCCCCAGCCGATCTTGCCGCGCATCGCCGGTTACCCCTTCCTGCGCCGCAGGGTCACGAAAGCGTGGGCAGGCCTGTCGTCCACTGCACCGTGCTCCTCGCGCATGACCTCGTTCCATTCGGACCCAAGCGGCGGCATCACGGTATCGCCCTCGAAATTCCCGCGAACTTCGGTCAATTCCACGGTTTCGGCAAACGGCAGAAACTGGCGATATATCTCTGCCCCGCCGACCACCGCCACCGCGCCGGGTCCGGCAAGCGCCAGCGCGCCTTCGACGCTGGTGGCAACTTCGGCGCCTTCGGCCCGCCAGCCTTCGTCGCGCGTGAGCACGATATGGCGGCGCCCCGGCAGGAGGCCAGGCAGGCTTTCGAACGTCTTTCGCCCCATGATCATCGGCTTGCCAAGGGTCAGCGCCTTGAAGCGCCGGAGGTCTGCCGGGAGCCGCCAGGGCAGGGCATTATCCCGCCCGATCACGCCATTATCAGCGCGGGCATAGATCAGGAACAGGCCTTCATGGACCGTCACAACGCCAGCCGGGTGACGTGGCCCATCTTGCGGCCCGGACGCACCGCCGCCTTGCCATACAAGTGCAGGTGATTGGCCGGGTCCGAAAGGATCGCAGGCCAATCGTGGGCATCGTCGCCGATCAGATTGTCCATCACCACGCCCTTTGCCGCCAGCGCGGTCGATCCCAGCGGCAGCCCGCAGATCGCGCGAACGTGATTTTCGAACTGGCTGGTGAGCGCGCCCTCGATGGTCCAGTGCCCCGAATTGTGCACACGCGGGGCCATCTCGTTGAACACCGGGCCGTCTGCCGTTGCGAAGAATTCGAGCGTCAGCACCCCGACATAATCCAGCGCATCGGCCACTCTGGCGGCCAGCGCGCGGGCGTCGTCCACTTGATCGAGGATGACCTGTGATGCGGGCACAGTCGACCGATCGAGAATGCCGTTCTTGTGCACGTTTTCCGCCGAATCCCAGAACCGCACTTCACCCGCCGAGGTACGCACCAGAATCACCGAAAATTCCGCCGCAAACGTGACGAAACCTTCGTAAATCTGCGGGACTTGCACCAGTTCCAGCGCATCGGCATCCGCGGGAGCCATGATCCGCCACTGGCCCTTGCCATCATAACCATCGCGCCGCGTCTTGAGGATGCCCGGCGCACCGATCTTTGCCACCGCGGCTTTCAGGTCATCCAAGGTTTCAACCGTCGCCCACGGTGCAGGCCGTCCACCCAGCGCTTCAACGAAGGTCTTCTCGTTCACCCGGTCCTGCGCCACTTCCAGCGCATAGGCTGGCGGGTGCAACCGTGCGTGCGGCGCAATCGCGCCCAGTGGCCCGGCGGCGACGTTCTCGAACTCGTAAGTCACCACAGCGCACTGGCTTGCGAACGCAGACAGTGCGGCCTCGTCGTCGAACGCGCCTTGCGTGAAGGCGGCACAGACATCGGCGGCAATCGGATCGCCTTCGGGGGCATAGACGTGGCAGCGATAGCCAAGGTTTGCCGCCGCCAGCGCGATCATCCGGCCCAGCTGGCCGCCGCCCAGAATGCCAATCGTCTCGCCAGGAGGGATCATCCGACGGGCTTCTCCGCAACGGAATCGGTCTGCGCTGTGCGGAAGGCGATCAATCGCCCAGCCAGTGCCTCGTCAGAGGTTGCCAGGATCGATGCCGCCAGAATGCCCGCGTTGGTCGCGCCCGGAACGCCGATGGCCAGTGTGCCTACCGGAATGCCGCCGGGCATCTGGACGATGGACAATAGTGAATCCATGCCCTTCAGCGCCTTGGATTCCACCGGCACACCCAGCACCGGCAGATGCGTCATCGATGCGATCATGCCCGGCAGGTGCGCCGCGCCGCCAGCACCCGCGATGATGACCCTGAAGCCTCCAAGATGCGCGCCCTTGGCAAAGCTCACCAGCCGGTCGGGCGTGCGGTGGGCCGAAACGATGCGGCATTCATGCCCCACGCCCAGCTTTTCCAGCACGGCGGCGGCATTCTTCATCGTTTCCCAGTCAGACTGGCTGCCCATCACGATGGCAACTACCGGCTTTTGCATCATTCCCGCCCCTTCAAGGCCTTTTCGCAGAATTCAGCGCTCCGACAGGTAATAGCGCTCGATCTCGGCCAGATTGTCGTCAAGTTCATAGACGATCGGCTGTCCGGTCGGGATTTCAAGCCCGGTGATGTCCTCGTCGGAAATGCCGGAAAGGTGCTTCACCAGCGCGCGCAACGAATTGCCATGCGCCGATACGATCACGGTTTCCCCGGCTTTCAGCGCAGGCGCGATCTTCTCTTCCCAGCACGGCAGAACACGCGCGATCGTGTCCTTCAGGCTTTCGGTCGCAGGCACTGCAATCCCGGCATAGCGCGGATCGGACGCGAGATCGAATTCGCTGCCCGCTTCCAGCGGCGGCGGCGGAATGTCGAAGCTGCGGCGCCAGACTTTCACCTGATCGTCGCCATGCTTCGCCGCCGTCTCGGCCTTGTCCAGCCCGGTCAGGCCGCCATAGTGGCGCTCGTTCAGGCGCCAGTCCTTGTCCTCGGCCACCCACAGGCGACCGGCCGCTTCCAGCGCCAGATGCAGCGTCTTGATCGCGCGGGTCTGCAAGGAGGTGAACGCCACGGTCGGCAGCATGCCCTTGTCCTTGAGCAACTGGCCCGCGGCAAAGGCTTCGGCAGCGCCCTTTTCGGTCACGTCGACATCCCACCATCCGGTGAAACGATTTTCGAGGTTCCATTGCGACTGGCCGTGACGGATCAGGATCAGGCGGGGCATCGGGTCATCCTGTGCTGTTGATGAATTTCACCGCGCCCTAGCGTCACCCCGCCGACTTGGAAAGGCCGCTTTCCAGCGAACCGGCGGATTCGGCCGACGATTCGGCCTCACCCGGATCGGGGCCGCGCCCGATCTTGTCCAGCGCCCGCGCTTGTGCCTTGCGCCGCTTGAGGTTTTCGCGAAGACGCGCTGCCAGGCGCTCGTCCCGGCTCAATGAAGGTTTGGTCTCGGCCATCTCGCGTGGCACCCTGCCGTCCGCGCCAAAGTCGTGCAAGACTTAACCTTCAACCCCGCTTGACAAAGCATCCCCCCACCGCCATTAGCCCGCCCCTGCCCACCCCGCCCGTTCGCGGCCAACGGGGTCTGGCAGTTTTGGAAATGGTGTGCTGCTGTAGCTCAGTGGTAGAGCGCATCCTTGGTAAGGCTGAGGTCGGGAGTTCAATCCTCCCCAGCAGCACCATTTCCATCCCTCAAAAGTTCACGCCCGCAAGTCCGCCCATTCCGGGTGGCGGCGGAATGCGGCCTCGACGTAGCTGCACTGCGGCACGATCTTGTAACCAAACTTGCGCGCATCCTCGATCAGCGCCTCGACCAGCCTGGCAGCAACCCCGCGCCCACCGATCTCCGGCGGAACCAGCGTGTGGTCGGCGATCACCACATCGCCCTTCTGGCTGTAGGTCAGTCGGCCGATTGCTTCGCTCCCTTCGACTTTCGCGTGGTATTCGCCGCGCGCACCCTGATCGAAGTGGGTGATCACAATATCCGACATCGCTTATTCTCCTTGCCCCAACGTCCCTGCTTGACCCGTAACGCACCCACCGACATTGCGGTTTCCGATGAAATTCTTCTCCGACAATGCCGCCGCTGTCCACCCGCGCGTGTGGGAAGCCATGCACGCCGCCGATACACCCGATTCGGGTTATGACGGCGATGCCTGGTCGCGCGCGCTGGACGATGCCTTTTCCGACCTGTTCGGCACGGAATGCACCGCCCTGTGGGTTGCCACGGGCACCGCCGCCAATTGCCTTGCGCTGGCGGCCATGGTCCCGCCCCATGGTGGCGTGGTTTGCCACCGCGAGGCGCATATCGAAATGGACGAAGGCGGCGCACCGGGCTTCTACACGCATGGGGCCAAGCTGATGCTGGCAGAAGGCGAAGGCGCGAAGCTGTCGCCCGATGCCATCCGCGCCGTGATCGATCCCATCCGCGACGACGTTCACCAGGTCCAGCCCCACGCCATCTCGATCACGCAGGCGACAGAATACGGCCGGGTCTACACGCCGTCGCAAGTCGCCGAGATCGGCTCGCTGGCGCAAGGCCGTGCCCTTGGCCTGCACATGGATGGCGCGCGCTTTGCCAATGCCGTGGCGCATCTGGGCTGCCACCCCGCCGAACTGACCGCGCAGGCCGGCGTCGACGTGCTCAGCTTCGGCTGCGTCAAGAACGGCGGGATGAATGCCGAGGCGCTGGTGTTCTTCGATAGCGAACTGGCTGACGTGGTGCGCTATCGCCGGAAGCGCGCCGGACACCTGCAATCGAAGGGCCGCTACCTCGCCGCGCAGGTCCTCGCCATGATCGAAGGCGATCTGTGGCTGGAAAATGCCCGCGCCGCCAATGCCGCGGCCCAGGAAATCGCCAGCGCCTGCGGATCGCGCGTGTTTCATCCGGTTGAGGCGAACGAAATCTTCATGGTCCTGTCACCCGCGGAACAGGCCAGCTTGCGCCAGCAGGGCTTCGATTTCTACGATTGGACTGCCCCTGCAGGCACCCCCGGCGCGGCCAGGCTCGTCGCCGCATGGAACAGCGATCCGGCACACGTTGCTGCGCTATCCCGCGCGATCGCGGCATTATGAGCGAACAGGAGTTGCCCGGTCAGGCGCGCTTCTGGCAATGGAGCGTTGCGGGGCCGTTCATTCTGGTCGCGCTGATCTGGGGTTCGACCTGGCTGGTCATCAAGGACCAGGTCGGCAGCGTTCCGCCCAGTTGGTCGGTCACATGGCGGTTCATCGTGGCCGCTATCGGCATGGCAGTGCTGGCCTTTGTCCGGCGGGAATCCCTTCGCATAGATCGTGCCGGTCTGCGCATCGCCGCGCTGGTCGGCCTCACGCAGTTCGCGATGAACTTCCAGTTTGTCTATCGTGCCGAACAGCACCTGACATCTGGCATCGTCGCGGTCCTGTTTGCGCTGCTGCTGGTGCCCAATGCACTGCTGGCGTGGGTGTGGCTGAAGCAACCTGTGACGCGCGGATTCGCTGTCGGGTCGGCAATTGCAGGCGCGGGCATTGCCTTGCTTCTGCTGCACGAATATCGCATGGCGCCGCCTGAAGGCAAAGTCATTGTCGGCATTGCGCTTACCACCGCCGCCCTGTTCAGCGCCTCGACCGCAAACGTGCTGCAATCCAGCAACGGCGCGCGGCGCCAACCGATGATCCCGCTGCTCACGTGGGCCATGGTGATGGGAGCGACGCTGGACGGCCTGTTTGCGTGGGCTATCGAAGGCCCGCCGCAGTTCGATACCCGGCCCGGCTACATCCTGGGTGTGCTCTACCTCGGCCTGATCGGTTCGGTCGTCACCTTCCCGCTCTATTTCCGCCTGTTGCAACGTCTCGGAGCCGGTCGCGGCGCCTATAACGGCGTGCTGGTTCCAGTGATCGCGATGGTCCTCTCAACCCTGTTCGAGGGCTATCGCTGGTCGCTGCTGGCAGCCGCGGGGTCGGCGCTGGCGATGGTCGGGCTGGTCCTGGCGCTCAAGGCGCGCAAGCCCTCGCGGTAAGTCGGGAACGCGGGTCTCCAGCCAAGCAGGCGCCTGGCCTTGCCGTTCGCCACCCGCCGGTTCTCGGCATAGAACGCCAGTGCCATCGGGGAAAGGTCCGCCTGCTCCAGCGATTGCATCGGCGGTGGCGCGCGCCCCAGCAACCGCGCCGCTTCCTCGATCACCGTGTTCTGGCTGCATGGCAGGTCATCGGCCAGATTGTAGGCTCCGGCAGAGCCGCCGAACGATGCGATCACACCGCTGGCGATGTCGTCCACATGGAGACGGCTGAACACCTGATCGGGAATGGCAATGCGATGCGCCCTGCCCTCGATCACGCGATCCAGCGCGCTGCGCCCCGGACCGTAGATGCCGGGCAGGCGCAGCACCGTTGCGCCCCGCCCCAGCCACGCCAGGTCCGCAGCGGCGCGCGCCGTCCGGCGGCCCAGCCCGACTGGCGCACCCTCATCCACCCATGCCCCATCCGCATCGCCATACACCCCGGTGGAGGAAAGATAACCCATCCATTGCCCGCTAAATCCTGCGATATCAGCGCCATAGCGATCCAGCACAGGATCGCCCCCGCCGCGCATGGGCGGCACCGAAGACAGAACATGCGTCGCCTCGCCCAGCGCGGCGCGCACTGTCGCCTCATCGGCAAAGGCAATATCGCCCGCGCTTCCGGTTCCGCGCACAAGCCAGCCCATCGCGCGCAGCCGTCCCGCCAGCACTTGCGCCGTATACCCCATTCCGAAAATCAGCATCTGGTTCATCGAAAGACTCATAACCGCGATTGCCGCTTGGCGCACGGGTTCCTAAGTTGGGTACATGAACGATCTGTCCAGCGCACCATTCGCCCCGTCGCCCGTGATTCACCGCGCGGACTATCGCCCGCCCGAATGGCTGGTTCCCGAAATCGCGCTCGATTTCGCGCTTTCACTCGATGCAACGCGCGTCCAATCGGTGTTGAAAGTGCGCCGGAACCCCGCGGGCGCTGGCGCTTCACCGTTGCGCCTGAACGGCGAAGGCATTGAACCGAAGTCCATTTCTGTCGACGGCCACCCGCATAACGACTGGAGGATGGACGGCGCCGACCTCGTGATCGACCTGCCGGGGAACGCGCACGACGTGGGCATCGAGACGCTGGTCAATCCTGCCGCCAACACCCAGCTTTCAGGGCTTTACGCATCCAACGGCCTGTTGTGCACCCAGTGCGAGGCCGAGGGCTTCCGCCGCATCACCTTCTTCCCCGACCGGCCTGACGTGCTCTCGGTCTATTCCGTGCGGATGAGTGGCGAAAAGGCTGCGTTTCCAGTGCTTTTGTCCAACGGCAACCCGATAGCGTCGGGTGACGGCGGCGACGGTACGCACTGGGCGGAATGGCACGACCCCTGGCCCAAGCCGAGCTACCTGTTCGCCCTGGTCGCGGGCGATCTGGTGGCCAATCGCGATAGTTTCACAACGATTTCAGGGCGCAAGGTCAACCTTGCGATCTATGTCCGCGCGGGTGACGAAGGCCGCACCGACCATGCCATGCGCTCGCTCATCGCGTCGATGAAGTGGGACGAGGACGTCTACGGCCGCGAATATGACCTTGATGATTTCAACATCGTCGCGGTCAGCGATTTCAACGCGGGCGCGATGGAGAACAAGGGCCTCAACGTCTTCAACACGCGCTATATTCTGGCCGATCCCGAAACCGCGACCGATGGCGATTACGACGCGGTAGAGGGCGTGGTCGCGCACGAATATTTCCACAACTGGTCGGGCAACCGCGTGACCTGCCGCGACTGGTTCCAGCTAAGCCTCAAGGAAGGCTTCACTGTCCTGAGAGATCAGCAGTTCAGCGCGGATCGCGGGTCTGCGCCGGTCAAGCGAATCGAGGACGTGCGGATTTTGCGCGCGGCGCAGTTCCCTGAGGATTCAGGGCCGCTGGCGCACCCCATCCGGCCCGATTCCTATCAGGAAATCAGCAACTTCTATACGGCCACCGTCTATAACAAGGGCGCTGAAGTCATCCGCATGATGACCGTGCTGACCGGCATGGAGCGCTTCCTGAAAGGCACGACGCTGTACTTCGATCGCCATGACGGCGAAGCAGCGACTTGCGAGGACTTCGTTCAAGCCATTGAAGATGGAGCGGAAATCGACCTCAAGCAGTTCCGCCGCTGGTATGAACAGGCTGGCACCCCCAAGGTGGGCGTCACGATGGGGTATGAGGGAGGTAAGGTAACCCTTACCCTGTCTCAGACGATGAATCCCACCCCCGGCCAGCCGATCAAGCAGCCGATGGTCATCCCGCTGCGCACCGCGCTGTTCGACCGCGCTACCGGCAAGCATCAGGGTGAACAATTGCTGGTCCTCGACCAGCCCCAACAGACCTTCACTTTCGAAGGCTTTTCCGCGCTGCCGGTGCTGTCCATCAATCGTGGATTCTCCGCGCCAGTCGAAGTCACCGCCCCGATCACGGCGGACGATCTGGTGTTCCTCGCCGCGCACGATGACAATCCCTTCGCCCGCTATGAAGCGATGCAGCAGTTGATCGTGCGCCATCTGGTGGCCGCCATTTCAGGCGTCATGTCGGATGCAGAGCGCGCTGCCGGGCGCGGTGCCATCGGCGATGCGATGGGCGCGATTCTGGATGATGCCGCGCTGGACGATCTGATGCGCGGCGAACTGCTGATCCTGCCGGGTGAGGCCTATCTGGCCGAGCAACTGACCCGCGCCGATCCCACGCGTATCTTTGCCGAGCGCGAGGGATTGAAGCGCTGGCTGGGCGAGACATTGCAGGACAAATGGCTGGCGCTGCATGACCGTTGCAGCGCGGTGCCCTACAGCCTTGAGGCTGCCGCGCGGGGGGCGCGAAAATTGAAGACGCAGGCGCTGGTCTATCTTGCGCCCGCCCATCCAGCCGAAGCCGCGCGCCGTGCAAAGGCGCAGTATGACACCGCGACCAACATGACCGACCGCCAATCGGCGCTGATGGTGCTGTGCAGCCTGGATTGCCCGGAGCGCGAGGCTGCGCTGGCCGATTTCCATGCGCGGTTCGATGGCAACATGCTGGTGATCGACAAGTGGTTTTCGCTTCAGGCGGGATCACTGCACCCCCAGGCCACCGAGCACGTCAAGGCCTTGAGCCGGCATGGCGATTTCACCCTGACCAACCCCAACCGCGTCCGCGCGCTGTGGATGGCCTATGCCGTGAATGCACAGGCGTTTCACAAGGAGGGCGGGGAAGGCTATCGTCTGATCGCGGACCTGATCCTTGCGCTCGATCCGATCAACGGCAACGTGGCGGCGCGCTTCGTGCCCCCGCTGGGCCGCTGGAAGAAGGTGGACGAGGGCCGCGCCGCACTTATGCGCGCGGAACTGGAGCGGATTGCGGCTGAGCCTTCGCTTTCGCGCGATGTGCGCGAACAGGTGACCAAGAGTCTGGAGGGATGAGCGTCGAGGCGCTGACGCATCCTCTGCTGGCGGGCGCGGCGCATGGCTTTCTGGGTCGGCGTGGCGGGTTGAGCGCGGGGGGCCTTGCGGGGCTGAATGTCAGCTATAGCGAGGACGATCCGGCGCTGACCGCGCAAAACCGCGCGCTTGCGGTCCAGGCGGTGCTGCCGGGTGGCATTTTGCAAACGTGCTACCAAATCCATTCGGCCGATGTGGTGACAGTGACCGAGCCATGGACCGATATCGACCGCCCCAGGGCCGATGCGCTGGTCACCGATCGTCCCGGCATGGTTCTCGGCGTGTTGACCGCAGACTGCGCGCCGGTGCTGTTCCACGATTCCAGCGCGGGCGTTGTCGGCGCGGCCCATGCAGGATGGAAGGGCGCGTTCACCGGGGTCACCGATGCTACACTGGACGCGATGGAAGCCTTGGGCGCGACCCGCGCGAACATCGCCGCCGTGGTCGGCCCGTGCATCGCGCAGAAAAGCTACGAAGTGGACACGGCGTTTGAGACCCGCTTCCTCGAACAGTCGCCCGAAAACGAACGCTTCTTCCGCGCCGGGTCCGAAGGCCATGCGTGGTTCGACCTCGAAGGCTATGTCGCTTCGCGCCTGCGCGATGCGGGCGTCGGCAAGGTCGGCATGCTGGGCGAGGATACTTATGCGCAAGAAGGCCGCTTCTATTCCTTCCGCCGCGCCACGCACCGCCATGAGGCAAGCTATGGGCGGCAGATCTCGCTGATCGGGCTTGCCGCAGTTTGATGCCCATCCTCTACTCCGCCACCTCATGGCATACTGGGGCGGCGGATCGGGCTTGCCGCAGTTTGATGCCCATCCTCTACAGCTTCCGCCGCTGCCCTTACGCGATGCGCGCAAGACTCGCCTTGGCGGTGAGCAAGACACAATGCGAACTGCGCGAGGTGAAGCTTTCCGCCAAACCCGCCGCCATGCTCGCCGCCTCACCCAAGGGCACCGTGCCGGTGCTGGTCCTGCCAGACGGCACGGTGATCGACCAGAGCCTCGACGTGATGCGCTGGGCACTGGCGCAAAGCGATCCCGAAGGCTGGCTGACCCGCGACGATCCCGCGCTGATCGAACGCAACGACGGCGCGTTCAAGCACGACCTCGACCGCTACAAATACCCTGAGCGGCATGGCTCTGATGCCTTGGCGCACAGGACAAGCGGGCTGACGTTCCTGCGCGATCTGAACGCGCGACTGGCGATTCATGAGCAATTGTGCGGGGCGGCGCGCGGGCTGGCCGACATGGCGGTAATGCCCTTCGTCCGCCAGTTCGCCAGCGTGGATACGGCGTGGTTTGCCGGGCTTGATCTGCCGCATGTGCAGCGCTGGCTGGCGGGGCATGTGAAATCTGCGCTGTTCGCTGCGGTGATGGAGAAGTTCGCGCCTTGGCGGGAGGGTGATGTGGTGGTTTTGTTTGCGCCAAATATCTCGCTTGGAGTGCGCAGTTAAGGGGCGCTCAAAGGCAAAATTGCATTGGACGCGCAGTTAGATGATCCCCTGCTTCACGATGAGCTTGGCGGCTGGACCCCGACTTGAACCAATTGCCGCACCCTCCACCATCGTCGCCCCGGACCTGATCCCGGTGAGGCTGCACACTATCTGACGAACGGAGGTTCGCGCAAAGGCGCAAAGAGAATAAGGCGCAAAAGCTTGCCACTCTCGGCGAAGCGTTGATTTTCAAACCGAAGCTGAGCCGGGTACGAGATCGGAGGGACCTCTTCGCGCCTTCATCCCCTTTGCGCCTTTGCGCGAACCAAGTGCATCAACCCGAAGAACATCCTCCCTCCGGGTCAGCTCCGGGGCGACAGCAACAACCCCAGCCGCACCATCTCGGCCTCAAGCACCCCGGCGTCGCCCGCAAAATGAAATACCTGCCAACCCAGCCGCCGTGCCGTTTCCACGTTCGCCGCGCTGTCGTCGATGAACAGCATCGTTTCCGGGCTGCGGCCAAAGCGCTGCGCTGCCAGATCGAAGATGGCCTCGCCGGGTTTTACCAATCGCTCCACGCCGGAGACGACGATGTCGTGCATGTGGTCGAGGATCGGGAAGGTCGGGCGGAACAGGTGCCATGCTTCCACGCCGAAATTGGTGATCGCATATTGCGGTACACCTTGCGCGGCCAAGCGCTCAATCAGGGTGTGCGTGCCTGCGACAGGGCCGGGCAGGCAATCGAGCCAGTTTTTGGCGTAGAGCGCGATCAGATCGGCATGTTGGGGGAATTCGGCCTGGCGGGCGGCGACCATTTCGGCGAAGGGCACACCGGCGTCGTGCTGCATGTGCCACTGTTCGGTGACGACTTCGGCGACGAATCGCTGGCGCTCCACCGGGTCGGGAATCGCGTCCACATATATCAGCGAGAGGTCCCATTCGACCAGCACGCGGCCAATGTCCCAGACGACGGCTTCGATCATTTTCGTGCCCTGCAAACGACAGCGCCCCCGCGTTTCGGCGGGGGCAACGCGCCTCAACGTGGAGGCTTGCCGTGTTTCCGGTGCAGCCCCGCCGTCGCGAGACTGCACCGAAACTTGTTCGATCAGCGCGTCTGATTAACCTTGGCGCGCCTTGAAGCGCTTCTGGGTCTTGTTGATCACATAGACGCGGCCACGGCGACGGATCACGCGGTTATCGCGATGACGGTCTTTGAGCGACTTCAGGCTGTTGCGAATCTTCATGTCGAATCCCTTTGCCCGAAGCTGACCGGGCTGAAAACTGAAGCGTGGCCGTTAAAGAGGGCATGGACCCAAGTCAACCGCCCTTGCGAATTTCACCAAGCTTGCGCTCCCACGCAAGGGCATGGCTGACGATGGTATCGAGATCGGCATAGGCCGGTTGCCACGGCAGCGTGGCCTTGATCCGGCTGTTATCCGAAATCAACGCATCGGGATCGCCCGCGCGGCGGCCCTGCATGTTGCGCACGATCTTGCGGTTGGTGACGCGGTCCACCGCATCGAGCACTTCGAGGACCGAAAAGCCGCGCCCGTAGCCGCAGTTCATGGTGAGCGAGCGGTCTGGCGCTTCCACCAGCGCTTCGAGCGCGAGGACATGCGCAGCGGCGAGATCGGAGACGTGGATGTAATCGCGCACGCCAGTGCCATCTGGCGTGGCGAAATCGGTGCCGAACACGCCGACCGATTCGCGCTTACCAAGGGCGGCCTCGACCGCAACCTTGATCAGGTGCGTGGCACCAGCGGTGGATTGCCCGGTGCGCGCCTGCGGATCGGCGCCCGCGACGTTGAAATAGCGCAGGACGCAGAAGTTGAGCGGGTGAGCGGCAGAGACATCGGCCAGCATCGCCTCGGTCATCAGCTTGGACATGCCATAGGGATTGATCGGGCGTTGCGCACTGTCTTCACGCACGGGCGAGACTTCGGGGATGCCATACGTGGCGGCGGTAGACGAGAAGATGAAGTGCGGCACGCCCCCCTGCACCGCCGCTTCGATCAGCGCGCGGCTTTTGACGGTGTTGTTGTGATAATACTTGAGCGGGTTTTCGACCGATTCGGGCACGACGACGGACCCGGCGAAATGCATGATCGCCTTCACGCCCTGTTCGGCAATGATCCTTGCCACAAGCGCCGCGTCTTCAATGTCGCCCTGATAGAACGGGACGCCTTCGGGCACGGCAAAACGGAAGCCGGTGACGAGATTGTCGATCACGCAGACCGGCCAGCCTGCGTCCTGAAGCGCCAGTACGGCGTGGCTGCCAATGTAGCCTGCGCCGCCGGTGACGAGAACGGGAACCTTGGTCATCGACGTATTTACTCCGTGAGTTGCAGGGATTCGGGCGCTCGTGCGTTCATACCTGTGACAGCGCGGACCGGCTATTATCAGTCCGGGCCGTTATGGTGCTTAAGGGATAAATACGAATGAACGGCAAACTGCTTTCCTGCGCGGCCCTGATCCTGTCTGTGCCCATGATCACATTGGCGCAGCCTGTGCCCGGTGGCGGTTGGGGCGGCGGAACAATGATGGACCAGCGCTTGCGCGGGGATGACGGGCGGCGCGCCACCGAACCGGCCAGGCGCGTGGAGGTGGAAGCGTTTCGCGCCAGCGATGCAGCGGCGCTGCTGGGCAAGGGACCGATTACGGTGGCGGCGGCGCCGGGCGCGGAAGCCGAATGGAAGCTGCCGGTCTATGAAGCGGCGGTGATCGATCAACTGGCGAAGCTGGGGTACGATACGGCAGTGAACGGTGCGGAAGGCGGGCAGATTGCGCAGATCGGGATCACGCACGACGTGGTCGTGCCCGAAGAGGCCAAGCGAAAGCCGGTTTCCGGCGCGATGGAAGTGGGCGTTTCCAATCGCGGCAATTATACCGCAATGGCGCTGAACGTGGACCTTTCCAAGCCGCGCAAGGCAATCGTTTCCACGCGGCTGGACGTGCGGATTCGCGACAAGGCTTCCGGCCGGGTATTGTGGGAAGGCCATGCCGAAGCGCAGACGCGCGAGGACGATGACGGGCTGAACAATGGCGCGGTGGCGACGCGGCTGGCCTCGGCGTTGTTCGCACGGTTCGAGGATGCGACCGAGGTGGCTCCGGCCGGGTGAAGGATTTTTGATGAAACGCTTTATCTGCGCTTTTGCCACGGTGGCGCTCGCTTCTTCGCCCGCATTGGCGCGCCCTGCGCCAGTGGAGGTGACCCGCTTTCACACCGCGCAGACGCTGCCGCGGCTGAAGGGCGCAGCGGTGATCGTCGAGGCGGGTCCGGCGAGCCTTGAGGATAGCGTATGGCGCGATGCGGTGGCGCGCGAACTGGCCGCAGCAGGTTTTGGCAGCGCCACGCCAGGTGCGGCGGATGGCATCGCCGACGTGATGGTTGAGCGCGAGACGGTGCGGCGCGACAAGGCGCGCGGGCCGGTGAGCGTGGGTGTGGGCGGATCGACCGGAAGCTATGGCGGCGGCGTGGGCGTGGGGCTTGGCTTCAATCTGGGTGGCGGGCCGAAGGAAGTGGTGCTGACGCGGCTGTCCGTGCGCATCCGTGATCGTCTGACCGGCGAAGCGTTGTGGGAAGGCCGCGCCGAATTGCGCGAAAGCGCCAAGGCAAAGGACGCCGCCCCGGCGCTGGCCGCTCCCCGTCTGGCGCATGCACTGTTCGCGGGCTTCCCCGGAACGTCGGGTGAGACTATCACGGTGAAATGACCGACATCCGCATCAACGCCGCATTCGATTCCGGCAATATCGACGTCCTTTCCATCGCTGACACCACCGCACGGCTGGCGATCCGCAAGGACCGCCATTCCGATTTCTTTCAGTGGTTCCACTTCCGCGTCGATGGTGCGGCGGGGCGCGAACTGGTGTTGAAGATCACCGGACTTGGCGCATCGGCCTATCCGGGGGGATGGCCTGCCTATCGCGCGGCATTTTCGGAAGACCGCGAATACTGGGGCCGGACCGACACCACCTATGATGCAAAGGAAGACGACGGTACGCTGACCATCCGCCACACCCCGGCGGCGGGGACCTGCTGGTTCGCCTATTTCGCGCCCTATTCGATGGAGCGGCACCATGATCTGGTGGCGCAGACGGCGGCGTGTGAAGGCGTCGAATATCGCAATCTGGGCCTGAGCATCGAAGGCCAGCCGATCGATTGCCTGTCCATCGGTGAAGGGCCGAAGCAGGTCTGGCTCTATGCCCGCCAGCATCCCGGCGAATCGATGGCGGAATGGTGGATGGAAGGCGCGCTCGACATGCTGACCGACCCTGCCGATCCCCATGCCCGTGCGCTGCGCCAGCGCTGCCGCTTCCACATCGTGCCCAATGCCAACCCGGACGGGTCGTGCCGGGGACACTTGCGCACCAATGCGGCGGGCGTCAACCTCAACAGGGAATGGCATGAGCCAAGCGCCGAACGATCACCCGAAGTGCTGGCGATCCGCAACGCAATGGATGCCACTGGCGTCGATTTCGCGATGGACGTGCATGGAGACGAAGCGATCCCTTATGTATTCACCGCCGGGTTCGAAGGCATTCCTTCGTGGACCGAGACGCAGGGCGCAGGCTATTCCCGCTATCGTCAGATCCTTGAACGCCGCACCCCCGATTTCCAGACGAAGCGCGGATACCCCACCGCCGCTGCGGGCCGCGCGAACCTGACGATGTCCACCAATCAGGTGGCTGAGCGCTTCGGTTGCGTGGCGATGACGCTGGAAATGCCCTTCAAGGACAATGACGACCTGCCCTGCGCGGCGCAAGGGTGGAGCCCGGAACGATCGAAGCTGCTGGCGCGCGAATGCCTGGCGGCGCTGCTGGAATGGCTGGAGAACTGACCGGCTTTACCGCGTGTTAAGGAATTCGGGCGCATGAGACGGCCATGGCTCGCACTTTCGCCCTTTTCCACGCGCCGCCTGCATCACCGATGGTGCAGGACATTGCGCGCAAGCTGATCGTGCTCGGCTGCGCTGCGGCACTGATCCTCGCAGGCAAGCCACTGCCGTTCTGAAGGCGTGTCCAGCCGGGTTACGGCCCGGCGTTCAGAGAATTTCCAGCACCTTTTCCTTGGGACGACACAGGCGCGCGCCCTTGTCCGTTTCGACGAGCGGGCGCTCGATCAGCTTGGGTTCGGCAGCCATTGCGGCAAGCACTGTCGCATCATCGGCCTGTGGCAGCCCGCGTTCCTCGGCATCGGTGCCGCGCAGGCGAAGGCCCTGCTGGGGAGTGATACCGGCATCGCGATAGAGCTGGGCCAACTTCCCGGCGCTTGGCGGGGTCTTGAGATATTCGATCACGGTAACCTCGGCACCGGCTTCCTCCAGCACCGCCAGGGTATTGCGTGACGTGCCGCAGCCGGGATTGTGCCAGATCGTCGCCTTCATTGCTGCTGCTCCTTCATCGCCACTTCAGCCGGAAACCGTTCGCCCGGCTATGTAATGCGATTCGGTTTGACCGCAAGCACAGCCGGATCGGGATGCATTGATCCCTATCAAGGTTAATGCGAAAAATTCGCAATTAAATGCTTGCCTATGAGATTGCCTCGCAATACCGGCATTGTTGAGAATGATAATCGAAACCAGGGATTTGCCGTGAATCGCCCAATGTGCCGCTTTACCTGCCTGCTGCTGGCCGGAACCATGCTGGTCCCCACCGCCGCCGCCGCCGAAAACCTGATTCCCGAAGCCGACGCTTCCGGCACGGTCATTGTCGTTACCGGCACGGCGGATGGCTATCGCCCGGTCGATGCCAATGCCATCAAGACGCCGACTCCGCTGGTAGACGTGCCGCAGACGATCACCGTGCTGACGCGCGAGCAGCTTGACGATCAGGGCGTGACTCAACTGGGTGATGCGTTGCGCTATGTTCCCGGCGTCGTGCTGGGCCAGGGCGAAGGCCACCGTGACCAGATCACGCTGCGCGGCCAGAACACCACCGCCGATTTCTATCTCGACGGGCTTCGCGACGACACGCAATACTACCGCTCGCTTTACAACATCGAACGCGTTGAAGTGCTGAAAGGCGCCAATGCCTTGCTGTTTGGCCGTGGCGGCGGTGGCGGCGTGATCAACCGCGTGAGCAAGACGCCCGATCTTGACCGAGTGAAGGGCGAGGTCAACGCCAATGCAGACAGCTTCGGCGCCTTCGCGCTGGCCGCCGATTACAACCAGCCGCTCACGGAAAAGGTGGCAGGGCGGTTGAACGCGACATACGAAGAATTCGACAATCACCGCCAGAATTTCGAGGGCCGCTTCATCGGGGTGAACCCGACGATGGCGTTCGAGCCGGGCGATGCCACGCGCATCGAGCTGGCCTATAATTACGATGACGATCGCCGCACCACGGACCGCGGTGTGCCTTCGAAGAGCGGCAAGCCATTGACAGGGTTTGACGATACCTTTTTCGGTACGCAGGCGCTGAATGTGGCCACGGTCAAGGCGCACATCGCGCAGGCTCGCCTCGATCACGATCTCGCCGATGGCCTCAGCTTCAATATGCTGGGTCAATATACCCACACCGACAAGCTCTACGGCAATGTGTTCGCCGCAGGTGCGGTGAGCGCTGCCGACACCGTGGCGCTGTCAGGCTATGAAAGCGGTACGCTGCGCGACAGCTGGGTGGGCCAGGCGAATCTCGTGTGGACCGGTAACACCGGCGGCATCGGGCATACGCTGCTGGCAGGCGTGGAAGCGGCAAGCCAGGATACACACGCCACGCGCCGGAACACCAACGGTGCCACGATTGCGCTGGCCGAACGCATCATCATGCCCACCTTCACTTACGGTGCATTGGTGACCAACAGCCGCACCGATGTGCGTACCCTGTCGGCCTATGTGCAGGATCAGGTGGAGCTTGCCCCGTTCCTGCAACTGGTTGCAGGGGTGCGGGTTGACGAGTTCCGCATCGAAGGGCGCAACGCCATCAACGGCGTGGCGGCAAGGCGCACCGACACCAAGTGGTCGCCCCGCTTTGGTCTGGTGGTAAAACCGCGCAAGGAAATATCGTTCTACACCAGCTTCACCCGCAGCTTCCTGCCCCAATCGGGCGACCAGTTCGGCGCACTGGATGCGACGCAGGCAACGCTGGCACCTGAGCAGTTCGAAAACCTTGAGGCAGGCGTGAAGTGGGACATCAACCCCGCCCTCGCCCTCACCGCCGCCGCTTACCGGCTGGATCGCGACAATTCGCGCTTCAATAATCCGGTGACTGGCCTGCCCGAACTATCGGGGAAGACCCGGACCAAGGGCGTCGAACTTTCGCTTGCAGGGCGTATCCTGCCCGATTGGCAGATGAGCCTTGGCTATACCCTGCAAGATGGCGAAGTGCGATCGGCCACGACCGCCGCGCCTGCGGGACGCAAGCTTTCGCAATTGCCGCGCCACCAGTTTGCGGCGTGGACACGTTATGACCTGTCACGCCGGATCGGGCTTGGCCTCGGCGTGACGCATCAATCCGACAGCTTCGCCACGATCAGCAACGGCGTGATCCTGCCCGCATTCACGCGGGTGGATGCGGCGGTTTTCTATGACCTTTCGGATCGTTTCTCGATCCAGCTCAATGTCGAGAACCTGACCGACACCGACTACTTCCCGGCGGCGCACACCGATAACAACATCTCGACCGGAGAGCCGATCAACGCACGGATTTCGATAAAGGCAAAGTTCTGAACGGTCCCCACGGCGTCCTTTTCCGGTCCCCCATCCCTCCTGCCGAAAGAGGGCGCCACCCCCTTGGTGTCAACGATAGTCGCGTTCGTTTCGAGCGGTGCCTTGAAACAACGGGGTGGGCTGGATTCAGCCTGCCCCCGGCGTGACGATAGCCGGCGGCGGGGCCGCGCTGAGCGTTTCCTCGCCGCGCATGACACGGCCGGCGCGCTGGATCGCGCGGATCAGGCGAGGATAAACGCCGCAGCGGCAGATATTGGTGATCGCGCGGGCAATGTCATCGTCCGCAGGGCTGGCATTGCTGGCCAGCAACGCGGCAGCGGCCATGACGATGCCGGGGGTGCAGAACCCGCATTGGACTGCCTGTTCGGCAACCAGCGCCTGCTGCACCGGATGAGATCGATCGGCGGACAGGCCTTCGATGGTGGTGACATTGCGCCCCTCGGCCTCGCCCAGCAGAAGTGTGCAGCTTGGCATCGCCTGACCATCGACGATGACCGTGCAGGCGCCACATTCACCCGTGCCGCAGCCATATTTGGTGCCGGTCAGGTTTGCCGCATCGCGCAGCGCCCACAGCAGCGGCGTATCGTCTTCAAGGCGATACTGGACAGGCTGGTTGTTTACGGTGAGGCGGGCCATCGCCTGGCTCTAGCCCATCGCAGCGCGCAATCAATCCCGGCAAATGGTCAGGACCATCCTGATCGCAGCGCCAGAACCCGCACGGGCTATTTCCGGTCATCGGCCCAGCGGCGCAGCACCCGGCGCTCCACGGCCCGAAACAGCGAATCGAGGTCCTGGCGATTGACGTCGAGGACTTCATCCCATTCCTCCAGCACAGCGTCGAGATCGGCCGTTTCATACATGCCTGCCCAGGTACCGGGGGGCATCGGCGGGGCCTGCGCGGGAACGTGTGGCCATGCGTGGCCGGTGAGGTTGTTGTAAAGCCAGCCCGCTGCGATCAGCGCGATCACATTGAGCAGGAGCGGAAGCAGCAGCGCCAGCCAGCCGCCATCCGGCGCCGTCGCGGCAAGGACACCCACCACCGCGCAGGCACCGCCGGGGGGATGAAGGCAACGGGCAGAGGTCATCACGGCAATGGCCAATGCCACGGCCAGCCCCGCCGCCAGCATCGGTGTTGTGACCAGCTGACCGACCGCAAGGCCGGTCAGCGCAGAAAGCATGTTGCCGCCGAGCACTGACCACGGCTGGGCCAGCGGGCTGGCAGGCACGGCGAACACCAGCACGGCGGACGCGCCGACCGGGGCGACGATCCACGGCCAGTGCCACGCGTGGGGCAACGAAAGCCCCAGCGTTGCGGCCAGTGCGATGCCGACAAGCGCCCCTGCCGCACCGCGCGCCCAGCCCAGCCGTCCCCCGAACCGGAGCTGGCCCAGCGCAGTCGGTCGTGGAAACTTGAACATCGGACGGCATCCTCAAAGTTTGCGCGCTCTTTCAGGCGCGGTTGCTTTGCGGGCAAGGAAAAAGGGGCCAGCCCGAAGGCCAGCCCCTTGATTTCGTTCGACCTTGCGGGTTTCGACACGCCGCTGGCCGAAGTGCGATTAGCGCTTCGAGAACTGGAAGCTCTTGCGCGCCTTGGCCTTGCCGTACTTCTTGCGTTCCACGACGCGCGGATCGCGGGTCAGGAAACCGGCAGCCTTCACGGCGCTGCGCAGTTCGGGTTCGAACTTCGACAGGGCCTGGGCGATGCCGTGCTTTACCGCGCCGGCCTGGCCCGAAAGGCCACCGCCCTTGACGGTGCAGACGATGTCGTACTGCTCTTCGCGACCGGCAACCTGAAACGGCTGGTTGATCACCAGACGCAGGGTTGGGCGGGCGAAGTATACGGCCTGGTCACGGCCATTGACGGTGACCTTGCCCGAACCGGGCTTCAGCCACACACGGGCAACGGCGTCCTTGCGGCGACCGGTTGCATAGGAACGGCCCTGCGCATCGACTTCGCGATCGCGGATCGGTGCGGCTGGACCGGTGCGGATGACCGGAGCGGCAACTTCGCCGTCTTCGGCAGGAGCCGAAGTGACAGCTGGAGCAGCAGCGGTCAGATCCTTGAGATCAGCCAGGCTAGAGACGGTGTTTTCGGTGTCGGCCATGATTATGCACCCACCTTGTTCTTGCGGTTCATCGAAGCGACGTCGAGCGCCACTGGCTGAGTGCCTGCATGCGGGTGTTCAGCGCCGGCATAGAGGTGAAGAGCGCGCATCTGCGCACGGCCCAAGGGACCACGCGGGATCATGCGTTCGACCGCCTTTTCAATCACACGCTCAGGGAAACGACCGCTGAGGACCTTGTCCGCAGTCACTTCCTTGATGCCGCCGGCATAACCGGTGTGCTTGTAGTAGATCTTGTTCTTCAACTTGTTGCCGGTCAGGCGCACCTTGTCGGCATTGATCACCACAACGTGATCGCCGCAATCGACGTGAGGCGTGAAGCTTGGCTTGTGCTTGCCGCGCAGACGATTGGCGATGACGACGGCCAGACGGCCAACCACCAGACCTTCGGCATCGATAAGATGCCACTTCTTCTCCACCTCGGCCGGTTTGATCGACCGGGTGACCTTGCTTAGTGCCTTCATGGCGCTTCGGTTCCCTGGATTTCAGTACACCGGACGCGGCAGGCGGAGACCTGTGCATCACGGCGAGGAAGCGCGCCTCTGTTGCATATGCCCGCCAGAGTCAAGTAAATCGGGGCGTTTTGATGGAGGTAAAATAATACCGTCGTGTTTTACGGTGTGGTTGAGCGGCGCCAAAATCCGATTTTCGGCCGCTATAGTATATCTGGAAAAACCAGAATGGGAGCGTCTTGGAACAGCTACGTCCAGCGGCGGGTAAGGGCCATGACAATCCTCCAGCAAGCGCGCTTTCGCCATCAATGACGCAGTGGCTTGCAATACCCCATCACCACAGCCTTCGTCATCCTGAACTTGTTTCAGGATCCATCTATCAACGCTCACTGCAATTCGTGGAGAGAAATGGATCCTGAAACAAGTTCAGGATGACGGGTTTGTAGTTTTCGATGCCGATCTAGAAATTAGCCGAAAAAATTCAGCATGATCGGTGTCAGCACTCACAGTCCAGCGCGCTCCCGGCCACCCACCACATGCGCGCTCCATACCGTTGCCATCACCAGCAGTGCGCCGACCAACTGATGCAGCACGGCAATCCATAGGGTGACGCCACTCCATACGGTGAGGATGCCGAGGAGGACCTGGGTGCCGAAGACGGAGTGGAGGACCACGGAGGCTTTGCGGTTTATCGGACGCACGGCTCTGGCGAGGACGACCAGCACGGCGACGACCACCCATGCCCACCAGCGGTGGATGAAGTGGACGAGGAACGGGTCTGATAGCAGGGCGTGGGCCGCTCCCTGTGTCCAATCGACGCCTGCGGGGTAGAAACTGCCTTGCATCAGCGGCCAAGCGTCCATGCTGAACCAGCCGGCGCCCGCCGATGTGCCCGCGCGCATGCCCGCGACGAGCGCGCCGTAGAACAGTTGCAGGATGAGCGCAGCGATGGCGAAGGCGCCGAGGCTGGTGAGCCTCGCGCGGCGCTCTCCCTTGGCCAGCGCGAGCAGATCGAGCGCGGTCCACACCAACCCGCCCAGCGTGAACAGCGCGACGAGCAAGTGCGCGGCGAGGCGGAAGTGGCTGACTTTCACATCGTTGACGATGCCCGATTTGACCATCCACCAGCCGACCGCGCCTTGCGCCGCGCCCAGTGCCAGCAGCGCGAGGAGGCGCGGCTTGTAGCCTTGCGGGATGCGGCCCTTGATCCAGAACCATGCCAGCGGGGCGGCGAACACGAGGCCGACCGTGCGGGCGAGCAGGCGGTGGACCCATTCCCAGAAGAAGATGAACTTGTACGTTTCCAGCGTCATGCCCGCCGGACCGTTGATCAACTGGTATTGCGGCGTGGCGCGATAGGCGTCGAATTCAGCCTGCCACTGCGCAGCGGTGATCGGCGGGATCGTGCCTGTCACCGGCTTCCATTCGGTGATCGAAACCCCTGATTCGGTCAGCCGCGTAATGCCGCCGACCGCGACGATGGCCAGGACCATCAGGGCGACGATAAACAGCCAGCGCGCAAGGGCTTTGGCATTGGTTTTCAGGGGCTGCGAAGGGGCATCTGACATGCCGGCGGCACTGCTCCTGCGCCCATAAAAGCGCAAGAGGCATTGTTTGCCGGGGCTGCATGGCTCTTTGGGCAGGGTGCGCGAATTTCAGCATAGGCACCCTTGCGCAATGATACAGTATAACATACATGAGTGCGCGATGAGTGACGCCATGCTTGCCTTGCGCGCCCGGCTGGACCGGATCGGGGTGCTCCTTTCGGGGCTGTGCCTGATTCATTGCGTGGCCGGGCTGTTCCTTGTGGGCCTGCTGGGTGTGGGCGGCGGCGTACTGCTGAACCCGGACATTCACCGTTGGGGCCTGATGTTCGCGCTGGTGATCGGCGCGGCGACCATCGGCATCGGCGCGGTGCGCCACGGGCGGTTCCTGCCGCTGACGATCGGCAGCACCGGGCTGTGCCTGATGGCGGGCGCGGTGGCGGTGGGCCATGGCAATGCCGAAGTCGTGCTGACCGTTATCGGCGTGGTGCTGGTGGCGGGGGCACATATCCTCAACATGCGGCGCGCGCACTAGTTGGCTTGCACCCTGCCCTGCCCTCGTTAAAGCGGGCGGCATGACCATGACACTTTCTCTGACCGTCAATGGCGAACCCCGCCGCGCTGCGCCCGGATCGATTGCCGATCTGGTGCGCAGCCTTGAACTGGACCCGACCAAAGTGGCAGTGGAACGCAACGGCGAGATCGTGCCGCGTTCCACGCTGGCAAACGTCCAGATTGCGGAGGGCGACGTTCTGGAAATCGTGCATTTCGTGGGTGGAGGACAAACCGACGTGACGACTAATGACACTTGGACGGTTGCGGGCCGGACTTTCACTTCGCGGCTGATCGTGGGCACCGGCAAGTACAAGGACTTCGAGCAGAATGCGGCGGCTGTGGCGGCTTCGGGCGCGGAAATCGTGACCGTGGCGGTGCGCCGGGTGAACGTGTCCGATCCCAAAGCGCCGATGCTGACCGATTTCATCGATCCCAAAAAGATCACCTACCTGCCCAACACCGCCGGGTGCTTTACCGCCGAAGACGCGATCCGCACTTTGCGGCTAGCGCGTGAGGCGGGCGGCTGGGATCTGGTGAAACTGGAAGTGCTGGGCGAGGCGCGCACACTGTACCCCAACATGATCGAGACGATCCGCGCGACCGAAGTTCTGGCGAAGGAAGGCTTCGCGCCGATGGTCTATTGCACCGACGATCCGATTGCGGCCAGGCAACTGGAAGATGCCGGCGCCGTGGCGGTGATGCCGCTGGGCGCGCCAATCGGGTCGGGCCTTGGCATCCAGAACCGCGTGACCATTCGCCTGATCGTGGAAGGGGCCAAAGTGCCGGTGCTGGTCGATGCGGGCGTGGGCACCGCGTCCGATGCCGCCGTGGCGATGGAACTGGGCTGCGACGGGGTGCTGATGAACACCGCGATTGCCGAAGCCAAGGACCCGATCCGCATGGCCCGCGCGATGAAACTGGCTGTGGAAGCGGGGCGCCACGCCTATCTTTCGGGCCGGATGGGCACGCGCAAATATGCCGATCCGAGCAGTCCGCTGGCGGGGTTGATTTAATTTAGGGATAGAAGTGCCCGCCCCTAGCCCCTCCCGCAAGCGGGAGGGGGGAAGAAAAGGGGCGATGTCACTCCCCTCCCGCTTGCGGGAGGGGTTGGGGGTGGGCCTTCGGGGCCTTAACTCAGCCCACGATCCCTGCAGCCGCCAGCACTGCCAGCGTCAGGATGTCCGGCGCGATCGAGGTCATCGCGGCGATCTGGACGGGCTTTTCCATCCCGATCAGCATCGGGCCGATCACGGCATTGCCCGCCAGTTCGCGCAGCAGTTTGGCCGAGATGTTGGCTGATTGCAGGCCGGGCATGATCAGCACGTTGGCAGGCCCGGACAGACGGCTGAACGGATAGTTGGCCATGACCTTTGGATTCAGCGCCGCGTCGGGGGCCATTTCGCCTTCGTATTCGAAGCCGGGATCTTCGGCATCGAGGATGGCGACGGCACCGCGAATGGTATCGAGCCAGCGACCGTAAGGGTTGCCGAAGGTCGAGTACGACAGGAACGCAACGCGTGGTTCGTGGCCCATGCGGCGGGCCACGGCAGCGGTTTCCCTGGCGATGTGCGCAAGATCTTCCGCAGAAGGACGTTCGTTCACGGTCGTATCGGCCAGGAACACGGTATAGTTCTTGGCGACCATCAGGTGAATGCCGAACGGCAGATGGCCGGGCTTGGGTTCAAGCACCCGGCGCACTTCCTTCATCGACTGCGCAAACGTGCGCGTCATCCCGGTGATCAAGGCATCGCCGTGGCCCAGCGCCACCAGCAGCGACGCGAAGACATTGCGGTCCTGATTGACCATGCGCTTGACGTCACGCTCCATATACCCGCGACGCTTGAGCTTTTCGTAAAGGTAGGAAACCATTTCGGGCACCAGCGGCGACACCGCCGAATTGTGAATCTCGTAGGATTCAGGCTTGCTAACGCCCAATTCGGTGAGCAGATCGAGAACGCCCTGGGTACGGCCGACAAGCACGGGTGTACCATAGCCGAAATCCTTGAACTGGATTGCGGCGCGCAGCACCACTTCGTTCTCAGCCTCGGCAAAGACGACGCGCTTGGGATTGTCCTTGGCCGTGGCGAAGACATTGGTCAGCACCGAGGTGGTCGGGTTGAGCCGGGCCTTGAGGCTGTTGCGATAGGCGTCGAAATCCTCGATCGGCTTCTGCGCGACGCCTGAATCCATCGCGGCCTTGGCAACGGCGGAGGAGACGACTTCCATCAGGCGCGGATCGAACGGCGCGGGGATGATGTAATCGAGACCGAAGGTGTGGTTCATGCCATAGGCGGCGGCCACTTCCTCTGGCACGGGTTCGCGCGCCAACTGGGCGATCGCCTGCGCGGCGGCAATCTTCATTTCCTCGTTGATCGCGGTGGCGCGCACGTCGAGCGCGCCGCGGAAGATGAACGGGAAACCAAGGACATTGTTGACCTGGTTGGGATAATCCGACCGGCCCGTGGCGACGACGCAATCGGGACGAATGGCCTTGGCATCCGGCGGCGTGATTTCCGGGTCCGGGTTGGCCATGGCAAAAATGATCGGCTGGGGAGCCATCTTCGTGACCCATTCGGGCTTCAGCGCACCAGCGGCGGACAGGCCGAGGAAGATGTCTGCACCATTGAGCGCATCTTCAAGGCTGCGCGCTTCGGTATCCACCGCATGCGCGCTCTTCCATTGATCTAGGCCACCTTCGCGACCGCGATAGATCACGCCCGAACGATCGCACATGATCACATTGTCATGGCGGACGCCCATCGCCTTGATCAGCGCGGTGCAGGCGATGGCAGCGGCGCCCGCGCCATTGACCACGACCTTCACGTCTTTCAGTTCGCGCCCGGTCAGATAGCAGGCATTGAGCAGGCCGGCGGCGGAAATGATCGCGGTGCCGTGCTGGTCATCGTGCATGATCGGAATCTTGAGGCGTTCCTTCAGCGCCTGCTCGATGATGAAGCATTCGGGGGCCTTGATATCTTCAAGGTTGATGCCGCCGAAGCTGGGTTCCATCAGGGCCACGGCTTCGATGAACTTGTCGGCATCTTCGGTATCGAGTTCGATATCGATCGAATCGACATCGGCAAAGCGCTTGAACAGCACCGCCTTGCCTTCCATCACCGGCTTGGAGGCCAGCGCGCCAAGATTGCCCAGACCCAGGATGGCCGTGCCATTGGAGATGACCGCAACAAGGTTGCCCTTGGCGGTATATTCATAGGCATCCGACGGATTATCGGCGATGGCGCGAACCGGCACGGCAACGCCGGGCGAATAGGCCAGCGACAGATCGCGCTGTGTTGCCATCGGCTTCGATGCGATGATCTCGATCTTACCGGGGCGGATCGTGTTGTGGTAGAACAGCGCCTCGCGCTCGGTGAAGCGGACGTTGCTTTCCTCAGACATGGTATCCCCCGTCAATCTTGCGCAATCTGCGTTCGGCAGTGTCCGACCTTGGCCGCTACGTCAAGGCAGGTAAGGGCCTGGTTGACGATAGGGTCCCATCAGCTTCTCAGAAATCGCGGGGCTTCCACGTGGGAATGCCGAGGCGTCGCACCTTGAACAGCAGGCTGCGGTCCTCCTGCCAGACGAGTTGCAGGCGTGGATCTGCCCGGCGCGGCAGACCCGTATCGATCAGCCAGACGTAATCGACGCGTTCGATCGGCGCGAACTTCAAAGCATTGTCGACCGTGCGCCGCCAGCCACCGGAGCAACGGGCGGACCATACGAATTCCGAAGGGTCGGCCGTGAAATTGCGGCCCGGACGGAAGCGCGGCACGACCATGTGCAGGCCGGGGACGGCCCAGTTGTCGTTGACCCAGGCCTGGCGGTACAGGCTGGCAAGGCTGGCAAGGTGATCGCGGCGGGTATTGCGCCACGATTCATCAAGACAGGTATGTTCGACGAAGGCGAGCACACGGCTGCCGGGTTCGACGTGAGTCAGCGCGGAAAGCTGCTTTTTGTAGTCATCGGCGTAGCCGGCAAAACTCCACGCCGTAACCGACAGGCGCACCGCGAGCAGGCCCATGCCGCTATAGGCCACCCACCTGGCCCATTCGGGCTTGCGCGCGCGGCTCCAGTCCTGAAGGCCGAGGCCGAGCATGGCGGCGACCGGAAGCAGGCGAATGTCGACGAAGGACGATCCGTTGATATCGCTGGGAATGGCAAGGAACAGCACGAAAACCGCCAGCGCAGGCAGACCCTGCCGCCAGCGCCAGCGCGCACCAAGCAGCGGGCCGACAAGGACCAGCAGACCGGCGATGATCGATGTGCCGAAATCGAGCAGTTTGGACTGATCGCGCAGGGTCAGCACGAACGACCATGCCTTCTGATCCCAGCGCCAGATGTTGATCGATTTGGTTTCGGGCGAGAATGCCTTCCACAATACGATGGTAACGACCGTGGCAAGCAACGGCCAGCAGGCCTGCCACAGGCGCAAGCCGATGGCTTTCCAATCGAGCGTTTTCAGCCATTCACGATTGGTGAGATCGCGCCAGCGCCAGCCTTCGGGCAGTTCGTCCATCGCGCGGCCAAATGCGTAAGCGCCGACCAGCAGCGCCAGCAACAGCCCGCCGATGGCGTGGCACAGCATCGCGACCGGCTGCGCCACGATCAGCATCGCGGCGCGAGCGCGCGGGTTGCGCTTTTCCAGCCAGAGCGAGGCCCCGAACGCGGTCAGCGCCAGGCCGGTGGCGAGAATGTAGTTGAGGAAGCCGGTCAGCAACGGGAAACTGAACACGAACATCAGCGACCATGCCGCCGCGTGTCCGCCCCTGGGATTCAGCATGCGGATGGTCCACAGGCAACCGCCCGCGAACAGCCCGGTGGCCAGCACCGTGCTCCACCACCCGGCAGCAAGGATGCCGAACTGCGCGCCCAGCACCTTCATCAGCACACCACCGCCGATGTTCAGCGTGAACACCCATTTCCAGGTGAAATACTTTTCGAGCGGGTTGCCGGGGCCGGCCGCTTCGATGGCGGCGGCGCCCATGTGGCCGGGAATGTCGATCAAGGGCGGGACATCGACCAGCGCAAAGGGCAGGCAAACCAGCAACACGCCAATGATGATGCCGGGGCCGGACAGCCACGGCAGCGCCCCGGCGCGCGCCCACAGGGCCTTGATACCCTGCACCCAATCCTTTTCGCGGACTTGCGTCAAACCGACTATACCCCCCACAAGACCGGACCCGTCTCCAGCCCTGTAGCGCGGAGTTGCGGATATCCGGTGTTGATGGTTTGAGAAACACGCGAGGCTGGTCTAGCCACAGCTTCGTGACCCTTAATGCCCCAACTCCGATGATGGCGCAATATCTTGCGCTGAAACAGCAGGCCAGCGACTGTCTGCTGTTCTATCGCATGGGCGATTTCTTCGAACTGTTCTTCGACGATGCAAAAGTGGCGGCGCAAGTGCTCGACATCGCGCTGACCAGCCGGGGCGAACATGGCGGTGTGCCGATTCCGATGTGCGGGGTGCCAGTCCATTCGGCCGAGGGCTATCTTGCCCGGCTGATCCGCGCAGGCTGCCGCGTGGCCATTGCCGAACAGGTGGAAACGCCCGAAGAAGCGAAGAAACGCGGCGGTTCCAAGACGCTGGTAGCGCGCGATATCGTGCGCTTCGTGACAGCGGGAACCCTGACCGAGGAAGCGCTGCTGGAGCCGCGCCGGGCCAACGTGCTGGCGGCGGTCTGCGAGGTGCGCGGTGCCATCGGGGTGGCGGCTTGCGATATTTCGACCGGACGGATGGAACTGGAGGAATGTGCCCCCGACCAGATGGGTGCGGCGCTGGCACGATTGGGGGCTACAGAGATTGTCGCGCCCGAAAACTGGGACCAGGCCCCTGCGGGTTGTGTTTACAGGCCGAATCGGTCTTTCGGCAGCGATGAGGGCGAGGCGCGGCTGAAAGCGGTACACGGCGTGACCACGCTGGATGGTTTCGGCCAGTTCAGCCGCGCGATGCTGGCAGCGGCGGGCGGGCTGATCGGCTATCTCGATCATGTGGGCAGGGGCACTTTGCCGCTGCTGCTGCCGCCGGTGGCCCGTGAGACGGGCACGCACATGGCCATGGACGAGGCCACGCGGGCGAGCCTTGAAATCCTGACCAGCACTGGCGGCACACGGCGCGGCAGTCTGGTGGAGGCGATCGATCGCTGCGTTACCGGCGCGGGCGCACGGCTGCTGGCCGAAGACTTGTCCGCGCCATTGACCGATTCCCGCAGCATCTACCGGCGGCTGGAACTGGTCAGCTGGCTGCATGACGATCCGCTGCTGCGCGGCGATATTCGCGCCGTGTTGCGATCCCTGCCCGATGTGGGCCGCGCGCTTGGGCGGGTTGTGGCAGGGCGGGGAAGCCCGCGCGATCTGGGGCAATTGCGCGACGGGCTGGCCGAAGCACGGCGGCTGCATGACATGCTGCGGGCGCGGGCAGACCGCCCTGCCCCGCTCGATGAATTGCTGCCTGCGCTTTCGGGCCATGGGGCGCTGGTCGATCTTTATGCCCGCGCGCTGGTGCCTGCGCCGCCCACCGAACGATCGCAGGGTGGCTTTATTGCCGAGGGCTATGACGCGGGGCTGGACGAATTGCGCCGCGTTTCAGGCAATTCGCGCCGGGCCATTGCGGCGCTGGAGGCGAAATACCGCGACGAGACCGGGGTGGCCGCGCTGAAGATCCGGCACAACGGTGTGCTGGGATACTTCATCGAGGTGCCGGCAAAACATGCCGACCGGCTGATGGCGCCCGATTCGGGCTTTACTCACCGCCAGACGATGGCGGGCGCGGTGCGGTTCAATGCGCTGGCGCTGCATGAGGAGGCCAGCCGCATCGCCGAGAGCGGCGGGCATTCGCTGGCGGCGGAAGAGGCGCATTTCGAAGACCTTGTCGGCCACGCGGTGCGCGCGAAGGAAGCGATTGCGACGACCGCTGCGGCGCTGGCGCGGATCGACGTGGCAGCGGGACAGGCCGAGCGCGCCGCCGAGGGCGGCTGGGCACTGCCGCGCGTAGTGGATGAGCCGTGCCTTGAGATTACGGGCGGGCGGCATCCGGTGGTGGAAGCCGCGCTGGCCAGCCGGGGCGAACGGTTTGTGGCCAATGACTGCCGACTCGCGCCACAAGACCGACTCTGGCTGATCGGCGGGCCGAACATGGGCGGTAAATCGACCTTCCTGCGCCAGAACGCGCTGATCGTGCTGCTGGCGCAGGCAGGCGGGTTCGTGCCTGCCCAGACCGCGACGATCGGCATGGTGGACCGCCTGTTCAGCCGCGTGGGCGCTTCGGACAATCTGGCGCGCGGGCGTTCGACCTTCATGGTCGAGATGGTCGAGACTGCCGCGATCCTTGCGCAAGCGACCGAACGCAGCTTCGTGATTCTTGACGAGGTGGGGCGCGGAACTTCGACTTATGATGGTCTGGCGCTGGCTTGGGCGGTGGCCGAAGCAGTGCATTCGATCAACCGCAGCCGGTGCCTGTTTGCCACGCACTATCACGAACTCGCGCGGCTGGCGGAAAGCTGTGATTCGCTGTCTTTGCACCATGTTCGCGCGCGTGAGTGGAAAGGCGATCTGGTGCTGCTGCACGAACTGGCGGAAGGTCCGGCAGACAAGTCCTATGGCCTTGCCGTAGCGCGGCTGGCGGGTGTGCCCGCACCCGTGGTGAAGCGCGCCAAGTCTGTGCTGGATAAGCTGGAAAAGGGCCGCGCGGCGACCGGAGGCCTCGCCGCCGGGCTGGACGACCTGCCCCTGTTCGCCGCCGCCATCGAGGCTGCCGAGGAGAAGGTCGATGCCTTGCGCGAACGGCTGAACGGGCTGGATATCGACGCGCTTTCGCCGCGCGAGGCTTTGGATTTGCTCTATCAGTTGAAGGCGCAGGCGAACGGGTAGCGCTTTGGCAATTCGACGTTGCAAGCTCACCCCCACCTCCTACCGCTTGCGGGAGGGGAGCGAGACTTGGGTCACGAAGTGGCCTTAGTCGCAGCGGGGTGGGCGTGCTCCGGCCGCTTTTGTGAACAGAAGCAAGCGCCAAGCCTAGAGACTCAGGAACATCCCCGCCAAGGCGGCGCTCATCAGATTGCTGAGCGCGCCTGCGGTCAGAGCGCGAAGGCCCAACTTGGCGATGATCGGGCGCTGGTTGGGGGCAAGTCCGCCGGTGACCGCCATCTGGATCGCGATCGAGCTGAAATTGGCGAAGCCGCAGAGCGCGAAAGTGACGATGGCGACGGTGTGGGGTGAAAGCCCGGTGTCCTTGCCCAGTTCGATGAAAGCGACGAATTCGTTGAGCACGATCTTGGAGCCGAACAATCCGCCCGCCTGCATCGCTTCGGCCCAGCCATCCGCGCCAAGCAGATAGAACACCGGGGCGAAGACATAACCCAGGATCATCTGGAATGAGAGGTCCGGCGCACCGAACCAGCCGCCGAGCCAGCCGAGAATGCCGTTGGCCAATGCCACCAGCGCGACGAAAGCGAGCACCATCGCACCGACCGCGACGGCAAGTTTGACGCCGGTCTGCGCGCCCTGGCTCGCCGCCATGATGATGTTGGCGGGGCGTTCTTCGTCATCGGAGGCAAGCCGCGGCGCGACATGCGGGTTGGGCAAGGCTTCGTCGGCCACTTCCGTTGGCACGGGCGGTTCATCGGGCATGATCAGCTTGGCCATGAGGATGCCGCCGGGGGCCGACATGAACGCGGCGGCGACCAGATAATCGATGCGGATGCCCATGCTGGCATAGGCCGCTAGGATCGTTCCCGCCACGCCTGCCATGCCCACGGTCATCACGCAGAACAGTTGCGAGGGATTGAGCGCGGCCAGATAGGGCCGGATCACCAGCGGGGATTCGCTTTGCCCCACAAAGATATTGCTGGCCGCGCACAGCGATTCCACCTTGCTGATGCCGGTGACTTTTTCCAGCGCGCCGCCGATCCAGCGGATCACCAGCTGCATCACGCCGAGGTAATAGAGGATCGAGATGAGCGCGGCGAAGAACACGATCACCGGCAGCGCCGATATGGCAAAGCTGGTGCCGCCGATGGCAGGGTCCGCCAATGGACCGAACAGGAACGATACCCCCGCACGGGCAAAGCCGAGCAGGCCTTCGACGCCGCTGGCCGCGCCTTGCAGCATGCGGTTGCCGAACGGCACATAAAGCACGAGCGCGGCAAAGCCTGCCTGAAGCGCAAAGGCGGCAGCCACCACGCGCAGCCGGATCGCGCCGCGATTGGAGGACAGGGCAAAAGCGATTGCAAGAATGAGGAGCATGCCCAGAAGGCTGAAAACGACACGCATCGGGTGGGACGGCTCCGCAAGTGAAATGGTTTCAGCCGAATCTAATAGCGAATTGGCGCGGGGTTAAAAGCGCGCTATCGGCCCTTGATGCACGATAACGCCGCTTCAGCGCCCGCAATCCCCCGTTCCCTGTTTGCCGTATCGCTGCTTTATGGCGGAATGTGCGTGTTGGCAGGTGTGCTGGGGGTGAAACTCGCCGCGCTTGGCACCTGGCCACTGCTGGGCGATCTTGCGGTGGAATCGGGGATTTTCGCGTTCCTGCTGCTGGTGGTGATGGCAAGCGCGACCGCCGAACTGTTCGGCCAGGATGTGGCGAACAGGCTGGTGCGTTTCGGCTTCGTGCCGCTGATCGTTTCGATGATCCTGCTGACGCTGGTGATCCGCGTGGTGCCCCCCGCCCCGTTCTGGAGCGATCAGGACGCTTTTGCGCGCCTGCTTGGCCAGGGCGCGCGGATGCAGTTCGCCGGGCTGATTTCCTATGGCACTTCGCAGACGCTTAACGTCTTCCTGTTTTCGCGCATTGCGGGCGGGCGCGGGCGCTTGCTGATGCTGCGGGCATGGCTCGCCTCCATGCTGTCGCAAGTGGTCGATACGGTGCTGTTCATCACCATATCGTTCTACGGACAGGATCTGCCGATCGTTTCGATCATGGAAGGGCAGATCATTTCCAAGCTGGTACTCTCGACGATCATGGTGCCCCCGCTGATCTGGGTGTTCGTGAAAGCGGGCCAATGGCTGGACCGCCCGGCCTGACATTGAAGCACCACGAATATTGGATTCCGCACACTTTGCGCGTAAGGGCGCGGCCATGACTCAGAACCACGATCCCGCGATGCTCGCCAAGGCGGAAACGCTGACCGAAGCGCTGCCCTATCTCCAGCGCTATGCCGGCAAGACCTTCGTGGTGAAGTATGGTGGCCATGCGATGGGCGATCCCGAACTCGCGCAGGACTTTGCCGAAGACATCGTGCTGCTGAAGGCGGTGGGCATCAATCCGGTGGTGGTCCACGGCGGCGGCCCGCAGATCGGGCGGATGCTGAAGGCGCTGGGCATCGAATCGCAGTTCGTGGATGGGCTTCGCGTCACCGACAAGCAGACCGCGGAAGTGGCCGAAATGGTGCTGGCGGGCGCGATCAACAAGGAACTGGTCGGCTGGATCGCCAAGGCGGGCGGCAAGGCCATCGGCATTTCGGGCAAGGACGGCGGCATGGTCATTGCCCGCAAGGTCCAGTCGAAGAAGGCTCCCAAGGCGATTGCAGGCGACGATGGCGAAGCGCTGGTCGTCGATCTCGGCTTCGTGGGCGAACCGGCGCGGATCGATACCACGGTGATCGACACCATCGTCAACGCAGGGATGATCCCGGTGATCGCCCCGATCGGCGTGGGCGAAGACGGCGAGACCTACAACATCAACGCCGATACCATGGCTGGAGCCATCGCCGCTGCACTGGGTGCCGCGCGCATGTTCCTGCTGACCGACGTGCCGGGCGTGCTCGACAAGGACAAGAACCTGCTGACCGACTTGCGCCCCGCGGACATCAAGCGGCTGGCCGAGGACGGCACGATCAGCGGCGGGATGATCCCCAAGCTGGAAACCTGCGTTCACGCGGTAGAGGCCGGGTGCGAGGCGACGGTCGTGCTGGATGGCCGCGTACCGCACGCCATGCTGCTGGAGATCTTCACGGCGCAGGGCGCGGGAACGCTGATCCGGGCCTGATGACTTTGGTCTGACTATTCGGGGAACCGAAGGAACCGATGGGCGTGGCGATCGTCAGTGCCCATGATCCGTTTCCGTGTTGTTGTGCTGGCATCCAGCCTCGTTTCCCTGGGCGCCTGCCAGCAGGGTCCATCCTCCACCGCCCCGGAAGTGGCCGCCAGCGATGCGCCGACGACCGTGGCTGTGGCAAAGCCCGTGCCCCGCATCGCCGGGCCGGGGCTGCCGTCGTTCTCGCGCGACCCCGCCGAAGCGCTGGCCGGTTTTGCTTCGTCCATCGAAGCGCGCGACTGGAAGGCCGTGCGGGCCTACTGGGGCGAAAAAGGCACCGGCAGCGGGCTGGATGAAGCGGCCTTTGCCCGAAAGTGGGACGTGCTGGCATCGCCGATAGTGACCATTGGCGAAGGTGTGCAGGAAGGCGCGGCGGGATCGCTGTTCTACACCGCGCCGGTCACCATCGTCGATGGTGACCGGACCATCCGGGGCGGCATCACGATCCGCCGGGTCAATGACGTGGACGGCGCATCGCCGGAGCAATTGCGCTGGCACATCGAGAGCGCGACGCTCGACTTCTGAACACCCGCTGCGCTTGCCATAATCGGAGGCAAGGCATACGAAGCGCGCGGAACCGCATGGCGCATTCCCCCGCGGCCCCTTGTGGCCTTGGGAGAGGGTCGGCTAGGAGCGTAGGTTCCCGACTTTAAGGATGACGCGCCATGTTTCTCTACACATTGATTTCGATGATCAATTACCTTGTGAACATCATCGTCATCGTGGTGATCGTGCAGTTCGTGCTGAGCCTGCTGATCTCGTTCAACGTGGTGAACATGCATAACAATGCCGTGGCAGCGATCTGGAAGGCGCTGAACGCGATCCTCGAACCGCTGCTGCGCCCCATCCGCAAGATCATGCCCGATACCGGCGCGATCGATTTTTCGCCGATGGTGCTGATCATCGGGCTTAACCTGCTGATGATCCTGTTGAGCGGCATCGCCGCCTCCAGCGCGGGCATTTGAGATAATTCTTCGGGACGGGATGAACTGATGACTGCTGCCGTGATCGACGGAAAGGCCTTTGCCGCGGGCCTGCGGGCGCGTGTGGGCGATCTTGCCGCCACCTTCGAAGCCAAGGCCGGGCGCAAGGCGGGGCTGGCCGTAGTGCTGGTGGGGGAAGACCCGGCAAGCCAGGTCTATGTCCGGTCCAAGGGCAAGAGCACGGTCGAGGCGGGAATGAACAGCTTCGAGCACAAGTTGCCCGTCGATACGTCAGAGGCCGATCTGCTGGCCGTGGTCGAGGCGCTGAACGCTGATCCGGCGGTGGACGGCATCCTCGTCCAGTTGCCCCTGCCCGCACATATCGACGAGCAGAAGGTGATTGCCACGATCACCCCGGACAAGGACGTGGACGGCTTCCACGTTATCAACGCAGGTCGTCTCGCGGTGGGCCAGCCGGGCTTTGTGCCCTGCACCCCGCTGGGCTGCCTGATGTTGCTGAAGGACCGGCTGGGCGACCTTTCGGGCCTCGACGCAGTGGTGATCGGGCGGTCGAACATCGTCGGCAAGCCGATGGCACAATTGCTGCTGGCCGAAAGCTGCACCGTGACCGTGGCGCACAGCCGCACGAAGAACCTTCCCGAAGTGGTGAAGCGCGCCGACATCGTGGTGGCTGCCGTGGGTCGCCCGGAGATGGTCAAGGGCGACTGGATCAAGCCCGGTGCCGTGGTGATCGACGTGGGCATCAACCGCGTGCCAAGCGCCGTGGAGGGCAAGACGAAACTGGTGGGCGATGTGGACTATGCTTCGGCGGCGCAAGTCGCTTCGGCGATAACCCCGGTGCCGGGCGGCGTCGGTCCGATGACGATTGCGGTGCTGCTGCGCAATGCACTGGTTGCAGCCTATCGCAACGCCGGGATGGAACTGGCCGCAGACGCGATCTGACCTGCGCGGTTCCGCCCATTTCATCCTTGTGGCGGCAGGGCGGGTCCGGGGTGGGCATCGCGCTGCGGCTCGGTTAGACAGGGCCGATGAAGCGCCTGATCCCCCCCGCCCTGATCCTCCTTGCAGTGTTCTGCCTGTCGGCTCCTGCCCTTGCCCAGCCCGCGCCTGGCGCGGGGCAACGTCCGCAGCGGGCCTATGCCAATCCCAGCGCGCTGATTGCCGCCGACATCGCCTTTGCGCGTCTCGCGCGGGAAAAGGGGCAGTGGACCGCATTTCGCGAAACGGCGGATGAAGCGGCAGAGATAATCGAGGGCCAGCGGCAATTTGCGAAGGTTGCACTCAAGGACCGCAGGAACCCGCCTGCGCCGATCCGGTGGGCACCCCAGTCCGCCTGGATCAGTTGCGATGGCAGCGCGGGGCTGACCTATGGCGGCTGGCAAGGGCCTTCGGGCGGAAACGGCGAATATGTCACCGTGTGGCAGCGCCAGTTCAAGGGCAAGATCGACTGGAAATGGGTGCTGGAAGATGGGCAGGACCTGTCCGAACCGCTGCGCGCAGTCGATTGGGCCGAGGGCAAGGTTGCCGATTGCGCCGCACGTCGCCGTCCAGATGGCGAAATTCCCCCGCAGCCGGGAAGCAAGCGTGAACGCAAGGAAGACAGCAAGCTGCCGCCGATGCGTCCGCTTGCCGGGCCGATACCGGCAGCCGAAGCGCCAGCCGGTTCCGACAGCAAGGACGGCCAGTCACGCGATGGCACACTGGCATGGCGTTCCATCGTAATGCCCGATGGCAGCCACCGCTTTGCCGCATGGCTGTGGAAAGACGGCGCGATGCAGCAAGTCGTCTCGCGCACGTTTTCGCCCTCTGGCAAGCCCGCAGGAGCCTGATCGCCATGTGGCAGCTGTTTCTATCCGCCTTCGTCACGCTGTTCGTGGTGATTGATCCGCCGGGCTGCGCCCCGATCTATGCGGGCCTTACCGCCAACGCGACCGCCAAGCAGGCGTTCAGCATGGCTCTGCGCGCCTGCCTGATCGCCACCGGCATCCTGCTGGTTTTCGCGCTGTTCGGCGAGGACCTGCTGGGCGCGCTGCATATCGAACTCGACAGCTTCCGCATCGCTGGCGGGATCATGCTGTTCCTGATCGCGCTCGACATGGTGTTCGAAAAGCGCACCGAACGGCGTGAGGAACGCGCGGAAAAGGTCCGCACCGCCCAGCCGCAGGTGGAGGACGTTTCCGTCTTCCCGATGGCCATGCCGATGCTGGCAGGCCCCGGATCGATCGCGTCGGTCATGCTGCTCACCGCGCGCGCCAATGGCACCACCGAAACGGCGGTGATCCTCGGTGCACTGGCGGTGGTGATGGTCCTGAGCTTCGTGGCGCTGGTCGGCGCCCGCCCGATCATCCGTGCGTTGGGATCGCAGGTAGAGGCGGTAATCACCCGCCTGTTGGGCGTATTGCTGGCAGCGCTTGCCGCGCAATTCGTGATCGACGGGATTCAGGCGCAGTTCTGATAGCGACCAAGCCCTTGGCCGATGCCAGGGGCCGCACCATTACTGAAGCGTCACCCGCCCGCCATCGTCATTGTCGCGCTTGCCGAAGAACTGCATCAGCTGGACCAGCAATTCGCAGCGCGCGGCCAGTGTATCGGCTTCGAGCAGCGCCTGCTTGGCGGCGGCATCGAACGGCGCGATCTGCGATACGCCATTTATCAACGACATGTCATCGAGCCGCCCGACCGAATCCCAATCGACCGAATAGCCCTGCGCATCAGCAAATTTGCGCGATTCCTGTTCGAAAGAGGCGCGTTCGACAGCGCTCAGCGCTTCATCCATGTCATCGGCCAGCAATTCCGCCTCGACCTGCCGGAAAGGCGTGGTCACATCCAGTTCGCGAATGATGCGGAAGCGCGAAATGCCTTCGAGAACCACATTGTAACGGCCATCGTCGAGGGCTTCGACATCGACGATCTTGCCCACGCAGCCGATGTGGAACAGCGGTGCCCCTTCGACCGGAGCCTGCGGCTGGATCATCGCAATGCGTCGATCGCGCGCGAGCGAATCGCTGACCAGCGCGCGATAGCGCGGCTCGAAAAAGTGCAGCGGCAATTGCAGGCCGGGATAAAGCACGGCGCCGGTCAGCGGGAAGATCGAAAGGCGCGTGGTGTTTGCAGGAGCGCCCATCTGGCTTATCCGAACAGCACGGTGGAAAGCTTGCGACGGGTGGCTGAAACCCATGAATCTTCGAGACCGACCGCCTCGAAGATCTGGAGAAGCCGGGCCTTGGCTGCACCATCGTTCCATTCGCGATCGGCGGCGATCATCGCCAGCAGCTTTGTCGCCGCATCATCGCGTTGACCGCTGGCGTAGAGCGCATTGGCGAAAGCCAGTTGCGCGTCCATGTCCGCAGGGCGCTCTGCCGCCGCAGCGCGCAACGCAGCCAGTTCTGCCTCCTCAGGCACATCGTCGGCCAGCGCGAGCGCGGAACGGGCCTGCGCAACGGCTGGATCAGCGGCGATCTTCGGATCGAGGGCATCCAGAACGGACTGCGCTTCATCGCGCTGCCCGGCAACGATCAATGCGCGCACCAGCCCCGCATGGGCCGGGGCGCTGTCCGGCGCGATTTCAGTGATCTGGGCGAATATGCTCGCGGCGCGATCGCCATCGCCTTCGCCAAGGACGTCCTCAGCCATGGCCAGCAACGGGGCGATATCCTGCGCAGGCGCAGCCGCCTGAACCGGCAGCTTGGCGAGCAACTGGTCAAGCGTCTGCTTCAGCTGCGATTCGGTACGTGCCGGGGTAAGGTCGGCCACGGGCTGGCCCTGGAACATGGCATAGACCGTGGGGATAGAGCGCACCTGGAATTGCGCGGCGATGAACTGCTCCTCATCGACATTGATCTTGGCCAGGACCACGCCCCTATCGGCATATTCTGCAGCGACTTTTTCAAGGACCGGTGTCAGTGCCTTGCACGGGCCGCACCATTCGGCCCAGAAATCGAGGATGACCAGTTGCGTCATCGAAGGTTCGACAACATCCTTGCGGAAGCGGTCTACCGCCTTCTGTTCATCAAGGTTGAGCCCCATGCTGGCCAAGTCACGTCTCCGGCAAATCTTGCTGCGTTCAGGTTGCCCGCACCATGTGGGATGCAGACGCCGTTCGGCAAGAGCAAACGGGCTTTTGCACGAGAGACTTATGCGCAGTGCATTTTAGCTGTTGCGCTTATCCTGAGTCGCGGTTAGAGGCCCCCACACCCCAGCCGGACGGGGCCTCTCCATCCGGCCAGAAACGCACGAGCGGGCGTAGCTCAGGGGTAGAGCACAACCTTGCCAAGGTTGGGGTCGAGGGTTCGAATCCCTTCGCCCGCTCCAGTTTTCTCCCAGAAAATCAACGATTTCGCCGACCGGCGACCGTTGAAATTCTGGAGACAACGCCCCGCCGAGACCCCCATTGTCTCCATATTGTCTCCAATTTTGGTACAGGTTGGGGCGTCGTGGGGAAAGCCGGTCGTAGCTCGTGAATTTTGAGCCCCCTTTTTGCACCTAAATTGTCGATCGATGTCGCCCGAACTTGCGCCTAGCGTTCGGTGTGAAACGGCTCATCTCGCTGCTAGCAGTCGGGCGCCTTGGCCGAGGGGCAGCGTGCTGCGCCAGAACAGCGCAAGGTAAAGTCTTTTTCGGATCGCCGAAGTCGCACATATCGATATTGCCGGCCGCGTAGTGCCTGACCGATCTTGAGAAACTGGCCGTCAACGGCGGATACCTGAAGAATATGTCACCGCCGGAATCTGACTGGCGCAATTGGCATAACTCGAACCGCCGCAGAACCACTCGCTCGCATTAGCCGCTGATCCCTGGGCTCGAAGCCTGTCCTCCTTCAATCAACCCGTGAAGGGTCCGCTACGCGTGCGCGTGCGGCCGCAGCTTTGCTGCGGTGATTGCGGCCAGCCCCCGGCCTGTGGGGCGACTGTCGAGCGGGGTGGTCCCGCTCCTAGGCAGGAGCCGCAACATGCCACTGGCAACCGCACAATCGCTTGGCTGGAACCTCTCCCGGACGCTGATGACGGTCATCGTCCTCATTGAAACCAATCAAGGCTACTTCGTCATCCCCGCTGACGAATTTGATGGCGACCCCGAACAGGTGGTTCGCGAATATGACCCCTTCAGCCGCTAGTCTCAGGCACATTTCGCCTTTTCGGCCTGCACCCTGCCGTGCTATTCTTGCACCGCAGATTGCGCTGAGGTGGTGGTGGCGAGCGCGTCCAGACAAGGGACGCTTATGACCATTTTTCTCATCCTCGGGGCTGTTGCTGGCCTGTATGTACTCGCGCTACTCTTCCGCCTCGCCAGCTACGCGCTGCCTGTTTATGCCGGGCTCACTTGTGCTTTCCTACTGCTCGGCCATGATGTTGGCTATCTCGGAGCAATCCTGGGCGGACTGGCGGCAGGCATTGCCACGCTTCTGATTGGGCAGGGCCTCATTGCCTTTATCCGCTCCCCCATGCTCCGTGCCGGGATCGCGCTCCTCTTTGCCATACCCGCGGGCTTCGCCGGTTTTCAGGCCGCGCACGCCCTTGGATCACTGGCAACGGACAACAGCATGCTGCTAGCGATCCTTGGATCCATCGCTGCTATGGCGACATCCCTCTCGGCATGGCGAAGCGTGACGATGTCGGAGCGTGATACGCACGTCACCTCAAAGTTTGCCAGTCCCGTGGGTGGGCAAGCCTCTACAGGCCAATCCATGTCGGCCGAGTGATGGCGTGAGGGGCCAATGCCGCCGGTCCAGTCGCTTCCTTTGCTTGGCCGATTTTGCACCGAAGGTTCATGGCCTGCGTTCACCCGAGCCAGTGCATCCGATCAGCATCTGGCGTCCTTCCCGGCAGAACCGACCAGTACGGCCTCTTTCGATCCGCGCCCATGTCAGCCAGACGCTTCGCTTGGCAGGCTTGCCGCAACGGTGCTTGCCGAACTTTCTTCCCCCGGCGTTCCGCCGTTCCTCGCGAGACAAGAAAGCCCGGCCACACCGTCCTTCGCTAACGCTGCGGGCTGACGCTGCGGCGCCTGCCACTGGCTGACCCTTATCCGCGCATCGAGGCCGCACTGGCGCGGTCCCGTCCAACGGAAAGGAAATACCCATGGCAAAGATCGGCAACTTCAAGATGATTTCGGGTGAACTCCGGGGCCAGATCGTTACTCTCGCCCTTCAGGCCAAATCGGTCAGGATCGTCGCGGAAGAGAACACCAGCGGCAATGCCCCCACCCACCGCGTCCTCATCGGCGAAGTCGAAATCGGCGCAGCCTGGAAAAAGCACACCCAGGACGACCGGCCGTACCTCTCGGTGAAGCTCGACGACCCCAGCTTCATGGCGCCCATTTTCGCCCAGCTCTTCGAAGCCGAGGACGGAAGTCACGATCTGGTCTGGAACCGCCCGAGCCGCCGCAACGACCATTGAATCGGCCAAGTCATCGCCCGGGTCACACCGGGCGATGACGAATCCCTAGTATATTGGGTGGCAGTATATTAGGGTTACGCCGACCCACGAAGCATGAGGCTTCGGGAGATTTTTGGGACGAATTTAAGGCGATTGCGACACGCCAGTGGGCTTTCGCAGGAGGAATTGGCGCATCGTGCCGGAATCAACCGAAACTATGTCGGCCTTCTCGAACGCGCAGCCAATTCGCCGACGCTCGACACGATTGAGCGACTCGCACAAGAACTTGCCGTCGATCCCGTGCGATTTTTCTGTCCGTCGTCAGAACATTCGGCACAACTCGCGGCGTAAATTAGCGGAGTGCGGACCTCGTCTGGGGGTTGATGTTAGGCGGCGAGCTTGCGGTGTTGCAAGCGCCGATGTTCGATGGTCTGTCGCTTGATCCTTTCGCGCTGTTTGATGATGGCTGGAGCCCTGCCGAAGTAGGCATCGGCGGGCGTCACGTTGTTCAGGCTCTCGTGGTAACGCTGGTGGTTGTAGTACTCGACGAAGGCCTCGATTTGGGCTTCGAGGTCGCCGGGCAAAAAGTAGTTTTCCAGCAGGATGCGGTTTTTCAGGGTTTGGTGCCAGCGCTCGATCTTGCCCTGGGTTTGCGGGTGCATCGGGGCACCGCGCACGTGGCTCATCTTCCGGGCCTCAATGTATTCAGCCAATTCGCCGGCGATGTAGCTGGGGCCATTATCCGACAACAGCCTGGGCTTGTGCAGCACCGTGGCGCTGTCGCAGCCCGATGCGCCAAGGGCCAGGTCGAGCGTGTCGGTCACATCCTCGGCGCGCATGTTGGTGCACAGTTTCCAGGCGATAATGTAGCGCGAGAAGTCGTCGAGCACGGTCGACAGGTACATCCAGCCCCACCCGATGATCTTGAGTGGAGTAGGAAGCGCATAAGCGCTTCCCCTCCCCGAACCGTACGTGCACCTTTCAGCGCATACGGCTCTCTATTCAACCTTGGTCCAAGGCCATGGCGACATCACGATAGCGGGAGGTGACGGTGTTTCGGAGCTCGTCCCGATAGATGTAGGGATTTCGCTCCGGATTCCGCCACCGGAACTGCATCTTCTGGCTTGTGACCAGTCGTCGCAGCGCCTTGCCGACGGCATTGCCCTGATTGCTTCGACCGTAGACCAGCCACGTCTTCGATTGGCCGGTTTCCGGCATGCGGTACCATTTACGCATCAAAGGCTTGATACGGGACCGGTACTTCTGCGCCAACCAGTGCGCCATTTTCCAGAACACGACGGTGTCGATGCGCCGGAATGTGCGCGCCGTGAAGTCGGTGAACCTGTAGAACGCAGCCCATCCCGCCAGCTGGCGGTTCAGACCGTCGATCATGTCCACCGCGGCAACCTCATGATTGCCGGAGAGAGCCTCGACCAATCGGCGAGCGAAGGTCTTGGCCTTCTCCTTGGGTATCGTTGAGACCACGGACATGCGTCCGCTCGATCCCCGCCTGCGGATAATCCGGTGCCCGAGGAACACGAACCCGTCGTCGACGTGGGTGATATGGCTCTTGTCCATATTCAACGTCAGCTTCAGGTCGTCTTCCAGAAAGGCCCGGCATTCCTCGCGGATGGCCTCGGCATGTGCCTTGGTGCCCTTGACGATGACAACGAAGTCATCGGCGTAACGGCAGTAGGCGACAGCAGGTTTCCATTGCCGGTTCTCGCGAACCGTGATGGGGCGCCCCTGCTGGATGCCGAAGTTCCATGCCCAGCGATCCTTTCGCGCCTTGTCGCTCAGGTATTTCGCCTCCAGCCACGCATCAAACTCATGGAGCATGATGTTGGACAGGAGCGGCGACAGCACGCCGCCTTGCGGTACACCTTCGCTTGAGGCGACGAACAGGCCACGGTCGACGTGGCCCGCCTTCAGGAATCGCCAGAGCAGATCAACAAACCGATCATCCCGGATTCGCCGCCGAACGCAGCGAAGCAGAAGCCGGTGGTGGACCGTATCGAAGTAGCTCGCCAGATCACCTTCGATGATCCAGCGGCCCCGCGCTCCGGCACCACTATCCTGCAACTGTATCTTCACGGTCCGGACAGCGTGATGCACGCTGCGTTCCGGCCTGAAGCCGTAGGAGAGGCGATGGAAGTCGCTTTCCCAGATCGGCTCCATGGCCATCAGCATCGCGCGCTGGACGATGCGGTCTTTCAGGGTCGGGATACCAAGTGGTCGTTTCTTGCCATTGGCTTTCGGGATATAGATTCGCCTGACCGGCTGCGGGTGATAACTCCCCGTCAGCAAGTCCGTTCGCAGACTGGCCAGCTGTTCTGCCAGTACGGCCTGCATCCGTCGCTTGTCCATTCCGTCGATGCCCGGCGTATTGGCGCCACTCGACGCCAGCACGATCCGAGCCGCCTCGGCAAGCCACGCCCGATCGGCAATGAGCCGGAGAAGGCGATCGAACTTGCGGTTCTGGTCGCTCTCGGCCCACGTCGCGAGCTTGTGCTGCATTTCGCTGATTATCAAAGGTCTTCACCTCGTTTGGTCAGGTAGTTTGCACTTCAAGCTGATTGAACTGTCCCCCTTCGCCATGTGACAGGCTTTCCCTGTCGCGGACTACTACGGGGACTCCGCCAGCACGGTGGACATCGGGGCCAACTCCCTTGGCATTCCATCATGCCTTCCCTCGTTCATATGCTGGACTTTCGCGCGCTGGGGAGGCTGCCGGTCGCAGTCCTTGTCCTTGCGTCCCGCAAGTCGATGCCGATGCCATGGCCTGGCTGCATTCTCTCCATGGCTCCATGCGGACGGGCTACATTTCCGGCCACATTCGGATGTCGCCGACATACGTCTCCGGCGCCATCATCAGCATTCCGCCTGTTAAGCCGTGTAGGCGAAGGCGACATTTCAGCCCTCGGATGCGGATTAACCGGTTCGTGTTCCTCAACCTTCCAGCGCTACAGCCTCGGGGACCATCTCGGCGTAACGGCTTCGCCTCAATCCCCTTTACCTGCGGGCTACGTCACCCTGCCAGTTGACGGCAGGTCACCGCCGCTTGGGCTCATGCCCCCTCACAGCAGAGGGCAAGGCATTCGTTCAGTTCCTCCTTTCTCCTTTGCATTCCAGTCATATGCACCCCGGACCATCCGGGACGAGGCGCACAGTAGGTAAAATCAGTCTGCCACATCTCGTTTACCCGCGTGGTCTTGGTGTGGAACTGATCGGCGGCCTTGATCACGACATAGGCCGGGCTGGTGATCAGATCGTGGGCCTTCAACAGACGGTAAACCGTGGCTTCCGACACGAAGTAGCGCCTCTCATCGGTAAAACGCACCGCCAGTTCCCGGGGGCTTAGCTCGGACTGCCCCAGCGCCAGCTCGATGATCTGATCATGGATGTCAGGCGGGATCCGGTTCCACACCCGGCTCGGTGTCGATGGCCGATCCTCCAGCGCCTCCGGGCCGCCTTCGAGGAACCGGTCGTACCAGCGGTAGAAGGTCCGACGGGCAATGCCGAGCTCGTCCAACGTGTGCTTGGCTGGTAGGTGCGATTGCTCGACGATCCGGATGATCTCGAGCTTCTCCGATGCTGGATACCTCATTCGTCGTCGCCCCCATCCGCGATCATACTTTTTTTGAGCAGACGGTTTTCGAGCGTCAGGTCGGCAACGCATTCCTTCAGGGCACGGGCTTCGCGGCGCAGGTCCTGCACCTCGCCGGTGGTTGCGGCACGGGCAGTGTCGCCAGCCAGGCGACGCTTGCCCGCTTCCATGAACTCCTTCGACCAGGTGTAATACAGGCTTTGGGCGATGCCTTCCTTGCGGCACAGCTCGGCAATGCTGTCCTCGCCGCGCAGGCCATCCAGCACGATCCTGATCTTGTCTTCGGCCGAGAAGTGCCGACGGGTCTGCCGCCGGATGTCCTTCACCACCCGCTCGGCAGGGGCCTTCATCGGCGATTTTTTTAAGGAGTGTTGGGGCTTCATCTTCGTTCCTTCGTCACTACGACGAAGCCCCAACACTCCTTAAATCACAACCTCAAATCTGTGCCATTGGTGCTGACGGGGAACACTCGCCCCTCTCGCCAATGGTCACGGTCACGAGGTCATGATCGTGGACGATAACATGCAGTTGCAAGGCATCGTTACCCAAACGGACATCATTGCCAGTTTGATAACAAAAGCGGTCACGCTCAATGCAAAATGAGGGTTGTCACCTTTGGCTGCCGCTTCGGAGGCAGCCAAGCGCGACGCTCCACGGATACCCCGCCATGTCGGCTTTTAGGCTATAGCTTGGCTGTCAGACGCCGCGACCAGCTTATCGACCTTGGCCAGGAAAAAGCGCTCACTCCACAGATCAACCGATTTGAGATCGGCAGGACGCAGGAAGCGCTCAACATCCTTTGCTGCTTCCTTCCACTCGATCCGAGTGATTGGGCCAGAAAGCGCAGCCTTCAACCATGCCATGTCGACGAGGAGCGACCCGTCACCGGCCCATGGTCCTGCCTGAACAAGCGCGTTTTGCAAAAGAACGAAATTGGGTTCGAGCCCACGCGAAACATACCAGGAGAAGTCGAACCAGTCGCGACCTTTGAGGAATCCCCGGCATAGCAGGGCGTGAATCTTCAGCGCGAAATTGGAAGCCAGATCCTGGTGGCGCACCTCATAATCGGCTGGAAAATCAAGATAGGTAGTTGCCTCGCCCGATCCTGCGGGCGGGTTCACATCAATTTCCAGCTTGATCTTGATCGCCTTGCGATGGCCGGTGCCTGCGAATGACAGGTCGAGCTGGCTGGCGATGGAATCGTCCTTGAGCAGCGCTTGGCGAATGGCCGTATCCATACGCGGCTTTGGCTGCGCTTCCAGTGCCAGCCCGAACTGGCCGAACACCTCGGTCATCCCCTCGAGGTAAGGGGACCAGTCGAAGTCCATGTTCGGCATGCGCAGGAGAAAGTCCAAGTCCTCGGAAAAGCGTGGCAGGCCGTGTAAAATGCGCAGGCTGGTGCCGCCTTGGAACAGGGCGCAATCGAAGAAATCGGAGCGCCACAGCGCGTATAGCGCAATCTCCTGGAGGATCTCCTTGAGCGCGTTTTCCTCTTCAAGCGCATTGGTGGCGCCATAGCGGCCGAGCTTTTCCTTGATGATGTCAATCATGCAGCGATCCCCTGCTTTGAGCCCGTTTTGTCGTCAGAACCACATCTTCAAGCTCGGAAAGGAAGGCTTTCACTGCCTTGTGCTTGTAGACCGACTTCACTGCGGCAAAGTCCGTTTCCGTCAACGCCAGAAGCGCCTCGTCATCGATCCGCATGCCACTGGTCAGCCAATCGAGGCCAGACCATTCCACCTTGCGCAGGGCGACAAGATCCATAAGGGCGCGCAGCGGCCTAGCGACAAAGGCGGTGAGCTTGTCGAAGGTCACCCGTTCGACGCCGCCAAGGAAGCAATAATCAGCAATGGCCAGCGGATGATATTTGAAGGAGCCGAATTCGGTGGCCGGGATCTCCAGCGTTTTACGCCCCGGCGTCACGCTGGCAGTGACAAGCACGGCTTCAGGAATCCAGCCATGGTAAGCCAGCGCGCTTTCAAAGGAAATATAGCTCCCGGGAAGCAAAGCCTGCGCCACCGCGAAGGGATGCACAGGAGCGCTTCGATGCGCCTTGGCAAGCGTATAAACCCCGCGCTTCAGGCGAATGAGTGACCCGTCCTTGAGGGCGCGGTTGACGAGGCCATAACGCCGCGCATCGCCTCCCCCCAGCAGTTCGCTGAGCTGGCGTTCGTTGAAGACCCGATCGCGCAGCGCGCTTGCGGATACCTGTTGCGCTAGGCTGGACATAAAATTCTCAATACTTCCTAATAATGAAAGTTTCAAGAATTTCTCTATCTCCGCCTTTGCGCACCGTTCGCGCTGCAATTGACTCCCTCAGGCGTGCGTCGGCGGCGCACAGGCCATCGTCAAAGCACTGCGAACTACGCCCCTCCCTGTTTTTCTATCCCCCACTGCTACGACGCTAAATCCTTGTTGAATTAGCCCCTTTTCTGCGTCTCTTACTCGTCCCCGTCGAGCCGGACGATCCTGTCCCGCTCCCGAAGCGGGGTATCCGATGGGCGCTGAGCCAGTCCGAATTGAAGCACGTTCACGCGGCGCACGCATGCTGCGCACGGCGATGGGCGCATCGATCGCGACCTGGCTGGCCGACCCGCAGGTCATCGAGATCATGCTCAATCCGGATGGACGCCTGTGGGTCGACCGGTTGGGCATCGGACTGTCCGATAGTGGTGAACGCCTTACCGCAGCCGATGGTGAGCGCATCATCCGATTGGTTGCCCATCATGTGGGTGCCGAAGTTCACGGCGATGCACCGCGCGTGTCAGCGGAGCTGCCGGAAAGCGGAGAACGGTTCGAAGGCCTCCTGCCACCGGTGGTGGCGGCTCCCACCTTTGCCATCCGCAAGCCCGCCGTCGCGGTGTTTCTGCTCGAGGACTACGTCAGCACAGGAATCATGTGCGCAACTGAAGCCGACAGTCTTCGTTCGGGCGTTGCAGAGCGGCTGAACATCCTTGTCGCCGGGGGCACTGGCACCGGCAAAACGACGCTCACGAACGCCCTGCTCGCCGAGGTCGCCAAGACCACCGACCGGGTCGTTCTGATCGAAGACACCCGCGAGCTCCAATGCCGCGCGCCAAACCTTGTGGCGATGCGGACCAAGGATGGCGTGGCCTCACTCTCTGATCTGGTCCGCTCCAGTCTTCGCCTTCGCCCTGACCGGATTCCGATTGGCGAAGTGCGCGGTGCCGAGGCGCTTGATCTCCTCAAGGCCTGGGGCACCGGCCACCCCGGCGGGATCGGGACGATCCACGCCGGAAGCGCGATTGGTGCCCTGCGGCGGATGGAACAGTTGATCCAGGAAGCAGTCGTGACTGTTCCGCGCGCCCTGATCGCCGAGACCATCAACCTCATTGCCGTGCTGGTGCGCGATGGCACCGGGCGGCGTCTCGCCGAACTGGCCCGCGTCGACGGGCTCGACCCGGTCACCGGCGACTATCGCCTGATTCCCGCCACCCAAACCCAAGGAGACTCCCTATGATCCATGCCCTTCGGCGCGGCACCAATCGCGCTGCGCTCGCTGCTACCGCTGCTTTCGTGATGGTGGCCACTGCCACCCCGGCGCATGCCGGCGGTTCGTCGATGCCGTGGGAAGCTCCGCTGCAGTCGATCCTCGAAAGCATCGAGGGGCCGGTCGCCAAGATCGTTGCGGTGATCATCATCATCGTCACCGGCCTAAGCCTGGCCTTCGGCGACACGTCGGGCGGCTTTCGCCGCCTGATCCAGATCGTGTTTGGCCTCTCCATCGCCTTTGCCGCATCGAGCTTCTTCCTGAGCTTCTTCAGCTTCGGCGGCGGGGCGCTGATCTGATGACGTCGGCAGACGACATCCCCGGCTTCTATGCCCCGGTCCACCGCGCACTGGCCGAGCCGATTCTGCTCGGCGGTGCGCCGCGCGCACTCGCTATCGTCAATGGCACGCTGGCGGGCGCAATTGGTCTCGGCTTGCGGCTCTGGCTCGCTGGCCTTGCCATCTGGGCAATCGGCCATGTGCTTTCGGTTTGGGCTGCACGCCGTGATCCGCAGTTTGTAGATGTCGCGCGCCGCCATCTCAAATATCCGACCTGGGTGCGGCCATGATGTCGCTTCAGGAATATCGGACCAAATCCGCCAGTCTCGCAGACTTCCTCCCCTGGGTCGCACTGGTGGGGCCGGGCGTGGTGCTCAACAAGGACGGATCGTTCCAGCGGACAGCGCGCTTTCGCGGTCCCGATCTCGACAGTGCCACGCCCGCTGAACTCGTCGCCGTCACCTCCCGGCTCAACAATGCCCTGCGGCGGTTGGGCTCGGGATGGGCGGTTTTCGTCGAAGCGCAGCGCACCGCGGCGCAAGCCTATCCGCAATCGCGCTTTCCCGATCCCGTATCGGCGCTGGTCGACAGGGAACGCCGCGAACAGTTTCGTGAGGAAGGCGCGCATTTCGAAAGCGGCTATTATCTGACGCTGCTGTGGATGCCCCCGCCCGAGGAAGCCGCCCGTGCAGAAGGTTGGCTCTACGAAGGCAAGGCGTCGACCGGGGTCGACCCCAAGGAACTCGTCAAATCCTTCGCCGATCGAACCGACCGCGTGTTGCATCTGGTTGAGGGATTTATGCCCGAGGCAGCGTGGCTCGATGACGCCGCCACGCTGACCTATCTCCACAGCACGGTATCAACCAGGAAGCAGCGCGTTCGCGTGCCCGAAACGCCGGTCTATCTCGACGCGCTGCTGGCCGATGAGCCGCTGACCGGCGGTCTCGAACCCATGCTCGGCGCCCATCATTTGCGCACGCTCACCATCACCGGCTTTCCGACGGCGACCTTTCCCGGTCTGCTTGATGAGCTCAACCGGCAAGCCTTCCCTTACCGCTGGTCGACGCGGGCAATCATGCTCGACAAGACCGACGCCACCAAGCTGCTCTCGAAAATTCGGCGGCAATGGTTCGCCAAGCGCAAATCGGTCGCCGCCATCCTCAAGGAGGTGATGACCAACGAGCAGTCGGTGCTGATGGATTCGGACGCCTCGAACAAGGCGGCCGATGCTGACATGGCGCTGCAGGAGCTTGGCGCAGATCATGCCGGCATTGCTTATGTCACTGCGACGGTCACGGTCTGGGACCGCGACCCGGCGCTGGCGGCGGAGAAGCTGAGGCTGGTCGAAAAGGTCATCCAGGGCCGCGACTTCACCTGCACGATCGAAGGCATGAATGCGCTCGAGGCATGGCTCGGATCGTTGCCCGGCCATGTCTACGCCAATGTCCGGCAGCCGCCCATTTCCACTCTCAATCTCGCCCACCTGATCCCCCTGTCAGCGGTATGGGCGGGAGCGGAACGGGACGAGCACTTCGGTGACGCCCCCTTGCTTTACGGCAAGACCGAAGGCTCGACCCCGTTCCGCCTTTCCCTTCATGTCGGCGATGTCGGCCACAGTCTGATCGTCGGCCCGACCGGTGCGGGCAAATCCGTGCTGCTGGCGCTGATGGCGCTGCAGTTCCGGCGCTACAAAGGCAGCCAGATCTTCGCTTTCGATTTTGGTGGATCGATCCGCGCTGCTGCGCTCGGCATGGGCGGCGACTGGCAGGATCTCGGAGGCGCGCTGTATGCCGAGGAAAGCGACAGCGATGCCGTCGCCCTGCAACCGCTTGCACGGATCGACAACGCCGGCGAACGCGCCTGGGCCGCCGAATGGCTGGCGGCGATGCTGGCCGGTGAAGGCATGGTGATTGACCCTGCAACCAAAGAGCATCTCTGGTCGGCCCTGACATCGCTTGCGTCCGCTCCGCCTGCCGAACGCACACTCACCGGCCTCGCGGTCCTCCTTCAATCCCAGGAATTGAAGCAGGCACTAGCCCCGTATCTCATCGGCGGTCCATGGGGACGGCTGCTCGATGCGGAACAGGAACGTCTGGGTGAGGCGTCTGTGCAGGCTTTCGAAACCGAAGGTCTGATCGGCGCGTCATCGGCCGCAGCTGTGCTCGCCTATCTGTTCCACCGGATTGAGGGGCGGCTCGACGGCTCGCCGACGATGATCATCATCGATGAAGGCTGGCTCGTGCTCGACAGCCCGGCCTTCGCCGCGCAGCTGCGCGAATGGCTGAAGACGCTGCGCAAGAAGAATGCGAGCGTCATCTTCGCGACCCAGAGCCTTGCCGACATCGAGACGTCGGCCATCGCGCCAGCCATCATCGAAAGCTGTCCGACGCGAATCTTTCTGCCGAACGAGCGCGCGGCCGAACCGCAGATCGCACGGGTCTATGAGCGGTTCGGCCTCAATGATCGCCAAATCGAAATCCTGAGCCGGGCTACCCCGAAACGCGATTATTACTGTCAATCGCGGCGCGGCAACCGGCTATTCGAGCTGGGCCTGGGCGATGTCGCACTCGCCTTCAGCGCCGCCTCTTCCAAAACCGATCAGATCCGCATCGCCGAGCTTGTCGCCGCCCATGGCCGCGAAGGCTTTGCAGCGGCCTGGCTCCAGAACCGCAGCCTCGCATGGGCGGCCGAGCTGCTTCCTCCCCCGCCGCCCGCACTAACGGACAAGGAAAACCGCCCATGAAAATACCCGTCCTCCGCCGCGCTCTCATGGCGACGGCGATCGCCACTTCGTTGGTATCAGGCACCATGATCGCCGCGCCAGCGCAGGCCCAGTTTGGCGGGATCGTCTATGACCCCAGCAACTACGCGCAGAACGTGCTGACCGCCGCCCGGACGCTGCAGCAGATCAACAACCAGATCCAGCAGATCCAGAACCAGGCGACCAGCCTCATCAACGAGGCCCGCAATCTTGCCAGTCTGCCGGTCTCGACGATCCAGACGCTTCAGCAACAGGTCGACCAGACCCGCCAGTTGCTGAATCAGGCTCAGCGCATCGCCTATGACGTGACCGACGTGCAGCAGGTGTTCAACGGCCGTTACAAGGGGGCTGCACTGACCGGCGGGCAGGCCCAGATGGTCGCTAACGCCAATGCGCGATGGCAGGACAGCGTCGGCGCCTTCGAAGACGCCATGAAGGTTCAGGCCGGGATCGTCGGCAATCTGGGTGCGACCCGCAGCTCGATCACGACACTGGTCGGCGCCAGCCAGTCAGCGACCGGGGCATTGCAGGCTGCACAGGCCGGCAATCAGCTACTGGCTTTGCAAACCCAGCAACTGGCCGATCTGACCGCCGCCATTGCGGCGCAAGGCCGCGCGCAGTCGATCGAGGCCGCGCGCAATGCCGCGACCGAGGCCGAGGGCCGCGAGCGCTTTCGCCGCTTCCGGACCCGGAATTGACATGAGCCGGTCGGTCAAGCTGGCGGCAGCCGCTGCTTTTGGCGGCTTGCTGATCGCGGTCGCGGTTGTTTCCGCAACGCGGCCGCCGGCTCGGCACGACGCAACGACCTATGTCGCGGACGACACAGGTTCTCCGAACCCTCACGCCGCAGAACTCAAGCGCTGCAGCACGATCACCATTCCGGAATCGGGATGCGATGCGGTCTGGGAAGCTGAGCGCCGCCGATTTTTCCATGGAAGGGACCGGCAGCCATGAATGATACCGGCGTCATCGACCAGTTTCTGACGGTCTTCACCCAATATATCGACAGCGGCTTCGGCCTGCTCGGCGGTGAGGTCGGCTTCCTTTCGACCACCCTCATCGTCATCGACGTGACCATAGCCGCCTTGTTCTGGGCCTGGGGCACCGACGAGGATGTGCTGCAGCGCCTGATCAAGAAGACGCTCTACATCGGCACTTTCGCCTTCATCATCGGCAACTTCTCGAATCTCGCTGGCATTATGCTCCAGAGCTTTGCCGGGCTTGGCCTGCAGGCCAGTGGCAGCGGCATGGCGATCGGCGATTTCATGCGCCCCGGCGTTGTGGCCGCAACCGGTCTTGATGCCGGACAACCGCTGCTCGACGCCACCGCCGATCTTGTCGGGCCGGTGGGTCTGTTCACCAATTTCGTGCAGATCCTGATCCTGCTGATTTCGTGGCTGATCGTCGTCATCGCTTTCTTCGTGCTGGCGATCCAGGTCTTCGTCACCATCATTGAGTTCAAGCTGGTGACGCTTGCAGGCTTCGTGCTGCTGCCGTTCGCCTTTTTCGGGCGCACCGCCTTCATGGCCGAGCGCGTCCTTGGCCACATCATTTCCTCCGGCATCAAAGTGCTCGTGCTTGCCGTCATCACCGGCATTGGCACGACCCTCTTCACGCAGTTCATCAATGCCGGACTCGGGGTCGAACCCGACATCCAGCAAGTCATGGCGATTGCGCTCGCGGCCCTGACCTTGCTCGGCCTCGGTATCTTTGGTCCCAGCATCGCCAACGGCATTGTCTCGGGCGGACCGCAGCTTGGCGCAGGCGCGGCAGCAGGTACGGCGATCGCCGCTGGCGCAACGATTGCGGGCGGTATCGCGGGTGCCAAGCTCGCCGCAGGTGCCGCTGGCTCAGCCATGGCTGGCACGGCCATGGGCGGTGCTCGCGCGGCAGGCGGCGCATCGGGTGCCTATGCAGCCGGAGCCGCTGGCAAAACCGGACGGGCTGCGGCTGCTTCGGGTCTCGCCAACGTCGCAAAATCAGCCGCAAGCAGCGCAGCGTCACCGCTTCGCCGGGCCGCGGACAGCCTCAAGGCGAACTATGCCGCTGGCAAGGCCGGGACGCCTGCCAATGCGGCAGCGACCGGCGCCGCCGATGGCCCTCCTGCATGGGCCACCGCGATGAAGCGGCGTCAGGCCATGACGCAGGGCGCCAACATGGCCTCGCATACCCTCAAGGGCGGTGACAGCCACGGCGGCGGCTCTGGCCCTGACATCTCCGACAAAAGCTGAAACTTCCGAAAAGGATCCGACATGTTTCGACGCCCCTCTATCCGCTACGGGACCAGTCCCGAGCCCGTCACGCCCTATCAACGCGCCGCACAGGTCTGGGACGACCGCATCGGTTCAGCCCGGGTGCAGGCGAAAAACTGGCGGCTCGCCTTCTTCGGCTGCCTTGCGCTTTCGGGAGGGCTGGCAGGCGGTCTCGTCTGGCAATCGGCGCGCGGCACGATCACGCCCTGGGTGGTCGAGGTCGACAAGCTCGGCCAGGCACAGGCCATCGCGCCCGCTGATGTCGATTATCGCCCGACCGACCCGCAGATGGCGTTCCACCTTGCTCGCTTCATCGAACAGGTGCGCGCCATTCCCGCCGATCCGATCGTGCTGCGGCAAGACTGGCTCAGGGCTTACGACTTCACCACCGACCGCGGCGCGCAGGCGCTCAATGACTATGCGCGGGGCAACGATCCCTTTGCCCAAGTCGGCAAGGTGCAGGTCGCGGTCGATGTGTCGAGCGTTGTTCGGGCCTCAAATGACAGCTTCCGCGTCGGCTGGACCGAGCGGCGTTACCAGGATGGCGCCCTTCTCGAGACTTCGCGCTGGTCAGCGATCCTGACCACCGTCGTGCAGCCACCACGCACCCCCGATGCCCTGCGCAAGAATCCGCTCGGCCTGTTCATCAACGCCATCAACTGGTCAAAGGAGCTTAGCCAATGATCCGCCCGACGCGCGCCCTGCGCACATCCATTATGCTCTCAGCGGTAACGCTGCTCTGTATCCCTGCTCAAGCCATGGCGCACGAACAGCGCGGTCAGCCGCATGCAATTCCTGCCGCATCGGCGCAGACCGTTGAGCCTGCCGACCCGCGCACCCGTGTTGGTAGGGCCAACGCCGCAGCGCGCGTGGAACCGGAGCGTACCAGCTATTTCAATGCCATCCAGCAATATGCCTATACCGATGGAGCCCTGTTCCAGATTTACACCGCACCGGGGCAGATTACCGACATCATACTACAGGAAGGCGAGGAACTCGTCGGACCGGGGCCGGTCGCATCGGGCGATACGGTCCGCTGGATCATCGGCGACACGGTAAGCGGGAGCGGATCATCGCGCCGCGTTCACATCCTCGTCAAGCCGACGCGGGCCGACATTCGCACCAACCTCATCATCAATACCAATCGCCGCACCTATCATCTTGAACTCAGCGCGACGAACTCGACCTATATGGCCGCAGTCTCCTGGACCTATCCGCAGGACGCCTTGATCGCCCTGCGTACTGTCGAGGCCGAGCGTGAACGCACGGCTCCGGTGGCGGCGGGAATCGATTTCTCAAGCCTGAACTTTCGCTACCGCATTGCGGGCGATCGCCCCGGATGGCGGCCAGTACGGGTGTTCGATGATGGCCGGCAGGTGTTCATCGAGTTTCCGGTCGACATTGCGAGCGGCGATATGCCGCCGCTGTTCGTGATCGGCGCGGACCAGGCAGCTGAGCTCGTGAACTACCGTGTTCAAGGCCGGTATATGGTTGTCGACCGGCTGTTTGAGCGTGCGGAATTGCGGCTTGGCGCAGGTAGCAGCGCCAAGCAGGTTCGCATTGAGCGTGAACGCGCACGCCGCCGGAGCCGCTCATGAACACGCGACCGCAGGATGATGGCGTGCCACCGGTCTCCAACCGGATTGTTGAGGCTGAAGTAGAGACTGACATTGAAACTGACGTTGTGGTCGAAGCCGAAGGCGATGAGCCTGACGACGAGCGCCCGGTTGCACCGGCCAACCCCGACGGTTTTCGCCTTGGCGGGGAACCGCCGCGCGTCATGCGCTTGTCGCGCAAGGCACTGGCAATCCTTGGCCTCCTCGCCAGCGTCGGGATTGGCGGTGCGCTGATCTACGCACTTCAGCCCAAGAACCACGCGCCAGCCGAGAATCTCTACGACACGAACAGCCGCAACCGCGCGGACTCGGTCAACGGTGCGCCTGCCAACTACGGCGACGTGCCCAAGTTGGGGCCCGCACTTCCCGGTGATCTCGGCGGCCCAATCGTTGCCGCGCAGCAGCGCGGGCAAAATGTCCCGATCCCGCCCATTGGCACCGCCCCGGCCGCAGGACAGCCCGATCCGCGGATTGCCGCCGCCGAGCAAGCGCGCGAACGCGCGGCGCAGGAGCGTGACAGCGCCCGGACCAGTCGCCTGTTTCTTACCGGAGAGACCGGAACGACCGACAATCGGTCTGCAAGCGCAGTAGGGCCAGCGCCATCAGCTTCGATACCAGGTGCCGATCCAGCTCAACCGTCTGCAGCAACAGCCACGTCAAGCCGCCGCGCATTTCTCGGACAGCGCGGCAACCGCAGCACGGAAAGCCCTGAGCGCATCATGCGCCTTGCATCGCCTTACGTCGTGCAGGCCGGAAGCGTGATACCGGCAGCGCTCATAACCGGCATCCGGTCCGACCTTCCAGGTCAGATCACAGCGCAGGTTACACAAAACGTCTACGACAGCCCCACCGGCCGGATCCTCCTGATCCCCCAAGGCTCAAGGCTGATCGGTGAATATGACAGCGACGTAACCGCCGGACAGAACCGCGTGCTGCTGGCGTGGGACCGCCTCATCCTTCCCGGAGGTCAATCGATCCTGCTTGATCGCCTGCCCGGCGCTGATGCTGCCGGTATGGCCGGCCTTGAAGACCAGACCAACTATCATTGGGGCAACATGCTCCAGGCCGCGCTCATTTCGACATTGCTGGGCGCTGGTACGGAGCTCATCTCGAACGGTGACAGCGATCTCATTCGGGCGCTGCGTTTCGGCACGCAGGACACCATAAGCCAGACAGGCAGGCAGGTCGTGCAGCGGCAATTGAACGTGCCACCGACACTGACCGTGCGCCCCGGATTTTCGCTGCGCATCATCGTGACGCGCGATCTGGTGTTCGAACCTGTGCCTGCCGGAGGAACGCGATGACCCGTCTCAAACTGGCTGATCTGGCCGATGAAAAGCCGGTGCGGCTGACCTTGGAGCTCTCTGCACGGCTTCACCGCGATCTGGTGGCTTATGCGCTCGCCGTAAACGGCGGGGATGCCAAAGGTGCGCCGACCACCGAGCGGCTTATTCCGCCCATGCTTGAGCGGTTTATCGCAACTGACCGGGCTTTTGCCAAAGCCCGGAAGACGCCTCAGACGGGGTAACGCTCGTTGATCAGGGTAAAGAAGCGTTGCAGCGCCGGATTGTCATTGTCTTCGCGCCAGTAAACCGAGAATTCGAGGCGCGTCGTGCCGTTCTGATCGTGGATATCGCGGAAATGGAGTTCCGGCCATGTCACGCCCTGCGAGGCTTCGGTTGCGATGGATATGAAGCGACCGACCGACACAATGCTCAGCACGCTCTCAAGGCTGGTATTCTGCACGATGATGTTCGGCCGCCCGCCCTGTCCGGTCAGCCGCGCAGCAAGCAGATTGGCAAGAGTTGGACCAATGCCGCCGCCCGGCACCACGAACACTTCGCGGCGCAGATCACTCCAGTAGATCCGCTCGCTGTCGAGAAGCCGATGGCCCGACTGCAAGGCGACCATCAGCCTGTCAGACCAGACCGAGCGCGCCAGAATGCCGCTCTCTTCCATCCCGGCAGGTGCCACCGCGACATCGATGGTCCGCGATTGCAAGGCATTCAGCAGCTTTTCAGGGGCGGCTTCCTCGCCATCGAACTGGACGTCAGGAAATCGGGTCAGATACTCGGAGAAGGTCTGCTTCAGATTGCCTGCCATCAGCGAGGAGCTGTAACCGACAGCGAGACGCCCCTGTTCGCCATAGCTGACCGCTCGCGCGGTGGTCTGCAGATTGTCGATGTCAGTGATGATGCGCCGCGCAGACTCAAGGAAGACCTGGCCCATCTCGGTTGGCTCAGCTCCCCGCGTCGAACGCGTAAACAACTTGATGCCGAGTTTGTCCTCAAGTTGCGTGACCCGTAGGCTCAGCGTTGCCTGCTTCATGTTGAGCGCCGTGGCAGCACGGGAAAAGCTGCGGGTGTCTGCGGTCAGAACGGCGTAGCGGAGTTGCCGAACCTCGATCGTCATGCTGCTATCGCTCCCCCATTCTCTTTCTTGCCGACATTGAGGCGCAATCAGACTGAAATCGCAATATAAATTCGCGATAGTGGAATGAGGTCAGAGATCGATCCGTAAATTTACTTGCCCAGTCAGATGGATGCCGGAATTTAACTTCAAATCTGTTTGATCTATTTTGGAGACAAATTTTAACGGCGGCGTGGTAAGGATTCGATATGTCGAATGAACCCCGTGCTCCACGTCTTGCTGTCCTCATCGACGCTGACAATGCCTCCTCCCGTATCGCTACCCGTCTGTTCGAAGAGATCGCCAAAATCGGTGAAGCCAGTGTGCGCCGGATTTATGGCGACTTTTCCGGAACCCGCCTCAAATCCTGGGCAGAGGTTCTTTCAACCCACGCAATTCGGGCGCAGCAGAACTTCGCCTACACCACCGGCAAGAATGCATCTGACATTGCGCTCGTGATCGACGCCATGGACCTGTTGCATACCGGGCGCTTCGACGCCTTCTGCCTGGTATCGTCTGACAGTGATTTCACAGGGCTTGCGGCCCGCATCCGCGAGCAAGGCATCGATGTCTATGGCTTCGGCGAGCAGAAAACCCCGGAGAGCTTCCGTCAGGCTTGCCGACGCTTCATCTACACGGAAAATCTTCTGCCGGAGGCTCCGACCTCGGAAGAGCCCGAACGCGCCGATCTGCGTCCTGCGACAGCCAAACAAGCCCCAAGCGGGGCCGCCCCGCTTATTCGCAAGGCCATTGCGCAGCTGGACGATGACGGTGGCTGGGTTCCCTTGGGCCGAGTGGGCCAGCGTCTCGCTGAACTCGCGTCGGATTTCGATCCGCGTACCTATGGTCAGGCCAAGCTCAGCGATCTCGTCGACAAGGCGGGTGCCTTCGAATCTCGGAGGACGGAGTCAGGGCATGTCCAAATCCAGCTGAAAAGCGTCAACGCGAAGGGCAAAAAATAGATTCGACGCCGCAATACCGTCCCTCATTTCATTTGCGTGGTTTGGACCATCTAACGGGCGGGCCAACTCTACAGGTGGGAAACCCTCGCGTTTTATCTGCCCGAAATTTCCACGTATCCAATTAGCTCGGCAGAATAGCTTCCATCACCAGTCGCCAGCCCCTTGTGTTTGAGCTCGCGTTGCAGAGTTGGCTCAACCACATTCCTGAATAGCTCCAGCCTTTCCTCGGCCGTCAGGAAGGGTTTGGCGACCGGTGCGTTCAGATACTGGGCCGACTGCCTTTCGATCGCAGGCATCCGGGCGCCGTCCGGCTGCACCGCAATTGTCTGGATTGTGGTCCGCCGCTCACCATTCGCGACAGCGGACTCAACAATCCAGAACGACAGTAGTGTGGGGCTGATGTCATCGCTTGATACGGAAAGGCCCAGTTGTTCTGGCGCCAGCCCTCTCCAGCGACCTAGTTCTTCCTGAACCAACGGGTGGTCCAAGCCGAGCAATTCGATGCCTTCCTGGCTCGTGGCGACATCGCGATCGAGCGTGAAACGCACCTTGCGCGACCCATCAACGACCGTCAGATCGTAAGTCTGATCATCCACCTTTGCGAGCCGTTGGTGTCGGTCAGGAAGAGAGGATGACATGAACTGGACGATCCGCCCCATGCCAGTCGAGACGTCTGAAAATGGCTGATACTCGTCGAGGCTGAATCCATCGAGGTCCTGAAACAGATCAAACACGACTTCCCGAGCCTCTCTGGCATTGGATAGCGCGGCCTCGAGTTCTACTGTGGTTCGTTGCAGGGTGGGGTCAGACAGCGCCTCCTGATAGACGCGGTCGTAGTTCAACCGTTCGGATAGCTGGCCCAAAATCTGGGCCCGCAGATCCTCAGCGACATTGCCCTGATCGTCAACCTTGCCCAGTGTCCGGGCAATCTCGGTGAGCTTGTCATCCAAGAGCAGGAATATCCGCCCCTCAATCGTGTCCGAAAGAACGAGATTATAGACCTGCGCAGTGTGCGCCTGGCCGTAGCGATGGATGCGCCCGATCCGCTGCTCCATATCCATCGGATTCCAGGGTAGATCGAAATTAAACAGGATACGGGCGAACTGGAGATTAATCCCTTCACGCCCGGCTGCGGTGCAGACCAGAACACGGGGGCCATCTTTCATCCGGAAGCGGCGCTCAGCCGCGGTCTTGGCGCCATGGTCGCCGCCGCGCAGCACGACAACGCCTTGGCCAGGATACGCTTGCTCGATCTCACGGGCGATCAGATCGACCGTACCGAGATAGGTCGCAAAGATGACGACCTTCTCGCCAGGATTTTGACGCCAAAGCGTTCCCAAACCATCCAGCAGCTTCTGGACCTTGGTCTCGCGTGATGGCGGGAACGATTCGAGCAGGTCCCCGATGCGCAGCCGTTCCTCCGGCAGATGAAGATCCACGACCGACGAGGCGATATCTTCGACATGCGACGCAGCGAACTCACTGCCATAGGGATCAGAGGCCATTTCCAGAGCATCGTCGTCGAGCTTTCTTGCAAGCCGATACTTGAGATCAGCCATCACTCGGTCGACTTCGCTGCGCCCCATCGGGTCGCGGCCGAGGTCCCATTCCAGATGGATCAGTTCGCGGGCTTCATCGTACAGTCGCTCGCGACCTTCGATATCGAGCTCGCGGTCGCGGAGAAGGGCTTCCCTGAGTGTCAGCATCAAGAGTCGACGCTTCAAGGTCCGGCGGACAGCAGCGAAGCTCGAAGCCGCGATCTTCTGGAAAATCGCCATCAGAAAGCCTAAAGCCCGCCCTTGGTTACCCGTGCGCTTGGCCAGATCGAAACCGTCCTCGAGATACTCCCGCAGCTTTTCGTAAAAGTCGCGTTCCTGCTCCTGCATTAGGAAAGACTCGGTGTGCACCCAGCGCCTGGCAAACAGCGGCTCACCGTCCGGCTTGCAGGCGTCCGCCTTTGTCCGGCGGTACATGACCGTATTCAGGCGGTGCCTGTGCTCCACCATCTCCTCGGGTCCGCCAAACAAGGTCGGATTGAGCAGCTGGATCAGCATCCAGAATTGGAAGTGGTTGCCCTGGTGAGGCGTGGCCGACAGCAGGAGGAGGTCCCGCGTATGCCCCTTAAGAGCCTCCGCCAGCTTGTAGTTTTCGGTCTTTTTGACCTTCCCACCGGTCCTATAGGCGGTAAGGTGATGGGCTTCGTCAAAGACCACCAGATCCCACCTTGGGGCGTCCAAAAGGCGCTTGATCCGATTTGGTCGCTTAAGCGTGTCGATACTCGCAATCAGCAGGTCATGCTTCGCGAATGCGTTGGTCTTTCGATCTGTGATGTCACCTTCTGAACCGAAAACCTCGAAGTCGAGATTGAAGATTTCGTTCAGTTCACGATGCCAGTTGTTCACCAGCCCTGCCGGCACCACCATGAGCGCGCGGTTGAGTTCTCCGCGGCTGGCCAGCTCTCTCAAGACCAGCGCGGTCTCGATCGTTTTGCCCAGTCCCACTTCATCGGCGATCAAAAACCTACGGGGTGATGCCGTCGCAATCCGGTGTGTAAGGACCACCTGATGCGGCAAGAGGTCGATGCGAGCTGACGTCAGCGCGGAGGCGCTCTCCATCAGCGGTAAGACATGCGCCTCGTATGAAAGCCAAGCCTCGCGCGCCCTATCCTCTGTGCCTTCAACCGATCGAAGAATCCGCTCGGTGCGAGAGAGCTCGAGCCGTACCGCAGTGATCGGTACGCGGCGCTCGCCGACACTGAAAAACGCGCGGAGGTAGCCGTCACGAGCAGGGTCAAGGACAACGCCTGGGCCAAATTCTTGATGCGTAATTCGTTCGCCGGGCTGTAATTGAGATGATGAATCCACGCGCTGACCTCAGGTAATTCGCAGGTGGAAGAGTCCGGCGGGCTTGGCACCATCACGAAGAAGGATTTCCTGCGGATATTCGTTAGCTTCGCCCCACAGGATGCGCCCAAAGGCCAAAAGGCTATCGGTATGAGGTGCCGCGCAGCGCCATTCTACGGAGTCTGTGGCAGGATGAAACTTGATGCGCCCGTACCCAGAGGGTAGCCAAAAGATAAGTGCGGCTTCGCTCTCATAATGCGCTTGGAACGAGAGGATCGCGTCTTTGACCGTTTCGCCCAGCCATGCTTCCGCATCGCCGGGCACCAGCAGGTCAAGGCTTCCCTCCAGTCCCGCGACGACAAGGGTGTCGTTGCCGTTGCTAGGCAAGTCTTCTGGCCAGTTTCCTGCCGACTGGAGGAATTGCCGCAGGCTCCAGACCTCGTTTGCCATACAGACCTGGTTGCGCGCTTCTTCATCCCAAATCCAGCTGGTGCCGCGTCGCTGCCAGACGGTGTCGAGTGTATGCTTCAAAGATCATACTCCTCGAACAGCGAGCCTTGCTGGGGTTTAGTTGCCTGAGACGCAGCCCAAGAATTGTAGATGGTCACGGCGCGCGATGCGGCATTACGGTTAGCTTGGTCTGGACCATTGCGTTGCAGCCATTCCAACAGCGGTTTCAGCGCTACGTGGGGTTTGAAGTTTTCGTTTTTTAATGTGTCGGACGCGTTGATCCCGCTGCCATCGAAGCACGACCCGATGAGCACTAGCGCTTGGTCCAGGTCTGATGTTAGCCGACGTTTATGCCTCCCCGACCAGTCACGGGCAAAGTCGAGCGGGTCCACGCGGGCGAAAACCTTGCTCTTTTCCGAGCACCAGCCACGCTGTTCGAATTCATCTGGAGTAGTGATCGAGCCCTTGAGAAACTTCTGGAGCTGGTCTCGTTTCATCTCGATGGCGGTGCCGAACGTGCGGAGGAACTGGCGCGTGATTGGCTCCGCGTTGACGGGGGGCGGTTCCTTGCCCTTGTCGGCGTCCTCATCGATGAGCTGGTTAATGCCGACGAGCGCATCCTTTACGGTGATCGGCCTCCCTTCGTCGACATAGACCTTGCCATAGTGACGAGAGAAATACTCCAGGGCCTTGCCTCGCCGGATCACCTGAATGTCAGCAGCAGGCAGACCTTCCTTGGCGTGATTTTCCAGCATCGCCTGCAACTGGCGCACGTCGGCCATTACCTCGCGCCGCATGCGCCCCCAGCTGACTGGTGTCGGCTCCTCCGTGCGTTTACGGCAAACGTGGATAATGTCGTACTCAATGGTCTTTGACCCAAACTCTCCGTCGCCTTTTGTCTCGTCAGAACGGATCGGATAGGTCGCCTCAAGATAGTAGCCTGCATCGAAAAGGGACTCGAGTACGGCAACCCACGGTTCGTCTTCGCTGTGGTGGAAGGTGAACGCCAAAATCCCACCCGGCTTCAGGATGCGATGTGCTTCATGCCAGCATTCGGTGAGGAGCCGCTTATAAAAACCGTCTGGGTCGTCAGGTTCTCTAGCTCGGTTCGCCACCGCCTCCAAAGATTTCGGCGTGTGCTCTGAGCCAAAATAATCAGGATACTTTTCTTTGAGCGCGAGTCGTAGCCATACATAAAAGAAGTCAGAGAGCTCTGAGTAATGCAGAAGTCCTCCAAATGGAGGGTCGGTTATTACAAGGTCTATGCTATGACTATCGAGCCAATTTATTTCTGTTGAAGAACCGCAGAATAGTTTCGGATTTCCAACAGAATCTCCCGGCCATGTTTTTATCGATTTCCCAGGAATTTCATTTGAAAGTGAAAAACTGGTCCTCTCCAAATTCTGCTTTGAAGTGGTTTCCCAAGGATTTTCTTTCCAATCCAGAGTCTCTTCAAGAGATGAAATGCACGAATTCCAATTTCCACGGCCGTAAGGAGCGAAAACGCAATTCTCGACAACTGTAGATTTTGGGTGATAATTGTTATTTGAAAACATTGGCTCAAGCTGGTCAGCTTTGATGTTCCAAATTGTAAAAAGGCACTGATTTCTGAGATACTGCTGAAAAACGCTTAGCAAATACTCCCGTACATTCCAGTTGTAATTTCCAGTCGTCATAATCGCTTTTAGTATCTGGGTGTGAACCAAAAGCTGGCGCGGATTGAACATAGTCCACCAATGGGTGAAGCCGTGGTTCGGAACCCCTCCCTGCAAATGATGGGTCATAAAACCATAAGGCAATTCTGATTTAGGCCAATAGGCAGCCAAATCTGTGTCCTTACGTTCCTCCCACTCGGACAGCGCAGCGTCGTACTGATCTGCTAGATTATGGTCGAACGGCGCAAAGAAACGCCCGCTGTATGACGCACCGGCTGCATCTCGCGCAGGTGCATATCCGTGAATGGCGTAGCCGGCCATAGGTCCCGTCTTGCCTGATGCCTTGACGGTGTCCAGAACATCTTGAACTGTCCCACATGCACCGCAGGCGTAGTTTGACTTCTTGGGAACCGTGCCAGTATCAGGTTTAAAGGTGACCCCAGTTTCGGGGCAGGTTACCTCAGCCGGGAGTTCGCCACGCACTTCCAGTAGACGGATTTTTGAGGCGCGTTCCTGATTCCACCTCGTGGATGAAGCTACATCATCTTGCGCAGCTCCTCCATAAGAACGACTGTTGGGATCTTGCTTCGGGCTGCCCGCTAGCCATTGAGGATGAACCAGAAGGCTCAATTCGACCTTTTTGTTGGTCGCCTTGCCAAGTTTAATAAGCGCCGTATGCCCGCAGTGTGGGCATACGACACCCCTTTTTCGATCAAGAATGGAATATGGATGTTCAGACGGTGCTACGAAGAGGGGCACGTCCGGGGCCATTCGCGCCGCACTTTCTTCGACATGAAATTCTTCATGACATTTGCTGCAAGTGTGCTCCCAGTGTTTCACACTGATGGATTTGACCGCCATTAGGGACTTTGTCATAATTGGAGTGCGGTGACCGCATCCCGTCACCTGACAGGGCCCATGTTTCGCCCAAAAAGTGTAGATGATTTCTGGACCTTCGTAACTATACTCTGGGCGCTGTTCCAGGGTCAACGACAGTGGATCAAAGTCAGCCGGCATTAAGCGTTTGGTTGGCAGATGTGTCCAATTTCCCTTCTCACCGTTTGGTCCATCACAATAATAGAAGGGCATGATTTGAGGCTTCACCACAGCCTCAATGTCGGCGAGCAGACGTTTGACCTCGCCCCGATTTGCATCGGAAAGCTCTTGCTTGACCACAAACCACGCCACTGGGTTCAGGTCATTGCCAACCATCTCCATTCCTAGACGGGAGCCCTCAACAAGCGTGGTGCCCCCCCCCATAAAAATGTCGGCTACCTTCAGGTTTTTAAAAGAACCCTTCTTTTGATAATTTGCGTAGTAGTTGTCCCAGACAAGCTTGGCCGCGTGTGACTGATCCTCTGGTGCCTCTGTGGCAGCTGCAATAAGCATGGCACGAAACACACTCGGCTGTCGTCGCGCCCACCATTTTGACATTTGGTAAATCGGCTTTTTAGTCCCACCAGAAGACGCTTCTATCGCAGACAATGAGTTTATTGTGACAATAGGGAAATCTATTTCCAAGCAGGTCTTAACGCGATTCGGATCATTAAAGTCGACGGTCCGAAGCGAGACAGCCTTGCCTGCGCCGACGGCCTTCGCGACTTCCTGTGCCAACAATTCTTTTTTCGATGCCATCTGGCGCAATCCTTACTTGGTAATTTCGACAAAGGGCGACAGCACTTCGAGGAGCGAGAGGCCGCCATGGGTCAAAGTGGGGTATCCGCCCTGGCTCTTCCATTTCCAACGGCCAACGGCGAGCCGGTGTTCGCCGTGAGGGCTGTGGATTTGAAGAGCGACTGGGGGAACGAAGGGCCCGGTTTCTCCGCCTCCCTTTGAACTGCGTCTGCTGGCAAACGTCGACTTCAGAAATTGGCCGACCTCGCCATCAGCATCTGGGAAGTAGCCGGTCGCGGCGTAGCCATGGTCAGACGTAATGACCAACCGACGACCGGTTGCGAGACGTTCAACGAACGACCAGAAATCGTCGCTTGTGAGCTGATTGGTGGCGTCACGAATCAAGGTATCGAGCCCCTGACCAGCAACAGCGCCATCATGAACCTTGCTGTCCGGCCAATGGTGCCAGAAAACCCAGTTTTTTACGCCGTTGATTAGACCCGCACAGTCCTTCCAAGGCATGTCGACGCATTCCGTCGCGGTCGGTTGGAGCCTATGCGCGAGACCTCCACCATTGTTTTGCAATTGGCTCCGGCTTCCAAAGCCGAGGGCCTTCGCAAATTCATTGGTTTCGCCGGGCAGCTCAGAGGCATTTGCGGAAACTTCATGGAGGGCAAAGCCTCGCTCCTTTGCACCCTGAAGAAGCCAAGGGAGTTCGCGCAGCGATAGGCCGTCCAAGATGAGCACCGCTTTGGCGCTGTATGGTTCCACCCACCAGCGTGCGAGGCGATCTGAATTGCGTTCAACGGTTGAACCGAAGCTTTGCCAAAGATCCCACGCGCTGGACGAAAGAAAATGATCGAGCGCACCGATTTCCCGATCGCGCTTGATTACTTCGCTCGGTGCATTGCCCGCAGCCAATGGTTTTGCCGCAATCTCGACAGCTTTGTCGATGATGACACGCCACGCATCTTCGTCCGAGCCTTTGACCAGACTCTCAAGAACGGTTGCCTCAAGCGCCATCAATCGTCCTCCTTCTCGAGGCTAATCTCAAACGTCATGCCATCTGGCAGCTTCTTGAGCAGTTCCTTGAGCTGCGCACCGTTTGCCGCTGACACTTTGATCGCCACCTCGGCGACCTTCGTGGCCGGACCAATGCCCCAGCCTTCGAGTTTGCCGATCAAATTGAGCGGTGAAGTTGCCGGATTGTTGAGAGGAATGCGAGGTTTGGTGCCGGGAGTCACCGCGCCGTCTCCGAAGATACCTCCTGAAGTTGGTCGCGTCTCACCGCCTGCGCTGATCCCACCGCCGAATGGATTGGGCGGAGGAGGGAGCCCATCACCGAACAGGCCGCCGGTATCACCTTCGCCTGGGGCCGTGGGTGTAACGGGTGCACTTCCACCCGTAGTGGGTACTGCCGAAGGTGGCATGAGAGACACCTCGTCAAGCTGCCGACCTGTGAACGAAAGCTTCGAGCGCAGCCGCCTCCACGCTGTCTCTTCATCTTCGCCAGGCTGCGTTTGCAGGATTTCCATGCCGCGCAGATTGATGGCGACCTTGCCTTTCGCGCAAAGACGAACGATGCGTTCCTTCATGGCCGTCTCACCGAGCCAGGGTATACAATCCTGACCTGCGGGACGCGGTTCTTGTAGTTCACGCAGCAGTTTGCCTACGGCCGAATTGTCGGCCGCAGCCTCCAAAATCAGATCTTCAAAATCTTCAGGCACGAACAAATCATTGACCAAGGCTTCCTCAATTCCCTCGGGAATCTGAGCTCCTTGCTTCTTCAAGCTCTCCACGCTGAAGGCGCATTGGCTCGGGTCTGCAAAATTCCAGCGATGCAAAACGGCGAAGCGATCAAAACGCTTCTTCAGCATGTCCCGCAACGCGCTTTGGAATTCCGTGTGGAGCTTTTTGTATTCTGGGTTCTGACCGCTCCATTCTTGCGCCTTCATTTCTGCACGTGCCAGGATCAAGAGGTCGCGATCCTGGTAGGCATTGAGTGAACCAGAACGCGGGAGCAGAAATCGGATCGTATTCCGCCGCTTCTGCAAATGATCCTTGAGCCAACGGCCGAGCGTGGCGGTGATGTTATCCGGCTCTTCTGGCAGTACCAATATTGGCAGGCGTTCATCCCAGCGTTCGGGCTGTTCCGCTTCATCGAGCGTTGACCATGGATCGGTCTGCCAAGACTTCGGCAACGCTATGACGCGAAATAGCTTGGCCACCTCATCTGTACCACCAATGACATAGCGCACTTGTTTGGACAGTTGGGCTTGATCGGACCCGTCGGTGAATAGCTTGTCGTTCCGCGCACAGGCCATCAATTTGGCGCGAGGGTTCTCTTCCTCGCGAAAAACAAGCCGAGGTCCATCTTGGTGGATGTTGAAGCTGTTCTCAATGATGGTCGACAGTTCGACCTGAAATGCGTTGTCATCAACCGCGTGATCGCGCGTGATATCGACTTGCAGCGTCGATGGCTCTGCACCCGCCAGATTGCCGACTGCAATGGATCGCAGCCACAATGCGCTGACAATTTCTTGAAGATGCGGAGCAACGCTGGCTTGGTTTGGTACCGCTTCCGTCACGGAAATGATGTTCTGCTGCGCTTTTGCCCGCAGGGTCCGGTGATGCTCATTCGATACCGAGTCCAGCAGAGCTCCGATGCCGGATGCATCGTCATCTAGTCGGAAATCTGCAGCCGTCAAAACTGGTGAGGCTTCGCCCCGGCTTTTAAACAGATTTGCCAAGATGCGAATCATATCGCGCGTCTCTTGCGCGTCAGTCGCAATCAGAACTTGCTCTTCGAGCAACCGCAAGAGGTGCGGCGCAAAAGGCCAAGCCTCAGTGAATTCGTTGCGCTTGCGGTCTTGCTCGGACGGCGGGATATCCTGCAACCGGAAATATTCCACAACATGCTGCGCGATCAGTGCCTCGATCGTTCCACTCGCGATCTGCAACCGGTTGTCAAAAAGGCGATGCAAAAGCATCCGCCGGCGATCTTGTTGGATCCGTTCAGCGTTGCCTCCAGCCTTGAAGTCGATAGCAACCGGATTGACGCGATGCACCTGCTGGTAAGCGTCGCTACCGCCGTTGCGGACGGAAATCACGAGGACCAAAAGATCGGGGCGGTCCTTGGCAATCTCGGATAAAATCTGAATGAAATTGAATGCCCAATTTTTCCATGGGTACTGCTTAGTATTCGTAAGCCCATCGTACCAAGTTTGGAATTCGTCTAGCAGCAGCATAGTTGGTGCAGCTTCCAGCAATTCAAGAATGAGCTGGTCGGATGGGATATCGGTCTTCGCCGCGCCCATACCTTCCCACTTGCCCTTGATGTAGGTGCCGTGCGGGTGGCGATCAAAGAGCAGGTCCCAAAGAAACTTGTAGCGCTGGCGGTGAAGGCTCTCACCAATCACCAGCATCCCGTCGCGCAACGCAATGCTTCCAATATGTGGATCGCCGAGCGTGCCTGCCCAAGAGTTTAGCCAAGCGCCAGTCGATGTCGCATCATTCACGGCGTGGTAGAGCGCAGCCATCAAGTGTGACTTACCGAGCCCACGCTCACCAATGACGACCACTGGCCTTCCCTGGCCTGGGCCGACTGCCTCAATACCTTTCAACAGATCGTGAGTAGGGTATGTGATATCGAGGAATTCCTGAGCAGCGATCTGGGTCGCGCCGGTATTGCTATCGTTTGAGAGCTCAATCGCGGTCCCCTTGAGGCGCTTGCTCTGAAATTCCCCCCTGAGAGTTAGCCCCAACATTACCGAATCCTTCCGCTCATCGAATTAGCGCCCTGAGATAGATTTGGGTCACTTAATAATACTATCTGTTGATCTTGTGGTTTTCGTGCTGATGGGTCGGTGTCTAAACCTAGCCGTTTCAAAGCGTAGTAAAGAAGCGCGCGTCTAACTGGGATCGAAACCCGACCGCTGTGCATCCCATAGTCCAGCTCGATCGCACGCTTTTGGGCCGCACTGAGCTCAGGATGCGGCCCAACAGCAAGTTCAACGATTTCCTCCCAGGCGATGTCGGACATTGCTTGTTTTTGGGGAGCGCGCGTCTGACGAGTGTCCAAAATGCGCGAGATTACAAAATCCCGAAATTCGCCGCTCTTTTCGCAACAGGATCGAGCGTGCCAGCGAAATCCATCGAAGGCTAATGCATGCGGTGCTATCCAACGCCACTCTGGATCCTGTGCAGACATTGACTGATACCGGACTTCAATCGCCTCCACGCGCCTGATCGCAATGAGGATTGACCGAAGTATGGTAGGGTCAATCCCGCGGGCTGGCGCCGGAGTTGCATCAAACACCGGCAAATTGCCGATCCAGGCATCATTTGGGCTGACGACGCCTTCAGCAACTGAACGGATTTGGGCTAAATATTGCGTAGAGTCTGGCTTCAGGAACAACGGGCTGAAACACGATGAGCGGACATAGGTCTTTCCGCTCTTGTCGTAGATCATGTTGTTCTCTGCCAATGCGATATAGCGATTGAGGTCACCTGACGCCTGATTGGGTGACACCCCAAACTTTTCGATTAGGTCACTTCGGTTGACGTGTCCCTCCCAGAACAGGCGGAACTCGATGAATTGAAGCTTCTGCTCCACACCCCATCGCAAACTTGGTCGTTCTTCGCCCATTGCCAGCCTTTGCCCACCTGCTTGAACCACCCAAAAAGTGGATGGATACAACAATAGGGGGCAAGGCGGCCTGTCCGCAACAAGTTTCTCTTTTGATTCAATATGGGCAAAAATCTGACGTTTACGAACCGCGTTCCAAGTCAATTATGTTGGCAAGGCCTTGTTGCGCCAGCGGTTCAGCAAGCGCCCGGACGCCGCGATGGTGTGTGAACAGCAGGACCTGGTTGGTCTTGCCAAACTCGGCGAGCAGGTCGAGCGTGGACCGGCTGCGCTCATCATCGAAATGCACCAGAATGTCGTCCGCAATGAAGGGCAGCGGCTCCGTCGCACTGGCATAATTCTCAAGACTTGCCAGCCGGAAGGCGAGGAAAAGCTGGTCGCGAGTGCCGTCGCTCATGGTGGCAACCGCAGCGATACCGCCATTGGTTCGCCGTCCAACCACGACTGGATGGCCTTTGTCATCGATATCGGTTTCGATACCGGCAAACTCACCGAGCGTCGTTGCCGTGAACAGTTCCCCGGCCCGCGCAATGAGCGGATCTTGCTGTTCTGCGCGGATCGTTGCCATGGCCGACGTCACCAATTCGCGCGCAACCGATAGCTCGAGATAGCGTTCGAGGGCGAGATGCATCTGCGCTGCCGCCGCTTCGCGTTCGGCAACGGCGTGATTGACCTCGCTCTGGCTCAGATAGGCAGCAAGGTCGTCCTTTGCCGCCTTCTCGGCGAGAATGGCTGCCTCGATTTCGCTCTCGATCTCGCTAGCACGCGATGTCTGCTCGGACAGTTCCGCGCGAACCTCATCGAGGTCGCGTTCATCCCATTCCGCCCGCAAGGAAGCGAGATCAAGCTTGTCGCCCACGTCCGTCGCGGTGCGTTCCGCCAGAGCGATCTCATTGCACAAAGCCATACGTGCTTCACACCGTGAAGCTGCGTCCAGAAGGGCCCCATCATCGCCGCCATCAAGTTTTGCCGAAGCCGCGAGCCGAGCCAGCTCCTCGCGAGCGGTGCCAAGGGCCTCTTGCGCCTGGTCGGCCTCGACCTTCGCCTCTTCAAAGTCGGGCAGTACCCCGTCATATTGCGTTTGCGCTGTTGCGTTGTCGGTAAATCGGGCCAGCACCATCTGCGCTGCAACCACACAGTCTTCGCCGATCTCGATGGCGAGTTCGGTCGCGAGGCTGCGGACATCCTTCGCAAGGCTCGTCTCGTCGTCGTCCATGCGCTTTAGCCGCTGGCGGGCCTGCCCTATTGCCGTAAGCACACCGCGTGCGCCCACCCATTCGGTGACCGCACTGTTGGCATCTGCCGGCGAAATGTCGGGTTTGAGCCCCAGTGCACCTGTTGCCGCAGGCCATGCCGCATCCCAGGCGGCCTGTGCGTCCGACAATTGTTGCACTTCCGCCTCAACCAGCTTGTGCTGCCGCGCCAAGTCCTCCCGGTCCCGCGTGTCCCTGCCATATTCGGCATGTGCTTGTTCGTGCCGGGAAATGGCGTTTTGCACCGCGCTGACCCGGGCCGCGAACGACAATGTGGTGTCGAGCTTGCGGCTCTGTTCGATTCGCTCGAGCAGCTCCACGGCCGGCGCAAGCTGGGCCTCTTCCAAAGCCAGTGCATTTGCCGAATTCCGCAAGCGTTCTGATTCATCCAGCACCAAATGTCGGGCCTGGGCAAATTGGAGCAGCGACGCCAGTTCCGGGTGTTTGACCAGAACTTGCGGAAAACTGTTCCCCCATTGCGCGATGCGCACTTCGCCTTGCGCGACAAGCGCGGCCGTCTCGGCCTCTGCCGCCGTGACCGCAGCCCTTGCCTCCGCGACGCGCCGCAACGCGAGTGCGAGCGATGCAGCCCGTTCTGCCTCTGCCGCGCGGCGATCGGCAAGCTCGTCCGCAGACACGATTGCCGTTTCCAGACCGTCAGCAACGGCAAGGCGAGTAGCGCCGTCATCGGGCAGCTGTCCCGCGACATATGCCGTCTTTATCGGCCTCCAGGCATCGGCGCGCAGGCTGCGCGCCTCGGCAAGAGAGGCATCACTTGCAATGGTCCCGGATGCCTGAAGCGCGCCAATCTCAGCCTCACCGGCTGGAATCTCGCGCTCGGCCTGTCGCTTCAGCTTGGCCTGATCCTCGATCTGCGAGGTCAATGTCTCGCGCGCGGCCTGCTCACTGCGAATATCGTCAACGCTGGGGCATGGCAGGGTGGCAAGCGCATCGATGGTATCGAAGCCAAGCGCCTTGAGCCGTCCGGTCAATGTTGCGCTGTCAGTTTCCAGCGCCTGCTGACGTGCCTGGTGCGCCGACTTCTGGGCCGCAAGGCTGGCAAAGGCCGATGACGACGCCTCGGGCGGAGCATCATGCCCCGCCAGGCGTGCCGCGTCCAAACGATTGTCAATCACCGCAAGCGAAGCCACCAATTCGCCAAGGCGCTTTCTGGCAGAAGCCAGACTTGGACGGCGCTCCACCATCTCGTCGGCAGCCGAGCGCACAAGATTGAGGGCAGACTGGTCCGGGATCAGTGGTGCAAGGTCCGCATCGGCCGGCAGGCCAAGCATCCGGCGCAGCGCCGCCAGTTGAGCCTCGCCGTCATCAATCTCGCGCTGACGATTGGCACGATCGGACCGGGCCTTGCTGACGTGAAGGGCGCGTTCGCTCAGATCACGCACCCGCTGTTCGGCGGCTTTGAGACCCGGATTCACCACCAGCGCATCAAGCCGTGCCTTCAGGCGGTCCCGCCGCTCGATCGCGCCTTCGAGCCGCGTTTCAGCCCCGTTGCGCTGGTCCAGAGCAGTCCGCATCTTGGCCGCGAAATCATCCGGGAAGGACGCGACATCGTCGTAGCCGACCAGATCCAGTGTAAAGTTGGCCAGCTGACGCAAATAGGGCACGACTCGCAGGACGCGCTCCAGCCGGGACGTCGATGCGCCGAGGCTGCGCCTCTCTGATCGCATGGCCTCGAGCTTTTCCGCGGCTGCGAGCGATGCCTTGCGCGTCTGCTCAAAGGTTTCCCGGGTCAGTTGCCCGCCGCGTGCCGTCTTTTCGGCTGCCTCGAATGCCGTCAGCTGCTGGTAGAAAACACGATTTACCGACCGCCTCGTATCGAAGAGCTTGTCCGCTTCGCCGTCGATCCCTTCGAGGCGAGATACCAGCGTGCGCAAGCCGCCGCCTGCTTCGACGATCAGACGCCCGATGTCGCCATCGGCGTGAAGCAATCGCTCCCCGCCGTTGCGCAAGGTTTCGTGGTTCAGACCAAAGAGGGTTTCGAACCGCTCCCGTGTGATGGCACCCAGCACCGGCGCAAGGACGGTGTCATCGAGCGCCGTTCCAGACAGGTCAGCCAGTGTCTTGCCGTTGCCCTTGCGGCGCTTGAGCGTCACCGTGCTACCATCCGCCATTAACATCGTGGCCCCGATGCGCATGCCATCGTAGCCGAACAAACTGCCGCGCTGGGTATTCTTGGGGATCGAGAACAGGAAGTCGCTAATCGCCTCAAGACAGGTGCTCTTGCCCGCTTCATTGGCACCGTAGACCACCGTGAGGCCCGCTGTTTCAGGAATGGCGAGCTCGCGACTGGCGCAGCCGCCATATTTCTCAAGGCTGAGTTCAGTCAGGCGCATGACCAGCCTCGCTGACTAGACTGCGCGCAAGGGCTGCGGCGCGCTCGGGTATCTCGGCGCGCATCTGCTCAATGAATGCATCGGCATGCGCTCCAGCGGGCAGTTTCGTCCGAATCTCGGCAAGCCGCGCTTCGAGAACTTGCGCAATCGCGCTGCCCTGGCTGAGGCGGGTCACTTCCTGATCAAGCTTTCCAGCCACCGTTGGATCGACGGCGTCCGGGGCTTCAGGATGGGCCGTTTCCAACCTCAGCTTTTCGAGCCACACGTCATCCGAGAGCGTTGCCAGCAGTGTTTCCACGTCCTCCCGGAAAGCGGTGCGCTCGAGGATCAATCTGGAATGGAGCGGTGTCGTTCCAGTCACCGTCAGGCGCAGGGCAATAGGCCGTCCATCGGCTTGCTCAGCGCCTTGGGCGATATGGCCGCGAATGAGATCCAGTAATTCGGGGTGTTCGCTCGTTCCCGACACATCAACTGTGATCGATGCCCAGCGCACCACATCCAGCGCGCGATGCTCAAGGCTGGTGACTCTGCCGTCATTGACCTTGACCAGGACGGCTCCCTTGGGCCCCGTCTCTCGTGGGTGCCGGCCCTGAAGATTGCCGGGATAGACGATGTGCGGGTGCTCCCCGAGCACGGCATGGGCGTGGACGTGGCCTAGCGCCCAATAGTCATAGCCATGATTGGTGAGCTGCTCGGGCGTGCAGGGCGCATAGCGGGCGTGATGACCTTCGCTGCCCGCACAGGCCGTATGGAGAACGCCGATATTGAACAGTGCTTCGGTTGCTGCCGGATATTCGCGCGCCAGATCTTCGGAGACGTCCGGGCGGGGGAAGCTCCGCCCATGGATCGCGACCCCGACATCATCGAGACGATGTGTGGCGGCCTTGGTCTTCGGAAAGACATGGACATTACCCGAGAGAGACAGCTTGTCGGCAAAACGATTGGCGGAGTCATGGTTTCCAAGGACCATGAACACCGAGATGCCGGCTTCGTCCAGCCGGCGCATTCCCTCCATGAAGTAAAGACCCGTCTGGAAGTTACGCAGATCGCCATCGAAAATGTCACCGGCCAACAGCATGAACCGGCAGCCCTCATCGATCGCAAGGGCCACCAGGTTATCGAAGGCCTCACGCGACGCCGCCTCGACGCGCGCGGCATATTCCGCAGATTTACCCGCCAATCCAAGTAATGGACTGTCGAGGTGAAGATCAGCGGCATGTACAAAGGTGAATTCGGTCAATCGAAGGCCTCCCGTCGCTAGCATGGCACGAACCACCCTAAAATGTCTCGATAAAATCGGTTCAGAGCATGTGGGGAAAGCCTTCCCCTGCTGCTGAGCCCGCTCGGTCTCATCAGACCCCTTCGTGCGGGACTGGCGCCCCGCAACGCCCCGCAAGAGGAAGAGGGCGGGATTGTCCCGTGACGGGCTGAGAGCGGCGAGAGAGGCTCGCTGTGGTCCGCCGCGGAGACCTGCCATGGCGCAACGACATGTCGCCCGCTCAAACCCTGAGCGGATCAATCTTTACCAGCAAATCACCGACCGGATCATCGCTGATCTCGAGGCTGGGCGCGTCCCATGGGTTCAGCCCTGGGGAACGGCCAAAGCCGGCATCGGCATGCCGCACAATGCTGTCAGTTCCCGCCGATACAGTGGCATCAATGTGCTTACCCTCTGGCATGCCGTCGTCTCCCGAGGGTTTTCGAGCCATGCCTTCCTGACGTTCCGGCAGGCTGCGGCCTTGGGGGGCTCGGTGCGTCGCGGCGAACGGGGGGTCGGTATCATCTACACCCGCCGGTTTGTGCCCAGCAGCGAACGTCGCCGAGCGGATACCGAAGGCACCGCAACCAGTGGCGGGATTCCGTTCCTCAAGCATTTCACGGTGTTCTCGGTCGACCAGTGTGACGACCTGCCCGAACATATCTGTCTCCCGCCGCCGCCCATCCCGGATGGCCTGATCCTGCCGCACGCCGAGGAACTGATCACTGCTACGGGCGCCGATTTTCGCATCGGTGGCCCGTCCGCTTTTTACAGCCCGTCGCATGACTATGTCGCGGTGCCGCGCCCCGACGATTTCCATGAGCCGATCAACTGGCATCGCACGGCTTTTCACGAGCTGGGCCATTGGACTGGCCACGCCACCCGGCTTGGCCGCGATCAGACCGGCAGCTTCGGCTCCAAGGACTATGGCCGCGAAGAATTGATCGCCGAAATGGCCGGAGCCTTCGTCTGCGCCGCACTTGGGATTGTGCCAAGCGTCCGCCACGCTGACTACATCGGCTCGTGGCTCCAGATTATCCGGGAAGACAATCGCGCCATCCTGCGCGCCGCCAGCGCTGCCTCCAAGGCGGCAGATTATATCCTCGCCTATCGTGACACCGCATCGACTGGCCTTGATGTCGCTGGTGAGGACGAAGTCGACGGCTTCGACCTGGAAGGGAGGTTGGCGGCATGAACCTCCTCACCCCCGAAATCCGTGCGGCCTTGCTCGCGAACATGCTCGCGCGCCGCAATGCGTAGGCACAAGGCGAACGAGAGCCTGATCCGGTTCCCGTTGTCCGCTTCTTCAATCCGCTTGGCGCGGCCACCTGGCTTGCCACCGAACTCGACGAGGACGACATCCTGTTCGGCCTTGCCGATCTCGGCCTTGGCTGCCCTGAACTCGGCAGCTTTTCGTTGCGGGAATTGCAGTCGCTGCGCCTCCCGTTCGGCCTTGGTATCGAGCGGGATATCCTCTTCGACACCGCGTTGCCCATATCGGCCTACGTCGCGGCGGCCCGTCAGGCCGGTTCGATCCTGGGCGCTGAAAAGCTGCTGAGGGAACGCGCCATGCCAGAAGGGTATGGCTGAAATCTGGTGGCCTGGCGGCCTGCCAGATCGCGGGTTGGTCCGCCTGCGGCGGCCCTAGAGGAAGAGGAAGGCATGGCCTTCGTGACGGGCTTGGAAGCCGAGAGAGTGTCTCGCGGCGGCCCGTCATGGAGACCTGCCATGGCCAAACAGCCTGCAAAAATTACCCTCAGCCCGTCGCGTGACATTCCCTTCGACCAGCTGATTCTGTCACAGTCCAATGTCCGCCGCGTGAAGGCCGGCGTGTCGATCCCCGAGCTTGCTGAGGATATCGCGCGCCGGACTCTGCTACAGAGTCTCAACGTGCGCCCGGTGCTTGATGCGGAAGGTCAGGAGACCGGCATCTTCGAAGTTCCTGCCGGTGGCCGACGCTACCGTGCCCTTGAACATTTGGTGAAACAGAAGCGCCTGGCGCGCACGGCTCCCATTCCCTGCATCGTCAAGGCGGCGGACAATGACGTTTCGGCGGAAGAAGACAGCTATGCCGAAAACGCGCACCGAGAACAGTTGCATCCGCTCGACCAGTTCAGGGCAATGCAAGCCATGGTCGACAAGGGTAGCGCCGCCGAAGACATCGCCGCGCATTTCATGACCACGCCCGCTGTCGTCCGCCAGCGTCTCAAACTGGCGTCGGTCTCGCCCAAACTCCACGACATTTACGCTGAGGACGGCATGTCGCTGGACCAGTTGATGGCGTTCACCGTGTCCGAAGATCATGAGCGCCAGGAGCAGGTGTGGGAAATGCTCACCCACAGCTTCAACAAATCCGCCGCCTACATCCGCCAGCGCTTGACGGAAAACAGCGTCCGGGTTGCCGACAAGCGGGTGCGGTTCGTGACCGTCGATGCCTATGTCGCGGCAGGTGGCGGCGTGATGCGCGATCTGTTCGAGGACGATGACGGGGGCTGGCTCACCGATCCCGCACTGCTCGACCGCTTGGTCGACGCGAAACTTGCCGCCGAGGGCAACCGCATTGGCACTGAAGGCTGGAAATGGGTGGCGACTGCCGTCGACCTGCCATGGAATGCGACCAACGGACACCGTGAGATCGTTGGCGCAGAATTACCCATGACTGAGGATGAGCAGGCAAGACTAACGGCGCTTCAGGCTGAAATCGAGCAGATCGAGACCGAATGGGCCGACGACCCCAACGTGCCGCAGGACGTCTATGCGCGGATCGAAGGGCTTGAAACGGAAATCGGCCAGCTGGTCGACCGGCCCATGGTTTTCGATCCTGCCGAAATGGCAATCGCCGGTGCCTTTTTGACGATCGAGGCGGATGGTTCGCTTTGCATTGAACGGGGCTACGTCCGAGCCGAAGACGAACCGGTGGCGGAAGTGGGCGGGGAAGACGATGGCTCCGGGGTCGATCCCGTTTCGGGCGAGCCAATACCTGGCGTAAACCACAGCGGGACCGCACCAAGCGCCAGCGGTTCGGCATCTATCGGAACTGATGAAGAAGATGCCGACGATGACATCCTCAAGCCGTTGCCCGACCGGCTGGTTGCCGACCTGACCGCCTGGCGCACACTCGCGTTGCAGGATGCCTTTGCCCAAAGCCCCGCCACCGCCTTCGCGACGGTGCTGCACGCGCTCGTGCTCGACACCTTCTACAGCTCCAGCCGCGAGAGCTGTCTGCAACTGTCGCTCAACCGGGTGTCCTTTGCCAATCCACCTGCAGGTCTGCGCGACAGTGCTCCCGCGCGGGCCATCGCCGAGCGCATGAAGCGCTGGGAGGATCGACTGCCGGAGTCCGACAAGGAACTTTGGGACGCGCTTCTGGCCTTTGACGCCGATGAGCAGGCCAGTCTGTTTGCCCATTGCACATCGCTGGCGGTGAACGCGCAGGCCGAAATCGTCCCCAAATACGACAATGGCCGGGTGTCGACGCACAGCGTTGCACGCCGCATCGCTCACAGCCATGTCCTGGCGCATGCCGTTGGTCTTGATGTCGTGGCGGCAGGGTGGAAGCCCACAGTCGATGGCTATTTCCGCAGCGTGACCAAACCGCGCATCCTTGCAGATGTGACCGAAGCGCGCGGGGAGCAGTTCGCTGGCATGATCGATCACCTGAAAAAAGGCGACATGGCCCGCGAAGCGGAACGGCTGCTGGAAGATGCCCACTGGCTTCCAGAGCCGCTGCGGACGCCCGACGCCGACGATGGTCATGGCGCTACGCCTGACGTTGATCGTGAAGGGCTCGAGCTACCCGCGTTCCTTGATGATGACGAGGCGGCTTACGCGATCGCCGCCGAATGATCCGAACCGCGCGGGTTCAACATCTCGATTGTTTTTATCTCACTCAGGCCCGGCCACCGCGCCGGGCCGCCTCTTTTTGAGGAGACCTCACATGCCGCAAACCAGTGCTCCCGTGCCCTGCTGGGGAGGACGCCATGGCTGACTATCATTCACCAACGGTCGTGCAACCCGACATACCAGTCGCGGCGATGACCCCGCTCGAACGCCGTTTGCTGTGCGAACTGTTTGAACATGAGGGCAATAACCAAACGGTCTACTTTTTCGCCAGCGATAATGTCGCCGACACGGCTTGGATCGCGACCGCTGAGCTGGTCGAATTGCTCGGTCAGGATAATGGCATGGTCAGTCGCATCGCTGACGTAGTGCGCGCGGAAATCGCCAAGGGTGATCTTGGCGAAGACGAGTTCGAGCTCGATTTCTCGATGATCGGCTACGATCTGATCTTCCAGGACATTGTCCGGCGATCGCCTGACCTTGACCATGTGCAGATCATCGCAGCGTGGACCTGCACGAAGATGCGGCCCGACGGCTTTGGCGGGATGGCGACCGTCATAACGGCTGACGAGGTCCATTCGATGTCGACCGCGTCCTACATCGAAGAGGTGCTCGGGCGTTTGGGCGAGCCACCGCCCTCCACCTGAAATTTCCCGTCCAATCATCCCACGAAGCCCGGCCAATGCGCCGGGCTTTCGCGTTTTAAGGAGACCTGAAAATGTCAGCGCAATACATCTACGACACCGCCCCCTTGGGCAGCCTTATCCGCTATTCGAATGGCGAGCCGCGCCCGCCTGAGCGTTTTCGCCGCAAACTTGCCGCTTGGAAAAACGACAACGGCACCGGCCGGCTCGTTGAACGCTACCCCGGCCAGGTTACCGACAACTACCGTTCGCCGGCGCATTTCATGCTCCATCTGGCAACCTACGGCAGTCAGGGCGTCATCGTCATGACCGTGCGCCGCGCCTACAGCGTCGAAAGCCCGCTCAATTTCGAGATCATCGACGTGCCGAAACCTGGGCAAGTGCGTGTCTTGACCACGTTTCGGGATAAGGACGAATTGCGCCACCTCGCGGCCGACATGACATCGGCAGAAGCATGGATGCGCAACAATCCCTATTCCGGGATGCGCGCCGAGATTGTGACCGATGCTGATCTGGCCGTTCTGCCCACTGAACTCAGGAGGGCGGCATGAGCGACATCATCGTCGAACATGGCACGACCAGCGACGGATTGATGGCAGCGCGCGTTGACGGGCTCGCCTATATCGCCGTTCCGCTCAAGGTAGGCTTCTCGATCGTGTCCGGCTGGAAGCTCAACCGGCCGATTTGCGAATGGTCCCGGTCAGACGTCTATTGCGCCGAAGGCGCCGTGGCTGATGAAGTCTCCTTCCGCGCCTATATTGCCGACATCGCGCTGCATGTCCGCCAACGCAACGCCCTCGGCCGCGTCGATACGATCCTGCGTGTTTCCACGCCTTGGGGCATGTCCCAATCGGCGACCATCTACGCTGAGGGGATCGTCTTTCATTCCACTGCCGGTCATGGCGGCTTCAAGCTCGACCGGGCACGCAATGCGGGGATGCATCCCGCGTTGCGACTATCTGGCGGCTGGTATGAAGAAGACGCCGAATGGGCGCTCGTCGCCGCAGGTTACCCGGACCTGTTCACCTACCGCGAACAGGCGATGGCGGACAGGGCGTTACGGGATTGGTATCCTGACGCTTGGGAGGCCGTCCATGGCCGCACGTTGTCAGCGGCGGAATCATTCACTCGCGACCGCCAGCAGTTTGCCCGACGCCACGCAAAGGACTGGATAGTGATTTCTGCCGTTCGATCATCCAATCATCTTGGCATGGTAGAGGCGCTGGCCACCGTCGGAGGGGATCGGAATAGCCAAGAAACGCGACGATTTCTGGTGCGGGTCGGAGAATATGCGGCCGGACGCCATGGGTTTGTTATTGTTCCAGCATTCCACCAAGAGATGACATGCTTGGGGATTTTCTAACGGCAAGGTGTGGAACAGAGCTGCCAGTTGGCGCAGCGAACCGGAACATCCGGTTACGCCGACACCGTTCGTTCGTGAATCCGCTTAAATCTTTTCCTAGGCCCGGCCTGCTGGCCAGTCGGGAAAGTCTGGTATTATGCGAGAACATCATGAAGCCGCCATTGGCCTCGCCCCCCTTACGGGCCGCGCAACCAATCACTCAGTGGTATCGCGCTGAAACGACGGTGGTCGAGTACCATCCACAGAGGATCGGTCCGGCCCTTGATGTTGCCCCACACAATCCGGTGATAAAGACCGAGATATTCCCACGACGCCCAATCGGGTTCGGAACTGTTTTCAGCGGCCGGGAACAGGGCAATCTTGTCCAGGCCCTTGTAGCCATCCGCTACGCCAAGCTCCCACGGCACCCAGCGGCTATCCTTGCTATTGGCGCTCGCCAGAAGAACAAATCGCTGAGTTTGCCGGATTCTGGACTTCAGGATACCTGCAGTTTCCTCGCTCGTGTAGGGTGGCATCTCTGGATCGATCTCGTCGATATAAACCCGGGCTCCATGGCCTTCGAGCACCTGAATTGCGCCAACGACCAGCTCCTTGTCCTTGCTCGAATGCGACAGGAAGGTCGCGCTCTCGAGTGGTCGAGAACTGGCGGATTTCCTCAGGCTCGCCTGCTCGGTGATGGTCAGATCAGCCGCATATCTGCGAAGTTCAGCCTTGGTGACAAATCTGATCACGTAACGAGCCCCAACTGTCTGTCGATGAAATCCTCGCCCGATATCGAACCGGAGCTAGCCAGCTTTGCCAACCCGCTTGAGAATGGTGGCGACAAGATCGACAAGATCGCCGGTGCTGGTCGATGCGTCTGACAGCGCTCGCAGTTCATCATCGGTTGGCCGCTGCGCGCCAAAGCCATCACACGCGAGACCGGAGCCAATCATTTGCTCTGTAAGTTGTCTGGCGGCCCCGCCAGTCGCGCCAATCGGCAACAGGAAGGCCCCGGCAGCTTCGGCCAATCGGGCCTCCTCAAGCACGCCATCGGCAATGACTACAGTACCGTCAACGGTCTTGGCCCCCCCGACAAAAATCACAGCCCCTGACAACCGTGCCAATTCTTCACGCAAGGCGGTCCATTGAGCTCGGTTCGCCGGTTGACCCGCTAGCGGCTGCGGGAAAGGGCGTGCGATCAGCCGGCGCTCGAGATCCCATCCGCCGCCCGCGCGCAGCGTATCGAGAAACCCGGAGATCGTTGCCGAGCCAACAACCAGCCCAGCGCCGCTAACTAGGGAGCGCCCCAATTTGCCTATTGCCCGGCCGGCACCCTCTGCAATCGAGTAGATTCTGGCGGTTCCGCTATCGACAGGTTCGGTGGGCCAACTGCCGCTTACCCATACCCGGTTCATAGCTACCCGCCGTTCGACTGCACGCAGGAGTTCGGGAACCTCGGAATAGTCGTCGATTTCCACGGCCACGAGGCCATAGCGCCGCAAATCCTTGGCCCAAAGCCGGTGCTGGGCCGAGCGCGCCTTGAATTCCTCTTCGGTCTTGTAGTCCCCTTTCTGAGGCGGCCTGACAATGGCAAAATGTTCAGGCGGAGCCTCCGCAAAGCTCTCCCGAATGAGGGACAGGACATGTCGGACATTGGGGTCGGTAAAGCTCAGCCCAACGAACAACATCGACATGCTGGTGAGATGAGCTTGCAGCAGAGGCAGATAAGAGCCGCGCGTTGAACGATAGAGCTCGTAATCGTCTGTCGAAATGACAACATCATCGAGGCGGTCAATGGAACCGTGCATCTTGTAAAGCCGCGTCGCTCCAGGCGTAGGCCGAAGCGCCAAATCTTTCGTTCCGGAAATCGGATCGATCGGTCTGTCGATTGCTTCGAACGCTCTTTCAACGAGGCGGTCGTAGTTCGTCGTCCAGATATGCCGAACCGGAAAACGCGCGATGATCCTGAGTGACTCTGGCACATCGAGGTTCTTCCCGATCTGCTCTTTCAATACATTACGAACGCGCGTCGCGCCGCCACTTTCCTGAATGCTCCACTGCGCCAGCGCAGCCAAGTCTTGAACGTCGCTGGACCCGACCCCCAATTCCTCGCCGATTTCCCGCAGCAATTCAGCCCAAGAGGGATAACCCGCGCCCATTGAGACGCCGGCACCAATGAACACCGCACCGGCTTCATTTACCAAGGCATCAGGAAATTCCTTGAGGAACCGGGCCTTTGCGGTCTTCATCATGTGGCCTATTTGCCCGCGGCCTTTGCGGCTTCCTCGATCCGCAGCTTCAGCTTGTCATGACTGACATATTTGAAGACTGGGGTGCTAGCATTGACTAACAAAGCAGGAGTGACACCAACGACATCAGTATTGCCGTTCTTGTCCTTCAATTCGTGAATCTGGATGCCGAGCAGCCCGTTGCCGCGAGCTATCGACTGATTGATCTCATAGTTGATGTACTTTCGGCCAGATGTTGCGCCGCCGATGCAGACGACGGTGACCGAGGTGTTTTTGAGGCCCTCGTCGATCATGGCCTTGATCGCGGCATCGCCCTTCTTCTTGGCTTCTTCCCAGAGCGAGGCGTCATGAAAGCCAGCGGCGGAAGCCCCGACAATCTCCCCGATGTTGCGAATTTGATTTACGCGCCAGATATCACGCTGATAGTGAAAACTGAAAAATACGCGGCGAGCCATTTTGTCCCTCGATGCTTGAATTCCCCGTGATTGCGCAACATAGTGGCGACTGCTTGGATGTTCCAGAGAGCTGGGGCGTATTTTCTTTAGCCGGGACCATACCGGGTAGAAAGCTTTGCACTGAGGTGCAAAAGGCTTGTTAAACCGCATAAGCAGCTAAAACCCCAGCCCGCAACCCAGCGAGTAGTCGTTCCCCTGGCTAAACGCGAGTTTGCAGCCCAGTGCAGGGCCAATGCCCGATGAGATGTCCAACTCGCGCTTGCAGACGGCTGTTAACGGGAAGACTCATCGGGCCTCATAGCGGCAGCGAAGTCGGCGCGTGCTACTGGAAGGTCATGGGACAATACCGTCGATCCGAACGAATGGATTGAATGACGGCTTGGATGCCTGAAGCAGCCGTTACCCGATAAGCACAGGTCCTGCCGCAGATGGGCAATTTTTGTATGCACGAGCCTTTTTCTCCACGAGAACCGATTCAGTGGGCAATGCGGCTAGAAGCAAGGTGCGCAGACGGCTAGATCGGTTGCAGGAAGTACTATTTCTTGGGGGCGAAAGTGCTAATTTCAATTGGGGTTTCTGGCGAGGCCACATATCCTGCCGCAGGTGAGACACTCACTGACCTCAAGAAGATCAACTATCTCTTCGGTCACAACGGCTGCGGTAAGACGACTATATCCCGCGCCATCCACGATCCTTCGGCCCGTGCCGGCTACAACGTCACGTGGAAAGATGGCCGGGCAATAGCGACCCTTGTCTACAACGGTGATTTCGCCGAAGCCAACTTCGGAGTGCAGATGAAAGGCATCTTTACGCTCGGCGAGGATTCGACGAAAGCCGTCGAGGAGATTGAGAACCTGCAGCAGCAGATCGGCAATCTAGATCGCGAAATCGGCGGACTACGCCAGAAGCTCGAAGGTGACGACGGCACTGGAGGTTGCCGCAAGGATCTCGCAGACGCTCGCTCGCTGCTTGACGAGGCTTGCTGGAAATCTCAGCAGGCACACAAGGCGGTGTTCGAGGAAGCCATGACCGGCCACCGCCAGGGAAAGGTCGCCTTCTGCAACAAGGTGTTGAAGGAGGCAGCGGAGAACAATACCGACGTCGAAACCCTAGAGGATCTCACTGCGCGCGCCGCGGCCGTTTTTCGGGATGCGGCGCCGCCAGAAGCCTCTATCCAGCCGATCTCATTAACCGCCTTTCCCATTTTGGAAAAATCGGCAATTCTTAGACGGAAGGTTGTCGGCCGTGACGATGTCGTCGTCGCCGCCCTGATAGGTCGCCTGGGCAACAGCGACTGGGTCAAGCAGGGAGTGGAATATCTTACGGCGGCGGACGGCTCGTGCCCATTCTGCCAGCAGGTTGCCCCGGCGAATCTGCTGGTAGACTTGAACGCATTCTTCGACGAGCAATATGAGGCGGATCTCTTGGAGGTCACACAACTGTCCACGCGGTACGAAGCGGCGACGAAGGTCGTGCGGGAACGCCTTGATGCCCTCGTAGCCTCGCCTGGCAGGTTCATCAATCCGGAGACGCTCACCGAGCGCTACCATGCGCTGAAGACGGCGTTCGAACTCAACCTCGAGCGGTTGGTAGCGAAGCGTCGCGAACCCAGCAGCGAGATTACGCTCGACGATACGAAGGAGTTCGCCGACGCGATCAGCGATCTTCTGATGCAGGCGAACACGGCGATCGATGCATACAACGAAACCATCCGTGACCTGTCAAAGTCGAAACGCACCCTGACCTCGCTGGTATGGCGTTTCATCGTCGAGGAGCGCCGGACCGACCTAACAACCTATGAGGCGTCGGCGACCAAGCTTGGCAAGATGATAGAGGGCCTTGAAGCTAAGATCGCGGAAAAGAGGGGCGAGCGTTTCCGGCTCGATGTCCAGTTGAAGGCCAAAGAGGCCAGCATCACGAGCGTCAAGCCGACGGTTGATGAGATCAACCGAATTCTCGCCTCATTCGGCTTCACCAGCTTTAAGCTAGCCGTCGCTGGGGAGCGCGGGGATATGTACCGAATCGTCCGCCACGATGGTTCAGACGCCGCGAAGACGCTGAGCGAAGGGGAGCGGTCGTTTATCACCTTCCTTTACTTCTATCACATGCTAGCTGGCAGCACGTCCGGCACAGGCACCACAGTTGATAAGGTGGTGGTATTCGACGATCCCGTCTCAAGCCTCGATTCCGATGTTTTGTTCATCGTGAGTGCGCTCATCCGGAAGGTGATCGGCGATGTTCGCGCCGGAAAGGGCTGGGTCCGGCAAGTCTTTGTACTCACGCATAACATCTATTTTCACAAGGAGGTGAGCTACGATCGGGATCGCCCCCCATCGGGTTGCCGACGGGATGAGTCGTTCTGGGTGGTGCGGAAGCGCGATAACTTCTCGTCGCTTCACCACTACGCGTTCAATCCGGTAAAAACCTCCTATGAGCTGCTCTGGGAGGACGTGCGCAATTCCGAGCGCGCCAACCTTACCATCCAAAACACTGTGCGGCGGATCGTAGAGAACTATCTCGTCGTTCTCGGCGGCTGGCGACAGGATGCCATTGTTGCGCTATTCAACGGACGCGACGCCCAAGTCTGCGCTTCATTGTTCTCATGGATCAATGACGGGTCCCACAGCGCGCACGACGACATCTACCTCGCAGCCGACGACAACGCCGTCCAAAATTACCTTCGCGTGTTCGAGCAGGTCTTCGAGAAAACCGGCCATATTGCTCACTACAGGATGATGATGCGGATCAGCAACGAGAACGAACCGACGGAGGGCGACGTGAATCCGGTCCCCACCCGAGCGTCACTTCCAGCGAATGGCACACCATTATCTGCCCCAGCGGCGTGAGGCGGCGGCGATCGATTACATCTGTGTCAACCTGGGGGACCGCCCGCTTGGCGATGTAACAACGGCAGCTTCGGCAAGGAGCTGACGTTCGTGATGGTTGATCTGAGCGACATGTCTGGTCGAAACCTTCCGCAAAGCAAAATTGATGTACCCATCGTTTGTTGCAAGCAATTTTCGGTAGCCTCCGTGGATGTAGGGTAGCCGAATTCAGAGGCAGAGCCTTGCCGGGAGCGGGCGAACCGCCCGGGTTTGAGAGAGAGTGTCTGGGCGTGATCCGCCCTTCCTGCTCTCCCGGAGATCCCACCAATGGCCCATATCCTAACGGACGCAGCGCTTGGCGCTGCGCCGCTCGCCCCGCATTGCGCATTTGATGAGCGTGCGCGTGCGCTGCTAACCGCAGCCACCTCGCTTCTACCCCTACTCGAAACCGGGCAGCTTGTTGAATCCGCCTGCCTGCGCGATGCGATGTCGGTAGCCTTTGGCGGCACCGATGCTGAAGGTGCATGGGATTGGAAGAGCGCCTACGATGCCTGTGAGGTTGCTCAAATCCTTTTCCTGCGCCGTTTTGGCCCGGCAATCTTGTCACGCAGCGGCTCCCGATCTCGCTCCCTTGCGCTGATTGAGCGGGTAGCGGCTCTTATGCCAACCCACACCCGGCGCTCTGAAACCAGCCAGGCCTTGCAACAATATTCGACGCCCGCTGGCCTGTCCTTCGTCGCCGTTGTCGCTGCTTCGATCGGCGCAGGCGAAACTGTGCTCGAACCTTCTGCTGGCACAGGCATGTTGGCGATCCAGGCCGAACTGGCCGGTGCACAGCTCGTGCTGAATGAACTCGCTGAAGGCAGGGCAACACTGCTGTCACGCTTGTTCTCGGGCGTGGCTGTCAGCAGACATGACGCCGCGTCGATTGATGATCGCATGCCCATTTCGGCACGCCCGAGCGTTATCCTCATGAACCCGCCATTTTCGGCTGTCGCGCATGTTGAGCGGACGATGAAGGACGCCGCGTTTCGTCACATCGCTTCCGCCCTGGCCCGGCTCGAGAATGGGGGCCGGCTGGTGGTCATTACCGGCGCTGGCTGTTCTCCTGATGCTCCAGCATGGCGCGATGCTTTCATCCGGTTGCAGGGGACCGGACGTGTGGTCTTCACCGCAGCCATCGACGGCAAGGTCTATCGCAAGCACGGCACGACGATCGACACGCGATTGACGGTGATCGACAAGCTGCCCGCTTCCGATCCCACGACTTTCGTTCCAAGTTCAGGAACCGCTCCTGACACAGCGACCTTGCTCAAATGGGTCGAAGCGCAGGTGCCGCCGCGCGGACCGATTGCCCCATTGCCCGGTGCAGGACTGCATTGCGCTTCTTCGCCGTCGCCCGCGAGCCGCGCGGTTGCTCGGACTGCCCAGATCAATCCCTTGGTCGATGCCGATGCGCCTGAACTCACCTATTCAACTGCTGACTGGTCTCCGCCCGAGGGGCAACTCGGTGACAGCATCTACGAACGATATGGACTTCAATCGGTCATCATTTCCGGCGCATTGCCGCACCCGACGCCGCTGGTTCAATCGGCGTCGATGGCCTCGGTGGCCCCGCCCAAACCAACCTATCGCCCGCACTTGCCCGAGCACCTGTTGGGTGACGGCGTGTTGTCCGACGCGCAGCTGGAATCCGTAATCTACGCTGGCGAGGCCCATACCGGGCATCTGGCAGGCGCATGGACCGTTGACGAAACATGGGATCTGGTCTCGGCGGCAGCTGAGAAAAACGATGCTGCCGTCCGCTTTCGCCGGGGCTGGTTTCTGGGTGACGGCACGGGCGCGGGCAAAGGCCGTCAGGTCGCAGGCATCATCCTCGACAACTGGCTCAAAGGCCGCCGTCGTTCGCTCTGGGTTTCGGTATCGGACCGCCTGCTAGAGGATGCTCAGCGCGACTGGTCGGCTTTGGGGCAGGAACGTCTGCTGGTGACGCCGTTGTCACGCTACCGGCAGGGTTCACCCATCAAGCTGACGGAAGGCATCTTGTTCACGACCTATGCGACCCTGCGTTCGCAGGAGCGGGGCGCCAAGGCGAGCCGGGTCCAGCAGATCGTCGAGTGGCTTGGCCGTGACTTTGACGGTGTCATCATCTTTGACGAGGCGCACGCCATGGCCAATGCCGCAGGCGGAAAGGGCATGCGCGGCGATGTCTCGGCTTCGCAGCAGGGACGGGCAGGCCTGCGGCTGCAACATGCCCTGCCCAGTGCCCGCATCGTCTATGTCTCGGCCACTGGTGCCACGACGGTGCAGAACCTTGCCTACGCCCAGCGACTCGGGCTGTGGGGCGGCGAAGACTTCCCTTTCGCCTCACGCGCCGATTTCGTGGCCGCGATTGAGGATGGCGGCGTTGCTGCCATGGAGGTGCTGGCCCGCGATCTGAAGGCGCTCGGCCTTTATGCTGCCCGTTCATTGTCATTCGACGGTGTCGAATATGACCTGCTCGAGCACCAACTGACCCCTGAGCAAGTGCGGATTTACGATTCCTATGCCGGGGCATTTCAGGTCATTCACGCCCATCTCGATGCGGCGCTCGAAGCCTCCGGCGTTACCAGTGCATCCCATGGGACATTGAACGCACCGGCCCGGTCGGCAGCGCGATCAGCGTTCGAGAGCGCCAAGCAACGTTTCTTCAATCACCTGATCACCGCAATGCAGACGCCAAGTACCATTCAGGCGATCCAGCGCGATCTTGAGGCCGGTCACGCCTGTGTGGTCCAGATCGTATCGACGGGCGAAGCGTTGCAGGAACGCCGTCTTGCCGAAATCCCGACCGACGAATGGGATGATGTTTCCGTGGACATCACGCCGCGTGAATATGTGCTCGACTATCTCGCGCACAGTTTTCCTGTGCAGCTCTATGAGCCTTTCACCGACAGCGAGGGCAATCTCGCGTCGCGGCCCGCATTCGACGCGGATGGCAACCCCATCCTCAATCGCGAAGCCTGCCGTGCCCGTGATGCGATGCTCGAGCGGCTTGCCGCTTTGCCGCCTGTGCCCGGCGCGCTTGACCAGATTGTCCAGCATTTCGGGAGCGATGCGGTTGCCGAGGTGACCGGACGTTCCCGTCGTATTGTGCCCCGCGCCAACAGCGATGGTTCAGTCCGCTTTGCTGTCGAGAACCGGCCAGCCTCTGCCAACATCGCTGAAACCCATGCGTTCATGGATGACAAGAAGCACATCCTCGTCTTCTCCGAGGCTGGCGGCACGGGCAGGTCCTATCATGCCGACCTTGGCGTGAAGAACCAGCGCCGCCGCGTCCACTACCTGCTCGAAGCAGGCTGGAAGGCCGACACCGCCATTCAGGGCTTTGGCCGCACCAACCGCACCAATCAGAAGCAGCCACCGCTGTTCCGCCCGGTATCGACCGACGTGAAGGCGCAGAAGCGCTTCATCTCGACGATCGCCCGAAGGCTCGACAGTCTAGGGGCGATCACGCGCGGCCAGCGGCAAACCGGCGGCCAGAACATGTTCAGCGCCAGCGACAATCTGGAATCCTACTATGCCCGCGATGCCCTGCGCCAGCTTTACCAATTGCTGGTGCGCGGCAAGATCGATGGCTGTTCGCTCGGGCAATTCGAAACAGCCACCGGCCTGTCGCTGCTCGACAGTGACGGCGGGCTCAAGGACGAGCTTCCGCCCATCACGACCTTCCTCAACCGGATGCTGGCGCTCACCATTTCCATGCAGGACATCCTGTTCGAGGCCTTCGAGGGTCTGCTGACGGCCCGGGTCGAAGGCGCAATCGCCAGCGGCACCTATGAAATGGGCCTCGAAACCCTGCGCGCCGAAAGCTTCTCGGTCTCCGACCGCAAGACCATCTACACCCATCCCGGCACCGGTGCTGTGACCCACCTCCTGACCATCGAACGCAAAGACCGGATCGAGCCGGTTGTGCTCGAGAGGGCGCTGGCCATGGCAGTGGATCGCGATGCCGAACTGGTGATCAATACCCGGTCTGGGCGCGCGGCAGTCAAATTGCGCGCGCGCAGCCTGATCGACGATGATGGCGGCATTCACCCGCGCATCCGCCTCGTCCGGCCTTTGGAGGCGACCAATATTCTCGCCGAGGTGTTCGCGACCAGTCATTGGGAGCCGGTGGACCGTGAGCGGTTCAGCGAAGTCTGGCAGGCCGAACTTGCCGACTTGCCTGAGTTCGAAACCTCGACCCTGCACATTGTTTCAGGCCTGCTGCTGCCGATCTGGCGGCGACTCCCCAATGAATCGACCCGCGTCTACCGCCTGCAAACCGATGCTGGCGAGCGCGTGATCGGCCGCAAGGTTTCACCCGCTTGGGTCGCCACGGTGATTGAGCAGGACACGGCGTCCGTCGTGCCTGCCGACGCTTGGGCGATGCTGTGTGCCGGAGATGCCAAACTGCATCTGGCCGAAGATCAGACGCTCGCTCGCGTCCGCGCCATGAATGACTGGCGGATCGAACTGACAGGCTTCAACGATCTTGGCATCGAGCGATTGAAGGCAATGGGCTTGATCTCCGAGATCGTCTCGTGGAAACTCAAGCTCTACATACCGACAGGGGCTGTCGGGGTGGATGTGCTCGCCAAGCTGCTGGACCGGTTTCCGATCCAACGGATCGCGACACGCAAAGCCGCCTGAAGGAGCCCCGCGTGGATAGTCCCGCCACCGATATCGCCCGCCGCCTTGCCGCCTCAGCTGAGGCGGTCTGCCGTCGTTACCTGTCCAATGGTCGCCGTGAAGGCCGCTACTGGCTGGTCGGCGATGTTCACAATTCGCCAGGTCGCAGTCTCTACGTCCGATTGTCTGCGACAACCGAGAGCCGGGGAGGCGCAGGCAAATGGACAGACGCGCAAAGCGGCGACCATGGCGATCTTCTCGACATCATCGCCGCAAGCTGTGCCCACCAGACCATGCGCGAAACGCTCGACGAAGCCCGCCAATTCCTGAGTCTGCCGCCGCCTGATGAGATCAAGCCCCGAAACCCGACCATACGCAAAGCGCCGACCGGCACACCAGAAGCGGCCCGGCGCCTATGGGCCGCCTCAAAGCCGATCACGAACAGCATCGCAGCGCGTTATCTTGGTCGCCGGTCGATCATCGATCTGTCCGGCATTGATCAACTGCGTTTCCATCCGCGCTGCTACTATAGGCCTGCTGAAGATGATGTCCCCGGAGTGCGGGAGGCATGGCCCGCCATGATCGCTGCAGTCACCGACAATGAGGGCACCATCACGGGGGTTCACCGCACTTGGCTTGATCCACAATCCCACGACAAAGCCGCTGTCGCATATCCACGACGCGCCATGGGGCACTTGCTCGGCTCGGGCGTCCGGTTCGGCAAAGCGGACGGTGTCATGGTTGCCGGTGAAGGCCTCGAAACTCTCCTGTCGTTGCGGCAGGTGATGCCATTCATGCCCATGATCGCAGGACTATCGGCCGCCCACCTCGCTGCCATCCAGTTCCCTGCTGCGCTGCGCTGCCTCTATGTCGCGCGCGATGATGATCCAGCCGGGGCAACGGCATTGTTGACCTTGACCGAGCGATGCGAACCGGTGGGCATTGCGGTCATACCGCTTGAACCCCGGCTCGACGATTTCAACAGCGACCTTACAGCCTATGGCCACGAGCGACTGGCAGCGGCCATTCGGGTGCAGCTCAGTGCCGCCGATGCCGTGCGGTTTCTCAAAGAATGAGCGAAGTTGGCCGGTAAGCGGGGGATTTTCCGGGGCAGTGGTGCGCATGGCCACCTCTCCCGGTCCTTGAAGGTCGCCACGCCCTCGGCCTTCGGGAGGGGGCGACTGCGGCAGCGGACACGGGCACCGCAATGGCTGCGCTGCGGCTATTTTCCGCCGGGGCTGCGCCCCTTTGCATCGCGAAACAAAATAGCCTTTCTTCGCCATCCTACGCTGGCGCTCCGGCCGCGCGTTTCCGCGCGGTGCAGACCCGTACCCGCAGCCGCTGGTCGTCGCCACGAAGGCCGCGAGAGGCGCGGCTCAGGACACGGAGACCATCATGGCAAGCGCCCCAGATCTTCCCCTTGAAGATACCACCCCCGAACTCGGCTCAACCGCCTATCTCCTTCAGGAAATGCAACTCTACGGCTATCGGCCCTTCGAGGACGAACCCGATGGCAGGCCGCTACCCGATGCCCGCCTTGCCGGTGGCGCGGTCGCCGACATGTTCGACGGGCTTGTCTCAGCTTTGATCGACACCCGCATTGAACCCGATCTCGAAGACCTGCTCTGGAACGTCGTCAACATCTTCCACCGCGCCGGCGAGAAAGTCGAACGCGATCTTGACGACAATGAACAGGCGCAAAAACGCCTTCAGCGCGAACAGGATGGCAGCGAAGTGCGCTCGGTCGAACTTGAGCGCCAGATCGCCGAAGGCATCTCGCTCATCGAACGCCGCGACACGATGGAATTCTTCCGCGAAGCCGCCGCCGATCAATTCCGCATCCACGCCCGCAAGGCCTGGACGCCTCGCACCGGATCCCGCGTCAACCGCAAGGCCATGACCTCAGCCATCATCGACAGCCGCGACTTCCTCGACAAACGCGCCAGAGAAAATGCCCGCGTTCTGCTGCCCGAAGGCACCCGTATTGCCTTCACCGGTGGCCCCGATTGCAACGATCACTCGGCAATCTGGGATGTCCTCGACCGGGTTCATGCGCGTCATGCCGACATGGTCTTGCTCCACGGCGCCACACCAACTGGTGCCGAACGCGCCGCCGCCTGCTGGGCCGACACGCGCCGCGTGCCGCAGGTCGCCTTCCGTCCCGACTGGAACCGACACAAGAAGGCCGCTCCGTTCAAGCGCAACGATCGTATGCTCGAAGCCATACCCGTAGGTCTGGTCGTATTTCCCGGCACCGGCATCCAGGACAATCTGGCTGACAAGGCGCGCAAGATGGGCATTCCGCTCTGGGACTTCCGCGAGAAGCGATGAGGCAGTTAGCTTTGTTCACTCTAGCTGAGAATGGCAGGTTTCCGATTCAGAAACTGAGATGGCTTCGTTGTTATGCGCGAAGTGCAATGTCGGTTGCCGACCCAAATCAAGCCATTCCAAGGCCGATGTCAGAACCACTGGTCTAGCCGCAACACACCTTCCTTCGAAGCGATAACACAACCTATTCGGTGCGGATTTTCAGATCAGCAATCGCGTCCAGTATACGTGTGATGACCTGCGCGCCTTCAGGAGTGTCATCCCAGATTTTGCGCATGCTAGACATCGCCTGGGCCCATTCGGGCGCAATTCCCGAATGATTGGGCTCGAGGCGCGGCACCTTGATCTCGAGCGCTTTGCAGACTTGCACGACGTTGTAACTGAATGTCTTGAAGCGGCCCTCGCAAATGCGACCCACCTGGCTGGGGTGGACAAGGGATATTCTTCCAAGTTCAGCGTAGGTGAGCCCCCTCGACGCGCGAGCGTCGACGATTTTCGCCTTCAGATCATCAAGCTGCTTGATTGTTGGCTTCATGCAAATTAGCATGCATATAATCAAGTGAATTTGCAAGGAGGTCGCGAATGGACGAAATTCGGTTCTATCGGGCCAGCGAAAAGCCCTACGGGGCGTTCAGCAATCTCTATCGTCGGGACGTGGAGTTCGAGGGCGAGACGTTCGTCACAAGCGAGCACGCCTACCAAGCCGGCAAGGCCCGCAAGCCGGAAGTGCGCAAGTGGCTAATGTCGGCGCCTTCGCCTTCGCTACTCGCGATGGCGGCGCACGGGCTGTACTACTGGGATGTCGCCCCTGGCTGGTCGACATCCAAGTTCGACCGAATGCGCGGCGTTCTCCGTGCGAAGTTCACCCAGCACGCCGACCTACGTGAGTTGCTGCTATCGACGGGCGATGCTCGCCTCGTGGAATCCGCCACGGTGGACAACGAAGTAAATCGGCTCTGGGGCGAAGTGAACGGATCGGGCAAGAATATGCTTGGGGTGCTCCTGATGGAAATCCGCGAGGAGCTGCGGCAGGAGGCTGAAGGCTACCTAGTCGCCGCTGAATAGGTCCGACGCTCGCCCAGCACTGCGCGAGCATAGTTTGGTCCGCAGTGCTTGAAGAGGCCACGCGCCCCCGCAAACGCGCAGTTCTCGGCGGCCAGACGTTGGCCGGCCACGATGCCTTCGATCAGCACCGAGGCGCATAGCTCTTCGGCCCGGATGCCTGACGAAAGCATCCAATCGATCACGCCGACGCTGACCATGTCACCCGATCCGCAGGTGTCGAGGACGGATGGGGCGTCAATCGCCGAGCACCAGACGGCGTTGTCATCATGCCGGACCTCGAGCCCCGCTGCGCCGTAGGTGACGATACGGACGCAGTCGTGGTGCAGATCGGCCAGCTGCGAGCCTAGTCGGTCGACCGAGTATTTAAGGATGGAGACGAGGCCGAGCGCCTCAGTGAACATGTCGTCATGATCGACATCCGAGGGCTCGAAGAAAACGATCGCACCGGATAGACGAGCGGCCTTCATGGCACGCAGGATGCTCGCAGAAAGACGGTCAGCATAGAACACGTTACACTGCGTGAGGACATGGAGCGCCGACGCCACCTCGTCCTCTCCGATCGGAACATAGCGCGGAAGCTCTTCGCTCGTCTCCGGACACACGAAAGTGAAGTCGTGGTGGCCGGACGCTGTGTCGAGTTCCTGAGCTATGATGGGAGAGCGTGTTCCCGACTTGAGATGGATGTGATCCACGACGGCACCGGCCTTGACGAACTCGGCAACCAAGCGACCGCCTTCGATGTCGTCACCCAACATCAGCAGAGGTACAACATTGCGATGGAGCATTGCCAGCGAGACAAGAACGTTGCCGCAGGAGCCGCCGAGAGCCTCATCCGTCAGATCGCCGTCAGCGTAGATTCTGTCGAGCACGGTGAGCCCGGTCCCTGCGACGTCGAAGAGGTATTGAAGGTGAGTCGATGTGCCCATGTTCTCGTTTAGTATTCCTTCAATCATTGCCTGTCGAGCTTCAGCGCGGACACATCCAAACGAATCTCGCCAGACGATGATGCCACCAAAGCACTTAACGCTCTGAGAAGTGCCGTCGGTCCGGTTATCGTGCTGCCGAACAGGGACCAGCAACCGTTCGGCGCGCCGCATACCTCGCCGACGCTGATGCCGTAGGCGTGCGACAGGAGCGCGTGGTCGTTTCCCGAAGACGAGCCGCTGTCACCGAAGCAGAGTACTCCCTTTCCATCGCCGGCGACGCTACGGATCGCCTCGACTACCGTCGTCTTTGTCGAAGACGACGGTATAATGTCGAAGCTGTGCCCGGACTCGGATATTCTGACTTCTCCGCTTTCGATTTGGGGACAACGCGCAACATCGAGCGCGAACCGGAACGGGTAACGCAACCTATGCCTATCTATGCAGATCTGAACCGGGCGAGCCTTGAAGGTCTTCACCAAGAACAACTCGTCCTGTTTGTTCAGCCAGGTTACGGTCGCGGCGATGGCGGGATTGGCGGCTGGCGGATCGAGGTCGATATCGACGTCTGCAGTGCGGATGTGCCCGCCGTTATAGTATCCGATGATTATAGAGGGCAGGACGTCTGGGGGAAGAACCTTGCGCAGATCATCGCCAGCGGAACCGCCCCGTCCTGTCGCGATGCCGATCTTGACCCCTAAGCGATGCAGTCGAACAAGCTGGTCGATGATCGCCTGGTCGGGGACCTTGAAGCGATCTTCAGTCGAAACAATTGTCCCATCATAGTCGAACACGACGCCGCCCACGAGTGCCTGCTCCAGGTCTTGAAAGCGTGCGGAGCAAATCGTCAGAAGGCTCAGATTCTCCGGCGGGGCAGAGTCCGCCTTCGCTATGGCAGCACGCTTATGACGGACGCTGGCAGGAAGCTCATGAGCAAGCGTCTCTAGAGACCTGTCGTCGTAGATCGCCCTTCCGAACTCACCGATACCTGGTTTGCCGGGGTCGATGCTCAGGACGTCGCCAACCGCCTCGATGACTGCCAGTCCGTCGATGAGGCCGAGTATGTTCGCGAGCCTTCCGCAAGTGCCGTAGTCGATGCTCACGCGTCGCAGGCCTTCGGGAAGGGCCCCCTCGATCGCTCGCCATGTCGAGCGCGACGAGCTTCCGGTCAACGCAAGCAGAACCGTTTCGTCGGTTCGGTGGTGGAACCACGCATGCCGACCATGCGCGAGATTGCGAAGGTCGGTGGTCTGAACCGGACAGATCGATGCTTCCCAGAACGACGTGTCGAGTAGACAGGCGACAGGTCGAAGCAGAGTGTCACCTGCGATGACAAGGGTGTCCGACTTTCGAATGCCCTGCCATTTCTCCGTGAGGCGGATCCGCTCGCCGGGATTGCGCGAGGCGGCCAGCCGCGCCGAGATCACCTCCAGAGGCGATGGGCTGGCGACCGATTCGCGCGACACCATTGCGCTGGCCATCAGAAGACTAGCCGTCATCGAGAGCAGGGAGTGGGTGGCGAGATAGCCGTCCTTCTCGTCGGCAACTGGCACAACATGAACGTGTCCGCCGCACTTCGATACCAGCGCGGCCGCAGCGCCCGCGGCGTTGCGAGTGACGATGTTTATGTCGCGGCATCCACGATCGATGGCAGCTTTGGCGGCGGCACTGACGTCAGGATTGTCGCCGCCCGCGCTGAACAGCCAGACCGGAGTCGATGCGAGAGCGAAGTGGTCGGTGACCACTTGCATCGGCGTCGCGACCGACGTTAGCCCAAACCCAAGCGAGTCCCGGCACCTGAGGAAGTATTCCGCAGCGACAACCGATCCGCCAGATCCGACCGCCAACGCGCCCCGAGCACCGCCGCGGGCCAGTGCCGTGGCAATGGAAGATGGGTCGAAGCCAGCTATCATATCGAGGGTGGCTGGCAGGGCGTCCAGCTTCGAGCTGAGCCTCGGCGTGCTCATTCGGAGAGATATCCTGCATAGAGCGGACCGGAGAGTACCAGGTGCACAAGCATGTCTGGAGGCCCTCCAATCGACGACTTTGTGGCGCTGAAGTCGTAGCTCTCCGTTTCAACGTATTGGACCGACATGCCGTGTTCGATCGCTGCCATCATGGCTCCAGCGGCGAGAACTTTGCTGCCCAGCGGCGAGAGGACCATCCGTGGTTCGTATGTTCCGTCCATCGTCCGATCAAAGCGCTGCTTTAGGGTCGAGAGCGTCCTATAGCAGTCGAGTGGGTTCTTTTCTGACGCGTAGACGATGTCGCGTGGATCGATCTCCCATTCGTTGACCAGTTCGTTCTGATACTCGGTGAGCAGGTCGTCGGCGCGGCGAGGGTTGCGCGCGGGGAAAGGAAGAACCGGGCAGATTTTATACCAGTTGCCGGGAGTAGCACCAATCTGCGTCAGCGTTGAGGCCCTGCCGCGCGCTAGCTGCGGGATCCAGATTTGCGCAGCATCCAGCGAGCTCATTCCTACGTCGGGAGCGAAACCTTTGACCGGACTGATCCGGCTGGACGGCACGCTCGAAATCAAATCGTCAAGTTCAGGGTTGGAAACGATCATGAGGTGGAATGCGCGCGCTTCGTCGGCCTCGCATTCCTCCAGAAGCAGTTTGGCCGCCGGAAATCCGATACCGATCGAAAGGGCGCTTAGGTCGAGGATGACATCCGTAACGTCGGAGGCAATCGGATTTGCCAAGATCTCGGCGACCACCCGCGCGCCGCCGACAGGAGCGCCGTCGTCGGCGAAGACGTCGATCTTGAAGATTTTCGATTCCGGCACAATCGCTTTCAGAGCGGCCTCGTTACCCTCAGCCCGCTTCACTAGTTCATCGGTGGCGCCTGGCCTCTCCTCGCGGATGTAATAGGCTGTGAGGCGGTCTCCGAGTGCATCTGCCAGCATCTTGGAAACGCGTTGAGAGCGTGGGTCGAAACCGGCCGCCGCGACCAGCAGGACCTTCCGCTTTGGATCGTTGAAGTAGTCGCCAACGAACGCGTCAACGTCTTGATCGAAGTTGGTGATGCAGTTCGACCAATGATTACGCATTCGCCAGGCCCGCAACTTCCCGCAGGTATCCTACCCGCTTCTCCAGGAATCCACCCCGGTTGTAGGTGAGCCCGTGAACTAGGCTGACCGTGCCCGTGAGTTCGATCAGCGCCCAGTGCTTGCCGCCTTGACCATAGTCGCGCTCGATCGTGATCGCGCCGTTGGCGATGGCATGCTTCAACACCGCACCGAGCTCGTCGTCGAGGGAGAGTTCCTGCAATTCCTCTTCGAGGATGCCGATCGCGTTCGCGCCGGCACCGAGGGGAGCGTTCGGCAACAGAGATTCGGACACGCAATCTCTAGCGATCTGGTCGACCATGCTGCGTACTCGGGCGGCATGGGGGAAGGCCCAGCCGTCCATGATCGCGCGCGCCTTGTCCGCAAGCACCTTCTGCTGGACCCTCGCCGGGAGCGGCAAATCCTCGTTGCGGATGGCCCGGGTCTCGATATTCGCCACTAGCGCGCCGGCGAACTGGAGGAATATTTCCGCATTCTCGTTGCTCGCGTCGCAGATGTCATCGACCCCGAAATGGAATGGCCGTCCAAGCTCGTGATAGAGGTGGAGGCGAGCACCATGCGCTACATCAGAGTCAGCTTTCAGCGGCGTCTTCGGATCGGGATCAAAGTCCTCGAAGAGAGAAGGGGCGGAGCGCGCTATACGGACGGCATATCGGTGGATCAGGATCCGCACCATGGCGAGCGCAACTTCCGGTCCGTCGTCGTAAGACCGCGAGCGTTTGAGGTAATCGGCCACGATCGCGTCGATCTCCTTGCGTCTGGAATCCGCGACGCCGAGCTTCACCTGCTCCCGGGCGATCTTCTCGCTAAGCGAGCGGATTTGAGGGGCCGTGACGCTCGGCGGCTCTGATGGAAGCAGCCGCTCGATGTCGGTTGCCCCACGGTTCCGGAGCGCCTCGACCAGCGGCAGATAACGTTTTGCCATGTCCTTCGCCATCGTTCGGAACTGACGCCTGGCGGTGTCCTTCTTGCCGTCCTCCACCACTTGCATGCGGATGTCCACGAAGTCTCGCCCTTGAGCGCGCCCGTGCGAAGGTTGAGCGCCTGGCGATCGAAGCACCGCTCCCGGGCTGAGGGCGTCGAGCCGCATCATCATCCATCGCCCGAAACGCATTTCTCGGTGCGACAGCGTCTCGAACATCTCTTCGAGCTGATCGTGGTGCAGCGCGTGTACGTCGTCCAGCATCACCAGCGGCGTCACTTCGATCAGATCTCCTTCCCATTCGATCCTGATCCGCTGAATGGCGTCGAACGGCGCGTATGGGGCGGTCGCCTCCTCGGGCAGGTCGCCGAGCTTGGGCGGTCGCAGGCCGGCGCCGATGGAGTAAATCGCGCGCTGAACGGCGAGCGCCCTATCCCGGACGCCTACGGCGGTGAGGCCGCCGATCTGCTCCAGATGCGCCTCGTATTCCGCTCGCGGCACGAAGGTGATCCCGTCGAGGCTGCGGGTTTTATTGGCTGTTAGGTTCCGAATGAGGCCAAGCATGGCTCGCGCCTGCACCAGCCAGAAGGCAAGCTTCGTCTTCACTGCGGGGTCGTAGGGAAGTTCCCAGAACTCGCGGTATTCAGATTCCATCGGAACCCTCACGGCGGCGACATGCGGGATGGCGTTCTGGAGAAATCCGGCTTCGGCGAGCGCTGCGGCGAGGGTCCGGTTGGTGGCGTTGGTGCGGTCCTTCAAGATTGCCTCGACCATTTTGAACTCGGCGAGGGTCGCCAGCATCGTCTTTCCACTGCCCGGCGAGCCGATAATGCGCACCGGCACCTCGAACATGTCGTCCTTGTGCTTATTCTTCGCGAGAAACGTGGTGAGCGGAGAAGGGCTGACGATCGACAGAAAGGAAGCGTCGTCGCGGACGTATTCTGTTGCACGACGGAGGAATGGGTTTGCCATATGATTACCCGTGACGGTCGCGACGGAGGAACAGCGGGCTCATCCGACGACCCAGCTTGCCCTCTGTTTCGGCCCATAAGATCGGGACCGAGTTGTTGGGCGTGTTGTGTTCGAGGATCAGCGGAAGCCCGCAGTTCGCGTATCCATACTTCATGTCGTCCTGGCCTGCTTCCTTGCAGTGCTTCTCAAGCCGCATGAACAGCTCGTGATCATAGTAGGTGTCGCACAGACCTAGATAGGGCCCGTCTTCCGGTTTCGAAGGCGTCATCACGCCGATCGTCGACTCAATTGAGCCTAGTCGGAGGTCCGTCGGGAGGCGAAGTCCTTCGGTGATGAATGCGTCGCCATAGCTGCGGTCGGTCAGCTTCTCGGCCGCCTCTACGATGCGCTCCTCCAGCGCGTCTCGAGCCTGAGTTGTTGAAATGTAGTGGTGGATATGCAGCGTGTACCCCGTTGAAAGGGGGAATTTGTCTCCGAGATGCTCTCGCGCGTCTTTGACGATCTTCTCGAACTTCGCGAGCTTCCCCTTTGGCGCTCCGCCGCCGGGAAACCGGATAAAGGTGGTGCCGGATGCCGTGAAGTCGTCGATTAGGTAGACGTCGTCGAAACGCGCCTGATCGTCCTTCATCTCCTCTTTGAGATCCTTGCCCAGCCCCTCCCACTTGTCGAGATCGACGTTCATCATCGGGACGACCTGTTCCTGCGACAACCGACCCGAGTTGGCGCGCCGCAGAACGTCGATGCGACTTCCGTCGCTGAGACCGACAAACAGGCAACGGCGAAGTCGATCAGAAAACGCTTTGCTACCCTCTGCAGTCGCCCACACCCCGTAGGGCTTGACGTCCAACGCGCTGGCTACCGCTTTGCGCAGGTATGGTGTTACGATCTCTGGGATGAAGTTCTCTATGACCCGCTGCATCTCCGCGGTAGAAATGTAGACGAGCCGCTGCCGCACCATCCCATAGGCGATCTCCCGGTCGGTCTGATCGAAGTGGCGTAACCACGAAACAAGGCTCTCCAAGAATCGTACGCCGGCTCGGAAGTCTGAATAACCATCATACTTCATTGAGGACATCAGGCGCAGCCAAGCATACTCACTTGTCGCTCGCTCATTATCCCAACCCATCACGCTGGCGATTAAATTCAAGGCGAGTGTGTTTATCATAGTTGCTCGGCGTAAACCTCGTTCTGATAGTGCGCTAGACAGTAAATTTCATAGAGTTCAACCACCGTGCCAATTTTGGCGATAGCGCCCTTCGGGGGAGCCGACTGCGTTGACGACAGCCAAGGGGAAGTTTTTGGGCGGCGGAGCGGCTGAGATTTGGGCGCGAACCTGCCAACACTTCAACTTTCCAGAAACCGCTTCTCATAGACGGTACCGATTCCGCTACCATCCCAAACATAGCACAGATGCCGTTCCTGCCGACAATTCGACAACCGCCGGGGCCGGAACACAGCGGCACATTCTCCGCCGGGATTGCGGACGCTTTCATAGACAATCCCGTCCGACCCGGCATCGCGCAAGGTCCGCGCGGTTTCCTGAGACACGGCATAGCTGCTCGGATGGTACAGAGCTGGCAGCGCCTCCCGTTGCCCACGGATGTCGTGAAGGTTCGCGGCGAGATCGACGGCATAAACCCGCATGTCGAGTTCCTGCGCCGGTTCGTCGGTAGCCTCGAGGAAATGCGTGCGGTGATGCCTGGTTTCGGCAATTGCGGTTGCCAGTGTCATTCCAGCATAGAAGACGCCGTAGCTGCCGTCGGTGAAGCGGTCGCCGACCGGATTGAGGTGGGTGAACGCCGCCATGATCGGCGAGGAACCGGGGCCTGAAACTCGGTCCTCAGGCGGCACGAGCGACAGCTCGCCTGCCTCGTCGCGCAGGCGGTCATTGGTCATCGCCTCGATGGCATAGACCGCTTCAAGATCGGCAGGATCGGCAACTGCCTCGAACAGCGAGATCGGCGGAAATCGGCTCGGGATGATGCGGTAGCAGGGTGTCCAGCGGACTTCAGACGTGGGAATGTCCACGGGTCAGCCGCGCTGCCCGTCAACATACTGACGCACGACATAGAGATCGGCGACATTGCCCGACATCATCCGGTCAAGCGCCGAGGCGCCGCCGAAAACCTGCGCCTTGTTGGGTTTGCGCACCCACTCATCCGCCGTCTTCGGCAACAAGATCTGCAGGCCTTTGTAGATGCCCATGACATAGGAAATCCGTTCCAGCGCATCCTTGGGCAGCGCCGCGACCACGCCGCGCTTCCAGGATTGGAAGGTCGAGCGGCTCTCCAGACCGAGCAAGCGCATCTGCTCCTGCTCTTTCAGGCCCCAGGCATCAGCGATGCGGAAAAATGTCCGCAGGGCCGGACCCGTCAGATCCTTGCGATCAAGTCCCTTTGCGGGCGCATTGGCTGCAGCTTGGATACCCATGTCGGCACGTCCTGTCATGGCTTCATGTGCTTATATTCTGCACAAAAGTCAATATGAGAGCTGATATTGCACAATCCGACCTGTGTAATGCAGCGAGAGCCCACTGCTGTTGCCCGTCCGCTGTCCAAGGTGACGACGCCTCTCGATCTGCCGTTGGCAGCATTTGACGGATGATTGCTGCTGCGCTCCATCCAGTGATCCGGTGGGGAGGAAGCTTCCGACTTTTGGTCGATGAAAACGGAGATTGCGGACTGACGTTCGTTCTCCGGTGGCGCGAAAGCCACCCCTGTTTGTCGCCTGTCTGCGGGTCTCGTCACGCCTAATGCCGTCAACCCCGTGCGGGGTTCGCCCTTCGCTGACGCTGCGGTGACGGCGGCTCCCGGCCCCTTCTTTTGGCGCCATCGGGGATGGTCCCCGACCACCTTTAGGAGAAACGACATGGCTACCATCGCAAACCTCACCGTGAAGTCCGACGACAGCTTCGAAGGCAACCTCGCAACGCTGACCGTCTCCGCGCCAATCGCGATCATCCCCAACAACCGCAAGACCAAGGACAGCGAACCCGACTACCGCATCGTCAGCCGCAAGAACGGCTTCGAACTGGGCGCAGGCTGGAAGCGCTTCTCGCAGAACACCGGCGCCGAATATGTCTCGGTCTCGCTCTCGGCTCCTGAATTCGGCACCATCTATGGCAACATCGCCAACGCTCCCGGCGATGACCCTTCGAAGAAGGTCATCATCTGGAACCCGCCGAGCTAAGGCGTCAGCGTCGGCCCCGCCTTCGTGCGGGGCCGAACTAACGCCAGTGCAAGAAAAGCAGCATGTTCGACGCCAAGCGCATTGCCTGGAAATAATGGGCGATGCAGAGCGAATAGCGACTATGACGGCGTCTGCATCGACATATAGGTCTCGCGCGAATTGGACGAGATCGTCGGCTTGCGCGCGCTTGGCACCGATCGCCTTGCCAGCCAGATGTATAGTCGCGGAATTATCTCGCATCTCACATGCGCGATAATTCCGAAATCTGGGGCGCGCCGAGCTGGGGCATCGGCCCTGCCTTCGGGCGAGACCATTTCTGCTTGGTCCCGCTGCACGTCCGAAATACGTGTACATTTTTCGGACAGCGCCCTGGAAGCGCCTCCTGTCGGCCTACCGCCGGATGTTCCGGAGAGTTGTCACCTCTTCCGGATGGCGATCAAGAATCTCAATCAAGCCGACCGCAGCTTCGCTGGGCTGCATTGTACCACGCTCATACTTTTGGAACGCTCGCCGTCCGCCTCCAATGATCCTACCCGCCTCTTCTTGCGTGAGGCCAAGCTTCTTGCGCACGGCTTTGACCCGTGCGGCATAGGCCGCTCGCAACTCGAGATAGGCTTGATCTATCGCTTGAAGTTCAGCGCCCGAATGGATGGAATCGCCATCGCCTTCAGGATACCAGCCCGGCACCTCCACTTCGAGTGACAACGAGCCAACGCTCAGCGTTTGTATCCGCGCGTCACGCCGAAGCACCTCACCGGTTTTGGGATGAATCCGAGTCTGACCCATCTTCAAACCTCCTTGCCCGATGTTGATCGAAGATCGTTCAGCATCTCACCTGCAAACCCCAGCGCGAAAAGTTCTCTCTGGCTTCCGACAATACACCTTCAAGGTTAATTTTCAACTGCCGCCGTTTGTCTGACCGGGCGCAACGATGCAGCGCCTTCAGCCAGCAGGCGGGCTATCTCGTCTGACGTTTTGCGCACCGCCAACTTCAGTGCTTCGTCGATATGAATATAGTCCTGCGTCACGTTCTGCGAAGCATGCCCAAGCATAGCCCGTATCGTCAGTTCCGTGAATCCGAGTTCGCCCGCGATGCTGCCGAAAGTGTGGCGAAGGGTATGAAGTGTTGCGCCCTCAATTCCCGCCCACTGGCAAACTCTCCGGAAACAGGCTGGTGCAGCCTGGTATGCGCCAGCGCCCGTCATTGACGGGAACACGTAGGGGTTACCAACGATCTCAGGTTGAGCGAGAACGACCTTCAGTGCTTCTGGGCCGATCGAGCGGACCTGAGCATCGGTTTTGGTATCCGGGAAGGAGACAAACCCGCCCTCCGCATGCACCCAGGCGCGCTTCATCGACTGCGCCTCTTCCCGTCTGTATCCTGTCAGCGCAAGTGTCCGTACCACTGCAAGTGCTGTCGGATTTTCGCCGTTACGCTCGCCATAGGCAATGGCTTTACCGAACGCGACGAGTTCCGCAGTGCTGAGTCGCCTCGTCTTCTTGTTGATTGCGAGTTTCTTGGCTCCTCTGGTTGGGTGCTCCGCAATCAGCCCCTTGTGCTTGGCATGACCCAAAATGGCTTGCAGCGACCCGAGGCATCGCGACGCGACGCCAGGTCCGCCAGCGGGCCGACCACCACGGCCTTTACCTCTAGCCTTGGCAGTTTTACCGTCCCGGACATCAGCTTGCATCTGCTCGACATCCGCGATTGTCAGCCTTTTCGCCATGCGATGGCCAAGAATCGGTTTGATGTGCGTGTTGATCCTGCTTTCATCCATCGCGAGCGAGGAGGCCTTGATTGGACGGTTCTTGCGGCCAAGAATGTTACCGGCGCGGGCTTCAACCAGATACCAGTCACAGATCTCGGCGACGGTCATGCCACTGCGGGCCTGATGAATTGCCTCTGCTGGGTCCTGACCACCAGCAACTTCGCCAAGCTTGATCTTCGCCAGATCCCGAGCTTGCTCCGTCGTAATGACACCATAGCGGCCGAGATTGATGCGCCGCTTGATCCCTTCGATGTTGCGGTACTGAACAATGAAGGTCTTGAGCCCCGACGGAAGCGCCCGCAAGCCGAAACCCCGAATCTCGCTGTCCCACAGGACGGCCTGTTTATCTTTAGGCGGCGCGAATGCGTCCACATTGCGCTTGTTCAACTTCGCTGTCGGCATGTTTGACCCTCCATTTGGAGACAAAGATTTCAGAGGGGTGCTTTGTCTCCATTTTGTCTCCAGATTTAAGCGTTTCGAGGGTATTATGGGCGGAGGCAATCGTAAAGGGGAACATCATAAATATCTGATTTAGCGTAGGTAATCGTACTTGGGAGGGTTTGGGAAAAGTGGCCGAAATATTTTGCCAAGGTTGGGGTCGAGGGTTCGAATCCCTTCGCCCGCTCCAAAATTCTGACATAAAATCAATGATATAACCGCCTTGTGCGGTCCTGTTCCGGCAAGGCCCGGTTTCAAAACAAGGACCGGCAAAGGACGTGTCGAACAAGGACGATGCCCACAAGTGGCGGTCGCAAATTACGACGACTGTGCGATACATCGTTCGTATGAGGGGCTATGGCAGTATCAAGTTCGGTCGGCGTGACGCGCTGAAGGCGATTGGCGGGGCTACTGCGATTGTCGCCACAATGCCAACGAAGGCCATTTCGCAAGGGCGTCGAAAAATGCGTCAATTCCCGCCGTTCGAACTTCAGGCTTCGGCGGCGGATATGCTGTCGTTACGCGCCGGGGTTCGGGGGTATGCGACGGACGGTGTTGGGCCATCGCCTAGCATGGTTTGGATAAAGGCGGCGAACGATACGATGCTCGCTGTCGGCGTCGATTCTCGCGACTTAGAATTTAAGTTCGAAGTTTTCACGTTGGCGCTCGAAACCGAACAGGCTCTGGCGCATCGTGTCTTGACCGCGCCGCCGGTCAAATTACCCGACGACGCCCCCGAAATGATGAAGCAATGGGCGAGTATGCCCCGCGTTGCGCCGAAGCCCCCAGCGGACTTTAAGCCGTGGCCATTCGATGCTTGGCGCGTCGAAGTGCTTCGGCGAGCGGAATATATCATCGGCGACCTTCAACCGCCGCCCGAAACTTTCGGCAATGATCCCGTCGCACAAAACCCCGCAAGGCCGGGCGAAGTCCCGCCGGAAGCATGGGCGGCTTGCGACGTAGCGGTTGGATTGCTTTTCAGTGGTTCCGGCGGAAAGCGGTTGATGGTCGCCGTCGATTGGATGCCCTTCAATCTAATCGTGACGCAGGACGAACCGGCCATCGTGGAATTTATCGAATCGTGCGCGACAATCGACGTTGAAGAATATGTGAAACGTTTGGCGTAGCTGAAGATGGCAAAGTCGAAGGATGATAGCCGACGCCGGTATGTGACCGAACCGTTGGCCCGCGCCGAAGTGCTGCAACGCCTCGCACCGCACTTCGAATTTATCGAAGAAGTCGAAGCCATCAACGCCGATGGCCACGCGCTGCGAATTGACGCCGTAGCGACATGTCGCACGAACGGCTGGACGTTCGGTTGGGAGTTCAAGAAATCGCACTTGTTCAAGAGCGAGTTCGCCGACGCAATGCGGCAAGCCATCCACTATCGGTTCTCTCGCATCACCGACGCCCGCCTGCCTGCCCACAAGGGATTGCAGTTGCCAGCCGTTGCGCTGTTTCCCGATTGGCTTGGCGAACACGACGATGACGTGACGAACTACGGCAAGGAAGCTGAAGGTATGCGACTGGTCGGCGCTCAATTTCGCGTCGGCACGATGCGCCAAACTGGCGACAATAAGTTCGCCTTCATCATGGGCCAGTCCGCGATTTGGCATTCATCATCGGGTTGGACGAAGAACGCGGACGGCGTGTTGCACGGCAAGCGTGGGCTAGGTTCTACGCGCAAAAAGGACAGCTAAAATGCGTTCGGTCCTTTGCCCGTCCTTACCAGAATTGCGCGATATAGCATTCGCGCGAACATGCGTCTGAAAATACGCCGATAATTGCGACGTTTGACCGCTATTCCGTCACCTATGTAGGGTTGTGGAATGTAGTGCGGCTGAAAAACCCGGCCAACGCTGGAACATACGTTGACCGGGTTTCCGACGCGACGGGCAAGGGAAGGACAAAACCGCCGCGCCTATGGGGTGAACTTCAGTGCCGCCACTTCCTTGCGACGAAGCTTGAACAGCGGCACGACGACGACCGGCGCGTTGGGGTCAAGGTCGTCGGCCCCGGCAAGCCGGATGGCTCCCTGTGGGGTCGTGGCGGGTCCAGGAGAGGCACGAAGCTTAGGACCGGCCAACCCGTTGCCGTCCGCGCCGTGCCACGATGCCATGCCGCTTGCCGCCGCCTGTTGCGTGCTGAACAGGATGCTGGCCAGCCGCAAGGCTGTGCGCGGCTGAAATGGCGGGTCGCCCAAGTCCGCCGAATCTGGCAGCGAAACGTCCGCCGCGTCGTCGAACGAAATCAGCAAGGGCAGCGCGTTCGGGTGATAATCGCAATCGAACGGTTCGGCGAAGTTGACGGGTAACAGTTCGGCGAACCGGCCCTTCGCAAGCATATCGTCGTGACGTTCAACGACCGGCTTGCGCGCGCCCAACAGCCCGCGACGTGGCGCACGGCGCTTAGGATAACGCCCAAAAGCGTTCCATCATCCTTGCCATGCTCTGACATGGGCGGGAGCTTTGGGGCCGGCTGGGATGAAGGACAACCCACCGGCCACTGAAGGGCCGATGGGTTTCCTGACCGCACTGTCAGAACGTAATATCAGAACCTGTAGGTTGCCGAGACGCCGTAAGTGCGAGGGGCATTGACGCTTGAAGTGGCAATGCCGACAGACTGGTAAAGCCCGGTGAACGGGGCGTCGTAATACTTTACCTGCGTCAGGTTCTGGCCCCACACAGCTATTTCGATGTCAGGTTGTTCGAGATTGTAGGTGATCCGCGCGTTCAGATTGCTGTGGCCTTTTACCAGGCCAAGATCGTTCAGCCGCGTGATAATGGCAGGCGTGAGCGCCGGATTGGTCGGATTGAAGCTGTTTGCATAAAACGCGAAAGTCGAGATGTAGGAATAATCGGCATGCAGCGATAGCCTGCCATTGGGCACGTCCACTTTCTGCGTTGCACCGATCGACCAGGTCCACTCCGGGGCCTGGGTAACCGTCTCTCCGCTGCGGTCGTAGAACGGTGTAGCGGGAACGCCGGTGGGGGCCAGGAAACTGCCTGGCACATAGCGCGAGTGCAGATAGGCGACGTTTCCGGTCAGTTCCATGCCCTGCCACGGCAGAATCGTGGTTTCCAGTTCACCGCCATATTGGCGTGCATCGCCTGCGTTGATCTGGAACTGCGTGGTGCGCCCGTTGATGATCGGGTTGACGTTTGCCTGAAGGGCGCTGCGCCAGATATGGAAGGCCGACAGGTTCAGCCGGACATGGCGGTCGAACAGGTCGCTCTTTATGCCGGCTTCGACATCCCGCACCGCTTCGGGGCTGATCGATTCCAGCCCCGGCGCGGTTGCGCGGAAGTTGATGCCCCCCGCGAGCGAGGCGCCGCTCGTCTTGAGGTAGACAAAGGTGACCGGGCTGACCTGATAATCGACGCTGGCCAGCCAGGCGGGGTAGGAGAAATTGCCGCCGCGCGCATCGTTGCAGCCGCCTGCCGGATCGCGCATGGTTGCCGTGGGAACGAACCCTGAAACCACGGCGCAAGCGGAATCGCTGAAATCGGGCAGGACGCTGCCATTGCGGCCATGACGCACCGCATTGCGGCTGTCCCACGTGTACCGGATGCCGCCCGTGATCCGCAATTCACTGGTAACCCGGTAGTTCAACTGGGTGAAAAGCCCGCGCGAGATCGATTTGTAATCGGTTGAATCCCGCGCGAAGGGGAATGGGTTGCCGCCAAAGAATTGCTGGTCGGATACGGTATCTTCAACGCCGCTTTCCTGAAAATAGATGGCGCCGACGATCCAGTCCAGATCCCCCAGCTTGCCGGAGGCTTGCACCTCCTGGCTGAACTGCTTGTTGGAATAATCGCTGGAGAAGCTGACGCCGCGCGCGGGGCTGCCGTCGATATCCACGTTGGTGATGCTGCGCCCGGTGCGATAGGCGGTGATCGACTTCACCTGAACACCACCGAAATCGATGTCCAGATTGGCGTTGAGGCCTTTTCCGACCACTTTGCTGCTTGGCTCATCGATGACGGAATTGCCGCTCGCGCCGGTTCCCACGGGAATATTCAGCGTGGTGTTGAGGAAAGACCCTGCGCCGACGGCACGGCTGTAGCTCTTGTAAAAATCGTCCTTGGTGTTGACGAGTGACGTGCCGAAAAACGCACTGCCCAGGCCAAAGTCGTCGGAAATCTGTACCGACGCCAGACCATTGTCCTGATAGTTGGTATAATCGCCGCTGATCTGCAACTTGAGAGGCAGTTCATCCGGCCGCCAGAGCAAGGTGCCGCGCGCCTGGTAATTGCCCTTGATATCATTCTCACGCCGGCCGGTTGCCAGATTTTGGACATATCCATCACGCTTTTCATAGCGGCCTGCAAAGCGTGTCGAGACGGTTTGGCTGAGCGGTATGTTGACAACGCCTTCCGTCATATATTGCGAGTAATTGCCCACGCCGAGCTTCAGGTAACCCTCGAATATCTCGGTTGGGGCCTGCGTGGTGATATTGATCGCGCCGCCGGTGGTATTGCGGCCGAACAGTGTACCTTGCGGTCCGCGCAACACTTCGGCGCTGGCAAGATCGAGGACGCCGGAGTTCCCCATGATCGGGCGGGCCTGATAGACGCCATCGATATAGATGCCGACAGGTGAATCGTTGCCCGATCCGGGATTGGCCTGGCTTTGGCCACGGATCGAAAAGGTCGCGACCAACGGCCCGGCCGTTCCGCCGCCGAGCGAGGCGAAGCCCGGCGTTGTACGGGTAAGATCGCCGAGACGGACGATCTGCTTTTCCTGTATCTGGACCGCCGAGATCGCGGTGACAGCCACGGGTGTGCGCTGCTGGTTTTCCGAGGACCGGCGGGCCGTCACCACGATGTCTTTCAGTTCCTGGCCGTTGGCGTCGGTTTCTGCGGTTGCAGTGGATTCGGCCTGGGCATGAACAAGGCCCGGAGCGCCAATCAGGGCGGCTGCCCCCAGTATGGATCTGCTCATAACTGAATGGAAACGCATAAACCCTCTCCTCTTCCGCATCAGACCAATTGGTTGGTTTCGCTTGCGGGACGCGGACAGGGAACACAAAGTCCGCCTGCATGAAAGAGGTTGTCCTACGGGCTTATCAATTGTCCGGTCAGAGCAATTGGGCAATTGCCCTGTCGGGCAGGTATTTATTTTGCCCTGCAAAATTTATTGTGATGACTAACGGATATATGATGCCGATTTAATGAATATGCATTGGAATTTGTCTTCTGAAAAATGCATTTGTCCTGTCAGAAACAATATTATCATTTGGCCGCTTGCGTGAAGCCCCTACCAATGCTGCCGGGGTTCAAGCGGCAATTGCGCAGGAGACGATACAATGAAGCGTTTCGCGGGACGGGTCGCTTTGGTCACAGGGGCGTTGCGGGGCATTGGCAGGGCGGCTGCCGATCAACTGCATGCCGATGGGGCCACGGTGATTGTTTCGGATATTGACGACCCGCAGCAGGATGCGGCGGCACGGGTCGCCCGCGATCTTCCCGGCGCGCAATATCTGCAACTGGATGCCACCAGCGAAACCGCATGGCAGGCTGCCCGCGACCGTGTGGTCAGCGATTACGATCGGCTGGACATATTGGTGAACAATGTCGGCGCGGAAACCTCGTCTCCGGTACAGGAGATGGAACTGGCGGTCTGGCGGCGCATGATGGTGATGAACGTCGAAACAGGGTTTCTGGGGGTGAAGACCTTTCAGCCGCTGCTCGCACAATCGGGCAATCTGACGCCCTATGGCTCCAGCATCGTCAATGTCAGTTCGATGATGGGGCTTGTCGCGCTGCCCAACACCTCTGCGTACAGTACCGCAAAAGGCGCGGTGCGGCTGTTCACCAAATCGATCGCGGTGGAATTTGCCAAAGCCGGAGTGCCGATCCGCGCCAACAGCGTCCATCCGGGCTATGTCGATACCGACATGCTCCGCAATGGCCTGTCGCGGGTGGCGGTGGAAGCCGGAATGGAAAGTGGCGCGCTGGTTGCCCTGACCGAACAGGGCGTTCCCATGGGCCGCATGGCCAAACCCGGTGAAATCGCCAGGGTCATCGCCTTTCTGGCCAGTGATGACAGCAGCTACATGACCGGCGCGGAATTGGTAGTGGACGGAGGAATCACGGCGATGTGATCGCCTATACCCTTTCCAGAATCAGCCCAATGCCCTGCCCCACGCCCACGCACATGAAGGCCATGGCATAGCGTCCACCGGTACGCTGCAATTCCTCGACCGCCGAAAGGGTGATGCGCGCGCCCGACATGCCCAGCGGGTGCCCCAGCGCTATTGCCCCGCCATTGCGGTTGACGCGGGCATCGTCGGGCGCGATCCCCAGATCGCGCAGGCACGCGATGGCCTGGCTGGCAAAAGCCTCGTTCAATTCGATCACATCGATCTGGTCCATTTCAAGGCCGCTGAGGCGCAGCAGCTTGTGCGCGGCCTCGACCGGTCCCACCCCCATGATCTGCGGGGCGATGCCTGCGGCCGCCATTGCCACGATCCGTGCGCGCGGGCGCAGACCATGGCGGTGCGCGGACGCTTCAGAGGCGATCAGCATCGCCGCCGCGCCGTCGTTCAGCCCTGAGGCATTGCCCGCCGTGACCGTGCCACCGGGCTGTACAACGGGCTTCAGGCTGGCAAGGGCGGCAAGGCTGGTGGCGCGCGGGTGTTCATCCTGCGCGAAGATCACCGGTTCTCCGCGCACGTGCGGGACCGTCACGGGCACGATCTCTGCGGCGAGCCTGCCGCTGATCTGCGCTGCGGCAGCCTTTTCCTGGCTGCGCAGCGCGAAAAGATCCTGCTCTTCACGGCTAACGTGCCACCGTGCGGCAACATTCTCGCCCGTTTGCGGCATTGTATCGACGCCGTAAGCGGCGCGCATGGCCGGATTGATGAACCGCCAGCCCAGCACGGTGTCTTCCAGCTTCTGAGTGCGATCAAGCGCCCCTTGCGCCTTGCCCATGACGTAGGGCGCGCGGCTCATGCCCTCGACGCCGCCCGCGAGGATGAATTGCGCATCGCCGCTGCGGATGGCCTGTGCGGCAAGGCCGATGGCGTTCAGCCCCGAACCGCACAGGCGGTTGACCGTGACGGCGGGCACCACTTCGGGCAGGCCAGCCAGCAGCACGGCCATGCGGGCAACATTGCGATTGTCCTCGCCCGCCTGGTTCGCGCAGCCCAGCATGACATCATCAAGCGCAGCCCAATCCACACCGGGATTGCGTTCGACGAGCGCCCGGATCGGGATCGCGGCCAGATCATCGGTGCGGATGGTGGCAAGCGCGCCGTTCAAACGGCCGATCGGCGTACGAATGGCATCGCACACGAATGCCTGATTCATGGCGGCCATTACGCGCTTGCCCGCTGGCGCACAGTCCGGTTCTCGATGCGCTTTTCGTTTATCGTCGATCGGACGATACGCTGCACATAGATGCCGGGCGTGTGGATGTGATCGGGGTCGAAATCGCCCTCGGCAACGATTTCTTCCGCTTCGACCACGGTGATCGCTGCTGCGGTGGCCATCACCGGGTTGAAGTTGCGCGCGGTCTTGCGGAACATCAGATTACCGGCCGGGTCTGCCCGCCACGCTTTGATGATGGCCAGATCGGCTTTCAGCCAGCTTTCGCGAACATAGCGTTCTCCGCCGAATGTCTCGACCGGCTTGCCTTCAGCCACCACTGTTCCCACGCCCGTCCGGGTATAGAACGCAGGGATACCCGCACCGCCCGCGCGGATGCGTTCGGCCAGCGTACCTTGCGGGCTGAGTTCCAGCGCCAGTTCGCCTGACAGGTACTGTGTTTCGAACAGCTTGTTATCGCCGATGTAGGATGAAATCATCTTGGCGATCTGCCGGCTTTGCAGCAGCATCCACAGGCCAAAGCCTTCGGCGCCGGCATTGTTCGAAATCACGGTCAGCCCGCGCACTCCTGCGGCCCGGATTTCGGGAATCAGGCTTTCGGGATTGCCACTTAGCCCAAATCCGCCCGCCATGATCGTCATCCCGTCAAACAGCAGGCCGTCAAGCGCGGCGGCAGGGCTTTCGTATATCTTCGATGCCATCGTCCATTCCCATCGTCACAGGCCTGCGATTAGCATGACTGCCCGTCCGCATGTTTGGCATTCGTTATCGCGTGGCGGACAAGGATCGCGCTGGAGTAACATCGTGCCGGGCAACCGGCGGCAGCCAATTGACAAGAGTTGCGGCCTGTGGGTGAAAGTCCCCCGACAACAACCACCCCTGCGAGGGCGATGTGGTGTATTGGGGAGAAGCAGTCGTGCTTGAAGGAATGGGCATTCTGATAACCGGCGGCGCCAGCGGCATCGGGCGGGCGGCGGCAGAACTGTTCGTCGATTACGGAGCCAGGGTTGCCGTGGCGGACATCGACGTGGCCTCTGCGCAAATCGCGGTGGATTCCATCGTGGCGCGTGGCGGATCGGCCATCGCGCTTGCGGTGGATACGTCGAGCGCGCAGCAGGTGGACCTTATGGTCGAGCAGGCGGCCGAATGGCTGGGGCGGATTGATGCCGCCTTCAACAATGTCGGCATAGCGCATCCGCTGCATCCGATAGACGAATTGCCGCTCTCCGTATGGCAGCGCACCATGGACATCACCGCCACCGGCACGCTGCTTTCGATGCAGGCAGAATTGCGCCACATGACCAAGGCAGGCGGCGGTGCGATCGTCAACACCGCGTCAAATTCCGGCACACATGGTACGCCGATGCTGGGCGGATATGGTGCATCGAAGGCCGCTGTGATCAACCTTACCAAAACGGTCGCGGTGGAATATGCATCACGCGGCATCCGCGCCAATGCCATCTGTCCGGGCGTGATCGACACGCCACCGATTGCCGCGCTGGCGGCGGCAGGCACCGATTTTTCGCAGATCATCAATGCCCCGATGGGGCGCATCGGAACGGCCAGAGAAGTTGCCGAACTGGCCGCATGGCTGTGTTCGGGGCGTTCGTCCTATGTCACGGGTCAGGCCATCTCCATCGACGGCGGGCAAACCGCTACGCCCTGACCAGTGGGCAAGGTAACCCCCTGTCAACAGCCTCTAATGTGGCTTTGATCGGACATCGCTGTCGCCAAGCGAAGATTGGGCCTTCCGGCAGTTGCAGTGCGCCCCGCCCGGCGTCTTAACTCGCCCTGAAATTGCGCGGCGGACAAGTCCCCCAAGGGAATGGCCGCGCCACGACGGGAGAGCGTGAGCGATGGCCGAACAGGTATGGGATCACGAATGCGATGTGCTGGTTATCGGATCGGGCGCTGGCGGGCTGACCGCGGCGGTGGTGGCCGCCGATCAGAAGGCGCACGTAATCGTTATCGAAAAGGGCAAACTGTTCGGCGGCACTTCGGCAACATCAGGCGGCGTCTTGTGGATTCCGGCCAGTTATCTGGCGCAGCAGGCGGGCGCCAAGGACAGCGTCGAAGAAGCTTTTACGTATGTGAAGGATCTGACGGGCGATGAAGGCTCTGACGACCTGATCCGTACCTATGTGACGCAAGCGCGTGAAATGCTGCGTTACATGATGCAGCATAGTGATGTTCAATACAGCGCGATCCCCTATCCCGATTATCAAAGCCATCGCACTGGCGGAAAGAAGGGGTATCGCAACCACGATGTCACCCCGCTTGATGGGCGGGTGCTGGGCGATGATCTGGAACGGTTGCAACGCACCCACCCATCCAACATGCTGTTTGGCAAATATGTCTGGAATACCGCCGAAGCTTCGAAGCTGATCACACGCACGCCGGGCTGGATGAAGGCGATGGCGAGCACGCTGTGGCGTTACTACAGCGATGTGGGCCAGCGCCTGAAATCCTCACGCTCGCGTTATCTGACTGGGGGCAATGCCCTGATCGGGCGGCTCAAGCTGTCGCTCGACAAGCGCGGGGTGGCAATCTGGACGGGCACCGGGTTGCAGGAATTGATACGCGATGCAGACGGCCGGATAACCGGAGTCATTGCCCAGCAAGGCGGGCGGCGCGTGGCCATCGGCGCAAGGCGCGCGGTGATCATGGCGGCAGGCGGGTTCGAACGCAGCAAGGATTTGCGGGCGCGCTACCTCAAAGCCTCGCCCAATACCGACTGGAGCGGATCGCAGCCTTACAACACAGGCGATGCGCTGGTTGCGGCCATGGCCGTGGGCGCAGCGACGCAGCGGCTGGATTCCGCCTGGCGGGCGCCCACCGTGCATGTGCCGGGCGAAGACCGCGCGCGGCCGCTGTTCATCGAACGCTCGCTACCCGGCGCGATCATCGTGAATCAGGCCGCAAAGCGTTACATGAACGAGTCCACGGATTATCATCTGGCCGGGCAGGCGATGGTCGATAACGATCTGCCGGGCGCGGGCACTTCACCTTCGTTTGTCATCTTCGATGCCGTGTTCAAATGGCGCTATCCGATGGGACCGGTGATGCCGATGCTGCCGGTGTGGATGCTGCCTCGCGCGGTTCGCTCGATCCTCTATTCCGATGCCACGATCGGCGGCCTTGCCCGCAAGCTGGATCTGGACCCGGCGGTGCTGGAACAGACCGTGTCGCGCTTCAACGCTTCTGTCGAAAATGGCCGTGACGAAGATTTCCACCGGGGCGAAAACTTCTACGATTCGCTGTTCGGTGATCCCAGGTTGCCGAAGAACCCGGCACTGGCTCCGGTAAGTAAGGGGCCGTTCTACGCCTTGCGCATATACCCCGGAGACATCGGCACGAATGGCGGGCTGGTCACCGATACGCATGGCGTGGTGCTGGATCAGGCAGGCAAGCAGATCCCCGGCCTTTATGCCACCGGCAATCTCGTCGCCTCGCCCATGGTGCGGTCATATCCCGGCGGCGGGGCCACGTTGGCACCAGCGATGACATTTGGCTATCTAGCCGCGCGCCACGCCATGGGCGCCAACAGTTGAGCGCGCCTTCAGCAGGAGCAGACGAAATGAGCAATGGCGTTGCCGCACCAATCCGTTCGGTCATCCCGGATCATGTGCCACCAGAACTGGTCTTTGATTATCCGCTGATCGTATCGCGCAAGACTACCGAAAACCCGTTTGACCGGATCGTCCCCGAAGTCGCCACATGGCCGGATGTGTTTTACGCGCCTGGGGCAGTGCCGACAGGCGATGCGGCGTGGGTGTTCCGCCGCGCCGCTGATCTTCGGCGGCTGTTCAAGGACACCGAAAACTTCACAGCGCGGGGGTGGGCCAGTTTCAGCGGGCTGATCGGCGATAGCTGGTATCAGGTGCCGGTCGAATATGATCCGCCCGAACACGGACCGTTGCGGTCGCTGCTGAACCCGTTGCTGTCGCCAGCCCGGATGATCACGCTGGATGCAAAGGTCCGCAATTACGCCCGCCACTACATCGCGCTGTTCAAGGACCGGGGTCATTGCGAATTCATGAGCGAGTTCGCCTTCAAATTCCCCATTGCGGTCTTCCTTGAATTGATGGGCCTGCCGCAAGACGATGTCGAACAGCTGCTGGCCTGGGAAATGGGGCTACTGCACGAACCCGATGTGATGAAGATGGCCGACGCAACCCGGTCAGTGCGCGATTATCTGGAAGTGAAGCTGGCCGAGAGCGCCAGGAATCCGCGCGATGATTTCATCAGTTTCATCGCCACGGCGCGGCTGGCGGATCGTGCGTTGAGCCGGGACGAGCAGGTCGGCATGGCGTTCAATTTCTATACCGGCGGGCTTGATACGGTATCGACCAACATCGCGCTGCATTTCCGGCATCTGGCCGAAAACCCCGAACATCAGGCCACCTTGCGCGCCCATCCCGAAAGGATACCCTTGGCGACCGAGGAATTGCTGCGGGCTTATGCTGCGGTCACCACATTCCGCATCTGTACCCGCGAAGTGGTTATAAATGGCGCGCGGATCATGCCCGGCGACCGGGTGGCGCTGAGCACCACGCTGGCCTGCCGGGACGAAAGCAAATACGAAAATCCGCACGAAATCCGCCTTGATCGCGGGCCGCAGCATGAAGGCTTCGCCTTTGGGCCGCACCGCTGCGTGGGGATGCATCTGGCCCGCCGGGAGATGCACTGCGCGCTGGAAGAAGTGCTGGCGGCGATCCCGCAGTTCGGGATCGAACCGGGTGCGACCATTGTCTCGACACTCGGCCCGATCATTCAGCCAGAGACATTGCCGCTGGTGTGGGAACCCCGTTGAGATGCGGTCAAACAGCACCCGTCCGCTGCCCTACACCGATGGCCGATATACTACGATGGCTGCGATTGCGCAGAAAACGGGGCGGCCAATAATAGAATTGACCGGGTGCATGGCATCCGGGTTCTTCGACTGACCTTTGAGAGGCTTTCATGCTTAAAATTGCGCCAGCGTCTTCCACGCCGAACGAGATCAATGGATTTGATGAACAGGCTGGTGAAGACGCTATTCAGGCCGCAATCGGTCTGCGAGGACTGCTGCGGGCAGAAGCCGAAAAGGGCGATGTGCAGCGCTACCCGTCGCAACGGGTGATCGATGCGCTGACCGAGGCCGATCTCTGGGCTGTTGCGGTGCCCAAGCGGCTTGGCGGGCGCGGCGCTTCGGCCACGGCGCTGACCCGCATGGGGGCGGAACTTGCCAAAGGCGATCCCTCTGTTGCCTGGGTATCGCAGATCATCAACGGCACCACATGGGTAACCTCGATCGGGCCGGATGCACTGCAGGACGAAATTTTCGCCGATGGTGTGCCGCGCATTGCCGGTGCCTTCAATCCGCCGGGCACGGCAACGCCGGTCGAGGGGGGATATCGCGTGACTGGCGCGTGGCCTTATGCTTCTGCCATCCGGCACACCCAGTGGAGCCAGTGGGGAATCAAGATCGTGCATCCCGATGGCACCGAAGTGCCCGGCAACTTCTGTTACATTCCCACCGATCAGCTGGTTATCGAAAACACCTGGTTTGTTACCGGCCTGCAGGGCACCGGATCGGATACGGCAGTGGCGAACGACCTGTTCGTGCCGGAAAACCGGGTCGTTCATGCCGCAAGGTCGTATAACTTCGTGGAACCGGGCAAGCGCAATTATGGCGCGGCATCCGATTACTTTGCCCAGATGGCCTTTGTGCACCGCACGATGACCGGCACACCGCTTGGCGCGGCGGAAGGTTTGCTGGCCGCGGTTGGCGAGACGGCCAAGGCCAAGCCGATGGTCGGCACTATCTTTGCCCGCCAGATCGATTCTCACGTGATCGTCAAGGAAATCGGCGAGGCGGCCATCAAGATCGATGCAGCCCGTTTGTTGATCGAGGATGCCACGGGCGTGATCGATGCGGCAGCGCTGGCCATGCGGGTACTGACCGAGCGTGAGCGCGCCCGCAACAAGGCGCAAGCCAACTATGCGATACAGATACTGGGCGAAGCGGTGCATTCCCTGATGAACATCGCCGGATCAGCCGCATTCAACAACGCCAATGTCGCCGCGCGATACTGGCGCGATTTCAACATGGTGGCGCGCCATTTTGGCAACATCCCGTCGGTCGGTCACGAAGTCTATGGCCGGTCACTGATGGGTGTGACCCCCAACGCCGTGCCGCCATTCATGTATTGAAACCCGGTATCGCACGATTCAAGAAAGAGGATGTGAAAGCAATGATCGACAAGGAACTGTTTAACCACACGCCAGAACGGCGCTCGCAAGTGGTGCAAGGGCTGACCGACAAGCAGGCCAAAATGGCCAATCACTGGATGGACCTGTTCGATCACGCCTTCAATGTTGGCGATTTCGTCAAGATGGATGAATTCTTCCATCCCGACATGACCTACAGCAATCCCAATCGTCTGGATCTGGGACCGTACAAGGCGTGGAAGACATCGCCAGTGGCATTGTACAAGACGTTCCCGCCTTCGGTCTACCGGGTGCTGGAAGCCTATGGCAAGGGTGAGGACAAGATCTGCGTGTTCTGCAACCATCAGGGTGAGCAGACCGGCGGTCCCTACATGGGCATTCCGCCCGTGGGCCAGAAGATCAATGTTCACTGGTTCTCGGTGCTGACGTTCAAGGATGACAAGATCATTCACATCTATTCGATCTCGGACGTGTTGAGCATGCTGATCGATATTGGCGTGATCGCCAAGGACAAGCAGCCGGTCGATCCCTACAAGTAAGTCCGCTGTGGGCGGGCGATCTGGCAAGGATCGTCCGCCTGCCACAAAGGGGGCGGCAGACCCCCGTTCAGGAGAATGACGATGTCAGATGCGGCAGCGCGGTTTGTTGGCAAGCAGTTCGATCAGGTGGCTTTCGTCGTCGATCGGCTGGAGCCTGCGCAGGAAAAGTTCGGTGCACTTTATGGCATTTCGAACTGGAATGTGTGGCGCAACCTTGCCGACGGGCAAATCAACAAGGCCTATCGCGGCACCCCCGGCGATTACCAGTTCAGCTGCGCTTATGCCTATGTTGGCGATCTGCAGGTGGAACTGTGCCAGCACGATGGCGGACGCAGCATTTACAAGGACTGGCTCGACACGCGCGGACCAAGCCTGCACCATCTCGGTTTCCGGCTGGATACGCGCGCGGAATACGAAGCGGCTGCGGCAAGCTTCGTGGCCCAGGGCGCGCCACTGGCGATGGGCGGCGAGATCGAGAATACCGGCGTATGGGCCTATTTCGACACGGTCGACCAGCTGGGCTGCTATACCGAGCTTTACTGGTCAGCCCCGCATGTCCTGAAGATTTTCGAACAGATGAAACGCGGTGAGCAGGTTTCGCTCACGTGACCCGATGGAGCATGGAATGAGCGCGAGCAATGGGGCTGAGGAAAGCGGCGCGATGCCACGTCTGAAAGATGGAACGCTGGTGCGCGATCTGTTCGATCACGGCAAACGGCAGGTGCAGTTGCGTGTGCATCACGATGCCGAAATCTTCGATCTGGAAATGGAGCGGATTTTCGCAAAATCGTGGCTGCCGGTTGCCCATGAAAGCGAAATTCCCAACCCCGGTGATTTCGTGCGTCGCTACATGGGGCAGGATTCCTGCCTGGTCGTGCGCGGTGACGATGGCGGAATTTCGGTTCTGCTGAATGCCTGTTCGCATCGCGGCATGGCGTTGTGCCGTGAAGAAAAGGGCAAGGCGGCAAACTTCAAGTGCCCCTATCACGGTTGGGCGTTCAGCAAGGAGGGCCGCTTCATGGCGGCACCCTTCGAAAAGCAGATGTACGGCGACCAGCTTCGGCGCGATACAGAGGATCTGGGGCTGGTTACCGCCAAGACCGGAATGCTGGCGGGCATGGTCTTTGCCAACTGGGACCACGAGGCCGAGAGTTTTCAGGACTATCTCGGCGATTTCGGATGGTATTTGCAGGCTGCGCTGGAAAGGACCAATCGCGGCCTTGAAGTTGTGGGGCCGCCGCAGCGCCACATCATGCGCGCCAACTGGAAGCTGCTGGCCGAACAACTGGCCGATGGCTATCACGCACGCGCCTTGCACCAGTCGGCCGGCGATATGGGCACGCTGGGGCATAACCCCAACGATCCGGCTTCGTGGGGGCTGATCGGCATCAATGTCAGTACGCCGGGCGGCCATACCCTGCGCTGTATCGACATGCGCCTGGCCTACAACTTCGAAGGTCTGTCCGCCGAAGCTTCTGCGAAGGAGCGGCTGGCCGCGATCCCGCCACCGGGTGCCAATCCGGCCATGGTCGCGGAATTCGGACAGAATCTTACCGACGGCCAGATCGCGCTGATCGCCGATACCCCGCCGCTGGTGATGGGCCTGTTTCCAGGCACCGATTTCTTCACGCTGATGAGCGTCAGCGGATCCGAAGACGGCAGCCACGGACCGGTCATGGTCGCGCGGACGTGGATTCCGCGCGCGCCCGATCTGTTCGAAATGCTCACCTGGATACTCGTTGAAAAGGACGCACCCGAAGACCTGCGCGAGAAGACCAAGCGCACGACCGTCCGCAACTTCGGGATCAGCGGCTATATCGAACAGGACGATGCCGAAGCGTGGCAGGGCATCCAGAAAGTGGTGCAGGGTCCGGTCGGACGCAAGTTGACAGGCAAGTATCAGGCACAGCTCGGGATCGTGAAGCCGGACGATTTTCACGGTGGCGGCGATGTCCACGCCGGTTTCAGCCGGGATGATGCGCAATGGGCATGGTGGAAACGCTATGCCGAAGTGATGAGCAACTGATTGCAAGAGTGGAGTGCCTGACCGGTGACCGAGAATTTGAAACTTGCCGAGCCAGTGGAGGCAGACGTACCGGTTTTCGGCGCGGGACGGCGGCTGCGCGCTGCTGAACCGCGCTATCTGGAAGTGCTGGACTTCCTGTGGGAAGAGGCAGCGATCCTCGATCGCGATGATCTGATCGGCTGGAAAGCCATGCTGGATGAGGCCATCGTGTACCGCATGCCGGTGTGCGTCACGCGCAAGCGCCATAGCGGCGAGAGCTTCGAGACGCCGACGATGCATTTCGACGAGGATTATCTCTCGATCGCCTTTCGCATCCGGCGCTTTGTCGAAACGCAGGCCTGGGCAGCCGATCCGCCCACCCGCACCCGGCGTTTCGTAACGGGGGTGCGTGTATGGGAAGGGGCAACGCCGGATGTCTTCGACGTCACCAGTTCGCTGCTGCTCGTCCGTTCGACAGACGATGATTATCGCACCGATATCGTGACAGCGGAAAGGTTCGATCGGATCCGGTTTTTACCCGATGACACGCCGCTGCTGCGAGACCGCAAGATCGTTGCCGATCAGACGACGATCGGGACGCACAATCTTGCAGTGTTTCTTTAGGTTGGCGCACCTGCAAGGGCAATCGAAAGAGGTTGCCCTTTCGGGAACCTTTGTGCCATCAATCCCGGCAAAACATAATGGTGTGGGCCAAGTCCATCCGGGAGAGTCAGATGATAGTTGATTGCTTGCCAAAGCCCAGCACTTTGGCCGGAACGGTTGAGTGTGAAGCCCGTGGTCCGACCAGCGTGATCCAGATCAACCGCTATAGCTGGGATGAGCCGCGAGAGGCGCTGTTCAAGCCCGACACCCCGATTGTCGATATTGTCCTGTCGCGCCGGAAGGCCAGCCTTGATTGCTCGTTTCTGGAGCTGTCGCGGCCGGAATCGCGCCGGGTGGGCGATATTCTGTTCATGCCACCGGGCTATACCCTGCACAGTCGCTGGGATCGCGGCGCTCGCCGGTCGATGTGCTGCGTGTTCGATCCGGCCAGCGTGACCGATCTGTTCGATTTCGACTGGGGCGATCGCAAACTTGTCGCCAGCCTGGGGATCGACAATGCGATCATTCGCGGCACGATGATGCGCCTGGTATCCGAAGCGCTGGAGCCGCAATTTGCCAGTGCCCTCCTGATCGAATCGCTGTGCACGGCGCTGGCGGTGGAATTGCGCCGGCATTTCGACATCCTCGACAAGGATGATGCGCCGATCGAAAGCGAGGGTGGACTGAGCCACAACGAATTGCACCGCATCCGCGAAAGTCTGGAGGATGAGGACGCTTCGAACCCGACCACGGTGGCGCGGCTGGCTCAGGCCGCAGGGATGAGCGTGCGCCATTTCTCGCGCCTGTTCCGCGCCTCGACCGGCGGAACCGTGAGTGAATATGCGGCACAAGTGCGGATCGAACGCGCGATGCGCCTGTTGTGCGAAGAGCGGCTGCTGATCAAGGAAATCGCGTTTCGCTGCGGATTCCAAAGCTCGTCCAGCTTCTCGTCCGCCTTCCGCCGCGCCACGACCCTTACGCCGCAGCAATACCGCGCGGCCCGCTTGAATTGATCTTCTGCATCTGGCCGCACCCTGTTGTGATGCGGCCAGATGCCGCCTCAGCCCTGTTGGTCGTCGAGCACGAAGGTATGGTCGAGCGATACCCATGGCCCGTTTACCGGGCGGCCTTGCACTTCTTCGGCATTCGCATGGACAACATAGGGCTGAATCAGCGATTCCTTGACGCCAAACACCACATCGGAATCAAGATAGGCATCGCCCTGCGCAAACACGTGCGTCACCAGCGGCCGGCAACCGGGCGCGGTGATCTTGAAATGGATATGTTCCGGGCGCCATGGATGGCGTCCCTGTGCCGCCAGCATATCGCCCACCGGGCCATCGGTCGGGATCGGATAGGCAGCGGGCCTGCGCGTCCAGAAATGAAAGGCGCCATCTGTATCGGCGATAAAGCGGCCGCGCCCGGCCAGCCCGCCGGTCTTGTCCATCTGCTGGACATCGTAGAACCCCGCCTCGTCCGAATGCCACACGTCGATGATTGCGCCTGCTGCGGCCGCGCCCCCGGATTTGCGCACCCGGCCCGAAACCAGCATTGGTAGCCCCTCGATCGCAGCGCCCATATCCTGGCCAAGCCCGAATTCGGGCGGGGGCACGTAAAACGGGCCGAATACCGTCGTTTCGGTGACATCGCCTGTAACCGGGTTGTTGATGGCATCGACAAGGGTGGAAACGCCCAGAGTGTCGGACAGGAGGATGAACTCCTGACGCTTGTCATCGCACTTCTGGCCGGTCGCGGTCAGGAAGCCGATGCCTGCTTCCCATTCTTCAGCTGAGGGGCGGATTTCGCGCACAAACGCATGCAGATGCCGGACCAGCGCCTCGCTGATATGGCGCGCCCGTTCGCTGCTGGCCCCGGCCATTCTGGCCACAACAGCGTCCGTAATGCTGCTTTCGTCAAATTCACGCATCATGTTTCCTCAGGCAAGGGCGGCGATCCGGCCCACGCGCGGCGCAACAGCGCCATCAGGGGATCGCGTTCGATGGGGCGGGGGTTGGGATAGGGATTGGCCGTGGCAAGATCGGCGGCCTGCGCAATCCCTGCTTCGGGCATCCCCAGATCGCGCAGCGCCGCAGGTGCACCCAATTGCCGGCAAAGCGCAAACATGCCCAGCGCCGGCGGCTGATCGGTGCCCAGCGCACGAGCGATCCGGCCCATCGCATCGCCTGCCACGGCATTGTACGCAATGGCATGGGGCAGCACGATGCTGTGCGTTTCTGCATGGGGAAGGTCAAAAGTCCCGCCGAGCGTGTGGCAAAGCTTGTGATGCAAAGCCATGCCAACCTGGCCAAGGCAGGTCCCGCACAGCCACGCCCCATACAGCGCCTGTTCGCGCGCGCTCCGATCCTGCGGGTCGGTGTGCAGGCGGGGCAGGGCTTGGGCGAAGCTGCGGATGCCTTCTTCGGCCAGCAGCGATGTCACCGGGTTGGCATCGATGGCATAAAGCGCCTCGACGGCATGGGCGATGGCATTGATGCCGGAAGTAACGGATGCGGCAATCGGCAGGCTTAGTGTCAGATCCACATCATAGATCACGGCGCGGGGCTGAATGACGGGCTGGCGCTGAGTCACCTTGCGGCCTGCATCGGTTTCGCCCAGGATCGGGGTCATTTCGGAACCGGCATAGGTCGTGGGCACGGTGATCTGGGGCAGACCGGTACGCAATGCGATGGCCTTGCCCAGCCCGATTGTCGATCCGCCGCCCAGCGACACAATGCCATCCACCCCGGCTTCGCGCGCTTGTGCGAGCGCAGCCTGCGTCACAGTCACGGGGGTATGCATGGTGGCTTCGGTAAAACGGGTGACGGCAACTTCGCCCAGCAATTCGTCTGCGCGGTCGGCCAGCGAAATCTGCTGAGGCGTGGTCAGCACGATGGCGCGGGTGATGCCCAGCCGGGCCACCTCTTCGCGCAGATGAACCAGACTCCCGCTGCCGAAGCGGATACGGGTCGCCGCATTTTCGAATTGAAAGGCCTGCACCTGAACTCCCGCGATTGATAGCCGGACGATAGGTTGCATGGCGGCTGCGCTCAACACCCGGCACGGCGCTTGACCGATCCTGAAGTGCCTTGTCCGATCGCCTACAGGCCGCCGCGTTGACCCCCGGCCATGGTCAGCCGATCTCCGATGGCGAACATGGCAAGGACTACCCCACCCGTGACAGCCCCACCCGTGACAGCCCCAACCGTGACAGCCCCAACCGTGACAGGCGCTATCAGCGATACACTCGCCAGCAACTCCCCTGCACCGAACACCTTTGATGCAGTCAGCGCCACGTATGGCGCGGGCGGCATGGCCGATCCCTATCCCTTGTATACCGCCGCGCGGCGCGATGAACCCGTGATGCAGGGCGACATCCTGGCCCGCTTCGGCATTCCGTCGCAGGCAGACTATGCCAATGTCGGGCGGCAGGTGTTTACCGTGTTCCGCCACACAGATGTCGAGGCGGTGCTTGGCGATGATGCCACCTGGTCGAGCGATCTTCTGGCCGATGGGTTGGGCCAGTTTCTGGGCGAGATGTTCCTGAGCGCGCGCGACGGGCCATCGCACCGGCAGTTGCGCGGCTTGCTGCAAACCTGCTTTGCCCCCGATGCGCTGCGGCGCTGGAAGGAAAAGCTGATCGTGCCGCTAATCGAGCGGCAGTATGGTGAGCGGATCAGGGCGCTGGGCCGTGCCGAACTGGTGCAGGATATTGCGCTGCCCTTCCCGATTCACGCGATCTACACTGTGCTGGGTTTTCCCGATGATCCGGCGGCGATGGCGCGATTTGCCGATCAGGCACTGCGCATCCTGAACGGCCCGCAGATTGATGCCGACAAAGCCGAGGCCGCCATGGCCGGTGCCTTTGCCGCCGCTGCCGAACTGGACGAAAGCGTGAAGGCAATCGTCCAGCAAAAACGCGCGGCAGGCGCGGCGGGTGACACGATGATCGAACGGTTGATCCACGCCGAACTGAATGGCGAGACGTTCACCGACGAACAGATCGCGGGCATCGTGCGGATGATGCTGCCTGCCGCCGCCGAAACCACAACCCGTACCGTGGCCAACCTGTTCACCCTGCTGTTCGAAAATCCGGCGATGCTGGGCCGGGTGCGCGCCGATCGCGGGTTGCTGGGCAAAGTGATCACCGAAACGATGCGGTTGGAACCCGTGGCGGGTTTTCTGGCCCGGCGCGCCACGTGCGATACCGAACTGGGCGGCGTGGCGATCCCGGCAGGCGCCGCAGTGTCACTGGTGATCGGTTCGGCAAACCGCGACGAGACTGTGTTCGAAAACCCCGATACCTTCGACATCGCCCGGCCCTTTCGGCGCAGCTTCGGTTTTGGGCATGGGGTGCACATGTGCCTGGGGATGCCCATCGCCAAGCTGGAGCTGGAAGCGATTGCCAATTTCCTGCTCGATCTGCCGGGCCTGCGGCTGGACCCCGATTACCCGGCACCGGTCATCAGCGGCTTGCAGTTCCGCAATCCGGGTGCCGTCCATATGCTGTGGGACGTGTGATGACGATGGACCCCGCGATTGCCGCTTTGCTGACCGAACTGGAAGCGCGCTGGATGCGAGAGCAGGCTGAACAGGCCAGCCTTTCCAAAGCCGATGCCTATGCAAGGGTGGACGATTATCTGCTGCCGGTCGGGCCGGAAACCGGGCGGTTGATGAACGATCTGATCCGCGCGCTGCGCCCTGCCGTCGTGGCCGAGATCGGCAGTTCCTATGGCTATTCCACGCTTTGGCTGGCCGAAGCGGCCCGCGCGGTGGGTGGCAGGGTGATCTCTTTCGAAATTCATGCCGGGAAGATCGCCGCAGCAAAAACGATGCTGGCCTCTGTCGCTCTCGATCCCGTGGTGCACTTTGTCGAGGGTGACGCGCTGGCATCGCTTGAAGCGTTCGATGGCGAGATCGGCTTTGTCCTCATCGACCTCTGGAAAGACCTCTACATCCCCTGCTTCGACAGGATTGCCGACAAGCTGGCACCCGGTGCCATCGTGATTGCCGACAATATGACATTCCCGGCTGAAAACATCGGCAATGCCAATGCCTATCGCGCCCGCATCCGTGCCGACGCGCGCTTTGAAAGCGTGCTTCTGCCGATTGGCGCAGGGATCGAAGTTACCCGACGTCTTCCTTAGCCGAGGCCTTAATCCGGCAGGGCATAAGCGATGACATTGTCACCGGCAGGCGATCCGATTGCCCGATAGCCGCCCGCGACCACGACCACCATCTGGCGGCCACTTCGCGGTGACAGATAGGTCATGGGCGTGGCGTGGCCCCCGGCGGGCAAGCGCGCGCGCCATAGTTCGAGCCCGGTGGTAACATCATACCCGCGCACGAAATGATCCAGCGTACCGGTCAGAAATGCCACCCCGCCCGCCGTTACGATCGGGCCGCCCAGCGTAGGCACTCCCGGTGCAAACGGCAGCGGTAGCGGGGTCAGATCGCGCACACTGCCATTGGGCCTGCGCCACACCACTTTGCCGGTGCGCAAGTCGATCCCGGCCAGAACGCCCCACGGCGGTGCCTGACACGGCAGGCCCAGTGGCGACAGGAAGGGCATGATGTTGACGCCATAGGGTGCGCCGTCATTGGGGCTGTTGCCGAATTCCCCGGTGCCACCATTGGCGGCTTGGCGGGCATAGTCTGCGCGAGGGATCAGCCGATCAACATAGGCCATGTAATTGGGCGCGGCGATTGCCACCTGGCGCACCGGGTCAACCGCGATGCCGCTCCAGTTGAACACGCCCAGATGGCCGGGATAGACCAGCGTGCCCTGCACCGAGGGCGGCGTATAAGGCCCTTCGTATCGCAAACGCCGAAAGGCGATGCGGCAGCGCATCTGGTCGAACGGAGAAAGGCCCCACATGCCGCTTTCGGTTTCGTGCGGGTGGGCAAGGAGATTGAGCGCCGACACAGGTTGGGTGGGCGCTGTATAATCCCCCGGCACCGCCCCGCCCGGTACGGGCACTTCGCGCACCGGCAGCACAGGCTTGCCGGTGCGCCGGTCCAGAATGAAGATATTGCCGGTCTTGGTCGGCTGGACCAGTGCAGGCACTTTTCCGCCGGGCAGATCAAGATCGAGGAGGACCGGCTGTGATCCGACATCCATGTCCCACAGATCATGGTGGACGGTCTGAAACGCCCAGCGCAATGTGCCGGTGCGGGCATCAAGCGCCACCACCGAGGTTGCCAGCCGGTCCACCACAGGGGTACGCGCACCGCCGAACGCATCAGGTGTGGCATTGCCCAACGGTACATAGATCAGACCTAGCGCGGGATCATAGCTCGACAGGCTCCAGCTGTTGGGGGAATTGTTGGTGTAAGTAGCGCCAGCGGGTAGCGGAGCGGTGGAATGCGGACGTCCCGCGTCCCAGTTCCACACCAGCCGCCCGGTCCGGCCATCATAGGCGCGCAGCACACCCGATGGTTCGCGGACCGAGCGATTGTCGTCCACCTGCCCGCCGATCACGACCAGCGCGCCTGCAACCAGCGGCGGTGAGGTGGAGTAATATATTCCCGGCTGCATTCCGCCCATGCCAAGCGCAAGATCGACTGCGCTGTTCCTGCCGAAATCGGCACAGGGCTTGCCGCTTTTCGCATCCAGCGCAAACAGGCGCGCGTCAGGTGTGGGCAGGAACAGGCGCGCGGCGCAAGGAGCGGTATCGCCCGGTTGCTGAGGCGGCAAGTACGAGAGACCCCGGCAGGTCAGGAAAGGCGCGCTGGCGCTGATCGCGGCTTGGGGATCGAACCGCCACAGTTCGCGGCCGGTTTCTGCATCCAGGGCAATGGCCAAAGCATGAGGCGTACACAGGAACAGCGCCTGCCCGATCTTGAGCGGCGTAACCTGATTGGTCACCGACAGCGGATCGCCGCGGCGGGGCAAATCGCCTGTGTGATAATGCCACACCGGTTTCAGGCGGGCGATATTGGCGGGGGTAATCTGGGCGAGCGCAGACCAGTGCCGCCCGGCAGCATCCCCGCCATAGGCAGTCCATTCGCCATTGGTCCCGGCATCTGCAAAGGGGGCTTGGGGCAGGACGCCGTCCACCGTCTGGGGGGCAGATATCCAAGCGGCGATGGCGATCCCGACGGATGCCACGATGGCTGCTTGCATGGGCAGCGCGGTAAACTTTCGCCCCTCGCCATGCTCCATTCGCCTGCGCACCGGTCGCACCAGCAGCAGGATGCCAAACAGCACCAGCAATCCCCCGCGCGGTGCCAGCTGCCACCAGTCCAGACCGACTTCGGCCAGCGCCCAGACCAGCGTTGCCAGCAAGATAAGCGCATAGACCGGCAGCGCCGCCACGCTGCGCAACATGATCAGCACCGCCATCACCAGCAGCGCCGCACCTGTCATGATGTAATAGGGCGATCCGCCCATTTGCAGCAATGCCAGCCCGCCGATGCCCATGTCAGCCCCCGCCGCCGCCAGCAGCAGCGCCACCAGCAGGCGCAGCAGTTTGCCGCCCCTGACCGCGCGCTGCGCACCAGCGGCGTTATCCGACGGGGTTGTGGAGGCGGACGGTTGCGGCACCTGCGTATCCTTTTTTGGTATGGCTGGCCCTAACCGATTGCCGCGCGTTGCCGAATGCCCACGGGCCGGTTTGGCCGATAAGGCATAGCGATGTCCGCACCGGCACTGCGGCGCGCACGTCGCACGTCGGACAAGGATCGCTTGTGCAGGTCATGCACGGGCAGATGGCTTGCGGCTTCGCCTCGGCTGGGCCTAGCTACGCCGCAAGGTTCGGCCAGACCGGACTTGTGGTGGAGAGGCAGGCAGCCAATGGGTGCAGTTCAGCCCGTAGATCTGGAAAGCGTATGCGCCGTTCTGGCGATACACACGCTGAAGGCGCGGTATTTCCGCGCTATCGACACGCGCGACTGGGCATTGCTGCGCACACTGTTCACCCCTGATGCCACGCTGCATTTCACCGAAGCGCAGAATGCACCGCTGGGGCTGGAAGCCTCGATCAGCTTCATCGCCAGCGGGATGGAAGGCAGCACCAGCGTCCATCACGGCCACATGCCGGAAATAGAAATCATCTCGCCCAAGGCGGCGCGGGGAATCTGGGCGATGGAGGATCGGCTGTGGTGGCAGCCGGGCAGCGCCAGTCGGCTCGGCCTCGCCACGTTGCAGGGCTGCGGCCACTATTACGAGACTTATGCACACCATGACGACGGCTGGCGGATCAGTTCGCTGCGACTGGTGCGGCAATGGGTCAACGCGGTGCCCGCTACGGAAATCAACGACAATGGCACACAGCATCGGGAAACAACGCAATGAACAGGCTTGAAGGCAAAGTTGCCATCGTAACAGGTGGTGCGGGCGGGATCGGTGCGGCCACGGCGCGGCGGCTGGCGCGCGAAGGCGCAAAAGTGCTGGTGGCCGATATTGCAAAGGACGCCGCCGATGCGGTTGCGGCTGACATTGGCGATGCGGCGCACGGCTTTGCTTTCGATGCAGCCAGCAACGATTCGGTGGAAGCGATGGTCGAAGCGGCGGTGGTGCGCTTCGGCCGGCTCGATATTCTGCACAACAATGCGGCTTATGTCGGCGCCGATCTGGCGCGGGATTCAAAGGTCACCGATATTCCCTATGACTTGTGGGACAAGACCATGGCGATCAACCTGCGCGCCTATTTTGTGGGTTGCCGGTTTGCCATCCCGCACATGGCGCGGACAGGTGGCGGGTCGATCATCAATACCGCTTCGGGTTCGGCCTTTCTGGGCGATCTGGCGCGGGTCGCTTATGGCACGTCCAAGGGCGCGGTCGTGTCCTTGACCCGCTATGTCGCCACCCAGCATGCTGCCGAAGGCATCCGCTGCAACGCGATTGCGCCGGGCCTGATCATGACGCCGGCCTTCGCCAATTCCGGCCAGACCAATATCGAACCCTTCATGAAGCAGATCCTCTCGCCGCGCGTGGGCGCGCCGGACGATGTGGCGGCAGCCGTCGCCTATCTGGCGTCGGATGAGGCAGGCTATGTTACTGGCACGGTGCTGCATGTTGATGGCGGGCTGTCCGCGCATCAGCCCTATGTGGCGGATTTTGAAGCGATGCTCGCAGGCGGGTGAGCCGCTGCCTCAAATCAATTCGTCGGCACCAGCAGCCAACAGACGCCGCTGGGCCGACATGGGAGACAATGATGGCCCTGAAACTGGTATATGAACCGCTGACGATCAAGGGTGTCGAGATCCGCAACCGGATCGCCCGCCCCGCCCACGGCACGATGCTCAGCCACTATGGGACCATTACCGACCGTCTGATCGATTATCACGTGGCCCGTGCCAAGGGCGGTGTGGGCCTGTCGATCCTTGAAGCGGCAACGGTGCATCCATCCTCGGTGCTCAGCCTGTCGAATATGGATGATAGCGTGATCGGCGGTTATCAGAAGCTGATGGCCGCCATCCGCCCCCACGGAATGCGCGTGTTCCAGCAGATCTGGCATGGCGGGCATATCTATCCGGTGATGGACCAGTCACCGCCATGGGGGGCATCGGCCGTGCCCAATCCAGCCACCGGGATCGTGCCCAATCCGATGGGTATCGCCGAGATCGAGGAAGTGATCGCCGCCTTTGCCGCATCGGCCCGAAGGTGCCGCGAAGGGGGTATCGACGGGGTCGAAATCCATGCCTCGCATGGCTATCTGATCATGCAGTTCCTGAACAAGCTGACCAACCAGCGCACTGACCGTTATGGCGGATCGCTGGAAAACCGGATGCGTTTCCTGCGCGAAATCATGCATGCAGTGCGCGCAGAGGTGGGATCGGATTATCCGGTGGGCATCCGCGTTTCTGTCAGCACCGGAGCCGGGGGGCTGGACGAGAACGAAATCAACACCGTGGTGCGCGCCCTGCGTGACGAGGATTTCATCGATTTCCTCGATGTCAGCTACAGCGACTATTACAATTTCAAATTCGTGGCCGCGATGGATCAGCCGATGGGCTACCAGATTGAATCTTCGCAAAAGATCACCGCAGCCACACCCGAAGTGCCGCGCTTTGTCATCGGGCGGTTCCGTACCCTGGACGAGGCCGAGCAGGTTCTGCGCGATGGCATTGCCGATATCGTTCACATGAACCGCGCCCACATTGCCGACCCGGATATTGTGCGCAAGACGCAGGCCGGGCATCCCGAACAGGTCCGTGCCTGCATCGGCTGCAATCAGGCGTGCTGGCAGGCAACCAACCTGGGCTATCCGATGTCGTGCACGATCAATCCGGCGGCCGGGATGGAAGGCACCCTTGCAGAAGATCTTGTGGCGCCCACAGACACACCGGGCAAGGTCGTGGTCATCGGTGGCGGGCCAGCAGGGATGGAAGCCGCGCGCATTGCCCGGCTGAAGGGGCATGAGGTCATTCTGGTGGAAGCCGGGCCATCGCTGGGGGGCCAACTGGTACTGGCCCGGCGCGCGCCCTTCCTGCACACCATCGGCGATATCGCGTTCTGGCTGGAACAGGAAATTTACCGTCTGGGCGTGGATGTGCGCACATCGAACTACTGGGACGCTGAAGACGTCGTGGCCGAAAATCCCGATCATGTGGTGATCGCCACGGGTGCCCTGCCGCGGGACAATGGCGTACAGTACCGCTATCCGGCAGAACCTGTTCCCGGCTTTGCCACCGCGCGGACCGTGTCCGCCGTCGAATTGCTGGCCTCACCACAGATGGAGCTTGGGAAAACGGCCGTCGTGTTCGATGATGTGGGCCATTACGAAGGGCTGGCAGCCACCGAATACCTCCTTGCCAGGGGCCTGAAGGTGACGTTCGTGACGCGTTTCGAAACGGTGGCGCCGCTGCTCGATTCCGTCACCCGCGTCGATCCCGCCTATCGCCGCTTTGCCGAAACCGGCCGGTTCGACCTGATGATCCGCAGCCGTATCGTGAGCCTTGGCAATGGCGTGTGCCAGGCGCAGGCCTTGTATGAAGGAACTAGCCGCAACATCCCCGCAGACATCACGGTTTTCATCAACGCCAAGCAACCGCAGCGCGACATCTATGACGCCTTGCGGGAAAAGGGCTTCGTCCAGGGACAGAACCTGACAATCGTCGGCGATGCGCGCGCGCCGCGTGATCTGCAATTCGCCATTCAGGAAGGCCACCGCCTGACGCGGGCCATGGTGTGAAACGGCACCCGCGTTCGCGGGGCAACCATGCATCCAAGGTCTGGCAACAGGGGCAGGTGAAGGCACGGGCGCAGCACACTCTTCCAGTTGCGCCTGCCGTTGCCTGAAGGCTCCGCCAGTTTCCGTGTGCTCCGGTCAAGGTCCGGGGCTTGTCGTAACCACTCATCGCCGGGCGCCTCACCGTCCGTCCCCACAGCCGCCCAACCCCGTTTGATCGCGCTGCTGTGCGACGCCCCGAAAGGCACCCGGTGCTACATTCAGGTTATCCGCTGATCCGTGCGCGCAGGGTCAACGGACTGCGCACGAGATTGGAATAGGCGTAGGTCGGCGGAGCAAGGATTTCGACATTGAGATCGCGGGCTAGCACTTCCTCCCACAGGATGCGCAACTGCATTTCGGCGAGACGCGCGCCCAGGCAGCGATGGGGTCCCATGCCAAACGAGATGTGCTGGCGGGCGTTAGGCCGATCGATCTGGAGAAGGTCCGCATCGGGAAAGACGCTTTCATCCCGATTACCGGAGATATACCACATCACCACCTTGTCACCTGCCGATATCTTCTCACCGCCGACCACGACATCGCAGGTCGCCGTGCGTCGCTGGTAGATCACCGGAGTCTGGTAACGGATGATCTCGGCTGCAGCATTCCCTGCCAGCGCCGGGTCTGCCTTCAACTTTCGCCATTCGTCTGGAAATTGGCTGAAGCCCCATGCGCCACCGGACATCGAATTGCGCGTGGTGTCGTTCCCGCCAACCAGAAACAGCCCGAACAACGCGCATATCTCGTCGAAAGAGGCCGAACGTACGCCCTCGTCATGCGCCAGAAGCGAAATGATATCGTAGCTCTGCGGCTCCTTCTGGCGACGCTGCCACAGATCCATCATCGTCAGATAGAAGTCCTGAAGACCGGCTTGGCGCTCCTCTTCGCTACGGACGGGGCTTTCAGGATCGTCGAGGTCCGCTGTCAACACATTGGACCAGTGTACCAGCTTGTGCCGCTGTTCGACCGGATAGGCGAACAATGTTGCCAACATCATCGATGTCAGTTCGATCGAGACCTGTTCGACCCAGTCAAACTCTTCGTTGCGCGGCAGTGCGTCCAGCACCTTGCCGGCACGATCGCGAATCAGGCCTTCCATTTGCGCCAGGCTCTTGGGCGCGACCACGGCAGTCACATTCCTGCGCTTCTGCGTGTGTACCGGCGGGTCCATCTGCATGAACGAGGCCGCGACACGGTCTTCGATCGTAACGCCGCCGTGAAGATGAGAAGAGGAAAATGATAGCGGATCGGTGTCGACACGGATGATGTCGGCATAACGGCTTATCGACCAGTAAGGACCGCTTCGGCTCTCTGGACAGTAATATACAGGATGCTCGGCGCGCAGCCGGGCGAATAGAGGGCGCCAGCTATCATCGCGATAAAGCTGCGGATGGCTGACATCCAACGCGTCTGTGGCTTCCATGACCTGCTGCATAATGGCCTCCTCGTCTTTTTTGTGTCGTTACGGTTATTGGCCTTCCGGCACGTCCACGATCAATCCGTCATGAATCGCGGTCAGGTCGATCTGGCAGGCCAGCCGCGAATTGGGCCGGGCGTCCACGGGCGCGCCGAGAATCATGGCTTCCTCCATCGAGCCAGGCTCGACATTGCCGATTCGCTCCGCCCATGCGGGATCGATGTAGACATGGCATGTGCCGCAGGCGCATTGGCCGCCGCAATCTCCGGGGATGCCGTCGATACCATTAGCCTGCGCAACCCGTAGAAGATTGTCTCCCACGCTGGCCGTCACAACTCGCTCTCCGGTTTCGGCATATCGAAAGGTTATATGCATCTCTCTCCCACTTGTAATTTATGGCTGTCAGTATGTATAATATTCATAGATAAAGTCACTGCAACTGACTTAAAAAATGTACTGACAAATTGGGACAGGATGAGGGGAGCCGATGGATCACGAAATCGAACGGAATCGCGATGTCGCGCTGCGGCTGGTGAAGGCGGTTGGGTCGGGCGACATGGCGACCGTTAAAAAGCTGGTTCACCCCGAACTCGACTGGTGGCTGAACGGCATGGGGCATCTCGATCACGATGCATTCCTCGCTTCGCTGCACATGCTGCACAGCGCGAAGACGGGCGGTTTCACCGTCGTTTCCGCCACTGCCGAAGCCGACCGCGTCGCCGTGGAGATGGTGGGGCATTTCGAATATGAGGACGGCCGCGTCTACGAAAACAACTACTGCGAATTGATGACGCTGAAAGACGGTCTGGTCCACCGCGTCCATGCCTTTTTCGACATCGGGGCGGCCGAAAAGGCTTTTGCGACGACCTGAAGACAAACGTCGGCCCTGCGGTTCGGGACGGATTTTCCGAAAAGTGGGATTGCACCTTAAGGAGAAGCCAGATGAGCACGGCATTGTCGTTCGACGTTCCCGTTTTTGCCGAGCTTGACCCGCTCGATCCCGATCAGGCCGCCAACCCCCACGTCCTGCTTGCGCAGGCCCGGCGGAACCATCCCGTGTTCTTCATGCCAAAATACGGCTGGTACGTCGTAACCCGGCTGGAGGATATCACGCGGATCGCCAACGATCCCGAAACCTTCTCGAACCGGATGTTCGTTACCGTTCCCGATGTTCCTGAAGGAATGCGCGATCGTCTGCCGCAAGGGTTTCCGATGAAGGTGCAGCTTGCTGCGGCCGATCCCCCGCAGCATGGTCGGCTCAAGCGCTACATGCAGGCCGCTCTATCGCCCAGAATCATAGCCCGTCACGCCGACCAGATCCGTCAGATCGCGCATCAGCTGGTCGACGAAATGCTGCGCAACCCGGATCGCCAGACGAACCTCGTCACCGCCTATGCCGATCGCATTCCGATGATGGCCATTGCCGCGCTGCTCGATGCGCCTGTGGACGATTATGATCGCTATCGGCAATGGGTCGACGCCTCGCTTGAACTTATCACCACCAACCCGTCACCCGAAAGGCTGGAAATCCTTGCAGAAACGCTGGTGGATTTCGACAGCTTCATCCGCAAGCTGATCCACGACCGTCGCGAACGCCCCGGCGAGGATGCGATCTCGAAAATGCTGGCCGCAGGCGACGCCGATGATGCGCTTGGCGAGGAAGAGGTTCTCGGCCTGGTCAGTTCGATGCTGCTTGGCGGAACCGACACGACCGGCACCGCCATCGGCAATATGGTATGGAGCCTGCTAACTCATCGTGACCAGTGGGAGGCCGTGCGGGCTGACCGCAGCCTGCTTGCCATCGCGTTCGAGGAAAGCGTGCGCTTCCGGGATCCCGGCCGCGGGCCGATCCGGCTTGTCACACGGGATACCGAGATCCGGGGCGTACCGATCCCCAAAGGGTCGCTGGTCCAGCTCTGCACGATGGCAGCCGATCATGACGAGACCGTGTTCGACCGGGCCGACACCTTCGACATCTTCCGCAAGGATCTGAAAATCTCGCCGACCTGGGGCCGCGGCATCCACATGTGTGTCGGTCGTCTGCTTGCCCATCTCGAAGGGGAGATTGCCCTGGAGACGTTGCTTGATCGCATCCCCGATCTCCAATTGGTTGGCGATGGCGGCCGCGTGTACACACCCCAACTGATGATGCCCACATTGCGCAGCCTGAATGTCAGCTGGTAACGCTGATTGGACGGGACGATCCTGTCGCCCGTCCATTCCGCGCTTCGCCTATTGATCGTGCCAGCCTGTAGCCCCACGACTTTGGGAGGCATCGCATATCACCCGATGCGTGATGACACGGCCGGGTTCAGTGTTTCAGATGCTCGCCGCGATCTTTCATCTCGGTGCCCGCGGCCTTGATCCGCGCGCGGGCGCGTTCTTCCCCGGCCAGCCCTGCCGATGTGGGATGATGGATCGCATCCTCGGTGATGCGGTCGGTCAGGATGTCCCAGCAGGTCACGGCGAGTGAAGCCTGATCGATATGCGGGCATTCCAGCAGAGCACGAGAACGCCACAGTGAACGCGCGCGATCATCGGACAGGCGCCAGATGCCCACGTGGTCGTGTTCCGGGCTGAATTCGACAAGCTGGGCGTGAGGATCATACGCCAGCAACGCGCCGGTGATTATCCCTTCCTCGCGGAATCGCCCCGGCAGGTAGTGATCGTTGTACCAGTCACGCAGCTGCGCTTCGTGGCCTGGCTTTGCCGTGATCTGTTCGACGATCACGCTGCCGGTCTGGAACGTGCGCGGGGCCTTGTCGCGATATTGCAGCGGATAGTAATGAAAATCGTCGAGCCGCGAAATGTCGATGGAATCCTCGATCACCATGCGCGGCGTCAGCGCATTGTCGATGTGTTCCTGCACAAAGCGTTCGGCATCATAGACTTCGTACAGCGCCAGATACTTCGACGTGAACCGGCCACCGGGGAATTCCTGCACCTGCTCGTTCGAGAGAATGAAACGCTGCTGCGCAATCGACCCGCGATAGCCCAATGCATCGCGGGTGTGGATGTTGGTGTACCAGTCGTTGAAATCGTCGTCTCGCCCCTCAACGGGATTGGTGAAGACGACCAGCAGCGCCTCGATCATCGGTTCTCTCCCTCAGGCAGTCATGCCGCCCTTTTTGTTTTCAGCCAGCCACGAAAAAGTCCGTTGGACGCCCCATTTCCGCCGTCCATGTGCGCGGTTGCTTGCCGTCGATGTCCTTGATGCCATACTTCTGGCCCAGCTCGGCACCGATCAGCGCCTTGCCCGAAAGCGCTTTGCGGTCTGGATCGGCAAGAAGGCTGGCGATGACCAGTCCGGTGAACTCCGGCGTCTCGAATTCGGGCAGGATCGCGCGCAGCGGTTCGGGGAAATACTCGTCCGGGATCAGCTTGAATTCGTCGGTGCGTACATAGCCGGGCCAGTAGGACACGATCGAAACGTCGGTATCGGCAAAATCAATCGCCATATCATGCACCATCTTGTCGGTCCCGGCCTTGGCAGCGCCATAACCCGGCCCGACGAAGTACGACACCGCGCCATAGAACGAGATATTGGCGATGAGCGAAGCACCGGTGCGGATCATCAGGGGCGCGGCATAATACGCTGCCACGTAATCCGATCGCAGCCCGACGACGATCATGTCGGCCAGCTTGAGATCCTTTTCCCAGAATGGTCCGGGCTTGGCCAGTTCGTCGCCATAAACGGCGGCCGCGTTGTTGAGCAGCAGGTCCAGACGGCCCTGTTCGCGTTCGATCTGGTCGAACACGGCCTTCACTTGCGCATCGTCGCGGTGGTCGCACACGATGGCAATGCCTTTGCCGCCTGCGGCATCCACTTCGGCGGCGGCGGCCTTCAGCGGCTCTTCGCTGCGTGCCGTAAGGTACACGGTCATGCCCTTTGAGCCGAGCGCGCGCGCGGCTCCGCGTCCCACGCCTTTGCTTGCACCTGTCACCAACGCCACGGTATTTGTCATAGGGTTATCTCTCGGATCTTGATCGCGCGGCAGATTGCCCACCTTTACGCGAAGCTATGCGCCGCGCGGCGGCGGTGTCCCTGCCCGCCGATAGGATGGCGTCAGGACAGGTCCGGCCCGGCCTCGGTGCCTTCGAGAATATTGATGTAAGTACGCGTCAGGTGCAGCGAGGCAATATACCACTTGCCATCGAGCAGCGTGTACGTTTCATGGTAATGTCCGCGCGCTTCCAAATGGAAGCCCGGCATCTTCACGATGTCCTCCATCGCCCAGATCGCCTTGGCGCTGGTGGCCGAGGTTACTTCGATAATCGGCGAATGCACCTGATGCACGGTGTCGGCATTTTCGAGCATCTGGGGCATGAATGTGCGGATGGCGGCACTGCCGGTGATGCGGGGCGTGGGATTGGCGGGGCGACCGCGCGTTGAAACCGATTGATCCACGTCCATGATCGCGTCGGCGGTGAACAGCCCGGCATAGTCATCCCAGTGCTTCAGGTCGATGTGAAAGCAGTAGCGGGCCTTGAGGTCCTTGATAGCCTCGCGGATGGACAGTTCTTCAAGCGTCATGATCGCAACTCCTGTTCAGCCCAGCGCCCGAATGAGCGCGCCGGTATCGTGATCCTCAAACGCCGTTGTCAGACGCAAGTGATTGAGAACGCTGATTTCCCAGCCGTAATTCGCAATATTGGTGGTGAGCCAGCCAATATAGACGCCCCACACCAGGCAGCGGCGGTATTCGTCCCAGGTTTCATCGAAGCCGGGCACCTCAGTCACGCCATAGGCCTGCAACCGATCGAGATAGAAGGTCAGCAGATCGCGTTCGTTGTCGCGGCGCACGTCGATCGGCAGCGCGGTCGTGATCAGGTAGTTCACGTCGTGCATGTGGTGCCCGCGCACGGTCAACTGCCAATCGAGCAGTCCGGCGCGGCCATCGGGCAGAAGATAGGTATTGCCGATGTGGGTATCGCCGTGGAGCACGGTATGCGGCAGGGTCTGCTGGTGCTGGTGCAGCCGCGCAACGCCCCGGCGCAGTTCATCGCCCGATGTGCGCAGGCGGGCGACCATCTCGCGCTTGAAGTTCTCGGTATCGATTTCGTGCTGGATCGCCTGAGGCACGAACTCATGCATGAACGTGGCGAGTTCGCCCTGCGTATGCGTTTCAAGAAAACCAAGGTCACTGGCAAAACGCGGCGATTTCCAATAGCGCGCATGCAGCCGGGCGAGCACATCGAGCAGCGCCCGCACTTGTTCCAGCGTGTTCTTTGCCAGCACATTGGGGAACACGGCACCCTGATCGGTCAGGTCGCCCAGCAGCAGTGCAAAAGCCTGCGTGGATGGATCGTAGGAACCGCCGAGCGTGAACGGCGCTTCGATATCGGTCACTTCAGGCCGCAGCACGTTGTAGAAACGCACTTCGTTCTGGTAGAGCGGACCGATCATGAAATCGGGCGAGCGGCCCAGCTTCAGCACCAGATGGCGCGGCAGATCCGCTGGCGCTCCGGCGGCGTATTCCACATCGAGAAACGCGCGCGCAGCGGTGGAGACCATGCCATCGCCGTAGCGTTTGGCTTCCTTCACCCGCACATTCGCGATGCGCACGTCGGGCCGCCACGGCGCGATGATCGCGTTCAGCGTTTCGGCGCTATACGCTTCAGGATCGAAAGGGATTCCCCCGTCAGGAACGATGCCGTTTGGTTGTGGACTACCCATACATTCTTCTCCCAATCGCGCCTACGTCCTTCAGCAGATCATTGCGCCGTCAATCAGAAACTCGGCCCCCGAAACATAGCTTGCATCATCAGAAGCGATGAACACCACCACGCGGGCAAATTCGTCTGCGCCGCCGACCCGGCCCATGGGGATGAGGGCGGCGGCATTTTCGCGCACCGCGGGAACGAGCGATGGCGTTTCGATGGCGCCAGGCGTCAGGGTGACGACGCGGATGTTGTCGGGCGCCAGTTCCTTGGCACCGAGCCGGGTCATCCCGCGCACACCCCACTTGGACACACCATAGGCAAAGTATCCGGGCAGGCTGGTGAAGGCGAGGCCCGACGCGATATTGATGATCGCCCCGCCGCCATTGTCCTTCATCGGCCCGCGCACGGCCTTCATGCCCAGGAACGAACCGACGATATTCACGTCGAGCATACGGCGCATGAAAGCAGCGTCGGTATTGTCGAAAGTGTCGGACTTGGTCAGCCCGGCATTGTTGACGAGAACGTCGATCTTGCCGAACTTTTCCAGCGCTGTTGCCACCACATGGCTCCAGCCGGCTTCGTCCGCCACGTCATGTTCGATCGCGATGGCATTGGCGCCGATTTCCTCGGCAACCTTGCCGCAGGCTTCGCCGGCAATATCGGTAATGACGACTTTGGCACCCTCTGCAGCGAACATCCGCGCCTCGTCCGCGCCCATACCGCTGCCTGCGCCGGTGATGATCGCAACTTTGCCTGCAAGCTTCATATAATTTCCTTTGCGTGGAGTTCGCGGTCAGTTCAGCGTGGCGTGCGATCCGCCATCGACGCGATAATTGGTGCCCGTGATGTAGGATGCATGCTGGCTTGCCACGAAGCAGATGACCGCAGCAATTTCCTCGACCCTGCCCGTGCGACTGACCAGACTGCGCCATTGCCTGGCAAAGCGGCGCTCCAGTGTGTCGATATCGGTTTCTTCCCAGCCATTCGCCTTGCCGATGATTGGCAGGTTGGATTTGAGCGCCTCGGTCAGCACGTTGCCGGGGCTGACCGTGTTGACCGTGATGCCGGTATCGGCCAGCGATTTGGCAAGGCCCACCGAAAGGTTCACCAGCGCCGCCTTTGACGGGCCATAGGTGGGAAATTCGGGCGGCGGTTCGGTATAGGCACCGCTCGCAATGTTGATGATGCGGCCCCAGCCTGCGGCCTTCATGCCCGCCACGCTGGCACGGATCGTGCGGACCGCAGCAATCACGTTGGCTTCATAAGTCGCAGCCCACTGCGCGGGTGTGGCATCTGCCCAGACCGGGGCGAATGGTTCATACTGCCCCAGATTGTTGATCAGGATATCAATTCCGCCGAATGCCCCAAGCGCGGCCTGCATGACAGCCTCGGCGCCCTCGTCGGTGGAAAGATCGCCCAGGGCGATCTCTGCCGTGCCACCGGACGCCACGATTGCGGCGCGCACTGCTGCGGCCCGGTCGGCATTGCGACCGTTGATGACCACGCGAACCCCTTCCTCGGCAAGCATTTTTGCCGTTGCGGCCCCGATGCCCGACGTGCTGCCCGTCACCAGCGCGCGCTTGCCTTCGATACCCAGGTTCATCCACTCATCCCCGTCCGCAGTTTGTGCACTGCCAATGCAAGTGTGCCTGCCCCGTTGCGAGGGCAGGCACGCCTATCGTTGGTCTGGCCTGTCTGGAAAAACTGCACCCGACACCGGGTTGCAAACACTCTATTCGGCAGCGATCCGGGCTGCTTCGGCGTCGTTTGCTGCGGCTTCGGACACTGCGGCAAGATGCTTGCAAAGCGCTTCCTGTTCGCCGAACTGTACGATTTTCTTCGCGCCGCTCTGCATCACTTCCTGTTGCTGCACCAGGGCAAGGTTATCTTCCATCAGCGTGTCGCGGTTCAGCGCCAGCGAATATTGCACGGCGAACTGGTTGCGCAGGCTTTGCGGCTGTTCGAAGTGGTAGACCGCTTCCCAATAGCACTTGTCCGCAGCAATCGGCCAGAAGCGGTGCAGCCACCAGCCACCCAGCGAAAGGTGGAAGATGAAATGCGGATAGAGCACATACTGGTCATTGCCCCACAGGTTTGACCTGATGGGATTGACATCATTGTGCCCGGCAAAGGTTTCTTCCGGCTTTTCCTGCGCGCCGGTATCGGCGATCACCATCTGCTGCGCGTTCATGAACGAAAACGCCTGCACCAGTTTTTCAGGTGACAGTTCATAATCGGGATTGCGCGGAACCGAGTTCATGCGATGCGCGCCGAGAAATTCGACATGGAGCGGATGAACGTAAGGATTTTCCTTGGAAGACAGCATCTTCGACACGGTGCGGGAATGCAGCGCACGGACATGATAGGCTTCGCACTGGGCTTCGATCGCCAGCTTCCAGTTGGCATCGATCATCGATCCGACACGCGCGGTATAAGGATAGCTGCCGAAGGGCACATTCTTCAGCCGTTCGGTCAACGGGCCGAGAAACTCCATCAGCGGTTGCGTGCCCTGCGCATCAAGGTTGATGAAGATCATGCCTTCCCACGTTTCGCACCGCACCGGGGAAAGGCCGCTGGCCTTCTTGTCGACGTGGGGGAAGCAACCTTCATCGGGAATGTTGACGAGATCGCCTGCGGAATCGAACATCCATGCATGATAGGGGCATGAAAACCTGCCACCGCGCCCCTTGTCGTCCCACACCAGCTTCATGCCACGATGCGAACAGATGTTGTGGAACGCACGGATTTCCATGTCCTTGCCGCGCACAAGAATGATCGAGGACGAGCGGACCTTGACATCGCGAACCACCCAATCGCCCGGATTGGGAATTTCAGCGGTTTCCGCGACATTGAGCCAAACCCGGCCGAAAATTTCCCTCTCCGCCTCGAACCGTTCCTGCGAGGTATAAACCGAAAGGTCGACCTGCCCGGTTTCCATGATGAAGGCGTCGGGCGTCAGCGGGCCGGTGCCAAGATCGAACGACCGAAGAACAGGCTGTTCCATTCCCATGATTTCTCTCCTCGGTTCGCCACCGGTTTCACGCACCTAATCAGGTGTATGCGTTCCAGGCTGGCCCCTTCTTTGTGCATGGAGCCTATAGAGCCTCCGCAAGGTTTTTCCCAACCCTCAGCGTTGACGCGCAGTCCAACACACTCTTTTAGATCATGCCTTCACCCGGTCGGCCAGCCTTTTTGGTCAGCTGCGCGGTATCGAAATACTCGTCGCCGCGAATGATCAGGTCGTCCTTGATCTGTGCGATGAAGCAATAGGGCGACGAAATCGCCTTGTCATCCAGAATGCCGGTCATCGTTGCCTGAAGCACGAAACCGTCTTCGGTGATGGTGATCCGCGCGTCCTCGTTTTTCTGGTCCTGGAACATCGCGTGAGCCGCTTTCAGTGTTTCGACGAATTCGGCGCGCGTCCGGTCCTGCGGATCGAAATTGTACCACATCACGAAATCTGGATGGAGCACGGTCTGGAATTTCTCGACGTTGTGTTCTTCTGAAACCGTCGCCCAGAAATTGGCGAGGCGCATGGCCACTTCACGATCGACCGCCACCTGTCATCTCCACTGTAAATCTTTATTACTGACGCCACCGTCCTGTTATTTTGACAAAACAGCACCTGCCACAGGGCAGGTCTTGCAACTGCGCCGATGTGTGCAGCAATTTTGGCGATATAAACCGAAAAGCACAAATTCCGGTCAAACCGATGCGCACCATGCCGCAACGGTTTGACCGGCCAGCATCAATTTGCTGCTGCAAGATCCGCTGCACGCTTGCGCGCAGCATCGATCCCGCGAACCAGCGCGGTGGTATTGCCCGCTCCGGCATAAAACAGCATCAGCATCTTCATTTCTTCGAACTGCTCATCGGTGATTTCACCGTTTACGATCGCGCCCGCAATCTGGATTTCAAGCAGATCCGCCCGCCCCAGCATCGTCGTCGCACCGATGACCATCAGCCGCTTGTCGCGAATGGAAAGAGCGTTGGCGCCCCAGATGTCGCCGAACAGGTGCTCGACCGTTTCGTTCAGGTAGTCCGAACGCGGAGCGGCTTCGACCATGCTCGAAGAACCCTTGCCATAAACGGCATCAAACACTTCGATACCCTTGGCCCATTTATCGGTCATTTTAAGATCTCCCTTCAAATTCATATGGAAAGAGGCGGAGCATCCGTGCCGGATACCCGCCTCTTTGCCAATTCATAAAAGTGATCGGCGCCGTGAAGACCGCCGCCCTGGCCCTAGCGCTCTCCCGATCGGCCAAACCGTGCGCGAAGCTGCACCCCGACCACGCGCGGATCGCCGTAGATGTAGGTGGTGGTCCCCAATTGCGAACTGATGAGATTGCCAGATCCGATGACAAACGTCTTGTTGAACACGTTCTTGGCGTAGATCGAAAGATCGACCGGGTTGCCCATCAGGTTGTTCCAATCGAGCCGCAGATTGCCGATTGCATAAGGTGCCTGATCTTCTGCGGAGAGCGCGAAGACGGAGTCATCCGAATGCGCGTAGCGGCTCTGGTAGGAAACATTGCCGCTCAACACGAATTCCCCGGTATCACCCGCATCGTAGGCATAACGCGCTGCAACGTCGAACTTGTGCCGCGGCGCACCCGATATTGCCGTGTTGATCCGGTCGATGACCGCGCCATCGGACGGACGAACCACCACCCCTGGAAAGCTCAGGAATTTCGAATCGAGAAATGCGTAATTCGCATTCACCGTAAAATCTGACGAAAGGCGGATGACTTGTTCGATTTCAATGCCGCGCGAACGAAGTTTGGCAGCATTGATGATCTGGTTCGACGTCGTCTGGCCGTTGAAGAACGAGGAAGCGCGTTGCAACCCGCCGTAATCCGCCTGGAACACGGCCAGATTCGTACGCATGCCAACGGCGCCCAGTTCATAGTCCGCCTTCAGGCCCAGTTCGTAGTCGGTAACCGTTTCGGGACCATAGTAAGGAACTGCGGCAGCGACTCCGTTGCTGGCAGGAACAATCGACTGAATGTTGATTCCGCCCTCCTTGAAGCCCTTGCGCGTGGTGCCGTACACCAGAATTCCGGGTTGGATTTTCCAGTCGAGCGAGAGGGTATAGCTGTCTGCCGTCTGCTTGAGATTGGCAGGAATGCCGTTGTCGCCCGGAACCGGCTGAATTCCGGTGGTGGGAATAATCCGGGCATTCACGGCCAGAAGCCGCGCCTTTACGATCGAATGACGGTATCCCCCGGTAAAGCGCACATTTTCAAGGCCGAAGTCAGCAAAATCGATCGTGGCCTGTCCGAAGAAGCCGGTCTGCGATTTCCGGTAATCACGATTATAGCCCGTTGAAATTCCGGGCAATCCCGATGGAACGGTGAACGCACCTCCCAGAGTCTGGAACACCGCAGGATTGTTGTTGTACTGGTTGGTCTTGGCCACTTCGGTGAAGTAGCCTATCATCCAGTCGTGCTTGTCATTGATCTGGCCCGAAAACTGGGCCTCTTCGGAATAGACATCGCCCCACTTGTTTTTGCCACCGCCATAGTCGTCGATCTGGGCAGGGCCGGTGCAGGTAAATCCGACGCAGTTCGGATTGGTCACGTTCAGGACGTTATAGACCACGCCACTGCCTACCCCGCCCTGAATTTCACGGATCGCAGTGGATTGCAGGTTCCGCGTGGCCGAGAAGATGTTCTTGAACGACGTTTCGCCCAGAAAGCCCAGTCTGCCGAAATCTATCTGCGTGGTGTTGATGAACTGCTGGACGTGCGAATGCAGGAAGTTGTCGCGCGTGGTGGCAAGTTCACGCACGCTTCCGCCCGCGGCAAGGCGCGCAGCTTCGCTGTCAAGGCTGGCACGGACATTGTTGATCAGCGCAAGGCGGGAGTTAAGACAATTGGCAAAGGCAGCGCTGCCCGCAGCAGTAATCTGGCCGCACAGGCCGGCCACTGAAATGAAGCCCAGTCCCCCGGCTTGTGCAGGGTCCTGCGTGGTCAATCCCAGAATGCCGCCGGGACGCGTATCGAGCAACGAACCCGTGACGGTAGACCCGCCGGGAATGCGAGGGTCGACCACGAGCCGGGCAAGGCCATTCGGCTCGTAATTTCCAAGGACGGCTGCCGTGCCATTTTCCGTAATGTTGTTGTCAGTGAAAATCGCGGTATTTGAAAACCAGTCCGTCGGCCGCACAAGCAGCGAAATTCGGTATGATGAACGGTTGCGATCATCAAGATCCTGGCCCGTCGTATTGCTGCGGGCATAGCCATCATGATAGCTGTAATTGGCCGCAACTCTAAGCGCAATCCGGTCATCCACGATCGGCACGTTCACCGCCCCCGTGAACTCCCGCAGATTGTAATTGCCAAGATTGGCCTCGACGAAACCATCGAAATCGCCAGAAGGCGCCTTGGGCGTCAACAGCACCGCACCGGCGGTGGTGGACCGTCCGAAAAGCGTTCCTTGCGGACCTTTCAGGACCTGGACCGAACCCAGATCATAGAAAGTGATATTCGAACCGCCGCTGGCAGAGTTGGTCTGCTGCGGCACGTCGGCAAAATACGTGACCACCGATGGCGAACTGCCGAACGTGGCTCCCTGGCCACGGATGAAGTAGAGCACATCGTTGCGCTGCGCACTGCCTGCAGTTGCAGCGATGCCCGGCGTGGAATTTGTCAGATCATAGGGGGTGGCGATGGCTTTTTCGCGCAACATCTGCTCAGTTACAGCCGTAATGGCCACCGGAACCGACTGCTGGCTTTCAGCGCGGCGACGCGCGGTAACCACGATATCGGTAATGGCTGTTTCGGGCAGGTCCACCGCTTGTGCAGACGTTGTTTCCTGCGCATGCACACCTGCTGAAAGGCACACTACATTTGCTGCACAAGCAAGCAGATGCAGCTTTATTCGAAAAGCTTTCATGGCATTCCTCACCAATTATGGTTCTGTCGATTTTTCAATGGAATTGGGCCAACTGGCGACAAGGCGCCTGCCTGATCGGACGCTTATTCAGATCTCCCTCATCGCCTGCCGACTTTTCTTGCCGCTCAGCGCTCCGTTGCCTTGCAATCTAGGCAAAATATCAGGCGTGTGAGGCCTATCCCCTGGCAGGCGAATATGCATTCCGCAAAATTGTGCATGATTATCCCAAGAGCAAATGGCGGGCGGTCACAGCTGCGAAATTTGTGTAGCGCGCCATGCAAAAGAAAAGGAATGACCGATTGGCAGGCCTCCGATCCAGATTTCCGCAATATCCTTCAACGCATTGAACGCGCCGTCAGCGCGGCGATCAAACCCGGCGAAGGCGCGCGCGCAGAAATCATTAACGATGAGGGGGGAGTGGTTGCGCGATTTCGCCCGGCCAGAAGCTGATCCGTGGAAAGCATGCCCTGTGACACATCCGGCACAGATATGCAGCGCCGGTCACCCCCACAGACCAAGTGTGACATAGCAGCAACACTCAACGCTTCAGACTGGCCGCCTGAGGTCGATTCGAGACCGTGCATGATGCCTGTTATGCAGGTGGCGGTGTGCTCGAAGTCCCGCAGCTTCATACTGATAAATAGTATAGTCACACCTGCGCATTCGACACGAACTTATTTGGATAACAGATGGTTAGCTTGAACCCTCACCATCGTCGAGTGCAGCAGATTCATCGCCGTCGCTCAGCGCCAGCAAAAATGTATTTTCCGCCAAGCGAATGAAATTGCTGTTTCGCGACGGTCTATGGCAGGATGGCTACAGAGTTGGGAATGCCTTGTGGTGACACGTTCCATTAGAGTCCGCGCCATAAGCATTCTTGCTTTGGAAGTGGCCAGACTGGCTTGAAGCGTCTGAAATGAACGTGGTCCAGTCGCCACGCAAAAACTGCCGGGCACATCGATGTCCGCGCTTAGGGAAGGGAGACTACCGTGATGAGGAATTCAGCATACAATCGTATTCTGCTCGCAACCGTTGCACCGGTTGTGGCGTTTGCGATGACCAGCGCTGCGCATGCGCAGACCGCGCAGGATGGCGCGCAGCAGGCCGAAGAATCGACCGGCGGCCTTGCTGACATCGTCGTGACCGCACGTCGTACCAGTGAAAACATCCAGACCGTGCCTGTCGCGGTTACTGCACTTAACGCGGAAACCCTTCAGGAACGCCAGGTGCTGCAGGTTACCGACCTTGCGCGCACTGCACCAAGCCTTTCGATCGGCACCGGCGGCACCGGTCCTGCCACGATCGTCTATCTCGCCATTCGCGGCCAGGCACAGAACAGCCCGAATTCCTATTCTGACGCGGCGGTCGGCATCTATATCGACGGTGTCTACGTCGCACGTCCGATCGTCGGCAACCTTGGTTTCCTCGATGCGTCCGGCGCGGAAGTGCTGCGCGGCCCGCAGGGTACGCTGTTCGGTCGCAACACGACCGGTGGTGCGCTCAACCTCACCACGATGCAGCCCCAGCTCGATATTACCGAAGGCTACCTCAAGGTTGGCTTCGGCAACTATTCGCAGAAGGTAACCGAAGGTGTTCTGAACCTGCCGCTGACCGACGAACTGGGCGTTCGCGTTGCGGGCCGTTACAATGACCGCGATGGTTATTATCCCAACCTCTCGACCGGCGAAGCCAATGGCGGGATCAAGGGCGAATACTATGCTCGTGGCTCGCTCAAGTGGGCGCCAAGCTCGGTTCCGCTGACGCTGAACCTGTCGGGCGACTACATGAACTATCGCGACACCGGCAACCCGGTTGCCGTTGCGGCCATCAATCCGGCAGGTCCGAACGCCAGCTTCTACGGCATTTCGCAGGGTGTGCGCTCTGGCGCTATTCCGGGTTCGACACCAATCCCGTTGTCGGCAACGGTTTCCGTGCCTGCATCTACTTTTGCAAGATTCTCGCAGGGTCCGATCGGTCCGATCACGCAGTACCTGAACCCGGAGTTCGCGACGGATGCACAGCGGGCAACGCTGCTTTCGCGTGATTGGCGGGTAAACTACGGTGCGCCGTTCACGGGCGATCCTGCGATTGATGACAGCGGTACGTTCAATGAAGCCTATTCGTTGACCGGCAATCTCTCGGTCGATGTTGGCGACGTGACGATCAAGTCGATCACCGGCTATCGCAATTCGAACACCACCAGCAACCTCGATCTGCTGGGCACGAACACCGGTGCGGGCGCCTTCATCAGCACCTACAAGCAGCATCAGTTCAGTGAAGAACTGCAGGTTTCCGGCAATGTCGGAAAATTGCAGTACATTTTCGGCGGCATCTATTTCCGTGAAGCTGGTACTGAACAGTCAAGGTCGCAGATTTTCTATGCTTCCCCGGCTGCAAGCGGTGGTGACAACACCTTTGGTTCGTTCGTCTCGACCTCGAAGGGTTTGTTCGCGCAGCTCTACTACAATGTGTCTGACGCTGTTCGCCTTACCGGTGGTCTGCGTTACACGTGGGACACGCGCGAAATCGATCGTCAGGGCACCGCGCCGAATGTTCCCCGTCCAGGCCAGGCAATCACCTGCCAGGCAGGCGTGAACCAGGGCAAGCCAGCGCCAACCGGCCTGCAAGCTCCCAACAGCGGATGCCACGATGTGGGCACGGCAAAGTTCAGCTATCCTGCCTGGACTGCCGGTGTTGACGTAAAGCTGACCCCGGACGTGTTCCTTTACCTGAAGACCAGCGGCGCATCCAACTCCGGCGGCTTCAACGCGCGTCCGGTTCCGCCGCCAAACTCCAGCTCGTTCAAGCCGGAAGACGTGCGTGACGTTGAAGGCGGCATCAAGGGCCAGTTCTTCAACAATCGCGTACGTACCAACCTTGCCGTGTTCCACGCATGGCAGTCAAACGTGCAGCGCATCATCAACACCACCTTTGTTGATGGCGCCGGCGCTACACGCCTGACCCAGTTCGTGACCAACGCTGGCAAGGCCAAGACGTATGGCTTCGAATTTGAAGGTACTGTCGTCCCTGTGGATGGCCTTGAGATCGGCGGCAGCGTTGCCTATCTTAACGCCTCGTACGTGAAGGGCAGCCGTATCGAATCGCAGCTGGTCGGCGGAAAGATTGTCCAGGTTGATCGTTCGGGTGAACCGATCACCCAGGCGCCGAAGTGGACGGCAAACGCCTCGATCACGCAAACGTTCGAGATGGAAACCGGCAAGCTCGTCCTGCACGGTGACTATTCCTACATCGGCTCGCGTTACTTCGACTTCTTCACGACCGGCGATCCGGCGCAGGAAGCCGCAGTGGCAATCGCGAACGAAGCCTCGCGTGTGCGCGCCTATGGTCTGATCAACCTGCAGGCCAGCTACACGTTCAACGACCCGGCTATCGAAGTTGCGCTGTGGGGCCGGAACGTCGGCAACAAGGCGAACTTCACCAACGTGTTCAACAGCTATACCGGCCTTGGTGCCACGGTGCAGTTCCAGGGTGCCCCGCGCACTTACGGTGCAACGGTCAAGTACAGCTTCTGATCTGATCTGACACGCTGAAGCGGCGGTCGCTTGGTGCGGCCGCCGCTTTTGCATGTGCGGCAAACATCGGTGCGAGGACGGCGGGAGCGGCCGGAATCCGTCAGGCAAACCCTGTCGTCCGGCATGTTTCAAGCGCAATCGAGTCATCCACTTTTCAACATCGGTCCAGATGCCTTGCCCGTGGTCAAAGGCTTCTGGAGAAAACAGGGGAGTGTTGGAGAGATGAGAAGCGGTGCCTTGAAGTTGAGTGTTTTTGCCGGTCCATTATGGGGAACATTGTTCTTCATCGCCTTGTGGCCGCTGATGCATATCTTTCCGCCATACAGCCCGATGTTGTCAGCGAGCGATGTTGCCGCGCATGTTCGCGAATACCAGACAGGTTATCTGGTCGGCGGCATCCTGCTGATGACCGCGTCGGCAATCGTCTGGCCGTTCATCGCGATCATCCTTCTATATCTCAAGAAGATAGAGCGTGGTTTCCCGTTGTGGACCACCGTAACGGCGCTGGTGTTCACTTACGGCCAGGTCACGGTGTTCTTGTGCGGCCTTGCCTTTACCATGGCGGCGTTCCGGCCCGATGCATCCGATGAAGTCATCCGCATGTGGAGCGATCTCGGCATGTTCCTGCTGGTCATCCCGGCGATTCCCGGCACCACGCAATACCTGGCAACGGGCGCGATCATTCTCCAGGATGACCGGCCTCGCCCCATTCTGCCGCGCTGGTATGGCTACCTCAACATCTGGGTCGGAATTCTCAGTGCGCCGGGCGCGGTCGTGGGCCTGTTCAAGATTGGACCGTTCGCCTGGAACGGCGTGGCCGCCTTCTGGATTCCGGCCGTTGTGTTCGGGGTATGGATCACCGCAACGCAGATCGTCCTGCTTTCGGCAATCAAGCGCAATGCGCTGCAGGATGATCAACCGTGAGTGCTGCCGAAGGCAAAGACTCAAACCTCTCCGGGCATGTCCCCGGAGAGGTCGGCTTGTGGGTGCTGATATTTGGCGACCTGCTGGTTTTTGGCGTACTGTTCGTGACCTATGCCGTCGAATTTGCAACCAATGGCACTGCCATAGCGGTTTCCCAGGCCAAGCTTGATCGCGGGCTGGGACTGGCCAACACGGTTCTTCTGCTTACGAGTTCGTGGTGCATCGCGCATGCGGTGATTGCGGCACGAAAGGGGCTGCCTCACACGCGGCGAATGATCTGGGCTGCTCTCGCGCTCGGCGTGGCGTTCGTAGGTGTGAAGACCGTCGAATGGGGCCATCATATTGCCAATGGTGACACGCTCAACAGCAGCAGCTTCTTCACGTTCTACTTCATGTACACCGGGATTCACCTGCTGCACGTACTGATCGGACTGGGTGTGCTGACATGGCTTGCCCTGCGCTGCCAGACGGACGGACGATGGACGGGGTCGTTTCCCACGCTTGAGGGGAGCGCTGTGTTCTGGCACCTCGTGGACCTGCTGTGGGTGATGATCTTCGCGCTCATCTACCTGCTGCGATAGAAGGGGTACGCTATGACCTGGTATTCGAAGCGTCTGACCCTGTTCTGGCTCCTGCTTGTCGTCGTCAGCATTTTGTCGTTTGAATCGTCGTTGTTCGGTTCGAAGTTTGCCGCGGCGATCGTTGTCGTGATCGGTCTCATCAAGGCAACTATCGTCGGACGCGAATTCATGGAGATCCGGGAGGCGCCTGTTGCCTTGCGCCTGCTGTTCCTTGCGTGGGTTTTGATCCTCGGCGGGGTTCTCCTGACGATCCTTTACGGTCTCCGATACTGATCGGCCGCTGCGGCGGAGAAAAAAGGGGGGCATCCATCAGGATGCCCCCCTTTTTGTTCGCCAAAGACGACGATCAGTGCGTGATCTGCGCCTTCATGGTCTTGGCGTCAGTCACGTAGGACACCATTTCGAGGAAGCTGTACCACTTGCCATCGACGCGTCGCATGCAATCGCTCTGCCGCAAGGCAACATTGCGCTTCGAACCGTCCTTCATCGTGAGGGTCAGTTCCTGCGTATCGATCTGCACCCCGAACGAGCCATCGGAATCGACCTCGAACATCGGCATCTCCAGCGTGATCCCGGTATAGCTGCCCATGATCGGGGCGTAGAAATCGGCGATTTCCTTCTTCCCGATCAAAGCCTTCGGGCTGAACGCATCATACAGCAGCGTGTCATCGCCCGGCCCATAATACTTCATCAGCTTTTCAAGCCCGACAGAAGCACCGCCAACGTCCATGAACTCCTTGATCTCGGCCTTTGCCTTTTCAGGCGTGGTTGAAACCGGGGCGAGTGGCTGGGCCGACCATGTAATCGTGCGGGGCTGGATCGGGGCGGCAGTCAGTGCATTCATCGTGGCAGGATCGACCGGGAACGACATATGTTGCTGGACGACGCGCCATTTGCCGTTGATCTTCTTGAACGCATCAAGCACGCGCACATTCATGGCAAACTTGGTGCCGTCCTTCATCTCGGTATGATAGGCAACCTGGCTGGCGACGCAGCCGAAGGTGCCATTGGTTGCCACGATCATTTCGGGCGTGGTCTTGTTCAGCGATTTGATCGCACCCAGTTGCGGTGCGAACCCGGCGCGGATGGCGTCCTTGCCCTTGAAAATGCCCGGCGCAAACAGATCGAGCACAGTGGCATCATCGGCATAAAGCGGCAGGATCTTGTCCACGTCCAGTTCGGTCGCGAGTATTTCCTCCACTTCCTTGATCGCGGCAACATCTGCCGGAGCGTTGAACACGGGCTGCGGCGTGGATTGCGCCGAGGCGCCCGTTGCCGCAATTATGGCTGCACCTGCCGCCATGGGCAGGAACCTGATAGCTTTCATGGTGCGTTCTCTTTCACGGTCTGTCATTGTGAGACTTGCAGGCAATAAACAGGCAGGCAATCAATGGTACGCCTGCATGAAGCCACCATCGGCGACGATATATTGGCCGACGATATAGCCGGCATCCTTCGAGCACAGGAACGCCACCAGCGAGCCGACTTCTTCGGGACTGCCAAAGCGATTTGCGGGAATCCGGCGCAAAAACGCTTCCATGAATGGTTCGAATTCCATTCCGGCATCGGCGGCGCATTGTTCGAAGAACGCGCCATAGGCCTCTCCAGTATCGATGAAGCCCGGTGCCACGGTATTGACCGTTATGCCAAAGCGCCCAAGTTCGTCGGCCAGGCTGCGGCTGAGGCCGAGACCCGCAGGCCGCACGACATTGGCCAGCACATAATCGAAGTTCAGCACCGAAGCGCGCGCCGGCGATTTGGCCGCGCCCGACCCGATCGTGACGATGCGGCCCCAGCGGCGTTCTTTCATCGCAGGCACGACGGCCCGCGCAAAATGGCGGAAGGCCTTGACGATATTGGCATAGGCTTCGTCAAAGTCGCCATCGTCAAACGCGTCGAATCCGCCGGGAGGCGGTGCCACGGGTGTAAAGATCGCGATATCGGGCGCAGCGAAGGCCTTGGTCGCTTCGGCGACGATGAAATCGTATGAGGCCAGATCGGTGAGATCGGCAGACACGCCCACGGCGGTGCCACCTTTGGCCGTGATCGTGGCGACAGTATCGTCGAGGCCCTGCTGCCCTCGCGCAACCACCACCACGCGAACACCCTCTTCGCCCAGCCGCTCGGCTGCGACCCGGCCCATGCCTTTCGTGCCACCCGTTACGAGCGCCACTTTCCCCTTGATCCCCAGATCCATGTTTTTTCTCTCTCGCTGGCGCAAATTGATGCGCGCAATGTGAAAGTGAGCGGCGGAATACCGCCGCTCACGTCACGCCTTTCAGGCAAAAGCCAGTGCGGGATCACCCACCCGGTCCATCCGGCCATCCAGCAAAGGTTCGACCTTCATCAATGCGAGGTGATCGGCAGGTGCACCGGGTCCGGCAATGATAAGGCACTGCCGCAACAGGCGGCGGTGCATCAGCTTGGTGAGCGCAGCGTCATGTTCCGGTCCGGCTGTGCGGATGAACGCAACAAGCTTCTTGTCGGCATCGGCCAGATCAACCGGGCGTTCACCCAGCAAAGTTTCCAGCTCGGCAAGGTCGGCGTCTTCTGCCCAGCGACGATAACGCGCCTGATTCAGCAGATATTCCGGTACGCTGGCAAGAATGCCACGCTGCCAGCTGGCAAAGGTTTCGCTGAGCGGAAGACGGTGAAGGTCGGCCGCCAGCTTGGTCAGGGCCATTTCTTCCAGCGGCGACGGACGCGGATCGGGAAGGGTCAGTTCGTCCAGTTCGATGCCTTCCACTTCGGCAAGCGCTTCCAGCATGCGGCGCCCGATAAAGGCGCATTGCACAGCCGCTTCCACCCAGTCGCCACCGGGATCGGTGCGCCCCAGGGCAAACAATGGGCCGAAGTAACCGACGCCGAGAAACGCCACGGTGTGATAGGCAATGACGTCCAGATCGAGCGGTTCGCCCAGCGCCTTTTCGTAATGGCGGAACAGCGATGGCAGATCGCCCATGTTTTCCACCGGATGGCGGCCGCGGAAGCAGGCAAGATCATGCGAATGATCGCCCAGATGACCGATTTCGACGTCGATCACGCACGTCAGATCGGGTCCTTCGGACAGGAACTGGCCGCAATCGCCCGTCACCAGCGAAATGCGTGTGCGGTGCTGCGGCACGTTGCGGCGCAGCCAGCGCGTGGCAAATTCCATCGGCGGATCGACGATGCCCTGCTCTTCGTACATCGCATGGAAGCGTTCATAGTGCTGTAGCGCAAGCTCGGTCGGGCCTTCCGGCCTGGAGCACCCGATGGCTTCAAGCGCCGGGACCGGGATCTTGTGCATGGCCGCCAGCTGCTCCATGTACTGAAGCGATGCCGACCAGCGGTCGGGCGTCATCGTCGATGCGCTTTCCACCGCTTCCATGACCAGGCCGGGATCGCGTCCGCCGCGCACCCAATCCATGACGATGGCTGGCGGATCAATGCAGAAGCCACGCTGCGGCGGCACGGGAATATCGTGTGCGGCCAACACATTGAGCAGGTTCATCTCATGAACGTGAGCATAGGGATGGGCCGCCCAGACGCGGTCTGCCTTGAACAGGTATTCGCGGGCCTCGCCCTTGTCTTCCATGCTTACGCGCCAGACCGGGCGCCAGCGGCGCTGCCGTTCGATGCGGGTAACCTTGCCGCCCAGATTGGCTTCGGCCCAGCGGGTTATCCGCTCTAGCTGGTCAGCGCTTTCGGAAGCGCCGCGGTTGGTGGGATCTTGTGCCTCTGCCATCTTGCTCTCCATGATTTGGCACCGGACGGGATTCTTCGTTTCCCTGTAAGGCCGGAACCGCCCTTCTCCCCGATGATACGCATCGCGCCTGAGGGGCTTTCCTACCAAAAGGCGGGGCATGGCCTTGTAATGCCGTGCCTAATTCCGGCGCAGCAATTGATCGGCCGCGAAAATGTTCAAGCCGACGGGTATGGGAGAATGCTGATGGTGCCGAAGTTCTGCCGCATGGCGTGGCGAGTCGACGATATGGATGATTTTACCCGGCGGATGGGTGAATTGTTCGGCTTCACATTTTTTACGCCCGGCCTCATCGCCGAAGTCTATCCCGACGCCACGTTCAAGGTCGGCTTCGGTGAACATGGGATCGAGCCGATTCAACCCGGCGCCGAAGGTCTGGGCTTTGCCGAGGGCGACCGCTTGATCGAGATCGCGGTGGACGTGGCCGATGCGGAATCGGTGCGCGCGCGCCTGAAAGCCGCAGGCCATGAACCGATCGCGATCAGCTATCTTCCGGTTCCGGCGGTCGACGAATATCTGTTCGGCCGGGATTTCCACGGCATCCAGTTCCTCGCGTGTACGGAAGGGGTGAACGAGGCGCAGATCCGGTCGGAACTTCCGTTTGCTGCCCTGGATGACGCCAAGCCGCCAAAGGTCGGCTGCGTGACGCTGGTTTCTGAGGATATCGATGCGCTCGCCGCAAGTCTGAAGCAGTGCTACGACATGGAATTCCACCCCTTTAATCCTGCGGGCTTCGGCCGTCGCGGGCTTTCGGGCACCCATCGCGTCCGCCTGATCGAAGGCCCTTCGGCTCTGCTCGATGGGAATGAAAGCGCGCTGGTTTCGGTGGATATCGTCCATCACGATGTCGAAGGCGCGCGCGCCACGCTGGAGGCTGCGGGATATTCGGTCCGCCATCGCCAGCAACTTGCCAGTGGCGGTTTTGCATATTTCTTCGGGCCGACCGTTCAGGGCTTCCCGCTATCGATCTATCCTGAATCGGCTGATGCGGAAATGCTTGGCCTTTGATGATTATCCGGCGCCAGCCAGCAGCACCGCTGGCTGGCGCCCATGCGATCAGAAGCCTTCGTGTGCTGAATAGACGTGCACACGTGCGGCATTGGCGCGTGGCGGCTGTTCCAGAATATACAGCACGGCCCGCGCGATATCATCGGGATCGAGCGCGGGAATGTAACTGTCCCACGCCGGTTTGCCCTCTGCCTTCATCGGCTCGAATATCTCGGTACTGGTCGTGCCCGGCGCGACCAGCCCGACTTTCACGCCGGAACCTGCCAGTTCGATCCGCAGTGAATCCGTAAACATTTCCAGCGCCTTTTTCAGGCCGCCATAAATACCGCTTCCTGCCGCGGTGATGTTGGCGCCGATGCTGGAGATGTTGACGATCTGTCCTTGCCCTGCGGCCTTCATCGCGCGCGCAAACAGATAGCAGCTGCGCACCACCGATTCGTAATTGATCGCGATCATTGGCTGAAGATGGGCAAGGTCGAACTCCTCGACCGATCCCACGTGCAACACGGCAGCGTTATGAACCACGATATCGGGCGTACCGTAATATTCCTGCACATGGGCCAGTAGCTTTGCAGGCGCTTCAGGTTGCGCAAGATCGATGGCCAGATAGCCGGTCTGGCCGCCCAGGTCCTGTGCCAGTGCAGCCAGCCGCTCCTCGCGCCGCGCCGCCAGCACCACGGTCGCCCCGGCTTGGCAAAGTCTGCGCGCAATGGCCTCGCCAATCCCGGCTGAGGCGCCGGTCACGACGGCAATCTTTCCGTCCAGTGATCCCATGATTTCCGTCTCTCCCACTCACCGCCGCACTTCAGGCAGCGAGATCGGGGGACCACCAGCGCAAGATGCCCGCACCTTCCGAAATGCGGGCCAAGGCGGAATATTTTGCCTGTGCAAAGACATCCGTGGTCATGCCCAGGCCCGCGAACGTGCAAGCCAGCATTTCATCGATGTACCGTGCCGGGTCATCCGATGCCCGCAACAGCCTGCGGCGCGCCTCGATCGTCATCCCGACGATCAGGTCAACCGCGATATCGAGCGAACCGAAGTGCATCTGCCCGTTGTCGCGCGCAGCGCGCAGCGCGTCGCGGACCAGCGCATCCTGCGCGCTGGCCCGCGCAAAGTAATCGACATAATCCACCCGGCAGGTGAACCCGCCCCACCGTGGATCATGCCACGCGCGCAGCATCGTGATGGCCGAACCACCAATGGCCAGCACCGCCGGGTCGGTTTCAGCGGCAAACAGCGCCCGGAAATCGGCGATCATGCCATTGGCAAGGCTTTCGCCCAGTTCATCGACGGCTTGTTCGATCGATGTGAAATATTTGTAGAATGTCCCCCGCGATACGCCTGCTGCACGTATCACGTCATCGATGACCAACGCCGTATTGTCACGGCCTGGCTGATACAGTTGAAGCACAGTTTCAAGCAGCCGCGCCCGCATCCGGTCACGGCGTTCGGCTGCCACGCGCAAGCGCGCATTTTCCCCGTTCGCGGGTGGGCGCGAAGTCACGCTACGATAGCCCACGCCGGGACAGGGCCGATATCGGGCAGAAGGCGCAAATTCGATGGCTGGCCGGTGAGCGCACGTCCGTAAAGCTCGGTCGAAAGATGGCTGCTGAGTGCATTGTGACGGCTGCCCACATTGAGATCGCGCCAGAGCCGTTGCAATGGATTGTTCAGAGCGAACGCGCCCGGCCCCGCCACGTCCAGCAGCCGGTTCCCCGCAGTGCGCAGCAAGCCCATGGCAAAGCCGCAATCGGCCTGAACTTGCGCCTTGTCGAACCCCGTCAGGACACGCTGTGAAGCAGTATCGTCCATCATCCCCGCCGCGCGGCGGATATGCATCCATGCCGAATCGATCTCAAGCGCCGACTGCCCGATCATCGCGCTGAGCGTCTGGGACGCGGCCTGCGTTTCATATGTCCAGCCCACCACGGGTCGGGTTCCGGCGGACTTCACGACGGCGCGAAGGATGGCGGTGGCGGCACCAAGCATCGGGGGAAGGACGCCCAACGGGAACAGCGATTCCATCGGCCACAGGTCGCGCGGTTCCAATCCCGGCATCGCCAGCAGGACTTCTGCCGGTGGACTTTGCGACGGGCGCAGGATCAACGCTTCGGGCACGAACAGATGGTCGGCCACAATCGTATTGCTGCCCGATCCGGCCATACCCGCCACATGCCAGTCATCGAGCAGCGAACAGGCTGGATCGCGCAAATCGACGAATGCCATTGCCATTTCGGTAACGGCGCCGTCCGCATCCAGGAGCTGAACCCCGTTCAATCCCCAATCGGCATGCCGGGACCCGGAACCATAGCCCCACTTGCCGGTCACGGAATAACCGCCCGGCACCGGCTTTGCCATGGCGGTCGGCGCCGATGCACTGCACAGCAGTTCATTGCCCGTGCGAAAAACGATGTCGGTCACCGCAGCGGGAAAACCCAGCACGGTGCCGGTCACACCGGACAGCAGGCAAAACGCCCATGCCGTGCCGACGCAACCCTGCGCGAGTTGTGCCACCGTTTCGATATGGGTCAGCAGCGTTCCGCCCGGACCTCCGGCACGGCGTGGCGCGGTGATGTGGAACAATCCGGATTCACGCAATGCGTCCATCACCGGCGGCTGGATACGGCCTTCACGCTCACAGGCCTGCGCATGTTCGGCAAGCAGCGGCACCAGCGCGGCGGCAACCGGCACCGGATCATGGACGCAGGAAACAGCGGGACGGGCGATAGTGTCTACAGGCGATGGCATGGGCAATCCTCTCCAATCCATGAATCGCCCATATTATGAAATGACAATAATGTCACTCAAAGAAACACATGCCTCTGGATCATTCAGAATGGCCAGTGGCAGCTATCGCGCACTGCGCCGCGAGAAGCGGAAAGCGTGACCGCAATCGCGGCAAAAACAGCCGAACGTCTATTGCGCGGTCCACCCGCCATCGATGGGCAGAACGTGGCCTGTGACCATGCTGGCCTGATCGGAACACAGCCAAACAATACCGGCCGCCTGTTCATCGCAGCCGATCGCGCGCTTGATCGGCTGGTTTACCACCTGTTCGCCGATCAGCACCTTGGCGTATTCATCGCCGAACTTGTAATAGGCGCGCGTCGGCGTGACGCCCGGCGCGATGCAGTTCACGCGGATGCCGCGATCGGAATAACTGACCGCCGCAAACTTGGTCAGCCGGATCACCCCGGCCTTGCCCGAACCGTACCCTGCCCCGCCAAATCCATTGTGAATCATGCCCGCAAGCGAGGTGACGTTGCAGATCGCGCCGCCGCCGTTTTCGACCATGTGCGCGATCTCGTGCTTGAGGCAGATGAAGGTCGAGCGCAGGCACATTGTGATGGTGTGGTCGAACGCCGCAACCGGTTGCGTGTGGAGGTCCGGCCCTGCTGAATCGGGATGGGCATCGCCCACGACGTTTGCGGCCAGATGCAATCCGCCGAACTGTTCAACGGTCTGGCGGACAAGCGCCTCGACTTGTGCCTCGTCCGTCGCATCGGCGTGGAGATAGCGTGCGACAAATCCTTCTGCGCGCAGGGCTTCGGCGCGTTCTTCGCCCAGAGCATCGTTGATGTCTGCCAGCATCACCGCGGCACCTTCGCTGGCGAAAGCGCGGGCAGTGGCGGCCCCGATTCCATCGGCACCCGCTGTCACCAGCGCGACCTTGCCCGAAAAGAGTCCTGTCATTTTTCCCGTCCCCACCCGCTGATTTATTTGTTCATCAGGCCTGCAATAATGTGTTTCGATATGCCTCAACCGGCCACACGATAGGGGCACGTTCCCGTCACGCCTTACAGCTTCACCGCCATATTGAGAGGAACAGCTAGATGGCCCAGGGAACATTGCGCCTGTTTGCGGTCGGTGATCTGCAACTGATGACGCGCGAGCCACCGGCAGACCTGTTTGCAGCGGTCACGCCAGTTCTTTCGGCGGCGGACGTGACATTCGGCAACTGCGAATGGCCTTATGCCGAAGAGGCGGGTGACACGCACCCGGTGGAAGCGCACATCAACGACGATTTCGATCTGGGCGACCTGTTCGCACCCGGCGCGCCGGAAAGCATTGCGATGATGGGGGCTGCGGGCTTCAACGTGATGTCCGTCGCGAACAATCACACCATGCACGGCGGCTATCGCGCGTTCCTGCGCACCATTGCGCTGCTGGAGGAATCCGGCATCGCCCCGGTCGGTGGCGGGGATACCATCGCCAGCGCGCGCGCGCCGGTGATAATCGAGCGCAACGGCCACAAGATCGGGTTTCTGGCCTGCACGTCGGGCTTCCTGCCCGGAGCCCATGCCGGACGCCGAACGCCGGGAATCGTGCCGCTGCGCCGCCATACTTATGCCGAAAACAACAGCTGGCACGATTGGGGGGTGGAGCCGGACACGCGCACGCTGGTCAATCGCGATGATCTGGCCGCGATGATCGAAAGTATCACCGCCCTCAAAGCCCAAGTCGATGTGGTGGTGCTGAGTTGCCACTGGGGCATTCTGGAGCACGTATCGGCCATTGCCGATTACCAGCGCGAAGCGGCGCGCGCGTTCATCGATGCGGGCGTCGATCTGATCGTCAGCCAGGGACCGCTGCCGATCAAGGGTTTCGAAGTTTATAAAGGAAAGGCGGTCCTTTATAATATGGGCAAGTTCGCGATGATTTCGCCCTGGTCGCGCGACGAGACGCCTTCGGGCATTTCAGCGCCGCTACTGGATGAAACCAGCCGGGGGCTGGCCGCCTCCGTCACGATTGCGGACGGTACGATTACCGGCGTCCAGATCGTGCCTGTCTATCTTGGCAGCAGCGGTCGCCCACAGATATTGAATCCGGGCGAGCCATACTATGACGCCATTCTTGGCGTGGTGGCCGAACGTACCGCCGCTGCCAAACTGAACGGTTCGATGGACGCCGATGGCCGAATTGTGCTGGGTTGACCGATGACAGACACCAAAACCTCGATCCACACCGAAGATGCAGTCGAACGCCTGGGCCTCTGGCTCTCGGCGCGCCTGCCGGGTTCCCCCTCGGTCGAAGTTACCGATGCCGTTGAACCGGCGCAGGGCTTTTCCAGCCGCACCATCCTGTTCGTGGCGCGCTGGCACGAAGATGGCAAGGCGGTCGAACGCCGGCTGGTCGCCCGGATCCAGCGCGATGTGTCTGTGCCGATGCTGGCCGATGTGTTTCATCAATACCGGATAATGCGCGCGATTGCCGCCAATTCATCGGTCAAAGTCCCCAACATCGACTTTGCCGAACGCGATCCGACAATACTTGGCGCACCGTTTTTCCTGATGGACAGGATCGACGGCCGGGTTCCCCCCGATTTTCCAAGCTATCACCAGGAAGGCTGGGTCGCCGATCTTCCCACTGGTGACCGCACCCGCTGCTGGTGGAACGGGATCGAGGAAATGGCGCGGCTGCACCGGATCGACTGGCGCTGCTTTTCGTTTCTGGCCGAAGGCACCCGGCGCGCGCCCGATGCCGTATTCTATCTCGATCAGTTCGTGGGGAAATGGTTCGACTGGGCGCGCAACGGACAATCTTTCCCCATCATCTCCGAAGCGCTCGCTTATCTCAAAGAACACGCACCGCTTGCGGCGGAATCAGGACTGGTGTGGAACGACGCGCGGCTGGGCAATACCATGTACCAGACACATGGCACCGAAGTTGTCTCACTCTTCGATTTCGAGGTGGCGACGCTTGGCCCGCCCGAAGTCGATCTGGCTCACTGGGTCTATCTTGACGAAGTGTTCAGCGAGAATTTCGGTGTGCCCCGCATGGACGGATTGCCGCGGGGGGCAGAAGCGGTGGCCGGGTTCGAGCGGATCTATGGGCGACGGATGCCGCAGTTCAGCTATTACATGGCGGTCGCCGCGCTGAAGATCCTGATCCTGTCGGTGCGCAATTACGGCAACGACAAGGACATGGGAGCACCTGCCGCCCTGCCTGATTTTCTGGTAGACCGGCTCGCCCACTATCTTGCGGAATTCAAGGCGGGGCGCTGAAAAAGATCAGCGACCCGCCTCACGCGTCAATCCTGCTTCAACATACCCGCCGATGACAGCTTCATCACATCGGCAAACGGCGCAGCGTGAGACGTCATCCCGCCATCGACCGCCAGCGTTGCGCCGGTAATGAACCGCGCGGCATCCGATGCAAGGAACGCGACCGGGCCGGCAATATCCTGCGGATCGGCCACGTAGGGCGTCAGGTGATGGGCGGTGAACAGTTCGATCATTTCCGGGCTGATCGATGCAGCCAGCGGCGGGGTCATCACCATGCCCACGACCACCGAATTGGCGCGGATGCCCTGCTTGCCATACTGCGTGGCAACATTGAGCGCGAGGTTGATCAGCGCCGCCTTGGATGCGCCATAGGCGGGCATGCCCAGATCGCCCTGAACGCCGCGCCCCGATGCGACCATCACGATGGACCCGCCGCCACGCGCAATCATGTGCGGGATTGCGGCCTTGCACAGCAGGGCGGGCGCAATCGTGTTGACGCGCAGTGTGCGTTCCCACGTGGCCGCGTCCATGTCGGCGATGTTGGCGTCCTTGGCCAGCGTAGCGGCATCGGTCACGGCGGCGTTGTTGATCAGGATGTCCAGCCCGCCGAACGCGCTGATAGCCGCATCCACAAGCAATTGCGCTGTTGCAGGATCGGCCAGATCGCCAAACGCCGAAGTGACCTGCCCGCCTGCATCGCGGATAGCCTGCGTTGTGCCCGTTGCACTTTCCGCGCGGCTTGCCGCAACCAGAACCTTGGCCCCCTGCCGTGCCAGTTCGTGCGCGATTTCAGCCCCGATGCCGGAGCCGGCCCCCGTCACGATCGCCACTTTCCCGTCCAGTACGCCCATGTGCATCTCTCTTCCTGATTTGTGATCGCAGACTTTCATTGCTTCGCGCGCAAGTGTGCCTATCGTTTTATAGGTGCCGGGCCTGCGTGACACATTCTCTGTGCCCGCACAATTTCGGGCCGAGCGTTCAGGAGACAAGCATGATCAAACCCCTCAGCGACCGCGTCGCCATCATCACAGGTGCGGGGCAAGGCATCGGCGCCGAAGTTGCCGCCGTGCTGGCGGATCGTGGCGCGACGGTGATCCTTAACGACATCATGGCCGACCGGGTTGAGGAGACCGCAGCGAGCCTGCGCGCCCAAGGGTTCCGCGCGGAAGCAGCGGTGTTCGATCTGACCGACGAAGACGACATTGCCCGCGCGGTTGGCGCCATCGCTGCAAAGCATGGCCGAATCGACATCGTGCACAACAACGCCGCCTTCCAGACCAACGAACAGCGCGCGCGCGATCTTGATGTGATCAACCTCCCCGCCGATGCGTGGGACAAGGCTTTCGCCGTCAATGCGCGCGGGCCGATGCTGCTATGCAAGCATGTGCTGCCCACGATGATCGCGGGCGGCGGCGGTTCGATCATTCATTCTGCGTCGGGATTTGGCCTGCTGGGCGAAATGACGCTGACCGCCTATGGTGCCAGCAAGGCGGCCCTGATCAACCTTGGCCGGTTCATCGCCACCCAATATGGCAAGCAGGGTGTACGTTCGAACGTGATCGCCATCGGCTTTGTACTCAGCGAAAACGCGATCGATTCCACCCCGCAGGCGGTCAAGGACGTGCTGCTCGCGCACCACCTCAACCCCGAACTTGGATCCCCGCGCGATATCGCCAATGTCGTCGCGTTTCTGGCGTCGGACGAATCACGCTTCATCAACGGCGCGATGATCCCCGTCGATGGCGGCTTCACCGCGCATCAGGCCAGCATGGTCGATTTCCAGCGCCTGTTTGCAGAAGCAGGCAGCAACCAGCTTTAAGGGGTGGCGGTAGTGCGATGCCCACCCCGCTGCGACTAACGCCTCCTTCGGAGACGTAAGTCTCGCTCCCCTCCCGCAAGCGGGAGGGGTTGGGGGTGGGCTTTGCGTTTCGGAAATTCAGTCGGCGGCTTCTTCCACCGGCGTCAAGTTGCGCATGAAATCGCGGAAATCGTTGCCCAGTTCGGGCAGCGGCAGTCCCAGCTTTTCGGCGATGTACAGGGTCATCAAGTTGTTGTCGGCAGAAGTGTTGGTCGCCGCGATATTGCCAAGCGAAACCTGCCGGTCGAACGCGCCCACTGCCACCAGCGCCATACGCAGCGCCACGACGACATCGTAGTAATCGAGATTGCCGACCTTGCGGCCCGCTGCCTTTTCATAAATCGCCACGGTTTCATCGCGCGTGGGCAGGCCTTCAAGCCTGGTCACGCCAAAACGACGGCTGAACAGATCGTCGAAATAGAGCCACCATGCCAAATCCAGTTCACGCGGGCCTAGTGCCGCCAGTTCCCAATCGATCAGCGCGGCAACGCTGCCATCGGGCCGCCACATCACGTTGGACGGCGTCGGATCGCCCCACAACACGCAGGTATCGGTATTGTCCGGGCGGTTTTCCAGCACCCACTGCATCGCCGCATCCACGATCGGCAGCTTGCGCCCCTGCCCGCGCGCGGCATGCCAATCAACCAGATAGCCGAGGTATTGTTCAAGCCCCGGCGCGCCCCGGTCAGGACGATTGAGGAATTTGAAACCATCCTGCCAATCCACTTCGTGCAGCTTTGCCAGCGCAGTCAGCGCGTTGGTAAAGTGCGTCAGACGTTCGGCCGGGGTACGTTGCGTCAACCAGCCTTCGACATTGTAGTTCGGACGCTGCGTTGCCGCCTGGCCTTCGACGCGGCCCATCACCAGAAACGGCGCGCCCAGGATCGAGGCATCGTCTTCCTTGCCCACCCACGGCGGCACCGGAAGATCGCCGCGCGCATCAAGTGCGGCCATCATGTTGGCCTGAAGCTTGAGATCGCTTTCGAACACCACTTCGAACGTCTGCGGCTGGCGACGGACCACCAGTGTGCGGTGAAAGTGCTGCCCTGCTTCGGTATAGTCTACATCGACGAAGAAGATTTCGGCCGAAAAGCCGGAGCCGAGCACGACATCCATCGGTGCGACTGTCAGGCCTTCCCACGAAGGCTTCGTATTCACCAGCCAGCTGGTCAACCGATCGTGGACTGTCTTTGCGTCCAGCTTGACCGACATTGCAATTCCCTTCCTGTCACTTCCAGAATTTACGCGAATCGCGCAAGGCTGCGACGATCCGGTATCTGCACCGCAGCAAAGCGCGCGTCACAGTTCCCAAAACAGCGTCACGCTGGTCTGATGACCTGTCTTATGGAAGGCGCGTCATCAAACACTCCGTAATCATGCTGCCTACAACAGCGGTCGCCAATTTTGCGTACCGCTTGCTGGAGAGCCTGAAGTGACCGAAGAAGCAGATGTCGTCATCGTTGGTGCAGGGCACAACGGCATGGCCGCAGCGGGCTATCTGAGCCGCGCCGGAAAACGTGTCATCGTGGTCGAGCGTCTTGGCAAAGTCGGCGGGATGACCAGCGCGGGCTACATGATCCCCGAAGCGCCCAGCCATCTCGTCACGCCTTGCGCGGTCGAATTGCTGTTCGTTCGCGGCAGCGGGCTGATCGAGGAACTGGAACTGGAAAAGCACGGGCTGCGCTGGGTCGATCCCGATCCGACCTATGCCTATCTCGATCCGTCGGGCGCCAGTGTGTGTCTGTTCCGCGATCCCAAGCAGACGGCCGAAGACATGGGCCGCCTGAACCGTCAGGACGGTAAGAATTATCTGAAGTTCCTCGATCTGCTCAACGGGTTGATGGACATCGGCTTCCCGATGATGATGGCAGAACCCGGCAGGCCCGATCTGAAGAACCTGGGCAACATGGTGGGCAGCCTGGTGCGCAACGTGAAGCTGAAGAACGAGCTTCAGATTCTGGCGGCAGGAACGGCGGACCAGATTGCCTGCGAATGGTTCGAACACCCGGCCAATATCGCCTTGCTCACCAACACGGCCGCAGGCGCGGGTCCGGTTGATGACGATGGCAACGGTGCTGCCTACATGATCCTTGCAGCGCTGCACCGGCTGGGCACGGGCAAACCGATCGGCAGCCTGCAAAGCTTTGCCAATGCCATGGCCAAAAGCATCGAGGCTTCGGGCGCCAAGATCCTGCTGAATGCGCCGGTTGCCGAAATCATCATCGACGATGGCGCGGCGCGGGGCGTACGCTTGGAAGATGGCCGTATCATCAAGGCGAAAGCCGTGATCGCCAGTTGCGATCCACGCACTGCCTTTGCCATGACCACGCCCGGCAAGGTTGAGCGCCGCCTGCTGGAACGTATCAAGCATGCGCCGGCAAACCGATCGAATGCCGCGCCGTTTCTTGCCAATATCGCAATGTCGAAGCCACTGACGCTGAAGCGCCATCAGGACATGCGCCACGATGGCGCGGACCTCAACAAGGCCGTCGGCTATATCGGTACGCCCGAACAGGTGCGCGAAAGCTTTGCGGCGGCACGGCGCGGCGATATTCCCAAGGAACACGCCGTTTCAGTCACGCCGCTTTCGAACACCGATCCTTCGCAGGCACCGGCGGGCGGCGGTCTTGCCTATATCTACGTACCAGGCATGGCGGTTGATGCGCGCGAAGGCTGGACGCAGGAAGTGAAGGACCGCACGATGCGCGATCTGATCGCGCAGATGTCGGAATACTATGACGGCTTCGATGCCGAGGTCGGCCGTTTTGTGGAAACCGCGCGCGATCGCGAAAAGCGGCTCAATGCCACGAATGGCTGCGTGACTCACATCGATTTCGGATCGCTCCGATCGGGTCAGAACCGCCCTGCAACCGGATTCGGCAGCCCCAAGCCTGCCGTGCCGGGTCTGTATATCGGCGGCGCCGGTGCACATCCGGGCGGGGGAATCTCCGGTCTGCCGGGCAAGATCGCTGCCAAGCGCATCCTGCGCCAGATCAAGTGACGGTGACGGCTTCGGCCGGATGATCCTTGCTGGAATTGCTGGTCGGGCCAAGCAGCCCGGCCAGCAATGTATCGGCAAATTCCGCGACCCGACGAGGGATCGCTTCAGGGTCAGCCTCCGCGCCAACGCCCAAAGCGTCGAGCATGGGCATCGAGGCGAAATAGAAACCCACGCCCTGAACCAGCATGGCCATGAATGCCGACGACGAGATCTGCTGGATCGGTCTGATAGCAAGCACTTCTGCAAACAGAGCGTCGAGGCTTTGCTTGAACGGGTGGATGTACAGCGCAACAAGATAGTCGAGCCGCCATGTACTGCGTCGGCCTTCGGCATGGCTTATGCCGATGAAGCTGGGGTTTTCTGCCGCCCAACCGCAAAACCTGTGAACCAGCAAGCGCAGGCGGCTTTCAGGATCGAGATCGTGGCGGGCAAAGACCGTGAACACCGGCGCGCCAAATTTCGCGACGCGCCAGTCCACGGCTTTGCGCCAGAGATCGGCTTTCGACCCGAATCGCACATTGATCAGATTGTGGCTAACGCCCAGACGCTTGGCCAGATCACGAACCGTGGTGCCTTCATACCCCGATTCTGCAAAGCATTCGAACGCCAGGTGCAGCACACGCTCTTCAGGCACGGCGCTGGCCGCATCGGCGGGCGGGCGGCCACGCCGTCGGCCGATGAGCGCATCAGTATCTGGCGCAGCCTTGCTCATGCCAGGTATTTTTGCATCTAAATTGACAAGTGTCAATTTGGTGACGGAATTTCACGCGAGGCGAGCACATCAGGTGTTGCCAAAGCGATGCAGCCACCCGCCTGCCCTCTTTGCAACTGCCCGGCCCCGGTGCAAGCCAGGGTTCAGGCCGTGGTGCCACCGGATTGAGCGACGCATGTCACCACGGCCTGAAAACCTCAATATCTGAAAACCTCAGTAATAGATTTCCATGCGTCCGCCATCGACCAGCATGTACTGGCCGGTGATGTAGCTGGCGCGGGCAGAACACAGGAAGGCGCACAGGCCGGCCACTTCATCGGGATTGCCAAAGCGCTTCATCGGAATACGGTCGATCAGGCCTGCCATGAACTGCTCATAGGTCTGGTTCACTGCCTTGGCGCATTCGCGGAAGAAGGCTTCGTACTGCGCGCCGGTATCGATAAATCCGGGCGGGACCGTGTTCACGGTGATGCCGAATTCTGCCAGTTCATCCGCCAGACTGCGGCTGAGGCCCAGCGCGGACGGACGCAGGGTGTTGGCCAGAACATAATCGAAGCCCAGCGTGGCGCGGCGGCCTGGCAAGCGGCCATGGCCCGATCCGACCGTGACGATGCGGCCCCATCTGCGCTCCTTCATTGCCGGCGTCACCGCGCGCGCGAAGTGGGCGAAAGCCTTGACCACATTGTCGAAGGTGGTCTGGAAATCCTCGTCGGCCATGTCTTCAAACCGTCCAGAGGGCGGGCCTACCGGCGAAAAGATCGCAATGTCCGGCGCGTCGAACAGCGCCGTCGCCTCTGCCACCATGCGCGGATAGCTATCGAGCTGCGTCAGGTCGGCACTGACGCCCCCTGCCTCGCCGCCTGCGGCGCGGATCGCCGCGACCGTCTCGTCAATCCCGGCCTGTCCGCGCGCGACAACCACCACCCGGCAGCCGTTGCGCCCCAGTTCTTCGGCAATCGCGCGGCCAATGCCGTGCGTCCCGCCGGTGACCAGTGCGGTCTTTCCTGCAATTCCCAGATCCATCACACTCTCCCATGTTGTTCGTGCCGACAAGGGGCGGCTGCCGGCGCAGTCTCGCACCTGCCAACGGTCAGGCGCGGGCGGGCGGCACGGCGCGCATTCTCTTGCAAAACAGGGGAGTGATGCCGCAATGCCGCTCGATCACGTCAATATCCGCACCGCCCGGCTGGAAGCATCCATCGCGTTTTACGGCGATGTCGTGGGCCTGCGCATGGAACCGCCGCCGGGGTGCGCGAACATGGCCAGCGCCGCATGGGGCAAGGATGCGGGCGGTCAGGCCGTGGTCCACCTTGTCGGTGCAGACCGCGAAATCGAAAACGGTGGCCCGGTGCGCGGCGTGGCGCAGCGCGGCATGATCGACCACTTCGCACTGCGCTGCATTGACCGGGAGAATCACATCGCCCGGCTTGAGCGATCCGGGCTGGCGTTCGAACGGGCCGATGTTCCGGCCATTGGCATGCATCTGGTGTTCGTGCGCGATCCCAATGCCATCCTTGTCGAACTGGCATTCCCCCTTGAAACCCTTGCGGAGAACGCAGCATGAGCGCGCCCGATGAAACAGCCGACAAACTGGCAATAACCGAACAGCTGGCGAACTATGCCCGCGCGATGGACCGCATCGACCATGAACTGGGCTATGCCGTGTGGCACCCGGACGGCACCGCGCGTTATGGTGCGATGTTTGAAGGGACGGGACGCGCATTCATCGATTGGGTTTGTGACACACACGCGCAAATGGTCGCGCACGTGCACCGCGTGACCAACATCCTGATCACGCTCGACGCAGATCACGCCGCCAGCGAAGCCTATGTCCACGCCACGCTGCGATTTGAACAGGACGGCGTACTGCGGCAGGGCAACGTCTATGGCCGCTACCTCGACCGCTGGTCCCGCCGCGAAGGCCGCTGGGCCATCGATCACCGCGAATATGTGCAGGACATCGACGAAATCGTCGCCGCCGGCCCGCCTCTGGTCGGCGCGTTCGGCGGACGGCGCGACCAGGACGATCCTTCCTATGCGGTGTTTGCGGGCGTCAAGCCCTAACCCGCCAGCGCCCTTTGCGCTGCCACGCCTTCACCCCAGTTGTGGATGCGCGCCCAGAACTGGGTGCGGGTGTGGGCGAAGTTGTGCATGTGGGCCATGCGCGGGCAGACGTAGAGCTGGATGTCGATTGCGCTTTTGAACGCCTTGGGTTCGGCCCATGGATCGGGCACCACGTCGCGTTCGCCCACGCCAATGAACACGGGCACACGGATTGAGGCCGCCTCAAGCGCCACGGCACCGGGCGCTACCATGGTGATGCCGCAGGCAGGCGTTGTGGCCGAGCGCCATTCGGGCAAGGGATCGACCAGTCCGGCAGATGCCTTCATGTCCAGCGCTACGATGTCGGCGGGTTGATCGTCATAGTGGAACGACCACTGGAAAGGATGTTCCCCTGCTTGCGCCGCCGCTTGCAGTGCTTCTGCATCGCCCAATTGCGGGCCGGTTGATGCTGCCAGCTGGGCAAGGTTGTAGATCTTGGGCGCGCCCGGCTTGCTGCGGCGCGAAACCCATGGCCATGCGGCTTCGGGCTGGCCGGGCCGCGTTGGAACGATGGTATGGATACCGCTGTAACCGAGCACACCGACGCCATCGAATGTTTCGTGATTGCCTTGCGCCACCACCGCGAAGCATCCACCCATCGACTGGCCAATGCCGAGGCATGTCGCATTGGCAATCGGCGGCAAACCCTGCGCCAGCGTACCCGTCGCGATCTGTTCCATCACATGGCGCACAGTGGCGTCATTGCCCGCCGCGATCACATCCAGATCGAGCAGTTCGTCGGGCGGAATGGTCGATTCACCAAAGCCCAGGTGATCGCAGGCAACGAAGATCCACCCGCGCGCGGTGTGGTATCCGGCCTCGCCGCCGCCCTGCCCGTCTGGCATGTCGAAGCTGTAGTAACGGCGGTTGTAGCCGCCGCCGGGGAACGCGAAGCACACCACCGGCGGATTGGACAGCGCGCCATCATCCGGCAGAAAAACCGTCACGGCCGTGTGTGCAGGCATGCCGATGGCGACGGCATCGGTTACGTCGACTGTCAGTTCGATGGGATCACGCAAGGCTGGTCTCCGATAAATCAGGTGATGGCGGCAGGATAAGTGGGCGTTGCGCCAGTGACCTGGACATAGAGATCGGGTGCCATCCACACATGCTCGACATAATGCCCCAGCGTCTTGCGCTCGTCGGTATAAATAAAGCGCATCACATCTCCCAGTGCGCCCTGGAATGCAATGGGGTGTCGCGCCAGATCAAGCGAGGCGACATGGGCATCCCAGTTGGCCAGCGGTCCATCAATGCGGATGCACACGTGGTGAAACCGGATGGCAAGTTCGCTGCCGCCCGGCAGGACGTCCTTGAACAGCGGGGCTGTATCGCCGATCGGTTCGATCAGTTCGATTTCCACCCCGCCAACGCGGGCAAGGCCGATCTTCAACTGTGGTCCGCTTTCATCCGATCCGGTGCCGACATTGGTGAATACATAAAAACCGGGTGTGTCGAATTCGCTGCGGAAAACCTCGATAGCGGCGTCGATGTCGTTGGTGACATAGGCCACCTGGCTGTGCTGGGTGTTCGGGCGCGCAAACATGGTTGTGGTCCTTTCGCGATCAGTTGGCGAACAGCTTGCCGCCATCGATCACCAGCGTATCGCCGGTGTGATAACGCGCGGCATCGCTGGCGAGGTAAACCGCCGCGCCTTCCAGATCGCCGGGCTGGCCGATCCGGCCAAGTGGCACACGGGCTGAAACGCGCGCTGCCATCACTGCACCGATTTCCGGGTCGGCAAAGGTCATTTCGGTTTCGATAAAGCCTGGCGCAATCACGTTGCAGCGAATGCCGTGAGGCCCCAGTTCAGCGGCGAGCGCCTTGGCCAGCGAGTTCAGGCCGCCCTTGGCAATGCCGTAATGCGCCAGTGTCGGTACGCCCTGTGCGATGGAACCGCTGCCGCAGATGATCAGCGATCCACCGGGATCGCCTGCGATCGCCCGATCCACCATGTGCTTTGCCACGGCCCGCAAAGTGAACACCGCACCATCAAGGTTGACGTCGATCAGTTCGCGATAGGCCTCACGCGTCATGTCGACGAAGGGCACCTGAGTGGCGATACCGGCATTGGCCACGACGATATCGATCCGCCCCAGTTGCGACACCGCCTGTTCCACACCTGCCACGATGGCCGCGTCATCGCGAACGTCGACGCTGCCGGTCATCACGCGCACACCAAGGCTGCGCAGCTTTTCAGCGGCCTCCTCATTCTTGTCGGGGCGGCGGCCCCAGATGACGATGTCGGCACCAGCTTTGGCCAGCCCGCGCGCAAAAGCGAAGCCCAGGCCGGAATTTGCGCCGGTAACCAGCGCCACCTTGCCCGAAAGATCGAACATGTCTTTGGGCATGACACCCTCCCTTTTTATGCAGCGGCACATTGGAAAGTGCCATCGACCCTGTCTGTCGCAACCAGCGCGACTGCATCAAGCGTGAACCTGCGTCACGGACAGCCATTGCTATCGCGCGACTGCCGCCCTGCCGGGTGCTGGCCCCATCAGGGACGGATCGCCTGCCGGAACGCCTTGGGCGTGGTTCCCACCGCCTTGCGGAATGCTGCTGAAAACGCCGCCGGTGTTTCAAAGCCGCAACGCCAGGCGATTTCCTTGATCGGCGGCCGCGCTTGCACCAGCAGCGCCTTGGCTCGCGCAATGCGCCGGTCGGCAGCATAGGCCGCAAGCGTCTGCCCTGTCGACATGCGGAACATGCGGAAGAAGTGCCGTGTGCTCATATCGCACAGGCTGGCGAGTTCGGCGACACTCGGCAACCTGCCGGGCTGCTCGATCGCTTCTTCGATTCGGCGCAGTTGCGCGGGATCGAGCCGCCCCCCTCCTGCGCGATCAATTGCCGGGCGGCGAAAGTAGCGATAAAGCTGCACACTCACTTCGGTCATCAAGGCTTCGGCCAGCAGCGAACTGCCGAAATCCGGGCATTCGATTTCACGCGCCAGCCGCAGCAGCGCATCACGGACATGGGGACTGCGCACATCAAGCGAGGCTTCAAGCGCGTCGCCATTATCAAGCAGGTCCATGTCGCCACCGGCCAGGCCTTCGAAACCGCAGCAGATCGATCGCTGCTCGCCCTCGCCCCATCTGGTTTCAAGGTCCTGCCCTGCCGGAATGAAGATTATGTCGCCCATCGGGATCGGTTCGCTTCGCGGCAGCGTGGTGTAATGCCCCAGTGGCGCACCGGGCCTGCGTGACAACGCAAGGTCAAGGAAACCGCGCCCTGAACGGAATGTGCCGCTTTGCGGACCGGTGAAGCGATAATGATGCAGCTCGACCGTAGCGCGGGGCAAGACCATGCGACCGGCAACATGACAATCCATCCCGCGCATGTCGGGAACGTCGAAGACTGCCGAAACACTTGCCATAGGCTCGATCCTCTTGAACTCAGCCGCTCTCACGTCGGACTTTGGCATTTCACTTGCAGAACCAAAGCCATTTGAACCCCCGCCTTTAGATAGGGGTGAAATTCGAATCGAGGTTCATCTTCCTTCCCAGGCGAGGCGATCACCATGAAGACGCCCGGACAAAGAACAATGCCGCTGATCAAGCGGACGACGCCAAAGGGGTGAGGATTATGGGTATCGAAGAAAACAAGGCCGTGGTGCAAAGCTGGTTCGACGCGGTGAACCGTGGCGACGAAGCGGCAATTCTTGCAACGACCGCCGAAGACTTCAACTTCATGACGATGGCGCGCCAGCCGGAGTGGTTGCTGTACAACTGGAATCGCGAGCAGTTTTCAAAAGTGCCAACCACGATGTCGACCGTGCTGAAATCACCCATCCAGCTAAAGGTGCTGGAGATGACGGCTGAGGGCAGTCGCGTCGCGGTGGAAGCCGAAACCGACATGGAGATGCTCAACGGCCGTCGGTACAACAACGCGTATCATTTCGTGTTCAAACTGCGTGACGGCAAATTTACCGAAGTGCGCGAATACAGTTGCAGCTTCCTTGCACAAAGCTGCTTCGGCGCAGTCACGCCTGATGACCCCTCCGCCTCGAAGATGGCAGACGCCTGACCTTTTTCCCAGGAGAAGTGCGATGCAAACCGACGCCTTGGACTTATTGCACCGGACCATGGAAGCGCAACTCGTGCGCGCCGAACATCCGGCTGATTTTCCCTATCTGCCGCCAGTCCCGTCAAGCCGCTATACCGACCCCGGTTTTGCCAAGCTTGAACATGACGGCCTGTGGATGAAGAACTGGCTGCTGGCAGGCCACATTTCGGAACTGCCAGAAGCCGGTTCCTATTTCCTGTTCCACCAGCTCGACCAGTCGGTCATCATCTCGCGCGCAAAGGACGGCGCAATCCGTGCCTTCCACAATGCTTGCCGCCATCGCGGATCGGCGCTGCTGCTGGAACAGAAGGGCAAGGCGATGCGGTTCGTCTGCCCCTATCACGCCTGGGGCTATTCGTTGGAAGGCGAACTGAAATCGGTCCCGGACCAGCATGACTTCACCTGCCTGAACAAGGCGGACAACGGCCTCAAGCCGGTGCGATGCGAAGTCAACCGCGGCATGATCTTCATCAACTTCGATGAAAATGCCGGTCCGCTCGATGATTTTCTCGCGCCGCAATCGGCACAGAAAGTAGGCTATCCGATCGAGGAAATGGTCGTCAAGGAACGCCTGCTCGTCGAAATGGATTGCAACTGGAAGCTGGCCCTGCACAACTTCCTTGAAATCTATCACGTTGCCACCGTCCACGCGAAGACGCTTGCCCCCTATCTCAATTCGCAAAGCTTCGTGATCGCACTGTTCGCCAATGGCCACATGCGGTTTGCCACGCGCAAGAAAAAGGGCGATTCGATCTTCGATCAGCAGCTGTACAAGCCCGATAATGTGGCGGACGTGTTCAGCGAATGCACGATCGCGCTGCCGACCTTTCCCAACACCTTCTTCGCGCTCGATCCCGGCGGCTTCTCGCTGCAAAGCTTCTGGCCAGCAGGGCCGGACAAGTCGATCATGGAAGTTCGCCTGATGGGCTGGGACGTGGATACAGAAGCCGACAAGCAGCACTGGCAGGCCATGAACGGCATTGTGCGCAACATTCTGTCGGAAGATCTTTGCCTGTTCCGCTCGATCCAGCGTTCGTTGACACAAGGAACGATCCCGCATCTGACCTTCGGGTATCAGGAGCGTGCGCTCTATTGGTTCGAGGAAGAGGTTGATCGCCGAATCGGCATCGATACGATCCCTGAATCGCAGCGTGTTGCCCAGGTTCTTGCAGGGCAAATGCAAAGCTGATCGCCATTCCTGTCCTGCATTCGGCTCGGGTGGAACCGTTCCATCTCGTGCCGAATGCAGGCAGGGCAGCGCCGCCGCCGCAAGCCTCGCCCTGTGGCAAGCGAGCCTTCCAAGACGCGTCAACACTTGTACACGCCCGAACGCCATGGCGTTCGGGCGTTTTTTCGTCGCCATGCATGATGAACACCGCATGGGATTGTGCATGAGATTTTGCAGGCGCTACGGCAGGCGTTTACGTGAGCCTGGAACCGAAACGCTTCTTTTCAGCTGAAGCCGACAACCTGCCCGATAGTACTTCTTCCCAGGCGGACCATCATCAATCAAACATGAAGATTGTAAAGACCATCAAGAATCAGGTCTGAAATGCTTGTTTACCAATGACAATGGTATGGCGCCCAATTTCCTGCCCGGCCCGGAGCGCTGCCAGAACAGGATGGAGATGGAAAATCTGGCGGTCATATCCCGTTGCGGAAGCTTCACATGAATCGCTGCTCGCAAACAAAGGTCGCTACCGCAGGAGGTGAAGGAAATCACCATCGTGCAGGCCCATCCCGTGTGCCTGATGCAGTTGCAGGCGGGCGGAGACAAACTGGTTCTGCATTCCCCGTCATGGCCTTTCTCACCACGGCTCCATCCCGCGAACAGGCTTTTGAAATCGAGACAGGATGCCAACGCGAAACCCCTGCTCGTCGTTATCCTGCACATAACTTTGCCCACGCCCATCAAACCGGTGCGCGCAATTCCTGCCGGCTTGAACAGACTTTGCACATTGCCGGCCACCACGCCCTATCGATAGAAAGGATAAACTGATGGCCACCGTCGCCAAAATTAACGCCAGCGTCCTTGGCAGCTTCGCGCCAAAGGATGTCGCGGACGGATTCGTCGAAATCGCTCGCAACCTGCGTCCGTTGTTGCAGCAAGAAGCGCCCGCGGGCGAGAAGCTGCGCGCGCCAACTCCTGCTGTAGACAAGGCATTGAAGCAGCATCGCCTTCTGCAACTTCTCGTGCCGAAGCGGCTTGGCGGCGTGGGCCTTTCAACCACCGATTTCTGCCGCGTCCAGATGGAAATCGCCAAGGGCGACCCTGCGATCAGCTGGGTGATGCAGATCATCAACGGCACCAGCTGGATCACAAGCCTGGCGTCCGACGATGTTCAGGATGCCGTATTCGGCAATGGCCCTCAGCCGGTGTGCGGCGCTTATAACCCTCCCGGCAAGGCCCGCAAAGTGGACGGAGGCTGGATCATCAATGGCCGATGGCCCTATATGTCCGGCTCACGTCAATCGACCTGGGCGCAGCAGGGTGTAGTGCTGGAGGACTATGATGGTCCGATCGTGCCTGGGATCAACATGTGCTACCTGCCGATGGCTGCGATGACCATTGTCGATAGCTGGTTCGTTTCCGGCATGCAGGGCACCGGCTCTGACACTGCGATCGCTGAAAACGTGTTCATTCCTGACGGCCAGATGATGCTGATGAACGAACGCGCTGGCCAGATCGATCCGACGAAGCGCCACTTCGGCGCTCCTTCCGATTTGCTGCCTGCGGTCCCCGTGGTACGCACCACGGGCATTGCCCAGCTGATCGGGGCGGTTGAAGCCATGGTTGAAATCGTCACCGCCGAAGCGGAAAAGAAGCCCGTACTGACGACCTTCATCACATCGCGCAATAACTCAGGCGCCTATATGCGCGATCTCGGTGAAGCGGCTGCCATGGTCAACACCGCCAAGCTGATCCTCTTCGATCTTACGGCCAAGCTTGATCGCGTCGCAATGGGCGAAGAATTCACGCTTGCTGAAAAGGCGGTGCACCGCGCCGCCGGTGCCCAGATGATCGAACTTGTGCACGCCGCCAGCGAATCCGTCATGTTCCAGGCAGGTTCCTCGGCATTTGCACTCGACAAGCCAATCAATCGCTACTGGCGTGATGTTTCGATGGCAACGCGTCACATCCAGAACATCCCGACCATCGGTTATGAAATCTATGGTCGCAATCTGGCTGGTGCGGAAAGTATCTCGCCTCCGGGCGCATATTGATTCAGAAGGCGTTTCCGGGCAGCACGGCAACGCGCCCTGGCGACCTGTTCAATTGCGTAAGGAAATCTCGACCGATGAAGGCTGCAATCATCGCCAGCGACGGCAGTTTTGCCTTGGCAGAACATGCCGCCCCTGCCCCGGCAGACGGTTTCGCCCTGATCGATGTTCGCGCCGCGGGCATCGGCCCGACAGACCTGATGCGTGCCAAAGGCTTCTTCGGTCCGGTTACAAGCCCTTATGTCCCAGGCGGGGAGGGCACGGGCACTTTGGAGGATGGTACGCGGGTGTATTTTGGGCACAGCGCTGCACCATTTGGTGCAATCGCTGAAAAGACGCTCGCCCCCATTGCCGAAGTCTGGCCCTTCCCCCCGCAATTGAGCGACGATCAGGTGATCGGACTGGCAATATCGGGCACCGGCGCGCTTCTTCCTCTGGAAGAAGCGCAAATCCGTTCGGGAGATAATGTACTTGTTTTGGGCGCTACGGGTCCGGTCGGCCAGATCGCCCTCCAACTTGCAAAACTTTTCGGTGCCGGTCACGTGGTGGCAGCCGCGCGGAATGCGGATCAGCTTGCAGGACTGGTCAAGCGCGGGTGGGCAGACAATTTCGTCCAGCTTGGCACGGGCGATGACGAAGCGGCGCTGAAGGAAGCCGCGCACGGCGGCTTCGATGTGGTTCTGGACGTGATCTACGGCCCACCGGCAGAAGCAGCGATGCGGGCCACGCGTCCGGGGGCGCGCATGATGAGTATCGGCGTCCAGGCCGGTCCAACGGTAACACTCTCATTGCGTGATCTTGTTTTTCGCAGTCATATCGGCGTGGGCACCGGACAGCGCCCGGCCGTGGAACGCCGCGCCGCATTCGATCGCCTGATGACCCTTGCGGTCGAAAAGGGGCTTGCGGTCGATACCGCGATCCATGAATTTGATCGCGCGGATGAAGCTTGGGCTGCACAAGCCGGCAGCCCTTATGCCAAGATCATCATCAAACACTGATTGCGGAATCGGACCTCTGGAGCCAGATGGCCCCCTACACGCCGAAAAATTCCGCTCGCACCGCACGGTTCAGTGGCCGCAGTTTGACGAGATTGCTTAGCAGGCTTCGCGGGTGGCGCAGCGCCTTGCGGTTCAGAAAATAGCTGGAAAGGATGCCGCCCGCCTGGCTGTGCGAACCGGCATGGCCCACACGATAGACTGCACCGCGAAACGGCAGGGCATCCAGTGGCGATCCCCTGTCGCGCAGGGCGTCGGTTATGAAGATATGACTGCCAAGCGACTGCTTGATCCAGTCCAGCGATGCATCTTCGAACGTGGCAGGCAGTTCGTAAAGATCGGACCGGATTATCAGTGAGGTCCCACACAGCTTGTTGAACCCGTCATGGCCCAGCAGCAATGAACCACCGTCACTCCAGACATAGCCCTTTTCGATAAACCACCCGTTCGCGCCATCGTTCTTTGCAATGAAGCTGGTGATCCGCGAACTGACGAAATCGTCGTCATCCACGATCATGAAATACCTGCTGTCCCGCGCGGCAAGCATGCCCTTGAGCACCCGGCGCCCCTTGTCGGCCCGGAAGGCTTCGTAAAACGCGTCGTGGCCCTGCCTGCCCAGTTCGTGCATGTCGTTCGGCGGGAAATCCACCCTTACCGCCCTGAACCCGGCTGGCAGCGATGGCAAATCTGCGCCCTCATTGGCAACGACGATTCCCTGCCAGTCCATCAAGGACTGATTGGCGATGGAAGCCATGGTCTGGGTCAACTTCGCGCACAATTGCGTCCAGTCGCGCGCATTGTCCTGATGCCGAACCGGAATGATGAAGGTGAGGAGGGTCATTGAATTTCCTGGCCTTCCACGCGCGGCTCCTTGTCGGCAAGGAACCGGGAATACTTCTCCGACAGGCAGATCATTCCTGCGTCAGACAAGCTATCGAGACTTTCGAATTTCCTGGCCGTCGGCGTCATCAGGCTCATATTCGGATTATCATCCAGGGCCGCAAGATATTGCCGGTAATAGGAAGAGCCATTCCAGAAACTGCCTTCGGAGACGACCATCTTGAAATATTCCTGAAAATCCCCAACATATTTATAGTGAAGAAGTATTGCAGATATATCAGCAATACTAGCGCCGAATACATGATGAGCGTGCGATATTCTGATGCCTTTTCCCGCGTTGAAAAGCGGGTGCTTGCTAAGCCATTGCCTTGCACCAAATGCCTTGGCACGAGAGCCACCGAGGTAGTAGGGAATTTTTTCGTTGGAGACGATATTTCCAGGCCCGTACCATGCCGCATAGTCCTGTGGTTCGAGGCTTTCGACATCAAACCAGCAATGCGAAGACTTCCAGTCGAGATGCCCGGCTTCCTGGAGTGGCCCGTCCGGGAACATGTCTATCATATGAGCGACAATGGCATCGTGGCCATTGTCCGACAGATAGGAGACCAATTGCGGCAGATTGATCCTGTCGTCACCGGGAAAGCGGAAAAGCTCGTCTATATCAACGTACAAGACCCAACACTTTCCTCCGAAGCGATTTGCCAGAAGGTCTCTCATGATGTTCTTGTAGGTTTTGAATGGCATCCCGGTCTTCCAGACCGATACGCATTCGTGCGCAGAAAAGCGCTCGACAGTGCCATCCGTTGAACCATTGTCTAAAACGAATATATGCCTTGCGCCCAAATTTTTGTAATGCTTGACAAATTCATCAACGTAAGCACGTCCATTCTTGACAAGGCAGGCTACCACAACGTCATTTGGCTGAGTGTGAATCGATATCAGACCGCTGACGTATTGCACATCAAACGACAAACGCAGCCGCCTCCACGCGTCCACAAGGAACTGCTGGAACTTTCGGGCGGACCTTTTGATGCGCATCATCTATTCTGCCACCTCAATATTGCGCCTTCTCAGCGCCAAGGCATTCCATGCCTTGCCAGCGAGAACCATGGTTTCCTTCTCTGCGCCAGAAGGGCATCCGCGAGCCCAATACAGTCCGAATGATGCAAGAAAATAGATCATGGCTGATGATCCGCCCGCAATAAGCAGAAAAGCAAGATCGTTTCCAAACAAAGGGATAGACGGTCTAGCCTTATCCAGACCGAGTGCGGCAATAATCATCACGATGGATGCCACAAGGGACCGGCTGTTGAGGGCAATCTGCTGCCATACCGTCTGCTCCAGTATCCGGGCGACAAACCTGAGATCCACGAAGACGGTGACAAGGCCCGAAAGCATGCGCCCCCATAGCAGCCCCGTCAATCCACCCGCGAGCAAGCCAATGAGTATCATAGGAATGCGGATGACGAGCTTCTGGAGGTTGCGCGCAAAGAATATATTGGTTCGTCCTGTCGCCATGGCCAGCGGGCCGACCAGACTGCCCAACGTCTCAAAGGCGGTGGAGAAGGCGACAAGCTGCACAACGGGTATCGCCGATTTCCACTGTGCACCCAGCAGCAGCGAAACCAGGGGCGCGGCAAACAAGGCCACGCCCAGGCTCACAGGCAGTGCACCAAAAGTGACAAGCGTCTGCGCACGCTGATATGCTGCGCTGAGACGATCCGGTGTCCGGCTGAAAAGACTGAAGGCCGGGAACAAAGGCTGTGTGAGCGGTGCCAGCGCTTCGCGGCTCGGCAATTGCGCCAGCTTTCCTCCTACGTTGTAAGCACCCAGTTCAGCCTTGCCCAATGCAGCGCCGACAATAAGCTGATCGACATTGTAGTTTATCGTGCTGAGGAACTGGCTTCCCATCAGCCAGCCGGAAAAGCCGAAGAATTCACGGAAGTAGCGGAACAGGATGCGAGGGCGGAACGGCATGACCGCATAGGAAAGCGCGACATTTGCCAATTGCGTGGCGAACGAGCCGACCACCAGTGCCCAGTAGCTCTTGTAGATCACCGCCACAGCAACGGCCACGGCAAAGCCGACAAGCTTTTCCCCAGTGGATACGGTGAAATACTGCCAGTATTCCAGCGAGCGTTGTGCCATCGCCAGCTTGGGATTGGCCAGCCCACCGATGAAAAGGCAGGCGCCCAGAGCAAACATGATGCCTTTCAGCCGGGCATCTGCGAAGAAGGCGGCAACGGGCCATGCCGCACCGCAAACGAGAAGGCACAGGACCGCGCCACGCAAGGCATTGAGCGTCCATGCGGCGCTGAGGTGGGTTTCATCCGGCGCTTCGTGCCGCACCAGAGCCTGGGAGAGGGAGAATTCCGTAACGCTGGTCAGGATGACCAATACCGTCGTACCGATGGCGACGAGACCGAAGTCCGCCGGACTGAGGTTCCAGGCCAGAATGAACGTGCTGAGCACGGCCAGCCCGTTGGTGAACAGCCGCGTCAATGTTACCCAGAAGCTCCCCTTGAGCACACGGGCGGAGATGCTGCTCATCGGCCTGTTTCGAATCCCTTCGCGCTGGCGGATATGCAGGCTGGCATGACTATGCGCGATAAATTAGCGCGCCGGGAAAGTATAGTGCAATGCAGCAAACTGATCCGAACAAGACCATTTTGCACGTCTGCAACCCCATGCAGTATCCAGGCCATGGGGCTACTTTCCGGACGGCACGGTGTTAAGCAGGTACAGTTCCATGGTTTCGCCGAGCGTTTCGCGGGCCATGTCGATACGGGGCACTGCCAGTTCCATGCCGCCAAGATTGGCAATGCCGCCATCATCCATGAAGCAGCGGCGGTATCCCGCCGCCCACAACAGTTCTGCAGTGCGGCGATCGATCATGCCGAATGGCGGGGCGACAGAGCGTACGGCGGTGCGGGTCATGGCTTCCAACTGAATCCGGGTTTCGACCGCCACCTGCAACAGTTCGGAAGAAAGCATGGTGTCAGCCGCGCGGCCATCGAGCCTGCTCCCCACACCAAGGCCCTGCGCGACCCAATCACGCACGATTGCTTCGGTGCCCGCAACAGCCAGGAGTTCGGCAGGGGTCGTAAAGATGAATGGCTGAAAGCCATTCCGGCGGACGATCGGCCAGCAGTGCTTGACGAAGGCATGGTCCAGGGCATCGAAGGTGATCATCAGCGGCCTGCCCATGAGCCTGCCACTGTACCGCGCGGCGTGATCCCACTCCTGCATGGAAAGCGAACGGTAGCCATGGCGACGAAGCTGCTGGAGACAATCTTCAAAATCTTCGCGGGGCAGCCGGAAAGGATCATCGTCGTCACCATCCCTGACGCCTGCAATTCCGTGGAAAAGCAGCACGGGGATGGTCCGGGTGGTGGTCTGCATCGCCTGGCTGCGCGTAACAACCGCCCCGTCCCACACCACGTCCGCGGCAACCCGGTCTTCGAGTGTGCATCCCAATGGGACGGTTTCGATCAACGCCGGGGCAGCATGGGCTTGATCCGGGCAAGCCTGTTCAAACAGGTCGATACGATAAAGATCGGTGATGATCGCGCGGACGTGGCGCAATCCGGGGGTGTTGCTGAAAATCGCAAACACCTGATCGCCACCAGCCGTACCGTCCCAATCGAAGGCGGTGCGATCGGGACGTTCGCCGATCAGGAAGGCATGCGCGTGTACGAACTGCCCGCCCGGACGCAGCGCTTTCGCAATTGCGGAAGCGACGGTCTTCAACGCTGCCAGCGAAGGAGCGAAGTACAGCATTTCCGAACACGTGATGAGGTCATACTGTCCAACGATGCCATCGCGGAAGACATCGCCTTGCACGAATGTGACATCGCCTTGTCCGGCAACACGCTGACGGGCGCGTTCGATGGCCAGTTCCGATATGTCGAACGCGGTGACCGAGGCGAAGCGCCTTGCCAGATCGACCGTGAAATGACCTTCCGCGCAGGCAATTTCGAGAGCATGGCCGTTTGAAACCGGCCGGATCAGCGATAGCGTCCGTGCATATTTGATCTGTTCGTATTCGCTATCGTAGCGCCATGGATTGGCTTGCTGGAAAAAGCGGTCCCAATCGCCCGACGAAGAGCGGTGGTCTGGATGAAATGCAGGCGCGGGAACGGTTACGTGGTCTGTCCGGGCCTGGTGCGCCATGGCGCCTGCCTCGATCTGGCGTACCCGGCGCCCTAGCGTTCCGGCAAGCACAGGGCTGCGCGCTCTGGGCACGGCTCTGTCAATCACACGGCGGGTGAGGGCAGCGAAGCGGGCGAGACGCAGCGAGACTTGCGTTGAAAGCAATGCTTTGCGGGCCAGCCTTGTTTCGATGCGATGGGCAAGACTGCGCCGGATTATGCGGCGGACATCCGCCCCCGATAGAGGCCCCAGCAAGGGTCCATCAAAGCTGAACCAGGTGATGGGGCGCAAATACGGGATCTGGAAGACGATGACATCGGCCTGCGTTTCCGGCCGGAAGCCACGCCATGGCATGGCGGGCATCAGTGTGACACCCAGTACCTTGCCCAGATCGATCCGCCCCCGGAAACGACCATGGCGGGCAATCAGCAATTGCAGCGCACGCGAGATCGGAAGCACGACATCATCCCTGCCCACGTGATGCGCCAATCGTGCAAGCAACCGGTCCACGCCATCGCGCAGTCCGGGCCAGCGCTGGGCCAGTGCGGAAAATCCCGTTCCGCTACCCACCACCAGGCCGTTGAACAGGCGCAGGGCAAGTTCGTCCTTCTGGTAGCGACAATCGACATCGGGACCGAGATCGTCGAACACCTCTGGAAGTTCGCGCCCCTGGCCAATGGCCACACCAGCGCTCCACATCCAGTTGCGCAAGGCAAGATCCGAGATCGCGAAGGATCGCATGTCGAACTCTTCGAGACCACGGGCAGGGCTGATTTTCAACGAATGGGCACGTTCCAGCATGGTTCGCGCATCGCGCAGCATAAGCCGGGTATCTCGCGTAAGGGAATCGGCGCTGGACCAGTATTGTGCAAGAATACGCTGCGTTACGGCAAAACGGCAGCCGTCCTGCGCCAGTCGCAGCCAGAGATCCCAATCCTCGTTCGTGTGCAATGTTTCATCTGTCCGTCGTCAGAACATTCGGCACAACTCGCGGCGTAAATTAGCGGAGTGCGGACCTCGTCTGGGGGTTGATGTTAGGCGGCGAGCTTGCGGTGTTGCAAGCGCCGATGTTCGATGGTCTGTCGCTTGATCCTTTCGCGCTGTTTGATGATGGCTGGAGCCCTGCCGAAGTAGGCATCGGCGGGCGTCACGTTGTTCAGGCTCTCGTGGTAACGCTGGTGGTTGTAGTACTCGACGAAGGCCTCGATTTGGGCTTCGAGGTCGCCGGGCAAAAAGTAGTTTTCCAGCAGGATGCGGTTTTTCAGGGTTTGGTGCCAGCGCTCGATCTTGCCCTGGGTTTGCGGGTGCATCGGGGCACCGCGCACGTGGCTCATCTTCCGGGCCTCAATGTATTCAGCCAATTCGCCGGCGATGTAGCTGGGGCCATTATCCGACAACAGCCTGGGCTTGTGCAGCACCGTGGCGCTGTCGCAGCCCGATGCGCCAAGGGCCAGGTCGAGCGTGTCGGTCACATCCTCGGCGCGCATGTTGGTGCACAGTTTCCAGGCGATAATGTAGCGCGAGAAGTCGTCGAGCACGGTCGACAGGTACATCCAGCCCCACCCGATGATCTTGAAGTAGGTAAAATCAGTCTGCCACATCTCGTTTACCCGCGTGGTCTTGGTGTGGAACTGATCGGCGGCCTTGATCACGACATAGGCCGGGCTGGTGATCAGATCGTGGGCCTTCAACAGACGGTAAACCGTGGCTTCCGACACGAAGTAGCGCCTCTCATCGGTAAAACGCACCGCCAGTTCCCGGGGGCTTAGCTCGGACTGCCCCAGCGCCAGCTCGATGATCTGATCATGGATGTCAGGCGGGATCCGGTTCCACACCCGGCTCGGTGTCGATGGCCGATCCTCCAGCGCCTCCGGGCCGCCTTCGAGGAACCGGTCGTACCAGCGGTAGAAGGTCCGACGGGCAATGCCGAGCTCGTCCAACGTGTGCTTGGCTGGTAGGTGCGATTGCTCGACGATCCGGATGATCTCGAGCTTCTCCGATGCTGGATACCTCATTCGTCGTCGCCCCCATCCGCGATCATACTTTTTTTGAGCAGACGGTTTTCGAGCGTCAGGTCGGCAACGCATTCCTTCAGGGCACGGGCTTCGCGGCGCAGGTCCTGCACCTCGCCGGTGGTTGCGGCACGGGCAGTGTCGCCAGCCAGGCGACGCTTGCCCGCTTCCATGAACTCCTTCGACCAGGTGTAATACAGGCTTTGGGCGATGCCTTCCTTGCGGCACAGCTCGGCAATGCTGTCCTCGCCGCGCAGGCCATCCAGCACGATCCTGATCTTGTCTTCGGCCGAGAAGTGCCGACGGGTCTGCCGCCGGATGTCCTTCACCACCCGCTCGGCAGGGGCCTTCATCGGCGATTTTTTTAAGGAGTGTTGGGGCTTCATCTTCGTTCCTTCGTCACTACGACGAAGCCCCAACACTCCTTAAATCACAACCTCAAATCTGTGCCATTGGTGCTGACGGGGAACAGCTTCATCCAGGATCAGTATCTGCGGATCGGTGATCATCGCGCGGGCAATGCCCACGCGCTGGCGCTGCCCGCCGGAGAGGTTGAGACCGCGTTCGCCCACGCGGGTCTGCACACCCTGCGCCAGACCGGCGAGAACCGGCGCAAGGCCCGCGACTTCGATGGCCCGGACAAGGTCCGCTTCGCTGGCTTGCGGCCTTCCGATCAGGATGTTTTCAGCCAGGGTGCCATCGATCAGTTCGACGTCCTGCCCGCTGACTGCCAGCGTACTGCGCCATTCATCAATGTCGATGTCATCAAGCGGACGTCCGTCGATAGTGATCGTTCCGTCTGTCGGCTGCAGAAAACCGAGCAGAAGATTGACGAACGTGGATTTGCCCGCCCCACTCCGGCCATCGATCAGCGTCCATCCCCCGGCCGGTATCACGCCGGTAAATCCCGCAAGCGCGGGCAAGGGCCGGTTGGCATAGTGAAACGTGAGATTTTCGAGAGCGATGCATTCGCGCATACCGGTGAAGGGTATGCCAGAACTCCGCCGCCGTTCTGGCGGTGCCATTGCGACAAGTTCACTGACCGCCCGGATCGGCGCAAGCATCACGGCAAGGCGCAGACGGTGCGTATCGAACGCAGCCACATAGGGCTGCATGCGATAGAGAAGCGCGACGGATGCAAGGATCACCGGAAAGCCAAGGCCCTGCTGCAAGGCAACGAGCGTAATCAGGACGAGCAACAGCAACGACGTGACCTGATTGCCGGATTCGCCGATGCTGGACAACAGATCGCTGCGGTTGGACGCGCGATGAAGCCGCCCGGAATGCTCCGCAAACACCCTCATCTGCGCCCTGGTGCCACTGAACGCCCTGACCGCGCGCATGGATTGCAATGCGCGCAAAGTCATCACGCTCACCTGGCGCGAGGCATCGGCAACCTCTTCTCCGGCACGTTCAGCAGCCCGTTCCACAGGCTTGAGCGCGAATGACAGAAGCACCGTTCCGACAATGGCGACGATACCGATAGCAGGCGCGACAAACATCAGGGCAAGACCCATCAGCAATGCGATGACGCCACTCAGGACCATGTTCGCCAGGGCATCGGTCGCCTCTGCGATGCGCCAGCTCTGGTGATTGACCACCATCAGCATGTCACCGAAGGACCGGCTTTGCATCGCTTCCATCGGCATGTGCAGCAGGCTGCGGAACAGCGAGGTGCGCACCTGGTGGGATATGCGGCCTTCCAGCAGCGTGGTGACGATATCGTTTGCCACGATCACGAAGATTCGCAGCGCCATCATCGCCCCCGCCAGCACTGCCAGAACCCAGATTTCCCCGCCGGTCCAGTCCATGATCAGCCCTGCCAGGCGATCGAAGCCATCGTGTTCAAGCAATCCCTGATCGGCTTCACCGCGCATCATGCTGGACAGCAACAGCAGGACCACGCCGATTCCCATGCCTTCGGCGGCGGCTGCAACCAACCCCAGCCCGATGACGGACGGCAAGGCCCAGGTCATGCCGCGCCAGAATGGCGCCACCAGACGCAAAACGGCGATCACGCCACCGATGCTTATGGACGCACTTTCCCGGTCGTCGAACTCGTCAAACTCATCAAGTGCCGCGAAAGATACTTCGGGAGATGCCGTATGGCTGCCGTTGGCAGTCGACGCGCCATGGCTCTCCGATGGCACGAAATTCATGCCAGGCTCGACCGCCGTTTGCGGCCCGTCTGAAGATCCATTTGCGTGACGTTTGCGATGAACGCATCCAACCCTTCAAGGCCGTTCACATCAACGCGAGGCAGCCGCATCGGATCGTCGAGCATTGTGGCAACGCCGTTGCGCGTACCGAACCCGATTGCAAATCCGGCATGTTCGAAGGCCCGGCAAGCAGCCATGTCCTCGATGCCATAAGGATAGATCACCGCTTCCGGGGCAATCCCGGTCGCTTTCAGAATAGCGTCGCGCGATTGCACCGCCTCGCGATAGAGTTCGCGCCCGGAAAGCGCGTTTACCGGCGAATGGCTGGTCGAATGGCTGGCAATGATTGCCCCTTCGCGCGCCACCTGGGCAATTTCGGCCCAGTCCATCAATGGGGCAGGTTCGCCAAAACGGCGGTCCCATTCCGCCACGCCGCCAACGTGATCGGTCACCGGCGCGACCGTGGCGGGAATGCCGAAGCGGCCAAGGATTGGCCAGGCCGTGGTCGCAAAATCGCGATAGCCGTCATCGAAGGTCAGCATGAACGGACGACCGGGAATGGCCCTGCGTTCACGCAAGGCCGCAAGCCATTCGTCCGGTGTGATGCCATGGTAACCATTCTGCCGCAGCCACCGCAATTGCGCTTCGAACATTGCCGGGGGCACCCGGTACTGGGCCAGGCTTTGCGGTCCGTCATCTGCCTCGGCGATCCGATGGTACATCAGGATGGGCACGGCCAAAGCCCGTTCATGTTCGACTTCGGACCATGTTGCCTGCGTTCCGCCCCATACGACATGGAACGCGTATTCCCGTTCGGGCGCACTGCCCATGGGTTCGAGCCGCACTTCCTTTGCCAATGGCGTTTTCGTGCGGCGATAGCGCTGGACACGGTAGAGTTCGCATTCGATCTCCACTTCCAGTTGCAGTTCTCCTGTTCCCAGCAAGGCATCGGTGATCGATTTGGCGCCGAACACGCCGCCCCAGTCGAAGCCCGACCGGTCGCGCTCCTCGGTCACTTCCACGATGTGAGCCGTTACCAGCACACCATCCGGGTTGAGGTGCGTGGCGATGTTGCGCGCGATCTGGTGCAGTTTTTCGCGCGTTCCGGCTTCGTAGAGAACCTCGCTGCAGACGATAAGGTCGAACATGCCGGGCAGCGGATTGTTGAAAAAATCGAGCTGATCGAACTTTACATGATCCAGACCCGATGCGCGACAACGCGCGCCTGCCCGTCCGATTGCGGTCCGTGATATGTCGGTCGCCAGCAGATCGTCGACAATGGCGGCAAGCTGGGCGGTGAAATGCCCTTCGGCGCAGGCGAGTTCGATTGCCTTGCAGGGTTTGTCACGCGGCACAAGTTCCAGAGTCTGTTCGTATTTGCGCTGTTCGTAGGGGCTGTCATAGGCCCACGGATTCTCGGTTTCGAACACCTGATCCCAGTAGTCGACGGAGTTTACCTCGACATCGTTGTTCCATTCCTGCGCCGTTGCCATTCGGGGCGCGGCCGCGGGAACAGCATCGTTTGCCGCTTTCGCCTCGACAGCGAAGGCCGCCAGCGCCCGTTCCCAGTTTGCAGATTCGCCCGATTTGACGATGGTTTGCGATTCCACCATCCGGCCAAGACCGAGGACGAGGGCGGCGCGGGCGCGCTGTTTCAGCGAGGCGACGGACAACGAGGGATTCGCCGCCATCCGTTTGATGCCCCATCCCCGCGCCCGCGCGATTTCCCGGCCCGTGTGGTAGGCAAGGCCCAACAGCCGCCACGGCGGCATCGCCCGGATCACCTGACGGCGATGCTGCCAGTATGGCGCCGTCTTGCGGACCGCATCAGCGATCACCCCCGGCGGGAGGGGAGCCACAGCCGGAATGGCCACAAGTCCGAGCGGCCGGTTGCCATCGCTGACATCGACCATCACGATATCGCACGTTCCAGGATCGATCGTTGGAACAGGCGCTGAAATATCGAGCCGACTGGCGTGGATCGCCGTGGATTGGAACTTTGCAATCCAGGCCCCAGGGCCGAATATCAGGCGAAGCTGGCACGCGCGGGCCATATCAACCGGACGGTGACGGCCCAGTTTCTGTGCCAGTGCGTTCCAGAAGGAATCGACACGGGGACCAAGTTCAGGCCAGCGACCGGCAAGCTCCGGCACTTCGATGCAAAGCGCAAACGCCATCGCGCCCGTCATCGAACCGGCGGCGTCTTCGGGATAAAGGAAGGCATCGCCGATATCGGGCACCAGATCCAGAAACGCCGTTGCATCGAGATCGAGCGCCACGGCATTGCCCGCGCACATGACGATCCAGTCCAGCAGCACGGACAGGCGATCCTCCAGGGGCAGCCCGTTGGCATAACGGGGATTGGCTGAAGGTACGCGCGGATCAGCCTGGAACATGCGCTCGATCACGATCACGCCGTCGCTGGCAAGCGCTTCGACCTTGCGCCGCGACAACGAATTGGGGCGCGTGGTGTAAAACGCCAGAATCTCGCGGATGCCCCTGAACTCGGCGCCGGTGCGCGCGATTCGCTGCCACAGGTCCCAGTCCTCGTTGATGGCGATCGCTTCATCGAATTCCCCGGCCGCGCGCATGATGTCCGCACGGGTCAGCGCACAGTGAACCGACAGCACACAGGTCCGGGCGAGTACGCCGAACGGATCGCTCAAGTCTGGAACGCGTTGTTCCTCCTGCAACTTGCCATCGGCATCGGTCAGGGCAAAATCGCAGTAAAGGACGCCTGCTTGTGGATGCGCCACCAGAATATTCAGTAACGACTGCAGGAATGATGGCGCAAAGACATCATCCGCATCGAGGAATCCGATCCATTCCCCGCAGGCTTCGCGCAACCCCGCGTTGCGGGCCGCAGATGCACCGCGATTCGGCTGGCTGAACACGCGCACACGCGGATCTTTGGCCGCACAACCTTGCGCAAGCGATAGCGTCGCGTCGGTCGAGCCGTCATCGACGATGACCAGTTCCCAATCCACAAACGTCTGCGCAGACATGCTGGCGACTGCGGACAGCAACGACGCTTCAGCCTGGAAAGCTGGCATAACGATTGAAACAGTTGGCATAAAGCCTTTCGCACCTGCAATGACAACGGCCTATAAACCAAATCTCCGAGAGGCTCCATGCTAACCTTCGGTAGGTTATTCGATAGGAAACAGGGCCGGTTCACCCGAATATTCCCAACTCATCTATAAACTCTGTAAAATATCGCAATTTTCATCAAGTTTTAGCACTGATCCGGTTCAATATCATGGCCGTCCTGCCTCTGCCGGGATATTGATCACATTCGGCATGCTACAGATATGTTGCGCTGCGGCAGATTGAGGGATGCAAGCGGCATTAGCAAGGATGACAAGCACCACGTGCCGACCTAGGTTGGGACAAATCGATCCATGAAAACTTCGACTATCCGGGAGGTCGTTTGAAAATCGTCTACTTCGTGCACGATGTTTACGATGCGGCTGTTGAACGGCGGGTCCGAATGTTCAACGCCGCAGGTGCACATACCACTGTTCTGGGTTTTCGCCGACGCGATTTGCCTATGAAGCAGCTCGGCAGCGCCCCCGTCATCGATCTGGGCAGAACCGAAGATGCCCGCATGGTGCAACGGCTGGGCGCGGTGATCGGCGGCCTTATGCACCCCGGCAAGCTGCTTGAGGCGGCCCGCGAAGCAGACATCATCATCGGCAGAAATCTTGAAGCCTTTGCGCTGGCCTGCCGCGCCCATGCCGCAGCACCCAAGGCTCGCCTGGTCTATGAATGCCTCGACATTCACCGCTTGCTGATCGAATCGTCGTTTCCGGCGAGGGCCTTGCAGGCGGTACAATCCCGACTGCTGCGTGACACCGATCTGATTCTGACATCGTCACCCGCGTTCGAGCGGGAATATTTCCGACCGAACGTCCACCATCTTCCCCCCGTTTATCTGGTCGAAAACAAGCTGCTCATGCTCGGCAGTGGGCCTGAACCGGTTTCTGAACAGGCCCCTCTACCTTCCCAGCCGCCGTGGACAATCGGATGGTTCGGAATGCTGCGCTGTCGAAAGACTTTCGACCTGCTGGCCGAACTGGTGCGCGGTAGTTCAGGACGAATCAAGGTCAACATCGCGGGACGTCCATCGCCTGCACAATTCGCCGATTTCGAGGCTATGGTCGCCGACGTGCCGGGGTTTTCGTTTCATGGCCCTTACGCTCCGGGCGATCTCCCTCAACTATACGCATCCTGCCACTTTGCCTGGGCGATCGATTTCTTCGAAGAGGGTCTCAATTCCAGCTGGCTGCTGCCCAACCGCATCTACGAAGCGATGGCCCATGGCGTGGTCCCGATCGCGCTCGATTCGGTTGAGGTCGGGCGCTGGCTTGTCGCGCGCAATGCCGGTCTTGTCGTGCCCGATGCAAAAGCATCGCTGCGTGAAGTGCTTCTGACATTGGACTCGCAACAGGTTGAACAGTTGCAGGCGCAAGTTGCCGCCGTTCCGGTTACCGACCTCGTCGCCACGAAGGCCGATTGCGATGCCCTGATGGCAGCGCTGGATGGGCTGTCCGTACCGGAGGTGACGGCATGAGCAGTTCTGCGCTGATCGTCATCCCCTGCCTGAATGAAGCTGCGCACTTGCGCGGGCTTTTGCAGCAGCTTCGCGCGGACAATCCATCCGCGCGCATCGTGGTCGCAGACGGTGGCAGCACCGATGGCAGCCGCGCCATCGTCGAAGAACTCGGCGCCGCAGATCACGGCATCATCCTCATGGACAACCCGGATCGCATCCAGAGCGCGGGGATCAATCGTGCCGTAGCCATGCACGGCGATGGGCATGAATGGCTTGCCCGGATCGATGCCCATTGCGCATATCCTGCAAATTACGTGGCGCGGCTGATCAAGGCCGGTACGCAGCGCAACGCCATTTCGGTCGTGGTGCCCATGGACACGATCGGGCTGTCCTGTTTCCAGAAGGCTGCGGCTGCCGCCCAGAATTCGGTCATTGGCACGGGCGGTTCGCCGCACCGCTCGAAAGGCGCGGGCGCCTATGTCGATCATGGCCACCATGCACTGATGCAGATCGGGGCGTTTCGTTCGGTCGGCGGATACAACCTGGGCATGTCGCACAACGAGGACGCAGAACTGGACCATCGCCTGCGCATGCATGGCAGGATCTGGCTCGAACCGGATTGTACCATAACCTACTTTCCGCGCGCCACGCCGCTGGCGCTGTGGCGTCAATACCGCAATTACGGCAAGGGTCGGGCACAAACCCTGCAATTGCATCGCATGCGACCCAAATTGCGGCAGATGATCCCGCTGGCCGTTCCGGCTGCACTCTTTCTGGCGCTTCTGGCGCCCGTACTGCCGTTGCTGGCTTTGCCACTTATGGTCTGGGCTGTATTGACGATGACTGCGGGCGCGTTGATCGGTTGGCGGTCGCGCTCTCTTTGCGCCGCAATGTGCGGATTTGCCGCCATGATCATGCATATGGCCTGGGGGCTGGGCTTCATCCGGCAGATTGCGATGGGCAAACGCCCATTGGCTGCAATCAGGCCGCTGTCATGAAGAGGAGACGCAAGCTGCAACTGCTGCTGACCGCTGCCATAGCCGCTGTCGCTGGCGCATTGGCCCTTTCCGGTGTCCTTCCGGCGCAGCCTGACAAGGCGGTGTCCGGGCCGCCGGCAGGCCATGTTTTCGAACCTGTCTTTGCCGATGAATTCGAAGGCAGCCGTGTCGATGACGGCAAATGGCTGTTCGCATTCTACGATCCCAAGACTGAAAAGCCGGGAATCGCAAAGCGCAACCTTTGGAACAACGGCGAACGTCAGGTCTACATGGACCCGGCATTCCTGGGCTGTTCCCCGTCAGCACCAATGGCACAGATTTGAGGTTGTGATTTAAGGAGTGTTGGGGCTTCGTCGTAGTGACGAAGGAACGAAGATGAAGCCCCAACACTCCTTAAAAAAATCGCCGATGAAGGCCCCTGCCGAGCGGGTGGTGAAGGACATCCGGCGGCAGACCCGTCGGCACTTCTCGGCCGAAGACAAGATCAGGATCGTGCTGGATGGCCTGCGCGGCGAGGACAGCATTGCCGAGCTGTGCCGCAAGGAAGGCATCGCCCAAAGCCTGTATTACACCTGGTCGAAGGAGTTCATGGAAGCGGGCAAGCGTCGCCTGGCTGGCGACACTGCCCGTGCCGCAACCACCGGCGAGGTGCAGGACCTGCGCCGCGAAGCCCGTGCCCTGAAGGAATGCGTTGCCGACCTGACGCTCGAAAACCGTCTGCTCAAAAAAAGTATGATCGCGGATGGGGGCGACGACGAATGAGGTATCCAGCATCGGAGAAGCTCGAGATCATCCGGATCGTCGAGCAATCGCACCTACCAGCCAAGCACACGTTGGACGAGCTCGGCATTGCCCGTCGGACCTTCTACCGCTGGTACGACCGGTTCCTCGAAGGCGGCCCGGAGGCGCTGGAGGATCGGCCATCGACACCGAGCCGGGTGTGGAACCGGATCCCGCCTGACATCCATGATCAGATCATCGAGCTGGCGCTGGGGCAGTCCGAGCTAAGCCCCCGGGAACTGGCGGTGCGTTTTACCGATGAGAGGCGCTACTTCGTGTCGGAAGCCACGGTTTACCGTCTGTTGAAGGCCCACGATCTGATCACCAGCCCGGCCTATGTCGTGATCAAGGCCGCCGATCAGTTCCACACCAAGACCACGCGGGTAAACGAGATGTGGCAGACTGATTTTACCTACTGTGCGCCTCGTCCCGGATGGTCCGGGGTGCATATGACTGGAATGCAAAGGAGAAAGGAGGAACTGAACGAATGCCTTGCCCTCTGCTGTGAGGGGGCATGAGCCCAAGCGGCGGTGACCTGCCGTCAACTGGCAGGGTGACGTAGCCCGCAGGTAAAGGGGATTGAGGCGAAGCCGTTACGCCGAGATGGTCCCCGAGGCTGTAGCGCTGGAAGGTTGAGGAACACGAACCGGTTAATCCGCATCCGAGGGCTGAAATGTCGCCTTCGCCTACACGGCTTAACAGGCGGAATGCTGATGATGGCGCCGGAGACGTATGTCGGCGACATCCGAATGTGGCCGGAAATGTAGCCCGTCCGCATGGAGCCATGGAGAGAATGCAGCCAGGCCATGGCATCGGCATCGACTTGCGGGACGCAAGGACAAGGACTGCGACCGGCAGCCTCCCCAGCGCGCGAAAGTCCAGCATATGAACGAGGGAAGGCATGATGGAATGCCAAGGGAGTTGGCCCCGATGTCCACCGTGCTGGCGGAGTCCCCGTAGTAGTCCGCGACAGGGAAAGCCTGTCACATGGCGAAGGGGGACAGTTCAATCAGCTTGAAGTGCAAACTACCTGACCAAACGAGGTGAAGACCTTTGATAATCAGCGAAATGCAGCACAAGCTCGCGACGTGGGCCGAGAGCGACCAGAACCGCAAGTTCGATCGCCTTCTCCGGCTCATTGCCGATCGGGCGTGGCTTGCCGAGGCGGCTCGGATCGTGCTGGCGTCGAGTGGCGCCAATACGCCGGGCATCGACGGAATGGACAAGCGACGGATGCAGGCCGTACTGGCAGAACAGCTGGCCAGTCTGCGAACGGACTTGCTGACGGGGAGTTATCACCCGCAGCCGGTCAGGCGAATCTATATCCCGAAAGCCAATGGCAAGAAACGACCACTTGGTATCCCGACCCTGAAAGACCGCATCGTCCAGCGCGCGATGCTGATGGCCATGGAGCCGATCTGGGAAAGCGACTTCCATCGCCTCTCCTACGGCTTCAGGCCGGAACGCAGCGTGCATCACGCTGTCCGGACCGTGAAGATACAGTTGCAGGATAGTGGTGCCGGAGCGCGGGGCCGCTGGATCATCGAAGGTGATCTGGCGAGCTACTTCGATACGGTCCACCACCGGCTTCTGCTTCGCTGCGTTCGGCGGCGAATCCGGGATGATCGGTTTGTTGATCTGCTCTGGCGATTCCTGAAGGCGGGCCACGTCGACCGTGGCCTGTTCGTCGCCTCAAGCGAAGGTGTACCGCAAGGCGGCGTGCTGTCGCCGCTCCTGTCCAACATCATGCTCCATGAGTTTGATGCGTGGCTGGAGGCGAAATACCTGAGCGACAAGGCGCGAAAGGATCGCTGGGCATGGAACTTCGGCATCCAGCAGGGGCGCCCCATCACGGTTCGCGAGAACCGGCAATGGAAACCTGCTGTCGCCTACTGCCGTTACGCCGATGACTTCGTTGTCATCGTCAAGGGCACCAAGGCACATGCCGAGGCCATCCGCGAGGAATGCCGGGCCTTTCTGGAAGACGACCTGAAGCTGACGTTGAATATGGACAAGAGCCATATCACCCACGTCGACGACGGGTTCGTGTTCCTCGGGCACCGGATTATCCGCAGGCGGGGATCGAGCGGACGCATGTCCGTGGTCTCAACGATACCCAAGGAGAAGGCCAAGACCTTCGCTCGCCGATTGGTCGAGGCTCTCTCCGGCAATCATGAGGTTGCCGCGGTGGACATGATCGACGGTCTGAACCGCCAGCTGGCGGGATGGGCTGCGTTCTACAGGTTCACCGACTTCACGGCGCGCACATTCCGGCGCATCGACACCGTCGTGTTCTGGAAAATGGCGCACTGGTTGGCGCAGAAGTACCGGTCCCGTATCAAGCCTTTGATGCGTAAATGGTACCGCATGCCGGAAACCGGCCAATCGAAGACGTGGCTGGTCTACGGTCGAAGCAATCAGGGCAATGCCGTCGGCAAGGCGCTGCGACGACTGGTCACAAGCCAGAAGATGCAGTTCCGGTGGCGGAATCCGGAGCGAAATCCCTACATCTATCGGGACGAGCTCCGAAACACCGTCACCTCCCGCTATCGTGATGTCGCCATGGCCTTGGACCAAGGTTGAATAGAGAGCCGTATGCGCTGAAAGGTGCACGTACGGTTCGGGGAGGGGAAGCGCTTATGCGCTTCCTACTCCACTCAAGATCATCGGGTGGGGCTGGATGTACCTGTCGACCGTGCTCGACGACTTCTCGCGCTACATTATCGCCTGGAAACTGTGCACCAACATGCGCGCCGAGGATGTGACCGACACGCTCGACCTGGCCCTTGGCGCATCGGGCTGCGACAGCGCCACGGTGCTGCACAAGCCCAGGCTGTTGTCGGATAATGGCCCCAGCTACATCGCCGGCGAATTGGCTGAATACATTGAGGCCCGGAAGATGAGCCACGTGCGCGGTGCCCCGATGCACCCGCAAACCCAGGGCAAGATCGAGCGCTGGCACCAAACCCTGAAAAACCGCATCCTGCTGGAAAACTACTTTTTGCCCGGCGACCTCGAAGCCCAAATCGAGGCCTTCGTCGAGTACTACAACCACCAGCGTTACCACGAGAGCCTGAACAACGTGACGCCCGCCGATGCCTACTTCGGCAGGGCTCCAGCCATCATCAAACAGCGCGAAAGGATCAAGCGACAGACCATCGAACATCGGCGCTTGCAACACCGCAAGCTCGCCGCCTAACATCAACCCCCAGACGAGGTCCGCACTCCGCTAATTTACGCCGCGAGTTGTGCCGAATGTTCTGACGACGGACAGCTCACATCATTGCGTCCGCTGATCTGCCAAAGACCTGTTATGCCGGGCTTCACCAAAGTGTAGGACGCGAAATACCGCCCGTAACGACGGCGTTCTGAGTCAATGATCGGCCGAGGGCCGACAAGGCTCATATCACCGACAAGCACATTCCAGAACTGAGGCAATTCGTCCAGGCTGGTCTTTCGCAGGAAATGTCCGACCTGTGTGATCCTGGGATCGTTGCGCAACTTCTGGTCACGTTCCCAGGCGAGGCGTGATTCCGGGCAAGTGGCGAGCAGCTGCCGCAGCGTTTCATCGGCATTGCTGACCATCGACCTGAACTTGAGGCAGTGGAAATACCGCCCTCCATGACCGATGCGGCGATGCGCGAAAAATATCGGGCCGGGGCCGCCGGAAACCCGGATGGCCAGGGCGATAACCAGCATCAACGGAAGGAAACACATCAACGCAAGGAGCGAAATAACAATATCGCAAGAACGCAGCACATAATCACGCGGGGCGACCCGCCGGTCGGCGCCCTGACCTGCCATCGAGACTGCAATACTAGCCATTGCTCGTGTCTCCTTCGCCTTGGTCTGCACTCACCTTTGCAAGTGCACAACGAATCTACTGCGATGCAGCATAATCAGATAGCGCGATAAGGCAGGAACAACAACTGCTCTGTTACGATGAGCGCATGGAATGGTCCAAATCGATTTGAATTTAATGGTGTTTTTTGGGAACTCGAAAGATCATGATCCTTATTGGAACAATTGGCGATTACCCAATTAACTTGTTAGTTAACTAAACTTTAGTTAGCCTCACCCCCAAGCCATCAGCCATGGCACTGTAAATGCTCGTAAAAATTCCATTGCAAACAAAAGTCGCCGCGTTGCGCAACGGCAAAATTACATAAACCTCAACCAATGTGCAGTTGCAGCATCAAAAATAAATCAAAATTGTCCATATTGGAGGCATTCCAACTTCCACCCATGAAATCCGCTTCGGATTGGAGCCAGAACCAGCCGGAATGTCGGCTTTCGGACCCGTCCAAGCCAACGACTCGGACAATCGCACCAGTGCCATTGCGAATTCCCGATGCTGCCATGCAACGACCTTGCAGGTGCCGTACGTTGCGAGGGCCAGAATATTGAATCGCTCTATCGTAACGCGAAGAATTCGGGCCGGTCGATCAAATACACGAAAGTAACCGGCCTGTTCAGCCGGCGGCGCGGACGCGGTGGGCGCTGGAGCTGGTGAGCGAATGCAGCAGGGCGGCGACATCGCCGCTGCAGACAGGACGGCTGATAAGATAGCCTTGAATCATGTCGCACCCTTCGCGACGCAAAGCTTCAAGATCGGCGACATCTTCAACGCCTTCGGCCAATGTTTCGATGCCCAGCGCGTCGGCAAGTGTCGTGATCGCGCGAACAATCGCATGTGCGCTGCCACCTTCGGCCAAGGCACGAACGAAACTCTGGTCGATCTTCAACTTGTCGAACGGGAACGACCGCAAATAGCTGAGCGAGGAATAACCTGTACCGAAGTCATCCAGCGCCACGCGAACGCCGAGCGACTGGATCGAATGCAGCAATTTCAGGGTGCGTTCGACATTCCCGATAAACACGCTTTCCGTGATTTCGAGTTCAAGTCGCGATGCGGGAAGGCCGGATGACGCCAGTGCCTGTACCACACACGACGTCAACCCGTCGGCCATCAGCTGGCGAGGCGATATATTGACGGCAACCGACAGGTCGCCAGGCCATGAAGCGGCAAGAGAGCAGGCCTCGCGAATGGCCCATTCGCCCAACTGGATGATCATTCCCGATTCTTCGGCAATGGGGATGAAGTCTGTCGGGCTGATCATGCCGTGTTCGGGATGGGGCCAGCGCATCAGTGCTTCGAAACCCTTCACCCGTTCTTCGGAAAGGCTGTAGAGCGGCTGGAAATAGAGTTCGAATTCGCCTTCGCGAATGGCGCGTCGCAAGTCTATTTCCATGCGGCGACGGCGGCTTGCTTCTTCATCGAGTTCCGGTTCGAAGAAATGGAAGGTGCCTTTGCCATCGCTCTTTGCACGATAGAGTGCGAGGTCGGCGCATTTGAGCAAGGCATCGGCATCATCGGCATCCTGGGGGCCGATGGCGATGCCGAAGCTGGCGGAAAGCACGAACGGACGGCCATCGACCGTCACTTCGCGATTTAGAACCGCGTCGATCGAACGGGCAATGGTGGCGCAATCGGCCGAATTGTCCAATCCGGTAATCAGCAAGCCAAATTCATCGCCGCCGAAGCGTGCGACCATGGCTTCGGGAAAGCGATCCTGCAACGCCTGGGCAACATTGCGCAGCAGTGCATCCCCTGTCGGATGGCCCATGGTGTCATTTATCGCCTTGAAGTCATCCACATCGACAAAGGCCACCAGCGTCCGGTTTTCAGAACACTGGCGCACGATCGCGCGATCCAGCTTTTCCAGGAAAAATCGCCGATTGGGCAGACCGGTGAGGCTATCGTGGAGGGAGGCGTGGGTTATCCGGCGTTCGCGTTCTTCGACGGCATCGACCATGGAATTGAAGCTGCGCGCCAGCGAGCGTACTTCCGTGCTGCCTTCCACCTCGACTTTGGCAACCGCGCCACCACCATACTTGCGGGCAGCCGCAGCCAGAAGTCGCAATGGCCGGGCAATGCCGTGGGCCATGCGAATGCTGACCCAGGCCCCGGCAATGGCACCCGCGAGCGCGATCAGCGCCAGCACCAGTTGCAACTGGCGGAATCCCTGCAATGCCGTGGTCAGGGAATGGCTGAGCATGAGACGCGGCTCCAGACCGGCCTCAAGACTTTTCAGCGCCGAAACGTGCACCAGTTCGCTGCCCGACGCGCCTTCGACCATATCGATCTTTGCCAGCGGCAGCGCAGCCATGGCAGGCGTCATGCCGGCACGATCAAGCACCGTGCCACGCACCTCGACTGCCGAGAGCCGCGCCAGTTCGGCAAGATCAGCCGGGCCGAGCGTGTTGAACAGGACAAGCCATCCGGCAAGGTCGGGCAATTCGATCGGAACGGCAGACGCCAGCGCCAGTTCGCCATCAAGCATCGCCACGCCGCGATCTTCGCCTGAATCAAGAGCCGAGAGGATCGCATCGCCGTTGACCTGGCGCATGCCGGCCGAATGAATGACATCGCCGTCCAGAAGCACGACCGTAGCCTCACGCGCGCCGGTCCGTTCGCGAAGGCTTGCAAGCGCACTGGCCACCGTTGCCCGGTCGCCCGTGGCAAAGGCTTCCCGAAAGCCGAAATCCCGCGCGACGACCGCCCCCGCATCGGCCATCTGCTGCTGGCGACTGGCGATGATCCGTTCGAACACGCGCGCATTGGATGCAAGATCCCGTTCAGCTGCGCGGTGGGCGAACACGCTTATGCCGGAACTGGCAACCGTGATGGTTACGGCCATCACCATCACCATCACCAGCAAGCCGATATAGACCAGAGCCACCCGCGCACCGAGCGAGCGGGTCTTGCTTGCGATATGGCGCAATCGCCTGCGCAGATGGCCGATCATCGGATCGATGCCGCCCTGGCCGGCACCACGATGCGCAGGCGTTTGCCCGCCGTGGCAACGATACGCCCGCGCCATTCGTTGCCCGCCCCCTTCAATCGGGGGTGCCAGACTGTCACATCATAGGCACCGGGCGCAGGACCATCGATATCGGCCAGCCCGTTACCATCGGAGCGCGCCGCATAAGGCGATGAAACGATACGGATATAGCCACGCATCTGATCGTGGATATTGCAGCCCAGTACCACCGTGCCGGTGTTGTCAAAGCGGTGTGTGCGGGTCTGATCGCGGCCGTAGAGTTCAATCTTGAACTGGGCCGGCTTGGAAAAGCTGTAGATCGAATGGCGAACGGTATCGAGATTGGGAAAAGCGACGGTTGCCCCGCGCGCAACGATCAGTGTGCCTGGCACGAATGCGAGGTTGCGCTGCCCCATCGCGTTGCGCCACTTGAAGCTGACAGGCCGCGCGTCACCCGCAGGACGCGCGAGTTCAATAACGGCATCGCCCAGCGGCATTCCTGACTGATCCACGACCTGAACCGGCAGAACAGATGGTGGAGCCGCCGACAGCAGCAGCGGCGCAGCAAGCAGGAATGCGATGCGCAAGGCAAGGATTCTGAAACGAGCAGCGAGATTCGCGGTGAGGATCATGCCTTGTGGCTAGGGCTAACCCTTTAAAATTCCGTCAAAAACACCACTACACCCTTAACCTTTCCCTAACAGATCATGGTTAACATGAAGGGAGTTGGTTCCGTTTCCGAAGTATAACGAGGGCGTTTCGTGAGGCGATATTTGCAATTCCGACAGGACTCAACGCATACCTGTTTTCAATTCAAACCCATGATTTCAATAACATGCATTGCCGCAGCCCTGATTGCCTCCACCCCCGCCCAAGCCGACCAACCCACACCGCCCTTGGCGGCAAATGCGCTGCTGGATGGCGGCAAGCTGATCCTGACCAACGGTGTCAGTACGGTGGAAGGAACAAGTGGCGGCGGGCTTTCGACATGGGCCACCATCGCCGGTATGGGCACGAATCGCGCGATCGGGATTTCCGCCCACGTTACCGCGATCGAACTGCCTGACTATGGCTGGCAAAGCCACGGTGCATCGATCGGCATCAAGGACCGCCTCGAACTATCCTATGCGCGCCAGAGCTTTGATACGCGCAAGGTTGGCGCCGCGCTGGGGCTGGGCGAAGGATTCCGCTTCAATCAGGACGTGTTCGGCGCAAAGGTGCGGCTGGCGGGCGATGTCGTCTATGGTAGCCCCATCCTGCCGCAGATCAGCCTTGGTGTGCAACACAAGCGCAGCCTTGATTCCACGATCGTCAAGGCGGTCGGCGCGCGCGCAGCCGCTGGCACGGATTTCACCGCGAGTGCAACGAAGCTGTTCCTGTCGAAGAGCGTACTGGTGAACGCCACGGCCCGCCTGACCAATGCGAACCAGTTCGGGCTGCTGGGATTTGGTGGGGCCAACGGTGCGGACCGATCGGTCCAGTTCGAAGGATCGTTCGCCTACATGCTGTCTCCGCGCGTGGTGGTGGGCGGCGAATACCGCACCAGACCCGACAACCTGGCCATCGCGCGCGAGGATGACGCACACGACCTTTTCGTAGCCTGGGCGTTCACGCGCAACGCCACACTGACCGCCGCCTATGCCGATGTCGGCTCCATCGCCACGTTCGATGAACAGCGCGGTGCCTATGTTTCACTCCAGTTGGCTTTCTGAGGTGTTGCGATGACCATTTTTCTGGCTCTTGCGCTGGCGATGGGCCAGCCCGTTGCGGCTGAACCGCAAGCCGCACCGCCGGCGGCAGAGGAATCCGTCGACTGGGACAAGGAATTCGGCGTTGAAAAGCGTGTGCCCGATCCGGTTACCGGCGAACTCCCGGTCGATCCCTACGCGCAATCCAATGCCAATGCCGGAGCCGCTCCGTTCAAGGGCGAGGCGATGGCGCGCGCATTTGGCGGGCAGGACGGCATCAGGGCGATGGTCAGCCGGTTTGTCGAATTGAACACCACCGATCCCCGCATCAAGGCGATCTTCGAAAATCACGACATGGTGCGTCTGCGCCGCACCCTGTTCGAACAGGTCTGCTACATCGTCAACGCCGGGTGCGATTATACCGGACGCGACATGAAGGCTTCGCACAAGGGCCTGGGCACGACCCGCGCCGACATGAACGCGCTGGTCGAGAACCTCCAGCGGGCCATGCGCGAACAGGGCATAGCTTTTGCCGCGCAGAATCGCCTTCTGGCGAAGCTGGCACCGATGGATCAAGACGTTCGCGAGCGGTGAGGAACCGCGTCAGGCCTCGTATGGCAGCGAACGCACACGCTTTCCGGTCAAGCTGCTGATCGCGTTGGCAACCGCGGCGATGGCAGGTGGCATAGCCGGTTCGCCCAGCCCGGTTGGCGGATTGTCGGTCTTTACCATCGATATTTCGATGGGCGGCACCACATCGATCCGGGGCAGAGTGTAGGCATCGAAATTCGCCACCTGCACCTGGCCGCCGCTGATCGGAACCTTCAGCCCGGAAATGACGTGCCCCATGCCTTCGATCATGGAACCGCGAATCTGCTGCTCCGCGTTCAGCGGGTTGATGATCGTGCTGCCGATATCGCCGGCGAGCCACATCTTGGTGACCTTGATCGCCCCATCGACCTGCGCGCAATCGGCGATGACGGCGAAGTAGCCGAGGTGGCTGAAGTAAAAGCCGAATCCGCGCCCTTTGACTTGCGCGTCCTTCCAGCCTGCAATTCTCATCGCTTCACGCGTAACTGCGGCGGCCCGGCCAGTGTGAAAGGCAGGAGGCTGCCACATGTCCGGCACACCGGGAAGCTTCGGCGGCACAACAAGCCGGGATTCGCCCAGCAGATCGAGCATGAACACCGGCAGGGACTTGCCCGCCGCGCCCGCAACCTCATCGAGGAAGGCCTGCGTCGCAAAGGCGAGCGCATTCGATCCCGGCGCGCGAAGCCAGCCCAGCGGAATGTTGCTTTCCAGCACGGTCGTTCCGAGATCGGCATTGGGAACGAGATTGACCGGAACCAGATCGGACGGGAGTTCAGCACCACGGCCAGGTTCTCCCTTTGCGCCGAAGGTGACAAGGTGCGTGCGGAACGCCACCAGTTTGCCCCCGGCATCAAGCCCGGCGTCGAGCTTGTGAAAACCCGCCGGGCGAAAGAAATCGAGCTTGAAGTCTTCCTCCCGTTCAAGGATCAGCTTGACCGGCACCCCCGGAACCTCGCGCGCGATCGCTCCTGCAAAGATCATGAAGTCGCTCTGCAAGCGCCGCCCGAAGCCTCCGCCGATACGGGTAACATTGACGGTCACTGCATCAGGCGCCAGCCCCATTGCCTTTGCGACAAGGTCTTTGCCCTCGTTCGGCATCTGGCTCGGCGCCCACAATTCCAGCTTGCCGTCCTTGAATTGCGCGGTGCAGTTCTGCGGCTCAAGCGTGGCGTGCGAAAGAAACGGATAGCTGTATTCGGCACTGACCACCTTGGCCGCCTTGGCCAGCGCTGCGCCAACATCGCCTTCCGTGCGGATCGATGCCGTCGGTTTGCCAGCAAAAGCCGCCTTGGCAGCGGCGGCAAATGCAGCGTCGGAATGCTTTTCGCGCCCGCCGTTGTCCCACTCGACCATAACCAGCTTGCGCGCCTCGCTGGCGGTCCACCAGCTGTCCGCCACGATGGCCAGCGCATCGACCAGGGCATCATCATGGCCAAGCTGGCGCAGCGCCACGACCTTGCGCACACCGGGCAAGCTCAGCGCCTTGGCTGCATCATGGCTCTTGAGCGTGGCCCCGCGCACTGGCGCCGTCAACAGCGCGGCATGAATCATGCCGGGCAAAACCGTATCGACACCGAACAGCGGCTTGCCCGCCACGATGGCCGGGGTATCCGGCCCGCGCACGGGCTGACCGATGATCGAGAACCTGGCCGGGTCCTTCAGCGTCAGCGCCGATGCGTCAGGCACAGCTTCCTTCGCCGCCGCCTGCGCCAGCGCGGCGTAAGGGGCGCGACGGCCCGATGCGGTGTGGATTACTTCGCCCTTGGCGGTCGACAGCTCTGCAACCGGAACACGCCACTGTTTTGCCGCCGCCGCAACAATCATCGCCCTGGCGGTAGCCCCGGCCTGCCGCATCGGCATCCAGTTCATCGGCGTGGACATGCTGCCACCGGCGAATTGTTCGCCGAAACGCGCCTGATCGGCCACCGCCTGATCGATACGCACGGCAGACCATGCCACATCGAGTTCTTCGGCAATCAGCATCGGCATCATGGCTTTGACGCCCTGACCTATTTCCGGGTTCTTGGAGGTGATCGTCACGCTGCCATCGGCGTTGATGCGGACGTATGCATTCAGCCCGGTTGAAGCGCTTGCGGCCATCTTGCCTTGCGCCGCTGCGAATTCGATGTCGAACGCCAGCGCGCCGCCCGTGGCGAGCATGGCCTTGAGCACGAAGCGACGGTTGCCCGCCAGGATTGCCCGATCAGACATTCGCGCCTCCTGAAACTTTCTGGCCCGATGCCTTCTTTATGGCATCACGAATCCGGTGATAGGTGCTGCAACGGCACAGGTTTCCGGCCATGGCTGCATCGATCTCGTCGTCTTTCGGCGCCGGATTGCTCTCAAGCAGCGCTACCGCACTCATGATCTGTCCGGCCTGGCAATAACCGCACTGGGGCACGTCAAGATCGATCCAGGCTTCGCTCACCGTCTTGCCGACAGGGCTGGCAGCAACGCCTTCGATCGTTGTGATCGCAGCCGTTCCAACCGAATCCAGCGGAGTGATGCAGGCGCGGATCGCCTGACCATCCATCAATACCGTACAGGCACCGCACAGGCCCTGCCCGCAACCGAACTTTGGGCCGACATAGCCGATGTCCTCGCGCAGGACCCACAGCAGCGGCTTTTGTCCAGGCGCGTCGACCTCGCGGGCCTGCCCGTTGACCTTGAGCACGGTCTTCATCTCAAATCCCCTTGAAGCAGGTCGCATCGCGCCCGCAGAAACGCGTTTTGAAGGCAAGCCATGCTTCGCGCAACCCCTGCCAAAACACAGGTCCGCCTTTGTTCGTATCCTTGCTTGTATCCCTGCCCGTGCCCGTGCCCATGCATTGTCCGCAATTGCATTGAATCCGCTTTGCTACCATCGTCTGCCAGCGACAAGGCAGGAGCAAGGGATGACGGAACAGCGCTATTCAAACACCGCGATTGCCCTGCACTGGACCATCGCGGCGTTGCTGGCGTTCCAGCTGGGGCTTGGCTGGCGCATGGTCGATCTGGAGAATGCCGGTGCAATGTACGCGCCGTTCCAGTTGCACAAGAGCATCGGCATCCTGATCCTGATGTTGAGCCTTGCCCGCGTTATCGTGCGCTTCACGGCGCCCCGCCCGACGGCGGCAGCGGGCGGATGGGGCGGAATGCTGGCATCGGTCGTTCACGGCGGGCTTTATGTCTTCATGCTGGGCGGCCCGCTGACCGGATGGGCACTGGTCTCGACCGCGAAGATTTCGCTGCCGACACGGCTGTTCGGCACGGTGCCATGGCCGCATCTGCCGCTGGGCGCGGGCTGGCATGAACCTGCGGAAAACGTGCACAGCCTGCTCGGCGTGGTCGGCGCGGCGTTGATCGTGCTGCATGTGGCGGGCGCGCTACGCCACCATCTGGGCCGCCAGGCAGAGCCGAACGTACTGGGGCGCATGCTTCCAGCAGCCCGCCCCGCACGTGCCGGCCTTGGCTGGGGCATTGCCGCTGCTGCTGCCCTGGGGGTGGCGTTCGCGCTTCCATGGCTGATCTATACCGCGCGAGCGCCAGTGCCGGTCATGCCGCTGCCGCCGTCCAGCATTGCGGCGCCTGACGAAGCTGCGGCCACGCAAGCCGCGCCCGAACCGTCCGCGTCTGCCGGCAACACCAGCGCCTCCGCCCCGGCCGAAGAAGAGAGCGCTCCTCCGGGCTGGCAAGTGCTGCCGGGCGGCACACTGGCTTTTCAGGCCACCGTCAACGGCGAAACGGTGGACGGCACCTTCGGCGGCTGGAGCGCCGACATCGTGTTTGATCCCGCGCAGCCGGAGACCGGATCGATCGCTGTGCGCATCCCGCTGCTCTCGGTATCGAGCGGTGACGACACGCGCGATACCATGCTGAAGGGCGAGGACTTCTTGGGCACCGGAACCGCGACGGCGCAATTTCGCTCCACTTCGATCAGGCCCAGCGGGCCGGGCCGGTTCGTGGCTGCCGGAACGCTGGCGATCAATGGCGTAAAGCGCCCGCTAAGCCTTGCATTCGGGCTGAAAGTTGCCGGGAACAAGGCTCGCGCCGAAGGCAGCACAACCCTGGATCGTACCGCGTTCGGCGTTGGCAAGGGGCAATGGGCAGACACGGGCCAGATCGCCGGTCCCGTGAAGATTTCTTTCGCCTTCGATGCGCGGCGCGGCGAAAAATAGAAGACGCGCGGGTCAGCCGTCCGCGTCCGCTGCCGAAAGAACCGCGCCGACATGGGCCAGGCCACGGCGCGAGGCGAGCGCTTCCTGCCGATGGCGTTCCCGTGCCGATGCGCGCTGCTGCGCCGTCCGTTCACCATGGCAGGCAGGGCAACTCACCCCCTCTTCGTACAGCGGGGAGCGGCGGCCTTCGGGACTGACCGGGCGGCGGCAGCAAAAGCACAAGCTGTGCGATCCTTCGACAAGGCCGTGGCCCACCGTCACCCGCTGATCGAACACGAAGCATTCGCCGCGCCACAGGCTGGTTTCTTCCGGTACGGTTTCCAGATATTTCAGAATGCCGCCCTTGAGGTGATAGACCTCGTCGATGCCTTCCTGCTTGAGGAATGCGGTCGATTTTTCGCAACGGATGCCCCCGGTGCAGAACATCGCCACTTTCGGCGGCTTGCCTTCGCCCAGCAGGCGTTCGCGCTCTTGCCGGAACCATGCGGGAAAATCGCGGAAGCTGGCGGTCTTCGGGTCGATCGCGCGTTCGAACGTGCCGACTGCCACTTCATAATCGTTGCGCGTATCAATCACGATCGTGCCGGGATCAGCGATAAGCGCGTTCCAGTCCTGCGGGTCGACATAAGTGCCCACGCTGGCACGCGGATCGATGTCCGGCTCGCCCATCGTCACGATTTCCCGCTTGAGGCGCACTTTCATCCGGTGGAACGGCATCGTGGCGGCGCTGGAGAGCTTCACGTCCACCTCGGCGCAATCAGGCAAAGCGCGGATATGGCTGAGGACCGCCGCAACACCTTCGGGCGTACCCGCAATCGTGCCGTTGATGCCTTCGCGCGCCAGCAGCAAGGTGCCGCGCACCCCATAGTCGCGGCACATGCGGTCAAGCGGGTCACGCAAGGCCGCGCAATCGTCAAAGCGGGTAAAGCGGTACAGCGCGGCCACGGTAACCGGGTCGTGCGACAGGCGATGGGGGATATTCATGCTCGCCCCATAGCGCGCGTTCGCCAAAGTGTCAGCCTGCCAACAGCCGATACCGTGTCGGACGATCCTTGTTCAGGCCGCGGATGATTGGGGGACGCCCGCCTCCACCGACACGCTTTGGCTGTTCATGACCATCGGTCCGAACGCCGTCAGGAAAGCCACGTCCGCGGCATCGCGCCCGATCCCGATCTTGGCCATGTCGCTTTCCTTGGCCATTCCGGTCGAATCAACCAGATGCCATGTGCCGCCAATAAATATCTCGGCAACGGCGTGGAAGTCCGGCGGTGTGACGCCAAGAGCATATACACTGGCGATCCGGGCGGGAATTCCGGCCGCGCGGGCCAGCGTGATCATCAGGTGCGCGTAATCGCGGCATATGCCCTGCCCGCTGTGGAATGTGTCGACAGCAGTGGTTTCTGCGTTGCTGGCCCCAGGCACATAGGCAAGATGGTTCGAAATCCAGTCCCGGATCGCCACGATCTTGGCCCCGCCTTCCAGCATGCCGAATGTATCTTCGACAAACGCGAGGAATTGATTGGAGGGACAGTAGCGCGATGGGAAAAGGTACTGGACGGTTTCGCCGGGCAACTGATGCGGGGGGACTGCGGGCAAATCCTCACAACTATCGAGAATGCGGTTGATCGTCACATCCGCGCGATAATCGACAAGGCATTGGCCCTGCATGCGCAGCCAGATACGTTCGCCAATGTTGTCCTGCGCCGGAACGCGCGCAAAATGCTCGCCCGGTGTAATCGTGATATGGGCATTCTCGATCGTCTGCTCTGGAATTGCTGCCGCTTCCAGCTGAAGCAGTACGTCGCAGGTGCGCTCGAACCAGTAGTCAAGCTGCACATGGATGTGAAGACTCACGAGGGATATTCCTTCCGGGTGAAGCAGCCTGCGGGCACCAGGGCTTTCGCGACGAGAACCTGCGACACGGCGTTTCGTTTCCGGCATGCCGAAATTTCCGCGTTTCCCCCAGATCAACCGGCGTTAGAGCGGGCTGACATCGACCGAAACTTTCAGCTGCTGTCCTGACTGTCCGTGGAAAACGCCGTCGATCGGAGCGACATCGGCATAGTCCCTGCCCATCGCCGTGAAGATGTGATCATGGTGGGCCACAACGTTGTTCGTGGGATCGAAGCCTACCCAGCCAAGTTCCTGCCCGCACCACAGATTCACCCAGGCATGGCTTGCGTCTGCTCCGATCAGCCGCCGGGAGCCGGGTGGCGGGTTCGTTCGCAGATAGCCACTGACGTAAGCCGCAGGAATTCCGTGGGCACGAAAGGCAATGATCATGATCTGCGCAAAGTCCTGACAAACCCCACGCTTTTTCCGAAATGCCTCGATGGGTGGAGTATCGACCCGCGTTGCCTTGCCGTCGAACCTGAATTCGGCATAAATCGCCTGCATCAAGGCAATCCCGGCCGCCACCACAGGCTGGCTTCCGTTAATGAACGCCCTGGCCCATGATGCTATTTCAGGCTCTGGATGCACCATTCGGGTCGAGAACAGATACCGCGCGGGGCCGTATTCCGACAAATCACGGAGCAGTAGCGCGGCGCTGCGTACCTGATCGACCGTTGGTCCCAGGTTTGCGCCAACTTTGGCGATTCCCGAATTGTCGATCACGAAATCGCTCTCGATGCTGAGCTGGGAAATCGGTTCCTTCAACACGATCCGGCTGTTGTTGACCACGAAGGGACCGGACTCTTCGACGATTGTCGCCGGGGCGGGACGGATCACAAGGCGATAGTCTGTCAGGATCTGGCCGGGCCATACCGCCGGCTTCAAGCGCAAGTTGAAACGCGCTTGCCGAATAATCGAGGAATAGCGAATCTCGGTAACGTGTCGAACTTCGTAGATCATGCCAGAAAGCTGCTTTGTTCCACCGCCGCTGCTTTTTCGTACTGAAGGAAATAGCGTTGCGAAACTGCATCGGACAGGCCGAGCAACCGCTTTTCCATGTCGTGCAGCCGGTCATCGGCCAGTCCGTTTGCTTCCATGGCGCGCAAATCCGCAACGATCGCGCGAATTTCAAGCAACGGGCGTTCGGGCAGCCCATCGTCAAGCAACGTCGGCAACGCCGAAAGGTGCTGCTCCAGTTCGATCAGCTGAAACGCCAGTGAACGGGGGTTGTTGGGATCGAGCAGAACAAGATCCAGAACCGGTTCGCGCGCCAGACCGACAAGGTAGCGGGCGCGGTAGACAATCTGGCTGTCGCACAGGTCCAGCAGGATGCCCAGATCATCCTGTTCGCATTCGGCCGACGACAATTGGCGGGCTATCCGGCACAGATTGGTGGCGCGCTCCATCCGCCGACCGATCTGCAGGAAGCGCCAGGATGGCCCACGCACCATGTTCTCGGCAGCGAGACCGGCCAGCGCACTGAACCGCGCGATCATCTCGTTGAACGACTTGAGCATCGTCTCAACCTGCCCGGCTTCGAACACGGGCAAAGGTTGCCGCGCGATCCGGCCAACATCCGTCGCCAACCGATCGCGCAGATCGCCGCTGATACGGCGGCAGCGTTTCATGATGGCGCGCACACTTCCCGCAGGCTTTTCATCTCCGAAGGCGCTGCGGCAGATGTCCGAAAGGGGCATCGCGGCATCCTTGGATGCAATTGCGCCCCACAGGATCAGCAGATTCACCAGCCGGTCCAGCGTGACCTTGCCCCGCGCCGCGCCGCCATCTGCCTCGATCGAACTGCCGAGCAGGCTCTTCAATATGCGGACCGTCATTTCCGCACGTTCGACATAGCGGCTGAACCAGTAGAGGTTGTCCGCAGCCTGGCTGGAAAGAATGCCGCCGCCACGCTTGATCGCCGAACTTTCAGCATTGCCCAACAGGCTTTCCTGCTTGACCGGCAGATCGTCGACGACGCAGACATCCGCCGACCGATCATTTTCATCCATCAATGACGTGCGCAGATTCCCGGATGACGAAAGCCGGGCAAAGCCACCCGGCATGACCTCCCACGCGCCATCCGGCCCGCGCACGACAAAGGCGCGCAGGGTGAACGGCCGCGGCTCCAGCCTGCTCCCGATCAACGCGGGCGTGGTGGACAGGCGAACGATCTCCTGGCCGCAATAGTCCATCGGCCGCCGCTCCAGATCGGCCAGCAGCGCCTCACGCTCCTGCGCATCGAAGCTGGCGCCAAGACGGCTGCGCCCGTCGGGCAGGCATTCCACCGGCGTCCCGAAGGATGAACTGATGACGAGACCATCGAGGTTCCTCCGTACGCTGTCTGCTTCAGGAGCCTGCCCACACCACCATGTCGCCATGTTGGGAAGCAGCAGCGGTTCGCCGATCAGCTTCGTAGCAAGGCGCGGCATGAACGCAGAAAAGGCCCGCGCTTCAAGCACACCGACGCCTGGCCAGTTGGCGACGCTCAGTCCGCCCTTCGACCACGCTTCTGAAAGTCCGGGCACACCGATATGCGAATCCGCATTGAACGTGAGCGGATCGAGCAGGGGTGTATCGATCCAGTTCCACAAGGCGTCGATCCGTTTGGGACCGGCGATCGTGCGCACATAGAGTTTCGCGTCGCTGACCGTGAGGTCGCGCCCTTCGACCAGGGGCAGGCCAAGGTAACGCGCCAGATGCGCCTGTTCCGGGTAGCTCTGGTTGAAGCCGCCGGGGCTGAGCAAGGCGATGCGCGGATCATCGCGCTGGCAATCGGCGGCGATGCCCTGGCGCAGCACCCGGTAGAACCGGGCCAGTCGCCGGGCGTTGATCTGCGACAGGATCGATCCGGTGCTGCGCGACAGGGCCAGGCGGTTTTCAAGAGCATATCCGATGCCTGTCGCAAACCGCAGGCGATCGGACAGGACCCTCCATTCGCCGCTGGGACCGCGCGCAAGATCGACAGCATAGACGTGGATGAAATGGCCACCCGGCGGCTTCGAACCGATCATCTCGTGGGCAAAATGGGGGCTGCCCGCAACCATGGACGCGGGCAGATCCCCGTCGGCCACCAATTGCTGCGAACCGTAGATATCGGCAACGATCCGTTCCAGAAGACCGGCGCGCTGGATCAGGCCGCGTTCGACCAGCAGCCATTCACGGCTGCCGATCAGCAACGGCATGGGATTGAGTGGCCACGGCCGTTCTTCGGCCTCGCCGGTCATGCGATACGTCAGCCCAAGTTCCTGGATCTCGCGCGCCACCTGCTCATGCAACTGCGCCACGTTGTCCGGGCTAAGCTCTCTCAGGCCTTCGGCCAGCGCGTGCCACTTCGCCACAACCGCCGGTTCGGCACTGGCGAACAGGTCTGCTCCCGGCTGCTCGACGGCATAATCCCGCAATGGCGTGTCGACTTCATTCGCACGGCGAGTGGATTCCCCCACGACGCTCATCAGAATGCAGGCGGACGGCGCAAGTCTAGGGTCATCGGAAACTCTCCAGGCATTTCCTCTGCCGGCATTGCAAGAGGCCCCGGCGAATGACCATGATTGACGAATCGCGCCCGTCGCCGCGATTCGGCCTCATAGGCATTGACCGGGACGTCATCATAAGACCGCCCGCCGGGATGTGCCACATGATAGACACATCCGCCCAGCGACCGCCCGTTCCAGGTATCGAGAATGTCGAAAGTCAGCGGGGCATGGGCCTTCATCATCGGGTGCAGGCAGTTGGCCGGATTCCAGGCCTTGTAACGCACCCCACCAAAGCCTTCTCCGGCCACCCCGGTGGGGCTGAGAGGAACGCGGCGGCCGTTGCACGTGATGATGTGACGACCTGTGACCATCCCGGCAGCGCGGACCTGAAGGCGTTCGGTCGAACTGTCGACATAGCGCACGGTGCCACCAATCGCTCCGGTTTCGCCCAGCACATTCCATGGTTCAAGAGCGTGGCTGATTTCCAGCGTGACGCCGCCGCCTGCGACTTCGCCGTGGATGGGGAAGCGGAACTGGCGCTGCGCTTCGAACCATGCCGGATCGAAATCGTAACCGGCACCGCGCAAATCCGCCAGCACGCCAAGAAAATCGCTCCACACGGCATGGGGCAGCATGAAACGGTCGTGCAGGGCCGTGCCCCAACGGACCAGACTGCCACCTTGCGGTTCACGCCAGAACCAAGCCGTGAGCGCGCGCAGCAGCAATTGCTGGGCAAGCGACATCTTCGCTTCGGGCGGCATCTCGAACCCGCGAAATTCGACAAGGCCCAGCCGTCCGGTCGGACCGTCGGGCGAGAACAGCTTGTCGATGCAGATTTCGGTGCGATGGGTATTGCCCGTAACATCGACCAGCAGGTTGCGGAACAGCCGGTCGACAACCCACGGACGCGGTTGCTCCTCGCTGCGCGGGGGCACCTGCGCGAGAGCAACTTCCAGTTCGTAGAGACTGTCGTGACGTGCCTCGTCGATCCGTGGCGCCTGACTGGTGGGACCTATGAACAAGCCGGAGAACAGGTAGCTGAGCGAAGGATGGCGCTGCCAGTACAGCACGAAGCTCTTCAACAGGTCGGGGCGGCGGATAAAGGGCGAATCCGGCATGCTGGGTCCGCCAAGCACCAGATGATTGCCGCCGCCCGTTCCGATGGAGCGGCCATCGACCATGAACTTGTCAGCGGTCAGGCCTTCTTCGCGTGCCAGACGATAAAGCGTCTCGGTGATTTCGACAGCCTCGCCCCAGCTCGTCGCCGGCTGCACGTTGACCTCGATCACCCCCGGATCCGGCGTGATCTTTAGCACGGTGAGACGTGGGTCGGGTGGCGGGGGATAGCCTTCGATCCGTACCGGGATGGCCAGCCGTTCGGCGGTCAGTTCGATTTCGGCAACCATGTCGAGAAAGTCTTCAAGGGCCTCGACCGGCGGGATGAAGACCGAAAGATGATCGCCGCGCGGTTCGATCGTCAGCGCGGTGCGTACCGCGCCTTCGATGATCTCCTGCTCCTGCCGTTCCTGCTGCGCGCCGTCGGCCGGGGTGACGATCTGGGCACGCTGCCTGTGCTCGCTGTCGGTCGGCGTCGTGGCTTCATGCGAGCCGGAGCCTTGTTCGATCCGCTGCTGGCGATAATCAGCCAGAGGTCCGCGCGGTTCAGCCGTATCGCGGGGGTGGATGTACGGATAGTCCGAAGGTGGCACGTAGGGCAGCGATCCGAGAGGCAGCCGATACCCCAGCGCACTGTCACCCGGCACGGCGAACAGCGCACCGCGACGGACTTGCCACTTCTCGCTCTTCCAGCGCGATGCCTTGGCCGGTGCTGCGTTCCAGCGCTGGATCGGCAGGACATATCCCACCGGACGGGACAGCCCGCGCTGGAACGTGCGCATGATCCGCGTTCGTTCTTCAGGATCTTCAAGCTTGGGATCATGGGGGCTGGTATTGCCGGGAAGCTCGGCCTCCTTCACAATCCATGCGACCGGATCTTCATAGACCGTGTGGATGAATTCGTGGTCAAGCCCGAAGCCATCGGCTGCCGCATGGATGAAATTCTCGGCAACTTTCGCATCGATCGGCCCTTGCGGGGCAAGCGCCGAATCGCTGTTTGCGGCATTTCCGGCGATGAGCGAGGCATCGCGCCACAAAGGCACACCGTCCTTGCGCCAGTAAATCGAATAGCCCCAGCGCGGCAGGCTTTCGCCCGGATACCATTTTCCCTGACCATGATGAAGCAAGGCACCGGGCGCCAGTTCATCGCGCAGACGGCGAATCAGGCGGTCGGCATAGGCCGCCTTGGTCGGCCCGACGGCATCGGCGTTCCATTCGCCCGCTTCAAAATCGCCATCGGCAATGAACGTCGGCTCTCCGCCCGTGGTCAGGCGGACATCGTTGGCCACCAGATCGGCATCGACCTGCTCCCCCAGCGCGAGCAGCGACGACCAGCGTTCATCGGTGAAGGGTTTGGTGATCCGCACCGCTTCCTTGATGCGGGTGATGTCCATCTCGAAGTGGAAATTGACCATGGCCGGTGCCGCCAGCCCGCTGATCGGCGCGGCCGAACGGTAATGCGGGGTGGCGGCGAGCGGGATATGGCCCTCACCCGCGAACAGGCCGGATGTCGGATCAAGCCCGACCCATCCCGCGCCGGGCAGATAGACTTCGGTCCATGCGTGCAGATCGGTAAAGTCGGCGTCCGGTCCCTTGGGCCCGTCGATAGCCTCGATATCCGCCTTCATCTGGATGAGATAGCCCGAAACGAACCTTGCCGCATAACCAAGACGGCGCAGAAGCTGGACTTGCAGCCATGTGCTGTCCCGGCACGATCCCGTACCCAGGCTCAAGGTCTCTTCGGGCGCCTGGACGCCCGGTTCCATGCGGATGACGTAGCCAACCCGTTGCTGCAATGCGGTATTGAGCGCGACCAGAAAATCTATCGAGCGCCCGGCGTATCCGGCCCAGTCGGCCACCAGAGCTTCAAACAACGGTCCCTGTGGCTCCAGTTCGAAGTAAGCGGCAAGATCTTCCTTGAGGTCGGCCTCGTACGTGAACGGCACTTCTTCGGCGTAAGGATCGACGAAGAAATCGAAGGGATTGATAATGGCCAGTTCAGCCAGCAGATCCACTTCGATCTGGAAATGATCGACCGGATCGGGAAACACGATCCGGGCCTGCCAGTTGCCATGCGGATCCTGCTGCCAATTTATGAAGTGCCCGGCCGGACTGATCTTCAGCGAATAATTGGGAACTTCGGTTCGTCCGTGCGGAGCGGGACGCAGCCGTACCAGTTGCGGGCCGAGCGAGACAGGCCGGTCATAGCTGTAGCGGGTCAGGTGATGCAGAGCTGCTTTGATCATGGCGATAGACAAACTCATTGCTGCTGCATTGCAACAAAATTCTCGCATTCATGCCCGCGCCGCAGCATTTTCAGCTTGTAACATAACGATGAAAATTCGCCGCGCCCCCACCTTTTGCCACCTGCTCCTCCTTTGGCCCGGCTTGAGCCGGAACGGTGTTTCCCCGATCGTCGATACGCTGGCCCTTGTCGGCATGGGCCACCTGACGCAATACGGAATTATCGGGGGCTTTCGGGTGGCAGTTCAAGGCTGGTTGGCCGCGGGGCCGCAATGTCCGGCCCGCAATTTGCACGGCGCTCCTCAAACACGGAACGGACCTGACAGGCATAGACATGAGCGGCCTATCCGATACATTTGCCATCGGTGTGACCGGCCACCGGCTGCATAGGCTTGCCGGATGCGACCTGATGTTGCTGGAGCACAGGATCGCAAGCCTGTTCCAAGCCATAGATGCCTCTGCGAAAGCAAACGGCAAGTCCGAATTGGCACTTCTGACGAACTTTGCAGATGGCGCGGACCGGATCGCCGGTTGGGCCGCGCTTGACCTTGGCTGGAGGCTTGATGCGATCCTGCCCTTCCCACGCGATGACTTTGCCCGCGATTTCGAGAACGCGGCGGAACTGACCGCCTTCTTCGCCCAACTGGAACGAGCACGAAGCCAGTCATACTTGCAGCCCGCCCGTGCCCAAGGCGATGACGGAACCGAAGGTTACGAACGCGCCGGGCGGGCAATTCTCGATCGCTGCGATATGCTGTTCGCGGTGTGGGACAAGGCCCCCGCGCGGGGGCGGGGCGGGGCGGCCCAGATCATCGCCGAAGCGATTGACCGCGAAATTCCGGTCGTGGTGATCGACCCGCGCGAAGCGATCCCGATCGAAGCGATATGTCCGTCCGGCACCGGGACAGCGCAGATATTGCGCACGGCCGTTGCAAGCTTGACAAGCAGCTGAACTGCCTGAATGTTCAACCGATTGGGGGGAGCCAGTGGAACCGAACGCGGGCGTTCAGATCAGGGTTGGCATCATCGTGTGCCTCGTCGCGCTCGGAATGGTTCTTGTGCTTACCTTCCTGCCGGACCCGTTCTTCCGCAATCGCGATTATGTGACGCTGCTTGATGATGTGGCCGGGGTTCAACCCGGAACGACCATCAACTTCCGCGGCGCACGTGTCGGCGAAGTGCGCTCCGTCAAGCTGGATCCTGTCACCCGCCAGTTTCTTGTCGTCCTGAGCGTCACGAAACTCTGGCGTCCAACCGCCTGTTCGCAAGTGGCTGTCAGTGCCGCCAACCCGCTTACCGCCCCGACCATGACCGTCGAAGCAATCGAAGGCAACGCAGCCCGGTCGGCAAAGGCCTGTCTGGCAGAGCGCTTGGCAACGGGATGCCATCCTCTGGCCCCGCCAGCCTCCTTCGGCAAGGCCGCTCTGACCGGCTGCCGCCGTTCGCCGGATCTGGTGCAGACGGCAACGCGGGCGATCGAACAGGCCTCGCTTGCCGCGCGCACGGCCAGTACGCTGGTGATGAGCCTGCAGGCCGAAGTTACGGGCGGCGCCGGTAAGGGCAAGGTGGGCGAAATGATGGACGATGCAACGCAAACGGCAGCGGCGCTGAATTCGCTCGCCACGCAACTTGATCGCAGCTTCCGCCCCGGCCAGGGCGATGTCGCCGTTACGCTGACCAATCTCCGGCAGTTTTCGGGCCGGGCCGCGAGCATCGACATCGATGGCGTGAACTCGACCGTTTCCGAGGCGCGGAAGCTGGTTGCTGAAAACCAGGCCAGCGTGGCGGCTCTGCTGAAGGAAAGCGCAAGCACTGCGGGTCAGGCACGTGCGACGCTGGAGGCGGCCTCTGCCTCGCTCGTCGCTGCCAGTATCAATCTGGAACGTGCGTCCGCCAATATCGACCGGGTATCTGAACAGGTCGCCACCGATCCCGGTTCGATCCTGCGTGGTCGCGACTTGCGCGATCCGCCGGAGCCGCAGCCATGACCTGTCCCGGCTTCCGCTTCGCTGCGGTCGGATTATCGGTCGCAGCCCTGCTGCTTTCGTCCTGTGCTCTGACCAAAGGGCCGGACGAACAGGTGGTCCTGCGCCTGATTGCCCCGCGTGTGCAAGCTGTCACCGCCACCAGACAAGGCGATGTGAAGCTCGTACCCCCGCGCGCGCAGGGCGTGATTTCTCAGCAGCGCTACGCATATTCGGTCGGCGCCGGCGGCGCATTGCAACAGGCACGTACCCTGATGTGGGACCGGCCCCCTCCTGAATATCTCGAACAGGCAATGGCTGCCACGCTCCAGGCGGAGGGGCTGCACGTGATGCGGTCTTCGACGCCGGGCAACTCCGTTATTCGACTTTCGCCCACGCTGTTGCAGTTCGAGGAACGAAGCGGCCCCGCCACGCACGCGTCGGTGGTATTCGAAGTCGAGTTCGCGCGCGCGGACAAACCGGTGGTTGTCAGGCGATACTGCGGCCGCGCGCCAATCCCCTCTGGAAGCCCGGACGTGCGCGCGGCAGCCTTTGGCGAAGCGCTGGGCGTCGCGGTGAAGGCGTTTGCTCAGGATGTACCGGGCACGGCGATGGCTGACCGGCCAGCAGACTGCGCCAGCAGCCTGCCCTCCTCAAGGCGATAGACGCGCTCGCAGACCCGAAAGGCGACGTCTTCGTTTTGCGTTATCAGCAGCATGGCCCGCGGCCGGATGACAGTGTTCCGCTGCAATTGCTTCTCCAGAAATGCGGACCGTGCGGGCATTTCCTCAAGCGGGCCGTCCAACAGGACAAATTCGGGATCGTGAACGAATGCGCGCGCGATTTCGACCATCCGCGCCTGCCCTTGCGACAGCGCATCCACGGGCGTCGCAAAGAGGTGATCGATGCCGAATTCGAAGCCGATGCGATCCAGTTTGCGCCGCAGCCTGGGCCTTGCGGCGGCAGGGGCGGTAAGTGCCAGCCAGAGGTTTTCGTCGACTGTCAGCCCTCGGATGAGCGAGCCACCCTGAAAGCTGACCCCGCATTGGCGGCGCAGGCGGCGGCGCGCGTGTTGATCGCAAGTCGCAAGAACTTCGCCAAACAATGTGGCGCTTCCACTCAATGGTTCGCACAGGCCAAGCGCAAGACGCATGAGCATGGACTTGCCCACACCGCTCGCGCCGATGATCGCGACGCGTTCGGCCCTTCCAATCTGCAGGCTCACATTGTCGAGAAGGCGCTGCCCCGATACGATCAGGCTGACCGCGTTCAGATCGAGAACTGCGCTCACGCGAAGGCCTCCCACAGGGTGGCCGCGGCAAGGATTGCAAGCAGTCCGGTCCTGAACGCCTGACCGGCCCGCGCGCCGATGTCAGACGGCACGCGGACAGGCTGCGCTCCAATGGCCGCCCCCACGGCAAAGGCGATCAGGGAATAGACCATGACCTTGCCCAGCCCGGCAAGGAGCGCCACCCCGCTCCGGTCCGTAAGCGTCAGGATGTAAAGATCGTGCCAGCCGATGTTGGCTGTCGCCACGACTGTCAGTCCAGCCGCGAGAAGCGAGACGGCCGCACCCACGATGAGATGGGGTGGCCCGGCGAGGACAATACCCGCCAGCGCGGGGCCGAGCACGAAAGCCGCCGAGTCATTGCCCATGCTCTCCAGCGCCTCAATCTCGTTCGCAAGACGCATCGCACCTATTCGCGAGGCAAGGTCCACGGCGGTACTGCCGGAGGCGAATATCCCGATCACAAGAGGCACGATCTGCCGGAAAAGAGCCTCCGTCATCGCCGCCAGAACAAGAAGCTCGGCGCGGTAGACATTGAGAACCTGTCCCGCGAGGATACCCGTCAACGCTCCGATCAATGCAGAAATGGCCGCGATCATCGGCAATTGCCGCCACACCGATCGCGAGATCGCCACCGCGGTTGCGCCATAGACGAGCGGATCGTCATGCCAGCAGCGGACGGTGATGCCGCGCGCCGCCCGCCAGACAAGCCAGCAGGCCGTGCCCAAAAATCGCACCGGTTCGATCACGGTAGCCATGGTGCCTGCACGATGGTTCCTTCACGGTTGAGGCGGATGACGGGGGTGCCATCCGGTGCGGCGGCATCGCCACACAGGACGCGCAGGTCCGCATTCTTGTTCAATACCTCAAGCTCTCCTCCGAAAGGTACTGCGGTGACCGCGTCATATGTGTAAGCCGGTATGGCAAAGCCGCTGGCAACCACATCTATCAACGCGCCCTCGTCCTTCAGCGCCGCGATAGCCTCGGTTGAACGCGCTTCTACCAGAAAACGCGGCAGACGGTCAGGATAGTGGCTTTTCAGCGCAGCGATCAGGGGCGCAAGGCGTGGGCAGGGCGCACCGCCGGGGATCAGGCCAACTTCCAGCAAGCGAACAACGGCTTTGCCCTGCCGTGCCACGATCCTCGTGATTAGCCTCACCTGCTCCCGGTCGAGATCCTTGATTGCCTCGCTGAGGTCATCAAACGGCACGATATCGGGGTGCAGCCGTTCCGCGTCGTCGCGCACCGGCCCGAACCGCCATCCATCGGCCACCTTGGCAACCATCCAGCGGTCGTGCTCCGCCCTTGCCAGTTCCTCTTCCTCGTCTTGCCGCAGGCGGAAGGGAGGAAACCTGCGATCACTCTGCGACACTATGCGGCAGCCGATGTCTCGCAACTTCAGTTGATGGCAGTCAGCCACCATGCGATTGTCGGCCCGGTATCGCTCAGGCAGGTCTTCCCATTCACGCAGAGAATCGCGCGCGCCGATCTTTTCCCCATCGCCAAGCCGTCCTTCGAGATAGGATTCGTGAATTGCGCGGGCGGTCAGGTCATGCTGTTCCTGCATCAGGGCATCGGGATCAGCCAGCACCGCTTCATATCCAAACGGGGTGACCTTGTGTGACAGTGCGGCGGATGATCCAGCGTCAATACGTGCGTGAATCGGCGGCAAGGCTATGTCTGCCTCCGCATGAATGCTTACGATGCGCTCCGCCCATTCCCGTTGCACGGCAGCCGGACCTGCATCGATGATATAAGCGACGGGCCGGCCATAAGTACGGTGGAGTTCGGTGACGAGCGGAGCGATTTGCGCCTCCGTCCCGTCCCAGCGCACGAATGCGATCGGAGAGAGCGCATCGATCTTCCCGTGCCGATCGGCAATGGTGGCCTGCGCGGCACGAGGTTCCCTATCGATGACGACCAGTTTCGCCTTCCTGCCCCCTCGCCAGTGCCCCCCGGTCAGCAACCGCGCGATGTAGAGGCGTGTGACATCCGTCAACCCGATGACGAAGACGGTGGCGTCCTGCACATCGCTCCAGCGAAAAGCATCAAGGGTGTGATCGATAAACAGTCGCCTTGCCACCATGTCCGGCAGAATGGCTTGCCGCACGCGGGCCTGTGCATTGATCGTTCCGTCTTCGGCATCCGCAGGCAGGCTATCATCACCTGAGATGCTGACGATGATTTCCAGCGGATTTCCGGCAGGTCGCGCAAGATGCAATCCCGCAACGATCTGGCGGGCCAAAGCGAGGTTATCTGCGCCTTCCGGCCCCGTGAAGGCCAGAGCGCGCGCCGATTCCAGCCCACACTTCGCAAGATCGGGACAAATCGCAGCGCCATCGCGCAAAGCCGGGCCGATCCACGGCGCATCGGTGCGATTGCCCAGGATCACCACGGGTTTGTGTCGTGCCAGTTCGCCCATGACGATCATTCGGGCCAGCGCGCCATCCCCCGCCACAATCAGATGTTCCCCCCGCGCCCGCATCCGGGCAAGCGCGTACCGGTTTCCCAACACATGGTGCAGCAACCCGGCCATGAGCCAGATCAGGGCAAGTGGCGCAGTGAGCCGCGCGATATCAAGCGCCAGCGGGACTTCTTGCCAGGCAAGGTCGTCAGCCAGCATCCCGATGGATAGCCCCAGACTTCCTGCGGCCAGGCTTCCCCACGTCATACCGGGGTGTGCCTCGCCAAGGCCTGCCGCGCCGAGCATAAGCGCTCCGGCGAGCGCCGCAATCCGCCAAGGCAGGCTTGCGCGCATCGACCCTTATCGGGTCGTGCGAAGTCGCAGCACCGCTGCTGATACGCTGCCCGGCTCGCCTTTGGCCAGCACAGTGCGGAGCGCGGTAAGGAATTGCCGCTCGGTTGCATAGTCTGCGGTCGAAGGGTCAAACAGCGGCCTGGCAGACGAAAGCCCGATGATCATTTCTTCGCCAAAGGGCGCGCCGACCTGAAAGCGTGTTTCCTGCTTGCCGCCAAGGCCGATCGTCACCGGCTGGTCACCGGCATTGCCGCGATACAGCTCAACCGCGCTGCCATCGGCTTGAAGATAGACGATACTCAGCCATGGGCGGCTGGCCGTGCCCCGTGCAGTGATTCCAAAGATATCGCCCGCTTTCATCATCACAGGGTTGCCGCCGCGCTGCTTTCCTCTCTCGGTAAGAACCGTAATCTTGACGTCACCCGGCGCCAGCGCGTCGGATAGCGTGATTTCCGCCTCGCATTGCGGCCAACGATGAGTATCCACCTTCCACTGCACGTTGGCGTCAACGGCTGTCGCGGCCATGCGAAGGGCCGAAAGTTCGGTTTCATCGCCGCCGAAACCGCTGACCGAAAGGCGGCCGTTTGTCCGCGACGAAGAAATCTTGCTGCAACTGACAGCCGCTGCCTGCTTGGTGAAGGTGAGATAGGGATCGACAGGCACAGGCACCGGAACCGGGGTGGGTGACGGCACAGGCTTGGCCTGCGCCGGCTGCATTTTCATGGCATAGGCTTCGCCGACCAGCAGCCCGAAGGTCGAATAATCGATCCAGGCATAGCCGGCATCACCCCAATGCGTTCCCCACGAATTGACGACGCGGAACGCCTGCCGCCCTTCGTCGTATCCGACCACGGCCATGGCATGCCAGTTCGTGTTTTCCGGCATGTTGTGGCGGTATACGGTATCACCGCGCAGTGCCTTGAAATCGGCCATGACCGGCATAGCGAAGACAACTGGCTCCCCGCGCGAGAGCGCACCCTTGATATCGTCAAGCACGACCTTCGAACCATCGGCCCTTTTCGATCGGCTTATGGCCCGCCAATCGGACAGTCGATTGGCCTTTGCCTTGCCGATAAGGGCTTCGGGCGCTGGAATCGAGCATCGGGAAATCTCATCGGGAAATTCCGAAAGAGTGACCGTGCCTTCGGTCTGCAACAGCTTGAGAGCATCCACGATACGGATCGCGCGATCGCAGGCCGAACCCGGCCTGCGCAGGCGATTGTAAACGTAGGCCGGACTCATGGGATCGGCGGTGGGTGCCTCTCCAGACGCCGCTTCCGCGACAAGGAACGAGTGCGCCGAATAAGCGGTGGCCCATGCAACGCAATTTGGCTGAGCGCCCTGGTATCCGGGTTTGGGGAACAACGGGGTCAGATCCACCTGCTTGGGCAGGAACGCGCGGAATTGCCCCACTTTCGGCAAGGTGTCGTATTCGTCGGCGTCAATCGGCTCTGCGCCAGTCATGAACACGGGCGCGGCGTCACTGGGCTGCGCCAATGCACTCACCTGTGCCAATGCAGCGATCGCCAGTCCGATCATCCCGGCACTGCGGGCCAACCGGACTTGCATCAACGACATTTTCCCCACAACTGCCCCCATTCAATCCGCACCGATCAGTGGATCACCTCGTCGGCGTTGAGATCGCGCACGATGCGCAAACCTGAATCATCGCGCTTGCGCCCGCCGTTCACTGTCAGGCGGTTCGCCACGCGCAGTTCACCCGGCGTACTTTGAAATGATCCTCCGCGCAGGATGCGGGCCTTGCATTGGCCATCGGCGCAGCCGTCAGTCCATTCCCACGCGTTCCCGGCCATCTGGTAAAGCCCGAAAGCGTTGGGCGGGTAGGCCGCAACAGCTTCGGGATAGCCACGATAGGGCGACGTGGGTGACCCGCGATAACTTGCGGTCTGATCGTAATTGGCATCGCTGGGCGAAATCTCGTCGCCCCATGGAAACACCGAGCTGGCATTTGCGCGCGCAGCGTATTCCCATTCAACTTCGGTCGGCAGGCGATAGGGTAGGCCCGATTGCACGGAAAGCCAGGCGACATAGGCCTGCGCATCTTCAAAACTGATGCCTGTGGCGGGCAAAAGCGGGTTGGGATTTTCCCTGGACCAGTCCGCCACCGGCCGACAGGCGCGATCACGCACGCAAGCTGCCCACTCACTGACAGTGACTTCGAAGATGCTCATCGCGAAGGGTCGCTCGATCGTCACCTGCCGCTGGACCGGCTCGTCCGATCCCCGACCGGCCTCGTTCGCGGTGGATCCGATCACGGCGGTGCCTGCCGGAATGGCCTTGAGATAGGGGCAGTTCGCACAATCGTAGAACCGGTCCTGCGCGTTGGCATCGCAGGACACGAAGCACGGCGGACTACCCTGCAATCCATAATCGAACGTGGGTTTCTGCAGCGTCTTCCCGCCTTTCAGACCCGCCACGGCAACCCGGTCCGATGTGCGTTTCAGCGCGTCGGCGATGTTCTGCAAGGGCCGCCGCACTTCTTCGGCAAGGATGCGCGAAAAAGCGCCATTGTCGAACGCGACCTGATCGGCGCTTGTCGAAAAGGCGACAAGGTAGCCTTGATCGGGACGTAGCGCCGTATCGGATTCACGGACGATCCGGCGCAAGCCCTTGCTTCCGACGACGCCGCTTGTCGATCGCGCGGCATCCGCAACCATGGCGGGATCCCGCGCCACCTCTGGCGGCACGTCGAGGACGTTCCGGCACATATCCAGCACGATCAGGATATTTCTCGCCCCGGACCCCAGCAGTTCGCGCGTCAGGCGCGCGCGGGTAAGCGAGACGTGTTCGCTGCTCAGTTGCGACGGAGCGTCAATGGGGAGGAGGACAAGATCGCCGTAGCTGGAAAGCGCCGCGCCATGTCCCGAAAAATAAAGCACACCGAAAGCTTCCGGTCCCGCCGATTTCAGCGCTTCGCGAAATTCCGCAACTTTCTGCCGCATCTGGACAAGATCGAGATCGCGGTACGCCTGCACCGCGCCGCTGCCGGTCGCGTTGACGAAACCTGTCGCGGTCAAAGCGCTGGCCATTCTGTCACCATCATTCGCGGTGACGACCAGCTTGTCGAAATTGCGATATTGCCCATTCGCGATGACGAGCGCGAGACGGGGCGCACCGCTGGCAGCCTGCGCCACCGCGCCAGGCACGATCGCCAGGATTGCAGACAGCAACAGCAAGAGGACCCGGCGCAGCATGATCAGGATGCTGTGCGGCGGCGAAACAGCACCTGCGTTACCGCCTGATCGGCCCCGTTGACCTGCAAGACGGCATCGTAGCGCCTGACCGCCTCGAACCGGTCGACCGGCTTGCTTTGAAACAGCCGGTTGAAGAACGAGAAGAAGCCGCGGCTTTTCCGGCAATATTCGTTGGCCATGATCTTGCCGCCCGAAGCCTTCACCTCTTCAAGCCAACGTCCAATCATGGGCGGAGGATCACCCTCGGCAGGCCAGGGTCCCGAAATATCAACCGATACGTCCTGCTTTGCGCCGTTCAGCTTGCGCGCAAGATCCCGGTCAAATCTGGCCGCGTCACCGCCATACCGCATGGTGCGAATGTCTGCCTTGGCGAACGGTCGCGCGCATTTCTGGAGCATGACGGTTGGTGGTGGTGGCGGCTGTGGGGCGGATGTGGGAACGGGTGCCGGTGCGGGCTTTGGCTCGGCCTTGAGGATGATAACGCCGCGCGTGGCACGGTCGCTGCCTTCTTGCCCTTCGGTGCCGGTTTGCTGGGCGTTTGCCGGGGCAGAAAAGATGGCAACGGCCATCGCCGAGCAAACCAGTAGGCTGCCGTGGTCGGACCTGCCGGTGAGATGACGTGGCAACTCTTCCTCCCGCATGGCCAATGTGACGAACACAAATGAATTTGCTTCTTGCTTGACAGAGGGCTTATGGCGTCGGGAAAGGTGTTGCAATCAAAAATTAAGGATGTCCACGTGGTTGGCAGCAGGCAAATCGCGGCAGGCTTTCTTCTTGGCCTGTCTGCCATGATGTCCACAAGCGCTCATGCCGAAGTGCGCGCTCTTCTTGTGGGGGTTTCACGCTTCAACTCGCCAATCATCCCCGACCTTGAAGGCCCGGCCAATGATCTTTTGGCAATGGAGACTTTGGTCCGCAAGGAAGGCGCAACAGACGTCACCGTCCTGCGCGATGACAGCGTCACCCGGACGACCGTGGAGACTGCGCTGCACGCAATGGGATTGCGGTCCCGCCCAGGAGACTGGATTTTGCTGTATTATTCAGGCCACGGTGCGCAGGCCGAAGCGAAATTGAAGGGCACGCGCGACGGCGATCAGGACCAGTTCCTGCCTTTGGCGGGATTCGATCCTGATAACCAGGATCCTGAACGCTTCATCGTCGACAAGGATTTCTATGATTGGCTCGCACGTTATGTAGCGCCGGAAGTGCAGATTCTCATGATTGCCGATACTTGCCATTCGGGAACATTGCACCGTTCGATCGATCCGCGATCTTACCGGTTCACGCCCCGGCTTGCCCTGCGCGCCGTTTCCTCCAGCCTTCAGCTGGTGTCGCGGCCGGGACCGAAATTCCCTGCCGTGCTCGACTACAAGACCGGCGACAGTACGCACCCCGCCGAATCGCTGGAGCGTGAGGACCTGCCCAACCTCATCTATATCGCAGCGGCGCAGGATGAGGAGCTCGCACAGGAAACGCCCATGCCGACCGAGGAAGGCCCGTCGCGCGGATTGCTGACTTATGCGTTTGAGGAAGGCCTTTCGAAGCACGGGCCTGATGGGAAGACGCTGCTGGCCGATCTGGACGCGGACGGGTCCGTCAGTGCGGCAGAGATGTCGATCTATGTCGACGGGCAGGTGCGGGCGCTGACCGGCCAACGCCAGCGTCCGCGCACGTCCTACATCAGCGGCAGGGAAGCGACACGCCTGTTTGCAACACCGAACATCGCCGTCGCGCCACCGACGCCTGCCCCGATACCAGCGATCTTTGCGCAGGACCGGCGCGCGAAAGCGATGCTTTCCTCGCCATCGGCCACCTGGAAAGTTACGCAGTCGGCGCAGGATGCCGATTTCGTGCTGGACTACGCCACCGGCGCGCTGGTCCGCCGTTCGGGCGATGTCGTTGCACAAGAGGTTACCTCTACCGCAAGACTGCTTGGCGTACTTGATAAATGGAGCGCACTGGAAAGCCTGCGACCGATGATCAACGAAGCCCGCGCCCAGCTTGCAGTCTCGCCCCAGCGCGAAGGTTCGCGCTATGCCGCGGGCGCGACAGTCAAGGTCAGGTTGGAATCGACGGCCGGATTGAAGGCGGGGGCCTATGCCACCGTGTTCAATATCGCATCCGATGGCACGATCCAGCGGCTGTTCCCCGTCGATCCATCCGATGGCAGCGGGCAAATCCTGCCCGATGGGGCACTCTCGCTGATCGAGGCGCAAGTGATCGAACCATTCGGCGTCGATCATGTTGTCGCGGTCGTTTCAGAATCCGATCAGACCGGGTTCAGGGCACTGTTGCAAACGCTGGACGGGCAGCGCGGCTTCGGCAAGCTGGTTGAGCCAATCAAGGCAATCCTGGCGGAGTCACCGGGAAGCGCCAGCATTTCCATCGCAGAAATTTATACCGGCAACTGAAGGTCAATTGCTGAGGATCACCGTCCGGCTTTTCGCAGCCGACTTGTTGATCACATCGACGCGATATTCCCCGTTGCTGCTGGGCCGGGTCTGGCAGACCGGGGCATAATCGCCCTGATCGTCAACACATGCGACCCTGCCGCGATTGTCGGTAACGCGCAGGACAAGGCTCGTGCCAAGATCGCCGATTGCGCCGATGCGCAGCAGGTCGCCGCCCTTGGCCATCACCCGAAACTGATACGTGGCCAGTGGATTCACCAGTTGTACGCTGCGGACCAGACCACTGCCAAGATTCGACGAAAGCACGCCGCGATGGCTGGTCGTCTCGGCAATGCGTATCTGCTGCAACAGCATGGTATCACCCGATGCAAATCCGCGCGCTTCGGCAAACAGGGCTGCGGGTGTAAACCCCGCATCGACCTCTGCCGGGCCACTCACCGGCACTTCGGCCAGCATGCGCCCCGCTGTCAGCATGGCGGCGGGATCCTTGGTTCGCCTGGCATATTCGGCCACGGTGCGCGCGGCCATCGCCTGCGCGAACGGATCGAACGGTGCAGCACTCACCTGGCCCGATTCGCCCGCCAGCGCCGAAACCGGGATCGACAACGCCACAATCATGCCGACAATCGCCTTGAACATCGTCAATCTCCCGAAAAATTGCGTCACGCCCCTGGTAATGTGCGAAGACTACCGCCCGACTCATTGCAGAACTTGCCGTTCCATCTCAACAAGTATGCTCGAAATCTGGAACCGACAGATGCGCTACGCGGCATTTATCAGCTACAGCCACCAGGACCGCAAGGTTGCCAAATGGCTGCACCGTGCAATCGAGACCTACCGAATTCCGCGCGATCTGACGCAGGAGGTGGTCAATGATGCCGGTGACGTGGTGGACGCGTCGCGCATTTCGCCCACCGCCCTGCGCCCGATCTTTCGGGATGACGATGAACTGGGCGGTGCCGCCGAACTTGGGCCGAAGCTTGAGGCTGCACTGGCCGCTGCCGAGGCGCTGATCGTGGTGTGTTCACCAGCGGCGGCTGCATCAGAATGGGTAGGCAAGGAAATCCGCACGTTTCGGACGATGCACCCTGATGCGCCTGTCCTGGCTGTGATCGCGCACGGTCAGCCCGGCAATCCAGCGGCCGAGTGTTTTCCTGAGGCCTTGCGTTGGGGTGTGCACGAGGATGGATCGCTTGACCGGGACCGCCCGATGGAGCCTTTGGCACCAGATCTCCAGAAATCGGCCAGAGCCACGGTCAAGCTCAAGCTGATCGCCGGCTTGCTGGGGGTGGGTTACAGCAAACTCACCCGGCGCGAAGCGCGCAGGCGCCAGCGCTTCCTGATTTTCGCAAGCAGTGCTGCGGCGGTTCTGCTGGTGATCCTGTCCGGGCTGACGATTGCGGCCATCACCTCCGCGCGCGAAGCCATTCGCGAACGCAATGCCGCCGATGTTGCGCGCAAGGCCGCGCTGCAGGAGCGCAATGCAGCCGTCGCGGCGCGCGATCTTGCCGAAAGGCGCGCATGGCTGGCGCAGCAGGCCGCCAGCCAGATCCGCAGTTTCGCAGCCGACGCTGATTGCTCCGTCCCCTGACACCGAAATGGGAATGAATTTAAGCCACCATATTTGTTGCGATATTTTTGCATCAGGCTTCAAGAACAGTGGAAGTCCGACCCTGGTTGGTTTAACACCGCATTAAGGGTCGTCATAAAAGCATCACTGATTTTGCACCGCCGCAGTTTGGGGCGGGCGTTTTGTTGCGCAATGAAAAGAGGCGAACCCAGGGGATCGCTTCAGAAAACGGGGGAACAATGAAAAAGATTTTTGGTGGGGTTCTTTTCGGAGCCGCGTCGACGTTTGGCATGGCCGATCAGGCAAGTGCGCAAACCGTAGTCAACTATGGCAACTATGAAGCGCTCGATGACAATTTTCGAATCGGCATTCGGATTACAGATCCGCTTTTCGGTTTGCCGCAGGTCGAAAGATCCTTCGAACAGAGCACGATCGAGGATATCGAGACCTATCTCGATCCCCGCGAAATCGCAGCTTACCTCAACACCCCGGCTCAGCCAACGCTTGGCACGTTCTATGCGCAGGTCGGGCAGATCGATGGCGTGTTCGATATTCAGGGCGCTCCTGTCGTCGCAGGTTATGCCGCGAACGGCCGCACGTTGACGCTGAACTTCGTCAGTTCCCATTCTGTCGTTGCTCCGAATGGCGTTGCCGTTTCGGTGCCGGTGACGGACGCGTCAGGTGCTCCCTGTACCTTCTCCTTCACCGGAAATACGCGACAGGCCGCATACGATCAGTTTGCAGCCGCCGTCGATGATGACAGCTCGCCCACGTCACAGCGGATGTTCCAGTGCCTCAGCCGTGCCCGCGCACAGTTTTCGCCGGTCGATCCGCTCGTCGGCAATCCGTTCTCGCTGCAAGGCTCGATGGTGCGCAGCGCGCTTGACCTGACCGAGGGCGATTCGCTTGTCGAGGCAGACCCTGCCGCAGGTGCCAATTCGTCGGGCGATCCGTGGATCATCGGCGCCACCTTTGCCGGCGGTTCCGCAGGCCGATTCGACATTACCCGGATCGATGGTCGCGTGGCCAAGGGCTGGCGCGTGTTCGAAGGCAACCGCGCACGTCTCAAGCTGGACCTGCCGTTCAGCTTCACCCGCATCAAGGGCGCCACGGCCTACAACGGCCAGCTCGGTCTTGCACTGGAAGTTCCGATCAAGTCCAACTGGTCGCTGGAACCGCGCGTATCCTATGGTCTTGTCTATTCGGGCGATCAGGGTTCGGTCGGCCACATCGTCCAGGGTTCGGTCGCCAGCCGTTACGTGATCCGCGGGCTTGGGCGCGGCCAACTGGTGATCGGCAATATGGTCGGCTACTCGTCGACACTGAAGACGCCGGGCGACATCAATCTCAACCCGGACATCAAGAACTGGGTGTTCCGCAATGGCGCGGCCTATGAACTGCCGCTCAAGATGCGCGTCATGGACCGGGCCACCTCGGTTCGCGCCAGCTATACCTTCACCAAATTTGCTGGTGACGAGCTGTTCAACAACAACTTCCACGAAGGCACGATCTCGTTCGGCCTGCGCGGGCGTGAAGATACGCCCAAGCAGTTCCGCGACGTGATGCGCCTGATCTTCAGCACGGTCCAGGCAAAGGGCTTTTCAACATATACGGCGGGCGTGGGGTTCCGCTTCTAAACCGCACAGCATGAAGCGTGAGGCCGTCGGCGATGCACGACGCGCCTCACCTTTCATTGGCTGAGGGGGAAGAACCATGACGTGCCCTCTCCAGCTCGCTGTGCCTTCGGACCGATCCCTCTCTCCGTCGCGCTTGCCTTCAAATGGAGGTGAAGGGAATCGAACCACGCTCGAAGCGCGTTGACGCGAAGAGCCACACAGACTCGATGGTTCCGGGCAGCGTAACGCGACCTTGGCCAAACCGCCAACCTGTCAGTGAAATGGAGCGGGTGAGGGGATTGTAATAAACAACTATAAAGGCAAGATATTTTTTGCTATAATCGCCTACACAGAACCTACACAGGCACGGCAGATCAAACACTTAGAATGCCGTTCTGCACAGTTCCTGCACAGCGGAAGGCGAAGAGATGAGTTTCATTCTCGACAAGGAGCAGGTGAAAAAGGGCCTTATCATCTTTCGGCGCGGCGATGTCGCGCACGATGAATTCTACTGCCGGGTGAGGATCAAAAACGAGGATCGCTACAAAACGATTTCGCTGCACACCTCGGATCGACAGACGGCCCGCGACCTTGCGTTGGAAGCCGATTCCGACATTCGGAATCGCCTGAAATATGACTTTCCCGTGTTCAATCGCTCCTTTGCGCAGGTTGCGGAAGAGTATGCCAATGCACAACAGCGGCGGGCGAATGTGGGCGAGGTCAGCCAAGCCCGCGCCAAGAACGTCAAGAACAAAATCGACGGCCCACTGAACGCCTATGTTGGAAGCACGCAAATTCATCTGATCGGTCAGGATCGCTGGGCCGACTATCCCCTATGGCGTAGGGAGAACGGCTTGGGGCGTCGGAACAGTGTCATCAGCGATTCCACGATCCGCATTGAGATGAGCATTTTTGCAGCGATCATGCGGTATGCCATCGGCAAGAAGTATGTGCCAGCCAGCAATCGCTTTGAAGGCATGCCGAAGCTGAAATCCAGTCGGCGTGACGAATTCACGCTGGAGGAATATCGGAAGCTCTATAACAGTGGTCGCAAGTGGATGCGTGAAGCGACCACGCCGCAGGGCGTCTGGTATCGGCAGGTCTGCTACAATTTCATTCTTATCATGTGCAACACGGGCATGCGTCCGCCCGAAGCGAAGAACCTGCGCTGGCGGGACATTACCGCCGCCAAAGACAAGGACGGTCAGGACATTCTTGTTATCTTCGTGCGGGGTAAAGGGAAGGAGCGGAAGCTGATCGCCCCCACAAGTGTCAGCACCTATCTGGATCGGGTCCGGGCATTGTCCAAAGCAACCGCGCCGGATGATCCGGTTTTCACGATCATCAACGGCAAGCCTGCAAAGTGGCTCTATCGGGATACGGTCGAGGAATTGCTGAAATATGCCGACTTGCGCGATGGACCGAGCGGCATTCCGAGAACGACCTATTGCTTCCGCCACACCTATGCCACCCTCCGGCTGTCTTCCGGGGTAGATGTTTACATTCTTGCCCAGCAAATGGGCACATCGGTCAAAATGATCGAGCAGCATTACGGGCATGTGAACACGATCAAACATGCAGACCGCGTGCTGATGGGCATCGGCGGGTGGGATGCCATGCATGTCGAGATGAACGCGGAAATCGATGCGGCGGAGCAAAAGGCCAAATCCGTGCAATCCATTAAAGCCAAACAGACGACCAATCCTCGCCGCCCCAAACGCTAGCGCGCATCGCACTAGCCGTCGAGTTCGATGGCCGATGCAACAGAGCTTGCGTTCCTGCCGAATTTAGCGACGCACCGCCGGTGCTTCCCGGTCGGAAATTCGGCCAAGAAGGAACAGGTAATAGGCGCGCCGGGCTTCAAGCGCCCCTGTGCCTTCGTCTTGCCATTGGCCTGATCCCCAGCAGTTGCGATCAGGGGAAAAGGGCGAAGGCTCTCCCTCACTACACGACGCCGACGTTACTCGTCATCATCAGTCTCCTCCCATGGGACTTCCCCATCAAATGGCCAAAGCCACGCATCATCCTCATAAAAATCATCCATGAGCAATAAGGCTTGATCGCCTGCCCATTTCTTGGGCTGGGCCGCAAGATCAGCCCGTTCAAGATATTCGGTGAGCGCCAGCGTGCGGGCTGTCCATGCGACGGTCGCATATAGCGGCCAATAAGGCTGTTCTGCGCCGATCTGTTCGATGAACTTCTTGCGTTCACGCGCGGACGATGTTCGTGCAAGGTGCAGGCCGAGCGGACGCCATAACTCCAGCATGGCCATCGTTTTATCTTTGCCGAGTGATGCCAACTGGCCAAAAAGCATAGGCATCATATCTGGCGAGATTTCGGCTTTGGCCCGCTCTAATACCGGCCACAACGCTGCACGAACGGTTTTCATAGCGATACTCTTAGCAGCGCATCGAACGCAACGCGACGATGAGTTGTGCACAGGCCGCTATCAGTTGGGCGATGCTGTTGACGGCAAGCAAGATGGTCGTCGTGGTCATGGGTTCCTCCCGGTTCATCCCCGCGCTGGATTGCGCGACGGACGCCCCCGCATTCCGCCGACCGCTCCAGTGGGCTGGGCAAGGCTGCCTTCGCACCGCCCATGGCGGGCAAGCTGCACACGGCAACGCCACGGAAGCGCCGCGCCTTTCCCGGCCCGCGCGTTCGGCCAGAAGCGCCAAGGCCAGAGCCATTCACGCGGCAGGAACCGGGAGCCACCGACTCCTGCCATCTGCCCATCAACCAATTATTAACCAAATTTTAGCGGTTTCTGCGTTACCCTGTCAGGAGTTCATCCGCGCGAGACAGGTAATCTATAGCCGCCGAAGATACAGTTTCCGAGATTGCTCAGCCACCGCAGGCGGCTGACCTGCTGGCGAGCCAGCGCGACACTTTACTGGCGCAGCTAGATGGCCCACGTGCCGATCTTGAAGCCGTCATCGCCGATCTGCTGCGCAACGGCAGCAGCGCCGCCCAGGTGCAATCGCAGCTACAGGCCATCGCCCAGCTTCAACGCCAGATCGGCACCGCCGACGCATCGAGCCTCGCCACCCTACAAAGCAGTGTCGCGGGCATGGTCGCCCAGATTCAGGTGGCTGCCCAGCTGGGACGCGCCGCCGCGACCGGGGCTGAAGCCACCGAAGGCGCGGAAAGGGCCATGCTTGCGGCGAGCGTGGCCGCGCAGGCCAACGCCTTCATGCACGACCTGCGCCAGTACGATCACCTGTTGCAGTTCGACAGTGACGAGGACCGCGCCGCCTATGCGCAGCGCGAGGCCGACCGCCGCCGCCGCTATGACGAAGAAATGGCCAAAGGTACGCCGGAAGGCCAGTTCCATGCCGGAGGCGAAGCCTTGGGCCAAATGGCCGATGTGGCCGCCCATGGCGGCAGTGCCGACCCCGCACTCATGCCGCGCATGAACGAACTCGCCGCCAACCTCACCAAACTGCGCGAGCAGATGCCCGCCGCCGAGGTCGAGAAATTCGACCAGCGCCGCCGCGACGACCTGCGCGATATCATGCGGTCCAAAGGAAAGTCAGACGCCGAAATCGACGCCTTCCTTGCCGCCCATCCCGATCCCATCGAGGCCACCAAAACGTTCGTCACCGAAAACGCCGCCAACGTCAGCGTGAAGGAATTGGATAGTGTCCGTCGTCAGAACATTCGGCACAACTCGCGGCGTAAATTAGCGGAGTGCGGACCTCGTCTGGGGGTTGATGTTAGGCGGCGAGCTTGCGGTGTTGCAAGCGCCGATGTTCGATGGTCTGTCGCTTGATCCTTTCGCGCTGTTTGATGATGGCTGGAGCCCTGCCGAAGTAGGCATCGGCGGGCGTCACGTTGTTCAGGCTCTCGTGGTAACGCTGGTGGTTGTAGTACTCGACGAAGGCCTCGATTTGGGCTTCGAGGTCGCCGGGCAAAAAGTAGTTTTCCAGCAGGATGCGGTTTTTCAGGGTTTGGTGCCAGCGCTCGATCTTGCCCTGGGTTTGCGGGTGCATCGGGGCACCGCGCACGTGGCTCATCTTCCGGGCCTCAATGTATTCAGCCAATTCGCCGGCGATGTAGCTGGGGCCATTATCCGACAACAGCCTGGGCTTGTGCAGCACCGTGGCGCTGTCGCAGCCCGATGCGCCAAGGGCCAGGTCGAGCGTGTCGGTCACATCCTCGGCGCGCATGTTGGTGCACAGTTTCCAGGCGATAATGTAGCGCGAGAAGTCGTCGAGCACGGTCGACAGGTACATCCAGCCCCACCCGATGATCTTGAGTGGAGTAGGAAGCGCATAAGCGCTTCCCCTCCCCGAACCGTACGTGCACCTTTCAGCGCATACGGCTCTCTATTCAACCTTGGTCCAAGGCCATGGCGACATCACGATAGCGGGAGGTGACGGTGTTTCGGAGCTCGTCCCGATAGATGTAGGGATTTCGCTCCGGATTCCGCCACCGGAACTGCATCTTCTGGCTTGTGACCAGTCGTCGCAGCGCCTTGCCGACGGCATTGCCCTGATTGCTTCGACCGTAGACCAGCCACGTCTTCGATTGGCCGGTTTCCGGCATGCGGTACCATTTACGCATCAAAGGCTTGATACGGGACCGGTACTTCTGCGCCAACCAGTGCGCCATTTTCCAGAACACGACGGTGTCGATGCGCCGGAATGTGCGCGCCGTGAAGTCGGTGAACCTGTAGAACGCAGCCCATCCCGCCAGCTGGCGGTTCAGACCGTCGATCATGTCCACCGCGGCAACCTCATGATTGCCGGAGAGAGCCTCGACCAATCGGCGAGCGAAGGTCTTGGCCTTCTCCTTGGGTATCGTTGAGACCACGGACATGCGTCCGCTCGATCCCCGCCTGCGGATAATCCGGTGCCCGAGGAACACGAACCCGTCGTCGACGTGGGTGATATGGCTCTTGTCCATATTCAACGTCAGCTTCAGGTCGTCTTCCAGAAAGGCCCGGCATTCCTCGCGGATGGCCTCGGCATGTGCCTTGGTGCCCTTGACGATGACAACGAAGTCATCGGCGTAACGGCAGTAGGCGACAGCAGGTTTCCATTGCCGGTTCTCGCGAACCGTGATGGGGCGCCCCTGCTGGATGCCGAAGTTCCATGCCCAGCGATCCTTTCGCGCCTTGTCGCTCAGGTATTTCGCCTCCAGCCACGCATCAAACTCATGGAGCATGATGTTGGACAGGAGCGGCGACAGCACGCCGCCTTGCGGTACACCTTCGCTTGAGGCGACGAACAGGCCACGGTCGACGTGGCCCGCCTTCAGGAATCGCCAGAGCAGATCAACAAACCGATCATCCCGGATTCGCCGCCGAACGCAGCGAAGCAGAAGCCGGTGGTGGACCGTATCGAAGTAGCTCGCCAGATCACCTTCGATGATCCAGCGGCCCCGCGCTCCGGCACCACTATCCTGCAACTGTATCTTCACGGTCCGGACAGCGTGATGCACGCTGCGTTCCGGCCTGAAGCCGTAGGAGAGGCGATGGAAGTCGCTTTCCCAGATCGGCTCCATGGCCATCAGCATCGCGCGCTGGACGATGCGGTCTTTCAGGGTCGGGATACCAAGTGGTCGTTTCTTGCCATTGGCTTTCGGGATATAGATTCGCCTGACCGGCTGCGGGTGATAACTCCCCGTCAGCAAGTCCGTTCGCAGACTGGCCAGCTGTTCTGCCAGTACGGCCTGCATCCGTCGCTTGTCCATTCCGTCGATGCCCGGCGTATTGGCGCCACTCGACGCCAGCACGATCCGAGCCGCCTCGGCAAGCCACGCCCGATCGGCAATGAGCCGGAGAAGGCGATCGAACTTGCGGTTCTGGTCGCTCTCGGCCCACGTCGCGAGCTTGTGCTGCATTTCGCTGATTATCAAAGGTCTTCACCTCGTTTGGTCAGGTAGTTTGCACTTCAAGCTGATTGAACTGTCCCCCTTCGCCATGTGACAGGCTTTCCCTGTCGCGGACTACTACGGGGACTCCGCCAGCACGGTGGACATCGGGGCCAACTCCCTTGGCATTCCATCATGCCTTCCCTCGTTCATATGCTGGACTTTCGCGCGCTGGGGAGGCTGCCGGTCGCAGTCCTTGTCCTTGCGTCCCGCAAGTCGATGCCGATGCCATGGCCTGGCTGCATTCTCTCCATGGCTCCATGCGGACGGGCTACATTTCCGGCCACATTCGGATGTCGCCGACATACGTCTCCGGCGCCATCATCAGCATTCCGCCTGTTAAGCCGTGTAGGCGAAGGCGACATTTCAGCCCTCGGATGCGGATTAACCGGTTCGTGTTCCTCAACCTTCCAGCGCTACAGCCTCGGGGACCATCTCGGCGTAACGGCTTCGCCTCAATCCCCTTTACCTGCGGGCTACGTCACCCTGCCAGTTGACGGCAGGTCACCGCCGCTTGGGCTCATGCCCCCTCACAGCAGAGGGCAAGGCATTCGTTCAGTTCCTCCTTTCTCCTTTGCATTCCAGTCATATGCACCCCGGACCATCCGGGACGAGGCGCACAGTAGGTAAAATCAGTCTGCCACATCTCGTTTACCCGCGTGGTCTTGGTGTGGAACTGATCGGCGGCCTTGATCACGACATAGGCCGGGCTGGTGATCAGATCGTGGGCCTTCAACAGACGGTAAACCGTGGCTTCCGACACGAAGTAGCGCCTCTCATCGGTAAAACGCACCGCCAGTTCCCGGGGGCTTAGCTCGGACTGCCCCAGCGCCAGCTCGATGATCTGATCATGGATGTCAGGCGGGATCCGGTTCCACACCCGGCTCGGTGTCGATGGCCGATCCTCCAGCGCCTCCGGGCCGCCTTCGAGGAACCGGTCGTACCAGCGGTAGAAGGTCCGACGGGCAATGCCGAGCTCGTCCAACGTGTGCTTGGCTGGTAGGTGCGATTGCTCGACGATCCGGATGATCTCGAGCTTCTCCGATGCTGGATACCTCATTCGTCGTCGCCCCCATCCGCGATCATACTTTTTTTGAGCAGACGGTTTTCGAGCGTCAGGTCGGCAACGCATTCCTTCAGGGCACGGGCTTCGCGGCGCAGGTCCTGCACCTCGCCGGTGGTTGCGGCACGGGCAGTGTCGCCAGCCAGGCGACGCTTGCCCGCTTCCATGAACTCCTTCGACCAGGTGTAATACAGGCTTTGGGCGATGCCTTCCTTGCGGCACAGCTCGGCAATGCTGTCCTCGCCGCGCAGGCCATCCAGCACGATCCTGATCTTGTCTTCGGCCGAGAAGTGCCGACGGGTCTGCCGCCGGATGTCCTTCACCACCCGCTCGGCAGGGGCCTTCATCGGCGATTTTTTTAAGGAGTGTTGGGGCTTCATCTTCGTTCCTTCGTCACTACGACGAAGCCCCAACACTCCTTAAATCACAACCTCAAATCTGTGCCATTGGTGCTGACGGGGAACACGTCCCGGAATCGTCATCCCAGTGGATGCGCATCTGGGCACGTCGTGGCGATTGCATGTTGATGCTAGCCATCAACTCAACGGTCTGATGCCGTTCCAAGGCCGGAATGGGCAGCTTTTGCTTCAACTCGCTGGCCATCATAACCTCCCCGCCCGCGAGAAACTCCAAACGGACGTTGCGCGCCACAACCGGACCACGATTGAAAACCTTCAACCGGTAATCGTTCTTGGCGATCTTTACGAAATTGGCCCCCACATCCGCCTTGCGCTGGGCCTGCGACTCGGCGGATTCTTTGTCGATCAGCAGCCGATTCAGCCGTTCAGCCGTTTCGGCAAACGCATTCTGCCGCCGATTGAAGCGGCCCGTTTGCACTGCCGACCAGATCGCAACCGCGAGCGCTGAAAAGGCGGCAATGTCAGATACGGTGACCGGTAATGGCGTCATGTGAACCGGATATTCTTGGAACCCTTGAAGGCGTTTTTCAGGGTATCCCGTAGCTCGTTGCGCATATCCTTCAAGACTTCGGGCGTTAGTGCCTCGACTTCGCCCGAAATGACTTCCCCGTTCTCGGCGATCAATTCCGCGCGGGTAAACTCGCGGTCGCAGCCTGTGCAGCGCACTGGCCCGTCACCGCTCTCGTCATACGCAAATTCCTTGTGGCCACAGGTGGGGCACATCAACGAAATCGAACGGGCGTATTTGCTGGCATCCATAAGGGCCTCCGACATTTCGAAAAAGAACATATCAGGATCGGCATGAGCCGGGAAGAGCGTGGTTAAAATTCATTCACAGTCTTTCAGCGGGTCGGGCGTTGCCTGCGGCCTGTGCTCTACTCGCTAGCGCTCGCGGAACCTGCCTTGCAGTTTCCGCCCTCCGGTGACGATCACGAACGCGCATAGGGCCGCTGCGATGCAGCGCGTCGATGTGTTCCTTTTGCTGGGGTTCCACCCCCAGCGCACTGCGAAGTGCCTTCCGCCCAGCTTCCTCCACTGCGTTTCGTGAAGCCGGTTCCCCGCGAAGCCACTTGCTCCGTTTGCCCCCCGATGCTCGCCGCATGGGCAGGGTTTCAGATCGCACCTGAAACCCAAACCCACGGAGAAAGTCATGGGAGCAACCATCACCACCAACCAAACCGAACAACCCCGTATCTATGTGGCCTGCCTTGCCGCCTACAATAACGGCTATCTGCATGGCGTGTGGATTGAGGCCGCACAGGAGCCTTGGGCCATTTACGACGAGGTAAAGGTCATGCTGACTGCATCGCCCATCGCCGGGGCCGAGGAATGGGCCATCCACGATCATGAAGGGTTCGGCGGTGTCCGTATCGAGGAATATAGCAGCTTTGAGCATGTCAGCGCACTGGCCAGCTTCATCGCCGAGCATGGCGCGCTGGGCGCGGCACTGCTGGACCATTTCAGCGGTGACTTGGACGAAGCGCGTGAAGCGGCGGAAGACCGCCACCTTGGCGCATATGCGAGCCTCGCCGATTACGTGCAGGAAGTGACGGAAGAAACCACCAGCATCCCGTCATCGCTGCGCTACTATATCGACTATCAGGCGATGGCACGCGACGCCGAAATGAGCGGCGACCTGTTCACCGTGCAGACGGCATGGGATGCCGTGCATGTGTTCGCGGGGCGTTGAGATGGAGCCGCAATCGCACACCTACAATCTGATATGGCAGGGCATCACCATCCGCGTGGTGCATATGCCTCGCCGCTGGAGCGCCATTGAGCATCTGGAAATCCGCAGCATCGCGCCGGAAGGTGCTGCTCTTCCCATCACCGCCACCGGCTATCGGTCGCACTTCGTGCCCATCGGCACCGTTGACGCCCATGGCGGCGATGTGGTCGCGCAGGTGAGGGCGTGGATGGAAGAAGAATCCATCAAGCCGGATTGGCTGGCGCATATCGAGGCCAGTAGGCAGGGGGAACTTCTTCCGGCAAATAATTTGTGAGAGGCGAGAGAAAGCAGCGCCGGACTCAGTGCCAGCACGCCAAGTAAATCCGCAAATTTTTCTACACAAAACCTACACAGGTGAAAATCTGGAAATTTTATACAGATATTTCAAATCTTTGGACGAATCCAAAGATTTGGAGCGGGTGAAGGGAATCGAACCCTCGTATTCAGCTTGGGAAGCTGCTGCTCTACCATTGAGCTACACCCGCTTGGGGATTGGCGTCCCGGATGTCTGGCAAGGCGTGACGCGGTTGGCGGTCCCTGCGCTGCGGCGCGCAGCCTTGGCATAGTCGCGCGAGGGGGTCAAAGCACTTTTGCGATTTTGCGGACACGCTTTCGCCAGCGATGGCGAGGCATAGCCATGCCGCCCCGGATGCCTGCGCGAACTGCGTATGGCCCTGTCGCCCGGCCACGTGATTCATATGCTCAAACAGGGCACCGGGGCGATTGCCTTTTGCCAAATGCCTTTTTGTGCAGGTGCAAACAAAGGCGTTGACCGAATTTTGACACCTGTCCAGTCTTGGGCCTGCTGCTGCTTTCGACTCGCTGGAAAGCAGCACAGACTTCAGGGGGAAATTGCGACCATGAGCTTGGCCGAGACTGTTACCCATACCGACGCCGACCGCCGCCTGAAACGCCTGTTGCGCAACCGTCTTATCCAATTTGTCGGCCTTGCCGGCCTGCCCGCCACGATCGTCATGGCGCAGGCAGGCAGCGATCCTTCCAACCCCGTCGAGACCGAAACCGGTATTCCCGCTACTTCGGCGGTGGTTACCGAAAAATGCGGCACCTGCCATACCGCAGATGCGAAGGGCAACCTCTCGCGCATTTCATGGGTGCGCACCACGCCCGAAGGCTGGGCGCAAGTGATCAAGCGAATGGTGGCGCTCAACGGCCTGTCGATAACGCCATCGGAATCGAAAGCCGTGGTGCGCGCGCTCTCGGCCAGCCATGGCCTTGCACCTGAGGAATCGAAGCCGGTCATGTACCTGACCGAGCATCGCATGGTCAACGAGACCAACATTCCCAACGAAACGATCCGCCAGTCCTGCGCATCGTGCCACGCCTTCGCGCAGCCACTGTCATGGCGGCGGTCGAAAGCGGAATGGAGCCTGCTGACCAACCTTCACGTCGCGATGTATTCGCAGGCCGATGCACAATATCGCCGCCCGGTGGAAGACCCGACCCAGCCCGTGCCCGCCGCCGGAGCGAAAAAGCCGCTGCCTGTCGAAGTCGCGCTGGAATACATGAACAAGACCGCGCCGCTGACCACGCCCGAATGGACCAGATGGACTGCGCGCCAGCAATCGGCCCGGCTCGGCGGCAAGTGGCTGGTCAACGCCATGCTGCCCGGCAAGGGCCTCTACGTGGGTGAGATGATCGTTACCCCCACCAGCAATGACGATGACTACACAACCGCCATCACGCTGAAATCGCTGAAGGACGGTTCGGTCCTGACCCGCAAGGGCAAGGGATTGGTCTATACCGGCTATTCGTGGCGCGGCACGTCATCCAGCGGGCCGGAAGGCGCTTCTCCCGATGCGCCGCAGGATCATGAAACGCGTGAGACGATGTGGTTCTCGCCCGATCGCAAATCGGCGCAAGGCCGCTGGTTCTGGGGTGATTACAAGGAATTCGGCTTTGACGTGAAGCTGACCAGGGCCGCTGCGGAACCAAATGTGGTCGCGGTCTGGCCCTATGCCCTCAAGGCCGGGACCAAGGGCGCAACGCTCAAGCTGGTGGGCGATGCCTTCCCGGCAGGCCTCAAGCCTTCGGACATCGATCTGGGCAAGGGCGTAGTGGTCAGCAAGGTGGTCTCGGCCAGCCCGACCGAGGCGGTGCTGACCGTGGACGTCGCCGCCGATGCCGCGCCCGGCGCGCATGATGTCGGCCTTGGCGGATCGGTGCTGGCAGCCGCCCTGCCGGTCTACAAGAAGGTCGATTACCTCAAGGTCACGCCCGATACTTCGCTCGCCCGCCTTGGCGGCAGCGAAAAGCACACGCCGGGCTACGCGCAGTTCGATGCGATCGGCTATGACAGCGGCCTTGATGGCAAGCCCTATACCGCTGACGATTTCGCGCTCGGCCCGGTCGACGTCAACTGGGCGATGGAGGAATTCCAGACCGTCTATTACGACGACGACACCAAATATGTCGGCACGCTCAGCCCCACCGCGCTGTTCACCCCGGCCATCGACGGGCCGAACCCCGAACGCAAATGGGGCCGCAACAATTACGGCGAAGTCTGGGTGGTTGCCACGGCCAGGTCCGAAAAGGACGCGCTGGGCAAGCCGCTGACCGCCAAGGCGTTCATGATCGTGACCGTCCCTGCCTACAAGCGCTGGGATCAGCCGGAGGTGGCCAAGTGACCACAGCGCTCGTTCCCAAATATCGCCGCGGCGATATTCATCTGTTCGATGCTCAAGACCAAGGCTTCGTTTATCTCGCATCGGCAGGTGCGATCTTTGCTCTGGACGAAGGCGCGGCCCGCGTCATGGCGCTGCTCGGCGAAAGGCAGATGGCCTATGGCGAGATGGTCGGCGCGCTGGTGGAGGCAGGCTATTCGCGCGCCGATGCCGAAGACCTGATCCGTGAGCTGCGCGCCGTGCGCGGCATCGTTTCGGACGAGATCCGCGAAGCCCCGCTGGCCCCCCCTGCCCCACCCGAAGACTACCCGCTCCAGGCGCTGGTGCTGAATGTCACCAACCAGTGCAACCTGGCCTGCACGTATTGCTACGAATTCGGCGCGGACAAGATTGCCACGCCTGCGGGCAAGCCCAAGTACATGACGCTGGAGACGGCCAGGACCTCGGTCGATTTCCTGCTGAAGAGTTCGGGGACACGCGAGGTTCCGCACATCACGTTCTTTGGCGGCGAAACGCTGATGAACTTCAAGCTGCTGCGCGACGTGGTGCTCTATGCCAACGAGGCTTCGGCGGCGGTGGGCAAGCGGATGACCTATAGCCTGACCACCAACGCGACGCTGCTGACCGACGAGATCATCCTGTTCCTGTCCGATCAGGCGGTGGGCGTCACCGTTTCGATGGACGGCCCGCCCGATCTTCAGGACAAGCGCCGCGTCTACAAGAGCGGCAAGGGTTCCTACGCGGTGATGGAGCCGCGCCTGCGCAAGCTGATTGCCGGACACAAGACCCGCGCGATCACCGCCCGCGTGACGCTGACCGAAGGCGTGACCGACGTGATCCGCATCTACCGACACCTGAAGGACGATCTGGGCTTCCACGAAGTCGGCTTCGCGCCGGTGACGGATTCGGGCGAGCAGACCTACACGCTCGACAGCGATGGCATGGACACGGTGGTTTCGGCCTTCCACGAGCTGGCGGCGGAATGGCTGGCCTTTGCCCTGCGCGGAGAGATGCATGGGTTCTCGAACGTCTCCGAGACGATCAGTGAACTGATCCAGGGCACCAACAAATCGCACCCCTGCGGCGCGGGGCTGGGTCTGGTCGGCGTCAGCCCTTCGGGTGATCTTTCGCCGTGCCACCGCTTTACCGATGCCGATACGCATGTGCTGGGCCACGTAACCACGGGGCTGGACAAGGAAAAGCGCAGCGATTTCCTCACGCGCGGCCATGTGGGCGCGAAGTACGAATGTGCATCATGCTGGGCGCGTCCACTGTGCGCGGGCGGGTGCCATCACGAAGCCTTCGTGCGCTACGGCGATACCGGCCACGCCAACCTGCATTATTGCGACTGGATCCGCGAATGGACCGACGCCTGCCTGAAAATCTACGGCACCGTGGCCGCCCGCAATCCTGAATTTCTTGAACGCTTTGCTGCACGAAAGGGCTTGTCATGAAGCACCTGAAGCCACTCAACAAGAAGGCCCTGCGGATCGAGGAAACGATCTCGTCGACCGACGAGGACGTGATCGCGCTTCAGCAGAAGCCGATGCACACCCCGATGGGCTGTTCGATTTCGTTCTCCCCCGGCTGGGAAGTCGATGCGGGCGGCGGCACGGCGGGGCTGTGCCAACCGGCAGAGCGCGACATCTACGATTGCTACGTCACCTGTTTCTGGCCTGTGCAGGTGCCTGACCACGTCAATTACTCGCCCGACTGGGCCAGCAATTGCGCGACGGCGGCCAAGGACTGGCGCAGCCTCGACATCATCTTCCCGTGATGTGTGGATGCGCCTTACCTGTCCCGACTACCTTGAGCGGAAGAACGTTTCCATGAAGAAACTCGGCCTTTTCGTTGCTGTTATGCTTGCCGGATCGACGCCTGTGCATGCTTCGACCCTGTTCATGGGGTCCTACCCCGACAAGATGCTGGTGATGGATGAGGCGACCGGCGCGGTGAAGGACCGCATCACGCTGGCATCGGGCCTGCCCACATCGATGCGCCTGTCGAACGACAAGTCGAAGATATACGTCACCACGATCACCACCAGCGGGATCGAGGTGATCGACACGAAAACGAAGAAGGTGGTCAATTCGTTCAGCCTGAACACGCCGACCATGCGCTACCGCTTCAATGGCGGTGTTCCTGATCCTGCCGGTCGCTATTTCTACACGATGATGCAGCGCTTCGAAAAGCTGCCTGATCGCTACACTGTCAGCCCGATGATGTTCGCGGTGATCGATCTGCAGAAAAAGGCCGTCGTGCGCACTGCCGACATGCCAGACGAAGACGTCCGCAACGGCGGCGGCCGCGCCAACTACATGATGTCCGCCGATGGCAAGACCATGTTCGTGATCCGCGACAAGGTGCTGGTGGTCGATACTGCCGCGCTCAAGATCAAGGATCGCCTCGAATTCTCCAAGCCCGAAGCGACCGGCATCGAAGGCGTAAGCTTTGGCGGCGGCGTGGAAACGCTGCGCAATCCCAATGAATACGTCTCGCTGTTCAACGCGCAGGACCCGTACATCCGCAACAAGATTTACGGCGTGGGTCGCTTCAATCTTGCGGCCAAAGCCTTCGATTTCCGCCCCATCGGACCTGCTCCGGTAGGTGGCGGCATGGCGGGCCTGCAGGTTTCGGCCGATATGAAAGAAGGCTGGACCGTCGTCACCCAGGAGAAGGTGGGCAACAAGCGCTGCGAATTCTGGCACCTCGATCTCACCACCAATCTGGTGAAGAACAAGGCCGAATTTCCGTGCCGCACCCGCTTCCAGTTCGGCATGTCGGGCGATGGCAAGATGCTCTACATCTACGGTGCAAGCTATGACATCGAGATATACGATGCGCAGACCTTGCAGCACATCAAGACCATCGATCTGGGCAATGACACGACCGGCGCGGGGATGATCATCACGCAGTGACGAACGGCGTCCTCTTGCGCGGAAAGGGTGTGGCGATTGCGACCGCCACGCATCTCCTGCGCCACGCCGGGATTGCCGTGGAGGTGGAACCCGGCACACGGCGTCCGGTGCCGGTCATCATGCTGAGCGAACCGGCGCTGGTGCTGCTGCGGGATGTGTTCGGCAAACCCGGTCTGTTTGCGGACAAGCCCCGTATCGAACGCCGTGTTGTGCGCTGGGGAGCGGGCGAGGCGGTAGCAATGCCGCACGGCGCGGTGGTGGTTTCAGAAGACGATCTCGCTCATGAACTGACCGCATCGCTTGCAGGCAACCTACCTGCCGCCGTCAATCCTGAGAAGCTGATGGCCGTGCACGGCATGGCGCCATTTCCGGTTGCCGGCATGCAGCGCTTCGGCGAACGCCTTTCTGCCACGGCGCGGGTGCAATTGTCCGCCAGCGCCGATCCGGCGACCTGCTGGATCGAATCCGTTGCCGATGGCTGGCTGTTCCTGATCCCCGATGGCAGCGGCGGCGCGTGGCTGCTGGCAGTGGGTGGCGCACCGGAGGCTCTTGCAGCACAAGCGCCGATGATCGCGCCACTGATCGAAACGATGAAAACGGCCAGCGCCACTTTCGACACATCGCCCCGGATGCTGGAACAGCTCGCGGGCGAAGGCTGGCTGGCGCTGGGCACTGGCGCCATCGCCTTCGATCCAATCTGCGGCGACGGCACTGCGCAGGCCGTGCGTGAGGCGATCCTGGCCAGTGCCGTCGTTACCGCTCTGGCGCGGGGCGAAGACCCTGCCGCGCTGATCACCCACTATCATTCGATGCTGCTGGCCGCGATGCGCCGTCACCTGCAATTGTCGCTGCCGTTCTATGGCGGGGCAGGCCCGGCCCGCTGGTGGCGCGAGCAATACGCCGCTGCCCGTGCAGGGTATGACTGGTGCACCGCCCATCTGGCAACAATGCCCGAACCGCGCTTTGCCCTGCACGGTTTCGATCTTGTGCGGCGGGAACAGGCGGCATGACCGCGCCGAAAATCGCACCGTGGAGCACATACCTGCGGCTATGGCCGTGGCTCAAGCCCTACGCCCCGCGCCTTGTTGCGGTGCTGCTTGCCAGTCTGATCGCCACCGGCCTTACCCTTGCCCAACCTCTCATCTCCAAGCTGATGATCGATGAGGCGCTGCTCAAGCGCGACTGGGATATGCTGCTGAAGATCGCCGCACTGATGGTTGGCGCAACGGTTGGCGGCTTTGCGGTCAATGCGCTGGTATCGTATCGCTATGTCGCGATTTCCGCGGCGATGCTGTTCGACATGCGCGTATCGCTGCTGCGCCATTTGCAGACGCTGTCCCCGCGCTTTTTCGGATCGTTCCGGCTGGGCGATCTGATGTCGCGCCTTAACAGCGACGTGTCGGACGTGCAGCGCGTCGTCGGCGATACGCTGCTCTCGGTGGTCAGCAATGTCCTGTTTTTCGTCGGCAGCGTAGCGATGATGCTGTGGCTCGACTGGAAGCTGTTCCTTGTCGGCACCGTGCTGGTGCCGCTGGCGGTGGCCAGCTTCCTCCATTTCCAGCGCCGCATGACCGATCTTTCGCGCCAGATGCGTGAAAGCGGCGCCGACATCGGCAGCCTGCTGGTCGATACGATCATGGGCATGCGCACGGTGAACACACTGGGCGCCGAAGCGCATGAGGCCGAGCGGTTCCGCAAGGCCAATTCCGGCTTCATCGCCACGATGCTGCGGATGCAGACCGTCTCGTTCATGACCGGCGCACTGCCTGGCACGATCGTCACGGCATCGAGCGCGGCGGTGATGATCTATGGCGGCAAGCAGATCATCGACGGCACGATGACCATCGGCGCGCTGGTGGCTTTCATCACGTATCATGGGCGGCTGCTGGGACCGGTGCAGGCGCTGATGGGCCTGACCGCCAGCCTTGCCACCGCGCGGGTCGCGCTGGCCCGGATTTTCGAACTGTTCGATACCGCGCCCGAAGTGCGCGAGGCTCCTTCGCCTCTCCCCTTGGCAGCCGTGACGCGCGAAATCCGGCTGGAAGGCGTGTCGATGGACCACGGTCGCGAGGCGGTGCTGCGCGATGTGGACCTGACGATCCCGGCAGGATCGATGACCGCAATCCTCGGCCCATCGGGCGCGGGCAAATCGACGCTGGCAGACCTGATGGTGCGTTTCCACGATCCGGTTGCCGGACGCGTGACCATTGATGGCATCGACTTGCGCAAGGTTGCGCTGGCCGATCTGCGAACCCGTGTGCTGCTGGTCGATCAGGCCCCGTTCCTGTTCAACGCGACCATTGCGCAGAACATCGCCTTCGCTTGTGGTCAGGCTTCACGCGGCGAGATCGCGGCAGCCGCCAGCGCCGCAGGACTTGACCCGCTGATCCAGCGGTTGCCCGAAGGGCTGGATACCCGCACCGGCGAACGCGGCCTTGCCCTGTCTGCGGGCGAACGCCACCGCATTGCCATCGCCCGCGCGCTGCTGCGCCAGCCCGATGTGCTGATCCTTGACGAGCCGACCGCTGCACTGGACGAAGCAACCGAAATGGTCGTCGCGCGCGGCCTGCGCCGCGCCCTGCCCCATGCCACGCTGATCGTGATCACGCACAAGCCTGCGCTGGCGGAAATGGCCGATCACGTCGTGCGGCTTGCGCATGGCCATGCCAGCGTCGGCCCGGAAGTGACCGCGCATGGCTGAACCCCTGCGCATCGCGGTGATCGACAGCGGGGTACACCCGACCCATCCTCATATTATGGCGGGTCGGCTGTTGCCTGGCCTCTCCTTGCTGGCCGACGGCACGGTGCTGACCGGCGGTGAAGAGACGCTGGATCGGCTCGGTCACGGTACGGCAGTAACCGCGGCGATACAGGAACTGGCCCCCGATGCGATGATCGTGCCGATCCGCGTTTTCCGCGATGGCCTGCGCGCCAGTGCACGGGCGTTGGCCGGCGCACTCCGCTGCGCGATCGAGGCCCGCGTGGAACTGATAAACCTGAGCCTTGGCACGACCAATCCGGCGCATGGGGATGTGTTTGCAAGCCTTGCGGATGATGCGGCAGCGGCGGGCGCATTGATCGTTGCCGCGCGCGAGGCCGATGGCGTGGTGTGCTGGCCGGGCTGCCTGCCGCAGGTTCTCGGCGTCGGGCTGGACTGGGACGTACGGCGGGGGGAACCGTACCTTGACTCAGATGGCGTTGTGTTCGCTTCGGGATATCCGCGCCCGATCCCCGGTGTGCCGCAGCAGCGCAATATTTACGGCATCAGCTTTGCCGTGGCGCAAGTGACCGGATGGGTGGCCGCGAACAGCCCGCAACGCCCGATCGGCCATGCCGAAGTGACAGCGCGGATTGCGCAGATTGGCGTACACGCAGCGCCAAGGGCGCAGCCTAGACAGGACGCATGATCCAGACCACCCGTCCGCCGCTGCGCATGCCCGCTCCGCCCGCCACCGCATTGGCCGAGGCTGAGGCGCTGCTGGACGGGCAGCCGCATCTGGCCTTGACCAAGGCGGAAGCGATCCTGCGACAGGCCCCCGGCTTTCCCCCCGCTGAGTTCCTTGCCGCGCGCGCATCGCGACGCATCGGCAAGGGCAAGCAGGCCTTGCAACGACTGGACGCTCTGGCCCGCGCCAATCCGCGCGTTCCCGCCGTGCTGTGGGAACTGGGCGATCTTGCCGCCGAAACCGGCGATACGCGGCGCGCGGTGGCGGCGTTGCAGGCGCTCACGCAAGTGCAGCCGAGCATACCGGCGGGCTGGTTTCTGCTGGCCCGGTGCCTGCGCAAGCTTGGACATGCACAGGACGCGTGGCGCGCGGACCTTTCGGCGATCTTTGCCTCCTCGCACGACGCCGAATTGCTGAAGGCCGCAGCAGCGGTGAACGATGGCGATCTTGATGCAGCCGAAGCGCTCCTGAAAGCGCGGCTGCAACGCATGCCCGAAGATCCGCCGTCATGCCGGTTGCTTGGCGAAATCGCGTGGCGGCGTGGAGACATGACCGGGGCGCTGGACATGGTGGAGCGCGCCGTGAACGCCGCGCCGGGCTTTGATCTGGCCCGCGATTTCCTGATCCGGTTGCTGATGCAGAACAACCGTCTGCCCGAAGCGCTGGTCCATGCCGAAGTCCTGATCGAATCGCCCGTTCCGGTGGCGGGACACCGGCTGATCCTGGCCTCGGTTCTGGTGAAACTGGGCCAGCAGGAGCGGGCGCGCGGCATTTATGAGCAATTGCTGGCCGAACAGCCCGATCAGCCGCAAGTGTGGCAGAACCTGGGCCATGTGCTGAAGACACTGGGCGCGCAGGGCGAGGCCATCGACGCCTATCGCCAGGCGGTAACCCGCCAGCCGACCATGGGCGAAGCGTGGTGGAGCCTGGCCAATCTCAAGACGGTGAAGCTGGGCGCGGACGACATCGCCACGATGGAAACTGCACTCGCCTCACTCGATGCAGCCGACGAAAGCGCGAAGGAGGACGTCTTCCACCTGCACTTCTCGCTGGGCAAGGCGTTCGAGGATGCACAGGACTATCACGCATCGTTCCGGCACTACGATGCGGGCAACGCATTGCGGCGCACGATGGTGCGCCACGATGCCGACAGCTTCACCGCCGAAGTGCGCGCCACTGCCGAGACGTTCACTGCAGCGTTCATCGCCCGGATGGGAACGGGCGGCTGCCCTGCCCCCGATCCGATCTTTGTCGTCGGCCTGCCGCGTTCGGGATCGACGCTGGTCGAACAGATTCTGGCCAGCCACAGCCAGATCGAAGGCACGATGGAACTGCCTGAGATGATGATGATCGCGGGCCGCCTGCAATCGCGGGTGGACGAGGGTGAATTTGCCGATTTCGCCACGATGATCGCATCGCTGTCTCCCGCAGACCGCACGCGTCTGGGCGAGGAATATATCGAGCGGACGCGCGTGCATCGTCAGACCGACCGCCCCCTGTTCATCGATAAGATGCCCAACAACTGGCAGCATGTCGGCCTGATCCGGCTGATCCTGCCCAATGCCAGGATCGTCGATGCGCGGCGCCATCCGCTGTCGTGCTGCATCTCTGGCTGGAAGCAGCATTTCGCGCGAGGGCAGACGTTCACGTATGATTTGGGCGAGATCGGGCGCTATTACCGCGATTACGTGGGGCTGATGGCCGATTTCGACGCGCAAGTGCCGGGCGCAGTGCACCGCGTGATCTATGAGGACATGGTGCGCAATACCGAGGAGGAGGTGCGCCGGGTGCTCGATTACCTCGGCCTGCCGTTCGAACCGGGCTGCCTTGAATTCTACAACAATGACCGCGCGGTGCGCACCGCCAGCTCGGAACAGGTGCGCAAGCCGATCTTCCGCGACGGGCTGGAGCCGTGGCGGAATTACGAGCCGTGGCTGACGCCACTGGTCGAAGCGCTTGGGCCGGTTCTGACGGCTTATCCCGAAGCGCCTGCCGCCTGACTGCTGTCATTGCAAGCCCACCCCCAACCCCTCCCGTGTGCGGGAGGGGAGCGAGACTTGCGCTTCTGCAAGAAGCGTTAGGCGCAGCGGGGTGGGTCGCAACGCTCGCCTTTCAATGACGCCCACAAAAAAGCCCCCACGGTTTCCCGTGGGGGCCAGGTTTCCTTACGCAGGGTGTAAGTTCGTGGATCAGTACTTCTGGCCCCAGCGGATGCCGAAGAACTGCGGCTTGATAGCGAATGTGCGTGTTGAATCTGAGCAAAAGTCGATCGAACAGAACGTGTTCGTTGTCAGCGGACCTCGCTTGTCGAAGGCATTCTGCAGGAAGATGTCGAGTGTCCAGTTATCCTTCTTGATCCCCGCCGAGAAATCGAAACTGACGAAGCCGCTAGTCTGGCAAGAGCGCCCCGCATCCGTTTCCTGTTCTGCTATTTCTGGGCAGATATAAAGGTTGCTATCGGAAACGTTCAAATCCTGGGTCGCGCCGGTCTGATAGAGCGCGGCTCCTTGAATGTAGGCATCGACATCCCCCCATTCAGTATCGTAGCGGATCGAGGTCGTACCCTTGAACTTCGGCTGGCGCGACAGGCGTGTGCCATCTGCTGCGGCAACCTGCGAAGTCGGCGGAGATGAACCCGGAACATCCTCGCCCAGAACGCACGTGGGCAATTGCGTAATTGACAATGTGGCGCGATCAAGTGCGAAGTTGCAGAAATTGCCCTTGAGCTTTGCGTCGTTATAGGCGCCGCTGGTCGAGATCGTGAACTTGCCCAGCTTCAGATCTGCATCGTATTCCACGCCATAGACGCGCGCCTTGCCCGCGTTGCCGGTCATGCCCGCACCTTGCGCGCCTGAAACGACGACGCTGTACTGGATATTGTCCCAACTTTCGTAATAGACGGCGGCATTGAAGCGGAAAATGTTGTTCCAGGTTGCCTTCAGACCCAGTTCGAAGTTGGTCAGTTCTTCCGACTCGAACGATGGAACGGTGGCAACGCCAACACCGCGAATGCGCAAAGGCCGGTTGAACCCGCCGGGGCGGAAGCCGGTGGAATAGTTGAAATAGACCATCTTCGACGGTTCGAACTGCCAGTTGAGCGCAACCTTGTGCGTTTCGCCCTCTTCCTTGTAACGGCCCACCCCATCGGCTGCTGCAAAGTTGGTGTTGATGCACTGCAGGCGTTCATCCGGTAGCGGGATAGGGCAGCCATACGTCCCGGTTGGCACAAAGAGTGAGGTAATTGTGTTCTGTGCAGAAGCCGCGACCCCTGCAAAGCCGAGCACCTTGAAGTTGGTCCAGAAATAGCGGATGCCGCCGGTCAGCTTCAGTTCGGGGGTAATGTTGTAATGCCCTTCGGCAAAGACAGCGTAGTCTTTCCAGAAGTTGTTCTGCTCGGTCATGTAGAAGGCATCGCGCTTCACTGCGGGCGAGCCGAGGATCATCGTGCCGCCGTTCTCCACGGGAACGCCGAAGCCCGCAGGGAAGTTGGTGTCGCCACCACCGGATTCGGTATAACCAACGATCTGGTCAAGGCCATGGATGGCGTAATCGTTGTTCACCTCATTCTTCTGGTAATGATAGAAGCCACCAAGGGTCACATCGAAGGGCCAGTGCTTCGGGGTGGAGATGCGCAATTCCTGCGTAAATTTTTTCTCGTTACGCAGGCCGCGATAGTACTGTGTCGGGTTGATCAGGCTGGAGCACTTGAGCGTGGCGCCCGATCCGGTGCAACCGTTCTTGTCAAAGAACTGAAGGTAGCTTTCATAGCCAGCACCGAAACCGTCATAGGTGACGGTGTAGTAAGTATAATCGTTCAACAGCTTGATCTGGCGCTGGTAGTAACCGGTGGCTGAAACGATATTAAAATCGCCAATGTGGCCGTTGATAGTAAGCGCGGCCTGATAGAACTTGTCATTCTGCTGCGTTACATCGTAATCGTGCACTTCAAGATCGCCAACGCGCGGGTCGAAGCCGAAGTAACCGTTGGCGATCTGCTGCTGCGCCGTGATCTGCGGCATGATGGCCCAGCCATCCGCCGGTTGCCACAGTACCTGCAGCCGACCGCCGTAGCCTTCAATAGTATTGTAATCATCCTGCGCGATATCGGCATTGTCGAGAGCGAAGCTGGTATCGGGGTTATTGTCGCCAAGCGTCAGTACTGCTGGTGCGCCAGTATTGAGCAGGCCATTGTTTGGCGTGTTGTCAATATAGCCGCCATCCTTGCGGTAAAAGCCCATTGCGCGGACCGCAAGCGTATTGCTGACAGGTACATTGATGAAGCTCTGGTACTGACCACCGAAATCGCCCTTGCCGTACTTGTTAACCTCGGCATCATAGCCGAATTCGAAGATGTCGAGCTTGGGCTTCTGCGTGATGAAGCGGATCGTGCCCGCCAGCGAGCCTGCGCCATAGAGTGTGCCCTGTGGCCCGGACAGCGCCTCGATACGCTCAAGGTCATAGGCTTGGATGTCGGGCAAGCCGGTCCCAGTGATCGGAATATCGTCGATGTAGTAACCGACAGACTCACGTCCACCGCCAGCGGGAACGATGCCACGGAAATATGGGGTGTTTCGGCCTGGGCCGATGCCCGCAAAAGTTACCGATGGCAGCAGCGCGGCAAAGTCGGTCAGACCCTTGACCTGGCGCTGTGCAAGCACATCGGCGCCAAGCGCCTGCATCGAGATGGGAACCTTCTGGATCGAGGTTGCATCGCGCGTGGCGGTAACGATGATTTCGCCAAGACCGCCGCTCTGGTCTTCAGGCTGGTCGGGTGCCGGTGCGAGAGCTTCCTGCGGTTCGGCGGCATAGGCCGCTGCCGGCAGGACCAGCGTGGACAGGATCGTGCTGACACCCAGCGCCCTCATGGCTCGCGACTTAAGCCCAGTCTTTTTATTCATTCTTTCAACCCCCTATGCAGAAACGCAGGTCTTCCCGCGCCTTCAGCCATCCATCCCAAGGTATCCGGCGCCAGCGCGTTCTGCTGCGTTGCAGCATGAACAAACCGCTACGCCAACGGTCGAAATTCAGCGCACAAGCTTCGGCCACGAGCGGAAGGCATGGATACCTTCAGCCCCGCCGCACTTGACGCAGCAAGATCGGTTTCTTCGTTTTACCCCATTCACAGGCGGCTGTTTATGCAAGTTCCCTGACGCCTGTCCGGGATTGATAATGCTGCACAGCAACATGGAGTCAACTTCCTTTTTGGAAGGCTCCATACGCAATTCCGGCAGGGTGCCGGGCGGGATTACCGGGCGACAATGAGGGTGTTGACCGGGGATGGCAGCGGGGCGACGCCACAGGTACGCCGCCCTGGCGAACCTACCAGGTGCCGGTGTTCGCCATGCTGGCCCATGGCTCTGCCGGGGGCAGATGCCCATCCTGAAGCAATTCGATCGAGATCCCGTCCGGCGTCTTGATGAAGGCCATGTGGCCATCGCGAGGCGGGCGGTGGACGACGTGTCCGGCATCGAGGATGCGCTGGCAGGTCGCGTAGATGTCATCGACGCGATAGGCGAGATGGCCGAAGTTGCGGCCGCCGGAATAGCCCTCGGCCGGGGAACCATCTTCTGCTGGCCAGTTATAGGTCAGTTCGACCTCGGCCACGCCTTCATCGCCGGGCGCGGCAAGGAATATCAGGGTGAAGCGGCCCTGTTCGCTGGAAAAGCGCCGCACTTCGTTGACGCCGATCAGCTTGAAGAAGGCGATGGTTGCATCGGGATCGGTAACACGGATCATGGTGTGGAGAAATTTGGTCACGGGACGAGCTTTCCGTTCAAAATCGGTTCATCGACAGAATCGCACATCCTGTCGCAAACAAGCCTCCAGGGAGAAGACGATGGACGATCAAGATAGCGAGATTGGTGGCCAGACCCAAGCATCGCACGCGCGGCTGATGCCACGCAGCGCAATCGGGCTGTTGCCGGTCGGCATTCTTGCAGCAGGGCTGGTGCTGGGCGGATGGTTCATCGGCGATGGCCTGCGTCGCGCCAAGGTTTCCGACCGCGCGGTGACCGTGCGCGGCCTGGCCGAGCGTGATGTGACCGCCGACCTTGCCACCTGGACGCTGGCCTATTCCGCAACCGCGCCCGACATGGCGAGCGCGCAGGCGAGCGTCGACCGCGACAGCCAGTCGATCCGTGCATTCTTCGGCGAATTGGGTTTTCCTGCCGATGCCCTGCAACCGACCGGTGTGAACGTGCAGACGTTCAACAACAACGGCGTGGTCAGCTTTACCGTTCGCCAGCGCATGACCTTGCGCACGACAGACGTGGCCCGTGCGCAACGGGCCGTGAAGCGCCAGTTCGATCTGGTGCGGCGCGGGGTGATGCTGGAGGAAGGATCGGGCATGGCCTATACCTTTACCCGGCTCAACACGATCAAGCCCGCGATGGTGGCCGCCGCGACCAAGGACGCCCGCGCCGCCGCCGAACAGTTCGCCCGCGACAGCGGCGTATCGGTGGACGGCATCCGCAACGCCACCCAGGGCTACTTCGAGATCACCGCGCGCGATGGCGATGGCGGCGGTGGCTGGGGTGTGTCGGATACGCCCTACAAGAAGGTGCGTGTGGTGACGACGATCGACTTCTATCTGCGTTGATGACGTTAACGCGCGACTGGGGGCAATTGCGCAGGGTCAAGGTGTTGCATCGCGCACAAGGCGGGGCCATATCGGTGATTATACGAGGGTCCATGTTCGCCAAACTACGCACATTGTTTTCACCCGTAAGAGATGAGCCGGAAGGCCCGCGTGCCTGTGTACCGGCGGGGCAGCGGGTCTATGCCATCGGTGACATTCACGGACGGCTGGACCTGTTCGAGCAGTTGCTCGACCAGATCGCGGCTGACGATGCGGCGCGGGGAAAGGCCGATACCCACATCGTCCTGCTGGGCGATCTGATCGACCGGGGACCGGACAGCCGGAGTGTGGTGGACCGGGCAATAGCCCTGGTGCAGGGCGGCAAGGTGCGTGTGCTGGCGGGCAATCATGAAGAAATGCTGCTGGGCAGCATCGAACACGATGAAACCCTGCGCCACTTCCTGCGCCATGGCGGCAAGGAAACGATGTTCAGCTACGGTCTGCTGCCCGAAGAATATGCGCAGGCCAAGCTGGACCTGCTTCGCGAACGCCTGGTGCAACTCGTGCCTGAATCGCATGTCGTGTTCATGCGCGCGATGGAGAACCAGGTCGTGTTCGGCGATTACCTGTTCGTCCATGCCGGCATTCGCCCCGGTGTGCCGCTGGACGAGCAGATGTTGCCCGATCTGCGCTGGATTCGCCGCGAATTTCTGGACCACGCCGAGCCGCACAGCCACGTGGTGGTGCACGGCCATACGATCACCGCAGAACCCGAAGTGCGCCCCAACCGCATCGGCATCGATACCGGCGCCTTCGCTTCGGGCCGACTGACGGCGATCGGGCTTGAAGGGGCCGAGCGCTGGTTCCTGTCCGCGCTGATCGACCCGGCGGAACAGGTTGCAGCCTGACCAGCGCACCTTGCGTTGCAGCAATTTTTGTTCGCTGTTGCGGGAATGCCACTAGTTTCCATACCTTGCGGTTTTCTGCCGCTCCACGCACTTTTATGCTTTCGACTGCAACCATCGTGGCAAGTTCGTTACGCAGCCGCATCACACCCTGTCACCTTGTCGAAACATCGTCATTGCAGTGTCATCTGCAACCGGTTTTGAGGCCTCACACGGGCGGCTAAGGCTGTTCGCGACGAGGCGGCGACCGGGGCGATTCCCGTACCCCGCCCGGCACAACCGCGCCGACACGGCGCACACATGGGGTCATAAAATGCAAATCAGATTCCTTCTGGCGGCCAGCGCAGCCAGCCTGACGCTCGCCACGGCCATTGGAACGCCGGCATACGCACAGGAAACCGCATCGGCCGTTCGCGGCACGGTGTCGACCAGCGGGACGCCAGTTTCCGGGGCGACCGTCACAATCGTTCACACGCCATCGGGCACGACGGCTACGACGACGACCGACGCAAGCGGAAACTTTTCGGCCAATGGTCTGCGCGTAGGCGGTCCTTTCACGGTGATGGTGGAAGCAGACGGCTTTGAAGCCGGTACTGTCAACGACCTGTTCCTGACCGCCGGTCAGCCCGTGCGCCTGCCGATCGAACTGCAGGCATCGCAGCAGATCGTCGTAACTGCCGCTTCGCTGGGCAATGTCCTTGCCACATCGGATGGCCCTACCACGGTCCTTAACGCCGAAAAGATCGCCTCGACCGCTTCGATCAATCGCGACATTCGCGATCTTGCCCGTCGCGATCCGCTGGTCACGATCGACCTGACCAATGGCCGCACCATTGAAATCGCCGGCAATAACGGTCGTCTGAACCGCTTCTCGGTCGACGGCATGCAGATGTCGGACGACTTCGGCCTGAACAACGGCGGTCTGCCCACCAACCGTGGCCCGGTGCCGTTCGACGCAATCGAACAGTTCACCGTCAAGACAGCACCGTTCGACATCGCCGAAGGCGACATGCAGGGCGGCGCGATCAACGTCGTGCTCAAATCCGGCGGCAACAAGTTCCACGGCGGCGGCTTCTACAGCTATACCGGCGATGGGCTGACCGGCAGCAAGTCCAAGGACAAGACGGTCGCGCTCGATTTCAGCTCGAAGCAGTTCGGCGGCTGGTTGTCCGGCCCGATCTTCAAGGACAAGCTGTTCTTCATGGTCGCTTACGAACGCACCAAGGAAGGCCAGCCGCTTGAAGCCGGTTTCGGCGATGGTTTTGCCAACCAGATCCCCGGCCTGACGCAATCAGTAATCGATCAGGTCTCCGACGTTGCGCAGAGCCGCTATGGCTATGACACCTTGGGCCTGATTTCGACCACACAAGAAGAAGACGAGAAGATCGTCGGCAAGCTGGACTGGAACATCTCGGACCAGCATCGCGCATCGTTGACCTACATCCGCAACGTCGGCACCAACCAGTTTCAGCAGAACACCTTCCTCACCGCGCCGTTTGCCCTCGGCTTCCAGTCGAACGGCTATGAACTGAACGAGGAAATCAATTCGGGCACGTTCGAACTGAACTCGGCCTGGTCCGACAGCTTCTCAACAACGCTGCGCACGTCCTATCGCGATTACAACCGCGCACAGACCCCGTTCGGCGGGAACGATTTCGCACAGATGGAAGTGTGTACCGATCCGACTTCGGCTGGCAGCGCCACGTCGTGCGGCGGCACGCGTCTGTTCTTCGGCCCGGACGTTTCGCGCCACTCAAACGCGCTGAATACCGAGAATCTCTCGATCGACCTTTCGGCACGTTACGACGCTGGCGATTTCTCGCTGCGGATCAACGGCGGCTACACCAAGGTCGACGTGTTCAACCTGTTCCTCCAGCGTTCGCTGGGTGACTTCTACTTCGATTCGCTGGCAGATTTCGAAGCGGGACGCGCCAGCCGCCTTCGTTATGGCAACGCCGTTCCTTCCAACAATCCCGATGATGCAGCCGCCAGCTTCAGCACCGAGAACTGGACGTTCGGCACACAAGTGGACTGGCAGGCAACCGATACGCTGAGTCTGACCCTTGGTGGCCGGTACGACCTGTTCGACAACAGCACGATCCCGCCGCTCAATCCGAACTTCCTTGCACGCTATGGCTATTCGAACCGTTCGACGTTCAAGGGCCGTGGCGTATTCCAGCCGCGCTTTGCAGCGACGTGGGAAGCGACCGACCGCCTTGTCATTCGTACTGGCGCTGGCATCTTCGCTGGCGGTTCGCCGGACGTGTTCCTTGCCAACGTCTATTCGAACACTGGCCTGCTCACCAACGCAGTCGATATCAACCGTTCGAACTGCGCCGCTTCGGGCACTTGCGACGGGATCACCGGCCTTACCGGCGGCACGGTCTCGGACAGCGTGGTGGACTTCCTGACCCGCAACACCGCCAGCCTTGCTGCGGGACCGACGGACAACATCGACCCGAACCTGAAGCTTGCAAGCAAGTTCAAGGCATCGTTCCAGGCCGACTACGAAGCGGATCTGGGCTTCCTTGGCGACAACTGGTTGTTTGGTACGCAGTTGCTCTACGACAAGACGATCAATGCATACATGTGGACGGATCTGCGTTCGGTGCCCATCGGCACCCTGCCCGATGGGCGCACACGTTATGGCCCGATCAACGGCACGGCGACGACCAACCGCGACTTGCAACTGACCAATACCAAGGACGGTCGCGGCATCTTTGCCACGGTGCGGTTCGAAAAGAACTGGGACTTCGGCCTGGGCATTTCGGGAAGCTATACCCGTTCGGACGTGAAGGACCGTTCCGCGCTTACCTCGTCCACGTCGTCATCAAACTACGGCAACAACGCCTTCGTCGATCCGAACCTTCCGGCCTATGGCCGTTCGATCTACGAATACCGCAACCAGTGGAAGTTCGGCGTGGACTTCAAGCGCGCCTTCTTCGGCGATGCCAAGACCACTTTGGCGCTGTTCGGTGAACTGCGCTCTGGTCGTCCCTACAGCGTGACCATGCTCGACAATTCCGGCGGGCGCGGCGCCGTCTTCGGCACCGTGGGCAACCTTGGCAACATGCTGCTGTACGTGCCCACCGGCGCAAACGACCCGCTTGTCCAGTTTGACAGCGTTGCGAGCGAAACCGCATTCAACGAACAGGTCGACGCCCTTGGGCTTGGCAAGTATCGCGGCAAGATCGTTCCAAAGAACTCGCAGACCTCGCCGAGTTTCTTCAAGGTGGACATGCATTTCGGGCAGGAAATCCCGGTCCCGATGATCTCGGCGGGCAAGATCGAGATTTTCGCTGATATCGAGAACGTGCTGAACCTGATCGACAAGGATTGGGGTGCGCTGACTCAGGTGCAGTTCCCGTATAACGCAGCGCTGGTCCGCGTGACCTGTGCGACGACATCGGGCAGCAATTGCACCAAATACCAGTACAGCACCGTTCAGGCACCAAACCAGGTACTCCAGACACGCCAGTCGCTGTACGGTGTGCGCATCGGGGCCAAGGTCAAGTTCTGATCACACTGCACCGTTACGACAAGATGGGCGCGGGAGGGGAAACTCTCCTGCGCCTTTTTTGTGTCAACGAAGTTTGGCGTTCTCATCCACGCAGGGCGGATCGAACCAAGGCCGGATCGCGGACAAAAAAATGGTAATTATGTCTTTTGCAAACATCATTTCGTCATTGCGAGGGGGCGAAGCCGACGAAGCAATCCAGAGGCGTTACACGTCGCCCTGGATTGCTTCACCTCGCTGCGCGAGGCTCGCAACGACGAAGCAAGCGCTTGTGTTTGCAAACGGCATGAGCGCAAAAAAATGGCCCGGCAGTTGCCTGCCAGGCCGGAAAGTTTTGGGAGAGGATGCCTGAAAGGCAGGTTCTGTATGCATCGCGTAAGGATATTGTGCAAATGCGAAATCAGCAATTGATGTTGCATTTTTTGCAATCTATGGGGTAACCATCTATTTTTGCTCAATTTTATAGTTGTTTCATACGCAACGATACGGAGTCGTTCTTTTTATCGGGCGCTCGATCCATCAGTTGCGAATCGCCATGTTGCGTTTGCGAAGCGGCGATTGGCGTCAGCGAGCGCAACCGCGCTGCACATCTTCACCCAATCGGCGAATGGCTGTCATCGGATAGACTGCGTCGGACATGCCATCCGAACATGTGCCTGGCGCGATTTCGAGCACCAGGACCTTGCCCTCCGCCGTGGCGGTGAAGGTGGCCTTGCCCTCCCCTTCCCGGCGCTTGACAGGGACAGGCTGCGGCTCCGGCGCGTCGGGCGTAGCATAGGCCAGAGTCCCGCTATCGATACGCGCGGACCAGAAGGGTTCCGTGCCGAGCGCGGTGAATGTGGCAGGAACGGCCGGGGACGGCGGCGCGGGCGGGGGTGCGCTTGAACAGCCGCCCAGCACCATTGCGGTCAGGACGATGCAGAACTGGGCCATGGAGGAACGGGCGGAGCGCGGTGGCAGGTATGACATGGGCATCACCATCGCGCCCGAACCGTCCAATCGCAAAGGCTAATGTGCAACGAGCAGCGGGATTTTCGACCGATCGAGCATTTCGCGCGACACCCCGCCTATGAGCAGTTCGCGCAGACGGCTGTGGCCGAACAGACCCATCACGATCAGCCCCGCCCCCACCTCGCGCGCGCACTCTTCGATGGTGAACGCGATGGAGCCGTTGCGGTCTTTTTCATGCAATTCGGCATGAATGCCGTGGCGCGAGAGATAGCAGGCTGCATCAGCCGCCGGGAAGCTGCCGTCCTTTTCCCGTACCGTCAGCAGATGGACCATGCTTGCGCGGCCAAGCAATGGCAGCGCAGCACGCAAGGCATTTGCCGATTCGTGCCCGCCGTCCCACGCCACCAGCACCGGCCCGTCGAAAGCGAGCATCGGCGCACCCCTGGGCACGGCCAGCACGGGGCTGCGCAGCGAAAGGACCATTTCCTCCAGCACCGGATCATCCAGCGTGGCGATGGCAATATCGGCAAAGCGCGCGGCAGCGGCGGCAGCTTCCACCCGCCCCGAATCACTGATGGTCACATCGAAGGCGACATCCTGCCGGGCAAGCCGCGCATCAAGCTCGCGCAGCAGCGCCTCGTCCTGCTCGCGCGCCTCGGTGATCGCGACGGCAGAGATCGACGCGCCGCCGAACGGTTCCCACACGGCCATCTGCGCAAAGGGCGTGGCGATCTGGAAGGTCACGTGGCCACCGGTGGCACGGGCAAGGGCAAGGGCGGTTTCGATACGGTCGTCGAGCGTAACGGACCTGTCGACCGGACAAAGAATGGAGCGCATCGGGATCCTCCTGTCTTGAGATGCCCTACCGTCTGCGCACATCGTGCGCCTTGCCATGACCTGCGTCAAATCGTCAGATCGGTCATCAATCTATGGTCCCCGTCAGCGCGTTGAGCCGCCATGCGGCAACGGTCTGCATGGCCTCTGCCTGGAGCAGCGCGGCTTCGGCCTCGATCGCCTCACGCTCTGCATCGAGCACGGCCAAGGTCGGCACGGCCCCGACTTTGGCTTCGAGGCGCTTGCCCCGCAAGGCTTCTGCGGCAGCCTGGTTGCGCAGGTGCGATGCGTCGAGAATCTGGCGGGCGGTGACAAGGCCCTGCCATGCATCGATGACCAACCCATCGAGCATGAGACGGGCCTGCCGCAGCCGTGCTTCGCTTACGTCGACGTCTGCCTCGGCGGCGCGGGTCTGCGCGCCGACCCGGCCACCGGAGAAGAGGGTCCAGCGCCCGCGCACACCGATGGAGACCGAATCGGCGCGGTAACCGGGGAAGAACTGGTCGCGCACATGGGCGGCCTCGGCAAAGGCCCCCACGGTGGGCAGCGCTTCAGCACGGGCCGCACGTGCGCCAGCCCTGGCAACATCAACGCCGGACCGGGCCTGACGCAGCGCAGGATTGGCATTGCGGGCAAGGTCGGTCGCCTCGTCCAGCGTCAGCGGGACTAAGGGCAGCGCTGGCAGAGGGGCCAGATCACCGGGATCTTTGCCGGTGAGACGTTCATAGCTTGCCTCGGCTGCGATGCGGCGGCCCTGCGCCTGCGCAAAACCGGCCTGCGCCTCGGCCTTGCGCGCGCGCGCCTGTGCAAGATCGGAACTGGCGATTTCACCGACTTTGTAGCGCAATCCGGCCTGCCGCTTGGTTTCGTCCAGCGCGGTGACAAGTTGGCCAAAGCGGGCTTCCAGCTTTCGCGCGATGAGGACTTCGGTATAAATGCTGACCGCACTGACCACGGTCTGCAACCGCGCCTGCTGTGTACCGAAGCGCGCGATGTCCGCCCCGCCCCGCGCCTGCGCGATCATGGCAGAGACGCGACCGCCCGCATAAAGCGGAATTTCCGCCGTGGCCTGTAGCGCCAGTGGCGAAACGTCGTCCGCGGTCAGGCCAAAAAACCCGCCATTGTCGATGCGGCCCGCCCCGTACGAACCCTCGACTCGCAGCAAGGGATTGCTTTCGGCCCTCGCCCGGTCGAGCCGGGCGCTCGCCGCCGCTTCACCGGCCATGGCCTCGGCCAGAACGGGGGTATGGGCCAGGGCATCGGCGATAGCGGCCGCAAGGTCCTGCGCCGACGCCGCCGGTACGGCAGCGACGCAGGACAGCAAGCCGGTGAAGGTCTTCAGCAGACGCATGTCAGGCTCGTGTCACTTGAAAGCATTGCCGGGCCGGACGCCGAGCTTTCTGAACATCAGCGCTGCCGGGCAGAATCCGGTGAAGCTGGCCTGAAACATGTTCAGGCCGGCAAAAGCCGTAAGCCAGAGGAAGCCGGGGTGAACCCAGTGAGCGAGGGCAAGGCTGGCCAGCACGACCAGTCCGGCAAAACGAAACACCGCGGAATCGAGAGTCATGACAGGGGTTCCTTACTTGAAGCGCAGCTTGCGGATACCGAGGGCGTGCATAGCCAGCTTTTCGTAGAACGGCTCGCTGGTGCCGCGACGGACCTTGTGCAGGAAGTATTTCTCGAAGCCGATCTTCGCGAGGTGGACCCACTTGCCACTGGATGACCAGTTGAGGTTGCGCGGCGGGATCTGCGGCTGGGCGACGAAGGCCACGCCGCCATCGCCGAAATCGGCAAGGCACACAGCGTTCCATGTAGCCTCCTCTGCCGGTTCCTTGCCAGCGAGTTCCAGCGCCAGGTTGTGGGCGATGGCGGTGACCATCGATTCGATCATGAAACCGGTCTTGGGCACACCCACCGGCACCGGCGTGGGGCCGATGGGAGGGATCGCGACGCAGACGCCGAGTGAGTAGACGTTCGTGAAGGTGGGGTTGCGCTGGTGCTTGTCCGCCAGGATGAAGCCACGCGGATTGGTGAGACCTGCAATGCCGAACACCGCATCTACGCCACGGAATGCGGGCAGGATCATCGAAAAGCCGAAGCGCAGATCGTGCGTGTCTTTCACCGTGCCATCATCGGCCACTTCTTCCACGTGCATCGTGCCCTGTTCCACGCTGGTGATGCGCGCATTGGTGATCCATTTGATATGGCGGTTGCGCAGTTCGCTTTCGAGCAGGCCCTTGGTATCGCCCACGCCATCAAGGCCGAGGTGGCCGATGTAGGGTTCCGGGCTGACATAGGTCATCGGCACGCGATCCCGGATCTTGCGGCGGCGCAGTTCGGTATCCAGGATCAGCGCGAATTCGTAAGCCGGGCCATAGCACGAGGCACCCTGCGCAGCGCCGACGATGATCGGTTTGGGGTCTTCGCAGAACTTGTCGAACGCATCGGCAGCGTGGGATGCGTGATCGGTGCGGCAGACCGATACGGTGAATCCCTGTGGGCCTAGTCCTTCGACTTCATCGAACGCAAGTTCGGGTCCGGTGGCAATGACGAGATAGTCGTAGTGCAGCGAACGACCGTCATTCAGTTCGACACGGCTTTCCTGGGGATGGACGCGCTTTGCGCCGACCGAGGTGAAGCCGATGCCCTTCTTCTGCATGATAGGCGGCAGGTGAACCTTGATCGCTTCGGGTTCCCGCCAGCGCACGGCAACCCACGGATTCGATGGCACGAACCAGTAATCGTCCTGATCGCTGACCACCATCACCTGCGCCTTGCCCTTCACGGCATCGCGAATTTCGTAGGCGGCAATGGTTCCGCCAAGACCGGCGCCCAAGACGATAATCTGCGGCAGCGACATCGTAGTTTCCTCCCGTTTGTCCGCGAAACGCCGCCAGAGCGGGCAGACATGGTTGCGGCAATCGCTTTGACTGGCCGGAGTGACCGGCGTTCATCTGACTTGACTTATATAAGTGCCATACGATATGAGCAAGTCATAATGTTAGCGGCTCCGAAACAAGGCATGGCGGAGTACGCAGAGAGAGAAGGGCCGATCAGATGGTTTTCGGATTTGGAAAGAGCGCGCCCGCCCGCAGGGAAGTTTCGGCGCATGACCTTCAGGCAATGATCGCTGCGGACGAAGCGCTTGTCGTGGATGTGCGCGAAGCGGCCGAATTTGCCGAAGGGCATATCCCCGGCGCGGTGAACGTGCCGCTGTCGAGCTTTGAGGCATCGAAACTGCCCGATGCGGGCGACAGGACGCTGGTGCTGAACTGCCTGGGCGGCAAGCGTTCCGGCATGGCGCTGGACAAATGCAGCGCGGCACAGGCGGCGGTCGATACGCACCTTGCAGGTGGTTTCGGCGCATGGGCATCGGCCGGGCTGCCGGTTGAGCGTTGATCTGATCGAATCGGGGAACAGGGCGATGCGGGCAACCTTCATGGCAGCTTCGGCAGCAGGCGCACTGGTGCTGAGCCTGCCGCTGGCCGGATGTGGCAGCAGCGAGGAGGCCGCCACGGTCGCCAAAGCTCCGGCTGGCCCTCGCATCGTTCTGGCCGCGACAGACACGGTCAATTGGCAGGACGTGAGCGCCGAGATCGCCACGGTCGATCAGGCGCAGGTCATGGCGCGCATTCCCGGCATCCTCACATCGCTGTCGGTCAAGGCGGGCGACATGGTGAGCAAGGGACAGGCCATCGGGCGGATCGTGGACAGCCAACTCGGCTATCAGTCAGGCGCTTATGGCGCGCAAGCGGCGGCGGCGCAGGCGCAGGCCGCGCAGGCGGCGGCGGAATTGCAGCGGGTGAAGTTCCTTCACGACAACGGCGTCTATGCGAAGGCGCGGCTGGAGCAGGCGCAGGCCATGGCGAGCGCGGCACAGGCGCAAGTGCGCGCGGCACGGGCGCAGCAGGCCGCAGTGGGGGCCGTGGCGGGGCAAGGCGTGGTCGTCGCGCCTGCCAGCGGGCGTGTGCTGCGGGCCGATGTTCCGGCAGGATCGCCGGTTGCGCCGGGCATGGCGATTGCCGTGATTACGGCGGGGCCGACCATCGTGCGACTGGAACTGCCCGAATCGCTGGCGGGCAAGGTGCGGGCGGGATCGCGCGTTACCGCTCCGGGGCTGAACGAGGGGCGGGTGGTGAAAATCTATCCCTCCGTCATGGCCGGGAAGGTGACGGCTGATGTGGATATGGCGGGCATCGATAACTCGCTGATCGGGCGGCGTGTGGCGGCGAAGGTCGAGACGGGCATGCGCAAGGCGCTGCTGGTGCCTGCAAGCTATGTCACCACACGCTATGGCATCGATTATGTGACCGTGCTGGCCAAGGATGGCAGCGCGGCGGATGTGCCGGTGCAGACTGCGCCTGCGAGCGAGGCAGGCAAGGTGGAAGTGCTTTCGGGCGTCAATGCCGGTGACACGCTTGTCGGGGTAGCGGGCAAATGAACCTCGGCATTTCGGGCAAGCTGACGCGGGCGACGATCCAGTCGCCGCTCACCCCGCTGTTCCTGCTGGCGGCGATGATCGTGGGGCTGATCGCCACCATCACTATCCCGCGCGAGGAAGAGCCGCAGATCAGTGTGCCGATGGTGGACATCATGGTCCAGGCACCGGGACTTTCCGCGCCGCAAACAGTGGAACTGGTGGCCAAGCCGCTGGAAACCATCGTGAAAAGCGTGGACGGGGTGGAGCATGTCTACGCGCAGGCGCAGGACAATGGCGTTCTGGTGACCGCGCGATTCCTGGTCGGTTCCAACCCGGAAGACGCCGCGATCCGCATCAACGAAAAGATCGAGGCCAACAAGACCCGGATTCCCGTGGGCATCCCCATGCCCCAAGTGACGGTACGCGGGATCAACGATGTGCCGATCGTGGTGCTGACTTTGACGCCAAAGCCGGGAGCTGCTGGCCAATGGAATGACCAGACGCTGGCGGAACTGGCGGGCAAGCTGCGGACCGAGATTGCCAAGGTCGATGATGTGGGGCTGACCTTCATCACCGGCGGGCAGCGCATGGCGCTGCGCGTGGTGCCGGACCCGGCCAAGCTGGCGCTTTATCGTGTACCGCTGGGCAATGTGATCGAAGCCGTTTCGCAGGCCAATCGCGCCTTTCCGGCAGGCATGGTGCGCGAAGGCGGGCAGGCGGCGCTGGTGGTGGCGGGGCAGACCTTGCGCGATGCGCAGGAGCTTTCAGGCCTGACCGTGCGGTCGGTCGGTGGCGCGCCGGTGCTGCTTTCGGACGTGGCGCGGGTAGAGCAGGAAGCGACGCAGGATCAGGCGCGGTCCTGGCGCTGGGCCAAGGGTGAGAACGGTGCGTGGACCATGGCGCCGGCGGTGAGTCTTGCCGTGGCCAAGCGCGCCGGGGCCAATGCGGTGACCGTTTCGGAAAGCGTGGCGCGGCGCGTGGAAGGGCTTGAGGGTACGCTGATCCCGGCAGGTGTGGAGGTTTCGATCACGCGCAATTACGGCGAAAGCGCGAACGAGAAGGCCAACGAGCTGATCTTCCACCTCGCCTTGGCGACGGTCTCGATCGTGGTGCTGATCGGCTTTGCCATCGGCTGGCGCGAGGCGGGGGTGACGGCCATCGTGATCCCCACCACGATCATGCTGACGATGTTTGCATCGAATGTCATGGGCTTCACCATCAACCGCGTCAGCCTGTTTGCGCTGATCTTTTCCATCGGCATTCTGGTCGACGATGCCATCGTGATGATCGAGAATATCGCGCGGCATTGGGGCATGAAGGATGAGCGCTCGCGCATCGACGCGGCGGTGGAAGCCGTGGCCGAGGTGGGCAACCCGACCATTGTGGCGACGCTGACGGTGGTGGCGGCGCTTTTGCCGATGCTGTTCGTATCGGGGCTGATGGGACCGTACATGGCACCCATTCCGATCAATGCTTCGGCGGCAATGATCTTTTCGTTCTTCGTGGCGGTGATCATCGCGCCGTGGCTGATGATCCGCTTTGCCAGGAAGGCGCTGACCCATGGCCATGACGAGCATGGTGGCAAGCTGGGCGCGCTCTACCGGCACTGGGCGATGAAAGTCATTGCCACCAAGCAGGGGGCAAAGCGCTTTCTGATCGGCGTGGGCGTGGCGACGCTGGTGGCCTGTTCGATGTTCTACTTCAAGGCGGTGACTGTGAAGCTGCTGCCGTTCGACAACAAGAGCGAAGTGCAGCTTGTGGCCGATCTGCCTGAAGGCACGAGCCTTGAGGCCACGGCGCGTGTGCTGGAACAGGCCGCTGCCGTGGCGCGCGGCGTGCCCGAAGTGGTGTCGATGGAGGCCTATGCGGGCACATCGGCGCCGTTCAACTTCAACGGGCTGGTGCGACACTATTTCCTGCGCAATCAGCCTGAGATGGGCGACCTGATGGTGACGCTGCTGCCCAAGGGTGAGCGATCACGGTCTAGCCACGAGATTGCGGTGGTGCTGCGCGAGAAGCTGAAAGCGGTGCCGCTGCCCGCGGGGGCCTCGCTGAAAGTGGTGGAAACGCCGCCGGGGCCGCCGGTCATGGCAACGCTGCTGGCCGAAATCTATGGCCCGGACGAACAAGCGCGGCGCAGGACGGCCGAGCAGGTGGAGAAGATCTTCAAATCGGTGCCCTATATCGTCGATGTGGACAACAGCTTCGGGCAGGCACGGCCTACGCTGAAACTGATCCCGGACCGGGCAAAGCTGGACCAGTATGGCCTGTCCGAACGGCAGCTGTTCGACAGCATCGGTGCGCTGTTGGGGACGCAGGTGGTGGGCTATGCGCCGCGTGGTAGGGACCGCGATCCCTTGCCGATCGAACTGGCTCTCGATCAATCGCAGCGCACGTGGTCTTCGGCGATGGCGGCGACACCGGTGGCGGTGACGCCCACCGGACAACTGATCCAGCTTGGCGAGCTGGTGACCGCGAGGATGGAGCCGGGAAGCCACGCAATCTTCCGCCGCGACGGGCGCGGGGCGACGATGGTGACGGCGGAACTCGCCGGGCGCTACGAGGCGCCGATCTATGGCATGCTGGCGGTGGATGAGGCCATCGAGGCGTTCGACTGGAAGGCGCAAGGCCTGACCAAGCCCGCCGTGATCCTCAACGGCCAACCCGAAGACGAAAGCGTGACGTCGCTGTTGTGGGACGGCGAATGGGAAATCACCTGGGTGACTTTCCGCGACATGGGCGGTGCGTTCATGGTGGCGCTGCTGGCAATCTATGTGCTGGTCGTCGGCCAGTTCCGCAGCTTCACCCTCCCGCTGGTGATCCTGACTCCGGTGCCGCTGACCCTCATCGGGATCGTGCTGGGGCACATGCTGTTCGGCGCGCCGTTCACGGCCACGTCGATGATCGGTTTCATCGCGCTGGCGGGCATCATCGTGCGCAATTCGATCCTGCTGGTGGACTTCATCCGTCACACCCGCCGTCCCGACAAATCGCTGCGCGATACCCTGCTGGAAGCGGGCATGATCCGCTTCAAGCCGATCGTGCTGACCGCGGCGGCGGCAATGATCGGCGCAGCGGTGATCCTGACAGATCCGATCTTCCAGGGGCTGGCCATCTCGCTGCTGTTCGGCCTTGCGTCATCCACTCTTTTGACGGTGCTGGTGATCCCGGCAATCTATGTGGTCTTGCGCGATGACGGGCTGCCCTTTGCGGACGGGCGGGCATGAAGCCTGTCGGCCTGTCGGACAGCAAGGCGAATGCCATCGCCATGGCTGCACGGCTCAAGCTGATGAGCCATCCTGAACGGTTGGTGATGCTGTGCCGGATGGACGAGGGGGAAGCATCGGTCGGCGAATTGACCGCGCTTTCCGGGCTGTCGCAGTCATCGGTATCGCAACATCTGGCGCTGCTGCGCGAAGAGGGCGTGGTCAATATCCGGGGCGAGGCCCAGATGCGGTACTACAGCCTCAGCGATCCGATGGTGCGCGGGATCATCGAGGCGCTGTGCCATTTGTGTGAGCACACGTTTCAGGAAGAGCCATCCGGGCCAGCCGTGACGGATCGAAAGTGGCAGACGATGAAGGTGCCCGCCCCGCCAAGCGACAAGACCTGAACGTCATCATGCGATGACCAGCCCTTGTTGCGGGGTCACGACATATGTTCTTTCGCTCAATGTATCCGCGACATTTCCCGGAATTCCGTCGGTGTCATGCCCGTCTCCTGCCTGAAGGACATGGTAAATGCCGCTGCACTGGCGAAGCCACAGCGAAACGCGATCTGCTTCACCATTTCGCCCTCCTCAAGCAGAAGCCTTTTTGCCTTTTCGAGTTTGGCATGGGCGACATAGCTTCGCAAAGTCTGGCCCGTGGCGTTGCGAAACCGGGTGGAAAACACGGGCGCACTCATCCCTGTCAGCCTTGCCAGTTCCGCTACGGAAGGGGCCCGCCCCTCTTCATCGTTGACCCGTTCCAGCACGCGGCGAAGGTCTGAATGGCTCAACGCATGTGAATCCCCGCGTTCGTCAGGAGATCGCATTTCCGCAAGGCGCTGCAGCTGGGCGCCCAGAAAGATCAGCGCGGATTCGATCTGCAATTCACTGGCGAAACTGGGGGCCAGCACTTCCTGCCGCAACCGCTGAACGGCCATCTTGACGAACGGGTCACGTATGTCGAAGGCCAGCGCAGGGTCGATATGATCCCAGTTCCACGCGGCCGCCCGATCAAAGCCCAGTCCATTGAGATCGAACAAGCACGAGATCGTCCGCCGCGCACCGCGCGTGAAATGGCATTGCACGGGTTCATCGCGCGGCACGAACATCACGGACCCGACCCTGATCTCCTTGCCGCCTGCCCGGTTCAGAAAGCGGTTCCAGATCGGCTGGCAGGGTTCCAGCGTTGCTTCCAGCAAGTGCCAGGGCGATTGATAGATGCCATGCCCTTCGCGGGGGCAAACCGAGGTATGGACGCGCAATTGATATGCATCGGCCCGCAGGCTCGGTTCGGACCGTACCCGGAAATGAATATCGCTCGATATTGCGGCATCAAGCGCATCGTCGCGCAACATAGCCCTCTCCCTTTATATTTTCGCCAAGCATACGCCTGGCCGGGGAAAGCTCAAGTTCTGCCTGACGGCTCATGCACCCATGGCAAGACGCCCATCGGCATAAGCCGCCGAATGCGAAGCGATGCCGCCATCGACGAACAATTGCTGCCCGGTCACGAACCGCGCCTCGTCCGAGGCAAGATAGACGGCCGCCCCTGCCACATCCTCAGGCTCACCGATGAACGGGGTCAGGTGATGACGCTCCATCACTTGCGTCACTTCGGGGGGATAACCGTCCTTTGCCGCCTGCGTCATGATCATTCCGATCACCAGAATGTTCGAACGCACCCCCTGCTTGCCATATTGCGCGGCGATGTTGTGCGACAGGCTGACCAGTGCCGCCTTTGATGCGGCATAGGCGGTGTAAAGCATATCCCCCTGCGATCCGCGCGCCGATCCGCTGAAAATCAGCGATCCGCCGCCATGGGCAATCATCACCGGAATGACATGCTTGGCAACGATTGCCGGGCCGCGCAGATTGACGGCAAGCACCCGGTCCCACAACGCGGTGGTAAGCGACACGGCGTCCCGGTCCTGCGCCATGATCGCGGTATCGGTAAGCGCGGCATTGTTGAACAGCACGTCAATCCGGCCAAACTGCGCCACGACGCCTGACACTGCGGCTGCGATGCTGTCTTCCTCGGCAATGTCCACTACTGCGGAGATTGCCTGGCCGCCTGCGTCACGAATTGCGGCGGCGACGCGCTCGATGGCGTCCTTGCGCCGGCCCAAAGCGACAACGGTGGCTCCTTCCCGGCCAAAGCGCAGCGCCGACGCTTCACCGATCCCCGAACCAGCGCCCGTTACGAGCGCGACCTTCCCCTGCAACCTTCCCATTCTCGTCTCCCGCTCATTGTCTAGGGGACGGAATGTGGGCGGCCGCGCGCCCATGTCAAAGCTTCCGGTGATTCACCGATAGCGATCGCAATTCACCTGAAGTGTCCGGGCTGGTCGCAATGCGCCTTCCCCCGCATCCTTGGCCGCAGAAGCAGAACCGCCGGACGATGGCGGCGCACAAGGAGAGCATTGCGTGGGAACCGATACGATCGCCCGGATGACAATCGACACAGCCGCGCTGAGCGATGTCGACCGCCCGGTCTATGAATGGCTGCGCGATCATTTCGGCTGCGAACCGCAAAACTTCTGCCGACAACTGCGGTGGCGGATCAGCTGGGAGGCCGATGTCATGATCGATGGTCGCCTCCAGGGCGTTCTGGTGCGCGGCGCGCGCGGCAAATCGGCCCGCTATCCGATGACGCTGCATCAGGAAGCGCAAGTCCATCATGTGATGGAGCGCCACGGCGTTCTGGCGCCCAAGGTCTACGGCATGATCGAAGATCCCGTTGCGATCGTGATGGAGCGGCTGGACGGCACCATCAACAGCGAGCTGATCGAAGATCCCGCAGCACGCGCCAAGGTGCGCCGCGAATTCATCAATGCACTGGCAAAACTCCACGCAATCCCGGTCGAGGAATTCGGCGCCATCGGCCTGGCCGTTCCGAAGAGCGCGCGGGAAATCGCGCTCAGTCTTTACAAGCCATGCATCGACATCGTGCGCGCTGCCTTTGCAGACCGGCCGTTTCCGCTGACAGAATTCTATGCGCGCTGGCTGGAAAAGAACGCACCGGAAGACCGGGATCGTCCGGGCTTTGTCACCGCCGATGCCGGGCAGTTCCTGTATGATGGCGATCGCTTCACCGGCCTGATCGATTTCGAGGTATCGTATATCGGTGATCCGGCGGCGGAGTTTGCCGGAATGCGATTGCGCGACACGACCGAGCCGCTGGGCGATATTTCAGAGCTGCGCCGATATTACGAAAGCCTGACCGGCGACAGCATCCCCTACCGGGCCATCGCTTATCACTCGGCAGGATTTGCCGGCACCAACAGCATGTTGATGTGGCCGATGATGTACGAACCCGAAGTGCAGAACGATTATGTGGCGTACCTGCAATTCTGCGTGGCGACGAGCCGGTGGGGCTTGCAGGGCATTGCCGAAAGCCTCGGCGTCACGCTTGATGCCGTGGCCGACCCCCTGCCCAATCCAACCGTGCCATATGAGGCCGCACCGGGCCAGCTGATCAACATGATGACATCGTGGGAAACCGGCGACACCGCCCTGCGCTTTCATCTGGATAGCGCCGCAGTGCTGGGGACGTACCTCCAGCGATGCGCCATCTATGGTGGCAGCATCCTGGCTGCCGACCTTGCCGATGCAGAGGCTTTGACCGGCAAACGCGTTGCCACCCGGCTTGAAGCGGATGCGGCGGTCGATGCTTTCGTGCGATCGGCAGGTCCCGATCAGGATGCGGCGCTTGTCGCCCATTTCAACCGATGGCTGACGCGCCAGAATTTCCTGCTCAAGGGCTGCGGATCGCAGTCCTATCTCACCGCCACCACACTTCAGCCGATCCGCGAATAACGCCGAGGCAACGAGGGCCTGGCCCATGCGGCCAGCTTCCAACGGCGGATCGTGATCGTGAAAAAAAACAAGGGTCCGCAAGGATCAAAGGGAAGAGTTACATGGGACATCCAACCAAATTGGTCCTCAGCGCATTGCTGGGAACCACATCGCTTCACGGCTTTGCGGCGCAGGCACAAGAGGCCCAAAGCCAGACGACCGCAGACGCTGACGCCGACCAAGGCCTGACCGACATCGTCGTCACCGCGCGCCGCACGGCCGAATCGCTGCAGACGACACCGGTTTCTGTGACTGCGCTTGACTCCACCACACTGGTGCAGACGCAAATCCAGAATCCGAAAGACCTGCAACGGCTTGCGCCGAACCTGAACGTGGCGACAGGGTCGCCATCGGTTTCGGGCTATGCCTTTGTCTCCATCCGTGGCCAGTCGCAAGTCAATCCGGGCAGCGCCTCCGATCCGGCAGTGGGAATCTATATCGACGGCGTCTATGTGCCACGCCCGTCACAAGGGCTGTTCGATTTTGCCGATCTGGCGCGGGTGGAAGTGTTGCGCGGTCCGCAAGGGACGCTGTTCGGCCGCAACACGACTGGCGGCGCGCTGAATATCATCACCAAGCAGCCGACCGGGGATTTTGGCGCCGAGGCCCGCGTCGCCTATGGCAACTACAATACGGTCGAGGCCAGCGCCACCTTGAACGTGCCGCTGGCAGGCCCGGAACTGGCCGCCCGCATCACTTACAGCTTCAACCGCGACGATGGCTATGGGCGCAATGCGCTGCTGGACCGGACCACAGGCGATCAGGCCGCCAACCATTTCGTGCGGGCGAAATTGCGCTGGGCGCCAGACGGCAGCGATTGGGATGCATCGCTTTCGGGCGATTACAACTATCGGCGTGACAGCGGTCAGTCGGTGGTTCTGGCTGGCTTCAACGCGGGTGCCCTCTCCCCGATCGTAACGCCCCTGATCGATATTGTTCCGGCACTTGCGCCGCTGGCCGATCTCACCCCGATCCTTGCCCCGTTCCTGCAAACCAAAGCCAATTTCCGCACGAGTTACGGCACGACCGGCCCCCTTGGCGAACTGCCGATGGACCTGATGAAGGCTGCTGGCGGTGCGCTTACCATCAATGGCAGGCTGGGTGATGTGAAGCTGCAGGCCATCACCGGCTTCCGCTACAGCCGTACAGACGCCGTGATTGATCTGGACGGAACGCCGCTCCGCTTTGCCCAGAACCACACCGGCTTTGGATCGAAGCAGTTTTCGCAGGAATTGCAGTTTTCGGGCGATGCCGACGCACTCAGCTGGATCGGCGGGCTGTATTTTTCCCGTGAGAAAGGCGATGAGCGGTCCTTGTTCGAGGCGCTGGGCGTACTTGGCGTACCGCCGCTGCTGAACGATGGCGATGTGCTGAACATTTCGCGCGGTGTCTATGCGCAGGGGTATTACAAGGTGGCGCCCGGCCTGCGCCTGGCTGCCGGGCTGCGCTGGACATGGGACAAGCGCGAAGTCGTCCTGCACAATCTCTCGGTCCACAACGATATCACCACCTGCAACGTGGCCGCGCCTGATGGCGGCGCTTTCCCGCCCTGCAGCCAGACCGAAAAGACCAGTTTCAACTATCCGGCATGGACGCTGGGCGTCGACTATCAGGCGAGCGAAGGGCTGTTTGTCTATGCCAAGACCAGCGCCGCCGCGATGGCGGGCGGCTGGAACCTGCGCTTCGGCTCGATCCCGGCCTTCTCTCCTGAAAAGGTGCGCGATGTGGAAGTGGGCTTCAAGGCCGACCTGTTCGACCGCCGGTTGCGCGTAAACGTATCCGTGTTCAACGCCTGGCAGCGCGATGTGCAGCGCAACCTGAACATCCTTGTCGGGCCGACGGCTGTCACCCAATATGTCGTCAATGCTGGCAATGCGCAGGTGCGCGGCGCGGAATTCGAACTGGCCGCGCGGCCATGGCACGGCATGGATCTTTCCGGTTCGATCGGCCTGCTGGATGGCAAGTATGACAAGGGAAGCTTTCTGGATACGCAGATCATCGGCGGTGTGCCGGTAACGGTCGATCGCAGCGGCGAACCCCTGCCCCAGTTGGCCAGGTTCAACGCAACGGCTTCGGCCACGCAGCGGTTGGACATGGCTTGGGGGTCAATCGATCTGCACGGCGATTACGCCTATATCAGTTCGCAATCGTTCAGCCCGATCACGGCCGCGCCGGGTCTGCCTGCTGCCGATCGCGCCGTAATCGAGCGGCAGGCCGCGCTCAGCCGCATTCCCGGCTACGGGATTGCCAACGCCCGCATCAGCTTCAATCTGGATTCTCCGCAGATCGAGATCGCAGGCTTTGTCCGCAACGCCTTCAACAACAAGTACAACACGCGCACGTTCAGCGATCTTTATTCAAGCCCGCTTGCCACGGCAGTCGCATTCCCCGGCGCACCGCGCGTTTACGGCATATCGCTTTACTATCACTTCGGGTCTCTCGCCCGCTAACTTCAGGAACAAACCACCATGCACCCCAACGAAACCCGTGTTCGCGCCGTTCTGGACATTGTTCATTCGGGCAATGTGATCGGCAAAGGCCTGGAAGACTATTTCACGCCGGATGCCTACTACCAGCCGCTGGTGCCCGCAGTTGATCCCATCCACGGCGCCGATGCGATTGTCGGTGAAATTGCCCGCCAGCTTGCCGTGTACAAGGATCTGCACGCCGAAATCCATGTCATCATGGCCAACGACACGCATGTCTTTACCGAACGGACCGACCATGTGACTTTTGCCGATCTTGGTACACGCGTAAGCGTTCCGCTCATGGCGGTGTTCGATTTTGCTCCTGACGGTCTCATCACCGCCTGGCGCGAAATTTTCGATACCCGTGCCGCAGAGGCGCAGATCGGCGTCAGTCAGGACGATATGGCAAAGATCATGGGGCAATAGAGTGCGCCCGGCCAAAGCATCAGGTCCAGATCGCCGATAGGGCCGCACTGTCGCTTGGTAGGCACGGCCAGGGTGCGTGTGGCGCATGGTGGGCAAAAATGGGAGACTGCGATGCGCGAAGTACGTTCCTTTTGCCGTTTCTGCATGGTGTTTTGCGGCACTCAGGTCACGCTGGATGACAAGGATCATGTCACCGCCGTTCGCGGAGACCGCGATGATCCGATGAATCAGGGCTATAGCTGCATCAAGGGGTTGGAAGCCGCCGGGGCCTATTATGCGCCAGACCGGCTGCTCCACCCCCTCAAGCGCCAGTCCGATGGCAGCTTCGCGCAGCTCCCGCTGGAACAGGCGCTGGATGAAATTGCCGCAAAAATGGCCGAAATCGCCGCGCGCGATGGTCCTGAAGCGATTGGCGCGTTTCGTGGCGCGGGCGCGATGCTCAATGCCTCTGCCATGGCCATGGCCCCGGCATTCCTGACCGCACTGGGATCGCACAAGAATTTCACCACGCTGACCATCGATCAATCCGCCCACATGATCGCAGCGGGTCGTATCGGCATGTGGGCAGCCCCGCGGCAACCGCTGCACGACAGCGATGTGCGCATGATGTTCGGCACCAACCCGCTGCTGGCGCTGACCTGCACCGATTTCGACATGTCCAACCCGACCAAGGCGATGAAAAAGGCCCGTGCGCGCGGCCTGAAGCTGATCGTGATCGATCCGCGCCGCACCGAGACCGCAAAATACGCCGACGTTTTCCTGCAACCCTATCCGGGTGAAGACGTGACCATTGCTGCGGGCATGCTGCACATCATCCTGACCGAAGGCTGGCAGGATGCAGAGTTCTGCGCAGCGAACGTGGCCGATCTCGACGCACTGCGGGCAGCAGTCGCGCCGTTCACGCCCGAATACGTGGCGCGCCGCGCCGGGATCGACGCTGCCGACCTGCACCGCGCCACCGCGATGTTCGCGCGGGATTCCAGACGTGGCGGGGCACTGGCGGGGACCGGCGTATGCATGGCACCGCATTCGAACCTTGCCGATCATCTGGTTGAAACAATCAACGTGGTGTGCGGCCGGTTTCAGCGCGCGGGCGAACGGGTGGTCAACCCCGGCGTGTTGCGCGCGCGCCAGCCCAGGCGGGCGCAACCGATGCAGATCGGTCGTTCGTGGGAACAGGGCTTCAAGAGCCGCATCGGCAATTACGGAACCCTGTGGGGCGAAATGATGAGCGGCATCATGGCCGACGAGATACTGGCCCCCGGCGAGGGTCAGATCCGCGCGCTGATTTCGCATGGGTCCAACCTCGCCAACATCATGCCCGATCAGCACAAGACGATCCGCGCGCTTGAATCGCTGGAACTGCTGGTCAACATCGATCCGTTCATGACCGAAACGTCGAAGCTGGCGCACTACATCCTGCCCACCGTCATGGGCTATGAACGCGCCGACCTGACGATGTACATGTACGAAAGCCTCTATACGCAGCCCTACGCCCGCTACACTCCCGCCATCGCCGCACCGCCGACCGGGGCCGATCTGGCGGAAGACTGGCAGATCTACTGGGGTCTTGCCCAAAGGCTGGGGCTGAAGCTGGAATTTGACGGTGTGCCGCTGGACATGGACACCACGCCCGACACCGACAGCCTGCTGGCCATCGTCGCGCGCCATGCGCCGGTTCCGTTCGAAACGATGAAGTCCTACGAACTGGGCCACATCTTCGACGACGATCCGCAATATGTCGAAGCAGCGGACCCCGCCTGCACCGATCGCTTCACGGTGGCGACCGATGACATTCTGGCTGAGCTGGCGCAAGTCCATGCCGAATGCCCGCAACCGGGCGCGTGGAGCAGCAATGGCGAACGCTTTACCCACAAGATGACCTCGCGGCGCTTGCGCGAAGTGCAGAACAGTTCGCACCGCAATGTGCCCGCCGTGCGCAAACGCATGCCCTATAACCACGCATATCTGCACCCCGATGAAATCGCCGCGCTGGGCATTTCGGCGGGTGACAAGATCACGATCACATCGGACGCAGGCAGCATTCCGGCGGTGGTGGCGGCCGAACCCGATCTGCGCCGCGGGGTCATTTCGATGAGTCACGGCTGGGGCACGCTGCCGCAGGACACGGTCTATGAACGGGACGGGGCAAACACCGGCCTGCTGATCAGCACCGACCGCGATCTCGATCCGATCAACGCCATGCCGCGCATGACGGCAATCCCGGTCAGGCTGGAGCCGTTCACAATGGCCGTTGCGGCGGAATAGCGCCGAAAATTCCGGTTCTGTCAGGCCAAGGCGCGGTCACCCGCCCTTGGCCCCTGCCCCCATCGCATCGCTATAATCCGGGTAGGCCAGCTTGCCCAGCGCGCCGCCATCGACCGGGATGTTCGCTCCGGTGATGAACCGGCTGTTGTCCGACAGCAGGAACAACGCGGCGTCTGCCGCCTCGGCATAATTGCCGACACGGCCTGCCATCGTCGTCGTTGCGATGATCCGGTCAAGCGAATGGTGATCGAAATTTTCGGGCAGTGTCGAAACATCGCCGGGTTCGGGCCGCACCGTGCCGACCACCAGATTGTTGCAGCGGATGCCATGGCGCGCATAATCGTTGGCGACCTGCCGCCCCAGCGCTTCAAGTGCAGCCTTGCTCATCGCATAGGCGCCCATCAGGGGGATCGCCCGCAATGCGGCGATGGCCGAGATGTTGACAATGGCCCCGCGCGCCTGCGCCATCATGTGCGGCAACACGGACTGGCAGCAAAACAGTGCCCCCATCGCGCCGATGTTCATCGCATCGCCAAAGGCGGCCGATGGCATTTCGTGAACCGCGCCAAGGCCAAATGCATCGCCCGAAGGCCCGGCATTGTTGACCAGTATCGTCGGCGCGCCAAAACGCTCGACAGTCCGCGCAACCATCGCGGCGACAGCGCTCTCGTTTGCAATATCCGCAGGGAAAAATTCCGCCTCACCCCCCGCCTGCGTCAAAGCCTGCTCTGCGCCCGCGCCCGTTGCCGGGTTGCGGCCTGAAATCATCACCGCCACGCCTTGCGCCACCAGCCGCGCGGCAATGGCAAAGCCTATGCCGGAACTGCCCCCGGTGACAATCGCGACCCGGCCCCGCAGTCCGCCTGCGTCCTGCCCGGATTCAATCATGCCAGGGCAGCCCACAAGACATCGCCCCGTACAGCGCCACTCGCCCATCTTCCCACATACTGCACCCCCTCGGTAATACCGGCGCGCTCGCGAGGTCATGACGATGGCGCTGCCCGGATCGGTTCAGTCCAGCATATGATCAAACATCCGCGCCGGGGGCCGACCTAACGATAGGCTGCGCACAAAATGGGCGGCTCTGTGCTGAAGTTAGTGTCTCCGGTCGGCTTGGAACGGCCAGAATTTTGTTCTGCATTCTGGATCGTCCACAACTCCCGACGATTGGAATTCAGCTTCTGCGAGCCGGCTTGCAGGCGCTATCCTGACGAGAAAGTGAAAAGGCTCCGAAGGCCAAAATCTTGGGAGCCTATGGATTGACGGTTGCCGAGGAAGCGATTCCCCCGTCAGTCATCGCTGTTTTCCACTAAAACCGTTGTCTGCTGGAGGCCGAGCCGGAATCCAATTGCGGGAGCAATGCTCTGAATTTCTGGTATTTTATTAGGCATTTCGAGTGCCTATCCATCAATCGGTCCATTGCGGCTAAATTCAAAATGGGTTCAATTCCCAAAGCCGGAATCGAGAATGGTTCACCTGGGCCGAATCACCTCGCGCATGGGCAGACTTTGCGAAGGGTTTCGGGCGCTTGCGTACTAAAGAGGAGGCCTTGAGAATCTGGACAGGGTGCTAGGGTCCAGACTCGATCAGAGCCAGAATGCCACGGCGGCAGCGAGGCTTATGGCGGATAGGAAGTTCCTGGCGAGCTTGTCGTAGCGGGTAGCGATGCGGCGGAAGTCCTTGAGGCGGCAGAACATGGCCTCGACCCGCCAGCGGTCCTTGTAGCGTCGTTCGTCATACTGGATCGGGCGCTTGCGGTTGCGCCGTCCGGGGATCACCGGGATTGTGCCCTGCTCGCGCAAGGCGGCCCTGATGCGGTTGGCATCGTAGCCACGGTCGGCGATCACCCGCTTCATGCCGATAGTCTCAGCGATCAGCAGGTCCGCGCCCTTCACGTCCGATGTATTACCGGGCGTCAGGACAAGGCGGAGTGGTCGCCCGAGGACATCGACAAGGGCGTGGATCTTCGTTGTCCTGCCGCCACGCGAGATGCCAATGGCATTGGCCCGCGCCCCCTTTTGCGCCACCAGCAGAGCGGTGGGCCTTGATGTAGCTGCTATCGATCTGACCCGTTTCTGCGATCCAGCCTTCCTCCGTCAGCGCTGCCAAGATGCGCGTCCAGATGCCCCGGCGGCTCCAACGGTTCCAACGGTTCCAACGATTGTAGACCGTCGTCGAAGGGCCGTATTCGGAAGGACAATCCGCCCAGCGGCCACCGCACTTCAGCATGTGGATGATGCCCGAGATCACTCGCCGATCATCGACCCGCCGTGCTCCGGGCTGGTTCTTCGGCAAGTGCGGCTCGATCGCAGTCCATGCTTCATCCGACAACCAGAACAACGAACGCGACATCTCCAAAGGTCTCCTGCTGCAGCGGAGACCCTCTGAATCAATGCACGCGCCGATTTTCAAGAGGCTGATTGGGTTTGAACCCTAAGAGGATTTTCTGCCTGACGGCGGCCAGAGTGGCCGCATGACAGGAGACGAAATGAGCAGACGACCCCGCCGGAACCACAGCCCGGCATTTAAGGCGAAGATGGCGCTTGCTGCCGTGAAGGGCGAGAAGACGCTGGCTGAGTTGGCGCAGCTGTTTGACGTCCACCCGAACCAGATCACGATGTGGCGCAGCCAGTTGCTGGATGGCGCGGCGGGCGTGTTCGGAGCAGATAGCGCGGCGGATTCACCCGAGCCGGCAATCGACGTGAAGACGCTGCACGCCAAGATCGGCGAGCTGACGCTGGCGAATGATTTTTTGGCCGGCGCGCTCGGGAAGGCCGGTCTGTTGCCGAGCGCAAAGCGATGATCGATCGTTCGCATGACCTGCCAGTGACGCGGCAAGCGCGGGAGTTGGGGATCAGCCGGGGCAGCGTCTACTACCTGCCGCGGCCGGTTTCGGAGGCCGATCTGGCGATCATGCGGCGGATCGACGAGTTGCACCTCGAGCTACCGTTCGCCGGGAGCCGGATGCTGCGCGATCTGCTGCGGCAGGAAGGCATCGAGATCGGCCGCCAACATGTTGCCACGCTGATGAAGAAGATGGCGATCGAGGCCATCTATCGCCGGCCGAACACGTCGAAGCCTGAGCCAGGTCACAAGATCTACCCCTATCTGCTGCGCAAGCTGCCGATCGTGCGGCCCAACCAGGTCTGGGCAACCGACATCAGCTACAGTGCGCCTCGTCCCGGATGGTCCGGGGTGCATATGACTGGAATGCAAAGGAGAAAGGAGGAACTGAACGAATGCCTTGCCCTCTGCTGTGAGGGGGCATGAGCCCAAGCGGCGGTGACCTGCCGTCAACTGGCAGGGTGACGTAGCCCGCAGGTAAAGGGGATTGAGGCGAAGCCGTTACGCCGAGATGGTCCCCGAGGCTGTAGCGCTGGAAGGTTGAGGAACACGAACCGGTTAATCCGCATCCGAGGGCTGAAATGTCGCCTTCGCCTACACGGCTTAACAGGCGGAATGCTGATGATGGCGCCGGAGACGTATGTCGGCGACATCCGAATGTGGCCGGAAATGTAGCCCGTCCGCATGGAGCCATGGAGAGAATGCAGCCAGGCCATGGCATCGGCATCGACTTGCGGGACGCAAGGACAAGGACTGCGACCGGCAGCCTCCCCAGCGCGCGAAAGTCCAGCATATGAACGAGGGAAGGCATGATGGAATGCCAAGGGAGTTGGCCCCGATGTCCACCGTGCTGGCGGAGTCCCCGTAGTAGTCCGCGACAGGGAAAGCCTGTCACATGGCGAAGGGGGACAGTTCAATCAGCTTGAAGTGCAAACTACCTGACCAAACGAGGTGAAGACCTTTGATAATCAGCGAAATGCAGCACAAGCTCGCGACGTGGGCCGAGAGCGACCAGAACCGCAAGTTCGATCGCCTTCTCCGGCTCATTGCCGATCGGGCGTGGCTTGCCGAGGCGGCTCGGATCGTGCTGGCGTCGAGTGGCGCCAATACGCCGGGCATCGACGGAATGGACAAGCGACGGATGCAGGCCGTACTGGCAGAACAGCTGGCCAGTCTGCGAACGGACTTGCTGACGGGGAGTTATCACCCGCAGCCGGTCAGGCGAATCTATATCCCGAAAGCCAATGGCAAGAAACGACCACTTGGTATCCCGACCCTGAAAGACCGCATCGTCCAGCGCGCGATGCTGATGGCCATGGAGCCGATCTGGGAAAGCGACTTCCATCGCCTCTCCTACGGCTTCAGGCCGGAACGCAGCGTGCATCACGCTGTCCGGACCGTGAAGATACAGTTGCAGGATAGTGGTGCCGGAGCGCGGGGCCGCTGGATCATCGAAGGTGATCTGGCGAGCTACTTCGATACGGTCCACCACCGGCTTCTGCTTCGCTGCGTTCGGCGGCGAATCCGGGATGATCGGTTTGTTGATCTGCTCTGGCGATTCCTGAAGGCGGGCCACGTCGACCGTGGCCTGTTCGTCGCCTCAAGCGAAGGTGTACCGCAAGGCGGCGTGCTGTCGCCGCTCCTGTCCAACATCATGCTCCATGAGTTTGATGCGTGGCTGGAGGCGAAATACCTGAGCGACAAGGCGCGAAAGGATCGCTGGGCATGGAACTTCGGCATCCAGCAGGGGCGCCCCATCACGGTTCGCGAGAACCGGCAATGGAAACCTGCTGTCGCCTACTGCCGTTACGCCGATGACTTCGTTGTCATCGTCAAGGGCACCAAGGCACATGCCGAGGCCATCCGCGAGGAATGCCGGGCCTTTCTGGAAGACGACCTGAAGCTGACGTTGAATATGGACAAGAGCCATATCACCCACGTCGACGACGGGTTCGTGTTCCTCGGGCACCGGATTATCCGCAGGCGGGGATCGAGCGGACGCATGTCCGTGGTCTCAACGATACCCAAGGAGAAGGCCAAGACCTTCGCTCGCCGATTGGTCGAGGCTCTCTCCGGCAATCATGAGGTTGCCGCGGTGGACATGATCGACGGTCTGAACCGCCAGCTGGCGGGATGGGCTGCGTTCTACAGGTTCACCGACTTCACGGCGCGCACATTCCGGCGCATCGACACCGTCGTGTTCTGGAAAATGGCGCACTGGTTGGCGCAGAAGTACCGGTCCCGTATCAAGCCTTTGATGCGTAAATGGTACCGCATGCCGGAAACCGGCCAATCGAAGACGTGGCTGGTCTACGGTCGAAGCAATCAGGGCAATGCCGTCGGCAAGGCGCTGCGACGACTGGTCACAAGCCAGAAGATGCAGTTCCGGTGGCGGAATCCGGAGCGAAATCCCTACATCTATCGGGACGAGCTCCGAAACACCGTCACCTCCCGCTATCGTGATGTCGCCATGGCCTTGGACCAAGGTTGAATAGAGAGCCGTATGCGCTGAAAGGTGCACGTACGGTTCGGGGAGGGGAAGCGCTTATGCGCTTCCTACTCCACTCCCGATGGCGCGGGGTTTCGTCTATCTGGTGGCTATCGTCGACTGGTTCAGCCGCAAGGTCCTGGCCCACCGGGTATCAATCACGATGGAGGCCGACTTCTGCGTCGAGGCGCTTGAGGAAGCGTTGGCGCGGTATGGAAAGCCGGAGATTTTCAACACCGATCAAGGCAGCCAATTCACGTCGCTGGCGTTCACCAGCGTGCTGCGCCGGGAGGAAATCGCCATCAGCATGGACGGACGCGGCGCCTGGCGCGACAATGTCGTCGTCGAACGCCTGTGGCGCTCGGTGAAGTACGAGGAAGTCTACCTGCGTGCCTACGCAGCGGTCAGCGAAGCCCGGGCGTCGATCGGTCGCTACCTGACCTTCTACAATGCCAGGAGGCCGCACTCGAGCCTGGCCGCCAAGACTCCGGATCAGGCATACTTTGACAACCTGCCGCTGGCGATGGCAGCATGACCTTGGCCGCCGATATGGGCCGTCACTCCGGTCGGGCTACGCCCTTCCTGCATGACGGCCCATATCGGCAGTTCGAAACAGCAAGCGGCGGACGATCCACTAATCTGTTGCCAAACCCTGTGCAGACCAAACAAGCCACCTCTCACCTGCTTTCAGACCGGTCATCTTGCATTACCGGACAGGCCATTTCGGTCGATGGCGGGTTTACCGCGGGCTTCGACTGACGGGCACGGGGCCATCGCAGAGCAGACTGCTGTCCGCCCGCTGATGACGCAAACTATAGCTCAATTTCGAGCACGTCTCGGAAGCTCGGCCCCCAGTCCAGCCCGGCCGACTTGCAGAATTTGGCAAATGCATAGGGCATAGGCGAGCCGTGAACCGGGCGGGGGCCCGGCCTCGCCGTACGAACAACTCACCTGCTGTCGGCGGCACTCCGGCCAGCACCGCCCCTTCTCTTACGCTTACCAGAAGGGGCGGGTACTCGCAGATCAGAAGGTATACCGAACCGAACCGCCATAGGTGACCGGCGATGCCATGATGTACGACAGCGCGCCACCGCCCGAAGCCGAAGCCGAGGGCCCGACATAGTAGCGCTCGTTCAGCAGGTTGCGTGCAAAGGCGCTCACCGTCACCCGGTCATCGTACAGCTTGGCCAGCGAGACACGGGCATCAAGCGTATTGTACGACGGGATGTAGATTTCGCCTGCCAAGTACTTGTCCTGATAGTGGAAATCGAGGTTGAAGCCCAACTGGCCGCCCAGCACCCGTTCCGGGTAGTCGTAGCTGATGCTGCCGTTGACCTGCCATTTCGGAGTGAAGAACACAGAGGTGACCAGAAGCGAGTCGGCCGCGCCGGCGGCGGCGTAAACCGCCTGAACCTGCGGGTTCACCGTCAGCTTGTCGACCTTCACATCGGTGTAGGCAAAGTTGGCGCCAAGCGTCAGCCCCTCCACCGGGCGGATGGTGAAATCACCTTCGAAGCCCTTGATGATCAGATCCGCCTTGTTCAGCAGCAAGCCGCCCGAGGGAAGATCGGCAATACCGGTCGTCGTCTGGTAGTACTGGTAGCCCTTGTCCTTGCCACGGAAGGCTGCAAGGCTGAAGCTTCCGCCGATATTGCCAATCGTGTAGCGGCCCTTGGTGCCGATCTCGACATCGGTATAGGTTTCCGGATCGAACAGCTGTGCTGTGCTGATCTTGTTCGGTACGGTAGGCGAGTTGTAGCCGCCCGGGCGATAGCCGCGGCGGGTCGTCGCGTAGAGCAGGAGGTCACGTGTCGCCTGCCAGTTGAGCGCGAAGGTATAAGTGCCCTTCGACGACTTCTGGTTGAAGACCTGCGCGATGGTCGATCCTGGCGAGGCTGCGGGGTCCGGGGTAAAGGCGTTGCTTTCGCACTGCTTTTCGGTCGGCAGGAAACCGAAGGCGCCAACCCGTGGCGGCGTACCGCCGTTCACCAGGCTGTAATCGGCAATGTAGACGCAGCCGGAGGTCTTGTCCCACGAATAGCGGTAGCCTGCGGTCGCGCTGAGCCCCTGGATAAAATCGGAGAAGTCATAGTCGACCTGTCCGTACACCGCCTTGGTCTGCTCGTGCTGGTAGTTCATGTTGGTGGTCACGTTCAGGCCGTTGAACACCGAAATGCCGTCTGCCTCGCGGCCGCCAACTCCGTTGGGCTTCGTCTCGTAATAAAAGCCGCCGATAACATACTTCAACTTGTTGTTGAACAGCTGGCCGCTGAGCTGCAGCTCCTCGGTAATCTGCTGCAGGCGGACCCGATCGACCACATCGATGATGGCCAAGGCCGATCCGTCAATATCGGTGTTGTTATCGTCCTTGGTGGTCCGGTAGGCAAAGATATTCTTCACCTGCACGTTGTCTGTGACATCGATCGAGGTGGTGTTCGATACGCCGAATACGGTTGTCTTGCCATCGGGAATCATGTTCGTGTAGGCTTCACGCCCGGAAGGGTTGGCCTTGGCGAAGGCAATCGCCAGGTCGATGTCGCAGCTGGGCGAGGTGCCGCAGTGGAAGGTCGGGTTTAGCAATCCGCCCAGACCGAGCTGGGTCAGCGTGCTGGCCGGCAGCGAATAGACCGGCGTGCTGCCCGGGAAAAGACCGGCAAATACAATGTTTGATCGGCCGCGCGACTGGTAGTAATCGAGCACGGTCAGGTTCGAAAAACCCGTAACCGGCTCTGCCAGAACGGAAACGCGCAGCCCCTTGTTGTCAATTTCGCCAGCATTGCGGGTGTTCGGAATGGCGCCGCCGGGCGCCGAGCTGAACGGGCCGGTCAGCGTATAGGGGGCATAGACATTGGTCTTGGTGAACCCGTCCGTGCTGGTTGACTGCCCTGCTAGGCGGATCGCCAGCTTGTCGGCCACGACCGGCAGATTAATCGCACCTTCGACGCGAAGCGAGTTGAACCGGCCGTATTCGGCTTCGAGATAGCCGCCGAAGTTGTAGGTCGGCTTGCGCGAATTGGTAAGGACGGCACCGCCGATGGCGTTACGGCCGAACAGGGTACCCTGTGGCCCCTTGAGGACCTGGATATTGTCCATATCGTAGGTGGTGATGATGCTGCCATAGCTGGGCAAGGGCACTTCGTTGAAATAGGTCAGCACGCCGGGCGTGCCCGGGCCGGCCAGGCCGCGCGACTGGCCGCGAATGGCGATGACCGGGTTAACCGACGAACCGGACAGCGAAAAGTTGAGGCCGGGCGTGACCTTGGTCAGGTCGGCGGTGTTGAGGATCGACTTGCGCTGCAGCGTCTCGCCCGAAAAGGCGGTCACGGTCACCGGAATGCGGCTCAATTCCTCGCTGCGCCGACGCGCCGTAACCACGATGTCACCGGAAGGCGTATCGACACCTGCATCGGCAGACCGGATCTGCGAGGGTTCGGCCTGCGCATAGGCTGTGCCTACGTATGCCAAATTAAGAACAGTACTCGCCAGCAAGCAGCGCTTGAATGTCATTCATCTTCTCCCCGATACATGCCCCTTTTTCGAGAGCATCAGCGGTTACTTATCACTTCCCGAATCGTAGCCGAATTTGTTTCGCTAGAAAGGCATTCCAACGTTATGGGCTGCGTATGCTTTCTATGCGTATACGAAGCCCAGACTAGACATCGCAAGGACGGAGGTGACGCCCGGCCCTTGGAAGTGCGCATGTTCAAATTGGCGGTAAAGTAAGGCCAGCAGGGAACAAAAACGCCATTACATCTCGGGGGCGCGGGCAGTTGCCACAGACACGCTTTCCCAACTGTCGAAGTCACTGGTAACACGGGCCAGCTTTCCTCGAGTCCATCCAAGCGCGTCGGCCCCGAGCGCAAGTCGCAGCGGAGGGGCATCCGCATCGAGTGCGGTCAGGATCGCCTCCGCCGCCATATCCGGATCGCCTAGCTGGCGGCCATGAAAGTGGTGCATGATCTCCGTCATGTCACCGGCCAGCGTACCCGCATATGCCGCAATCCGATGGGTCGGCGCGGCGAGCTTCGCGGAATTGAATGCGGCGCGGATAGCGCCGGGCTCCACGATCATAACGCAGACGCCGAATGGCGCCAATTCCTCCGCCAGCGCCTGGCTCAAATCCTCGAGTGCCAATTTGGCCCTCAAGTTCGCTCCTCCCTGTTATGCTTATGCCTCGACCACCTTCGGATCACCGACGCGCCATGGCGCCACACCGACCGTCCAGCCGCCATCACACACGATGTTCTCGCCGTTGATGAAGCCCGCATTATCCGACGCCAGGAAGGTCGCAAGCGCGCCGATATCTTCCGGTGCGCCGTTGCGCGTCACATAGGATACATCCAGCGCGGACTGGAGCGTGTCCTTCATCATTTCCCGAGCTTTGCCATGGGCGATGAAACCTGGGCAGATTGAGTTGCAGCGGACGCCCTGCTTACCATATTGCACCGCGGTGTTCTTGGTCAGCGAGATCACGCCCGACTTGGCCGCATTATAGCTGGTGAGCCAGCTATCGCCCACGAGACCACCGGTCGACGAAATGTTCACGATTGCTCCCTTACTGACAATAAGATGAGGCAACGCGGCCTTTGTCGCGATAAATACCGCACGCAGGTTCGATTTAATGGACTTGTCGAAGGTCTCGATCTCAGTTTCGAGGATGGTGCGGTCGGCATAGGTGAGGCTCGTATCCGCCGCATTGTTAACCAGAATGTCGAGCTTGCCATGGCAGTCGATCACCGTGCGCACCATCGAGAAGATAGTGTCGGCGTCATAGGCGTCGAAGGACACCGCCATCGCATCGCGACCGATGTCCCGGGCGATTTTCTCAGCACCCTCGACATTGATGTCGGCCAGTACGAGCGTCGCGCCCTCGTCGGCCAAATGGCGGGCGATTTCCCGGCCGATGCCACCTGCCGCACCCGTGACAATGGCGACGCGATCATCGAGTTTTCCCACGTGCAGTCCTCTCTTTTAATGACCCTCGGCCCCCAGTCGAGCACAGCGCGAACGCGGGCAAAGTCTGTTTCCGATTCTCGATGGACAACACCTGCTCGCCACTTACGCCCGGAATCGCAGCCTGGTCGCCTGTCTGCACGACCAGCTCTGCCCTCGCCGCAAAGTTGCGCACTACCCCGCGGTCACGATCCTCACATTGCCTGCCATGCGCTACCATGTGTCGTTTACGGCGCTGTTCAACCCGAAATCGTATATCCGCCGTCTACGGGGATCATCACGCCGGTAACGAAGCTACTTTCGGGTGCACACAAAAAGCCGATGACGTCGCCCAACTCAGATGCTTCCCCCCAGCGCCCCATCGGCGTACGCTGCAAGGCCGGACGAGACGCCTCGTCGTCCTCCCACATTGGTCGCGACATATTCGTCTTGATCCAGCCCGGCGCCACCGCGTTTACTCGGATGCCGTCCTTTGCCCAAGCGACTGCTAACGACCTGGTTAGAGCGGCGATGCCGCCTTTGCTGGCCGCATAGCCTGGAGTCATCGCGCTACCGAAGGTCGAATAGATTGATCCGATGTTCACGACTGCGCCGCCTTGGCGGGCCAGCAAGGGGTGCGCGGCCAGCGCCATGCTCATCGTGCCGGTCAGGTTGATGTCCAGCGTGCGGGCAAAGGTGGCGAGGTCAAACTCGCCGTAAATCGCCCGGCCTGCCGCATTGACCAGCGAATCCAGACGAGGAAGATCGGAAACCAGCGCAGCCACCGCATCGGCGTCGGTCACATCGAGGACGCGAGCGGTGATGCCCTGCTCCAGAGGGGTCAGGGCGATCTCGGCGGCGTCGATGCCGGTAACGATCACCTGGTAGCCTTGCCGCACGAGCGCACGCGCGCTGGCAAACCCAATCCCCATCGGATGCGCGCCGCCGGTCACCAATGCGATCTTATTCATCGCGTTCAATCCTCTTCAGTTCGTTGAAGCCGCGTCAATTGACCCAGGAATGATTGCCGCGCGGCCAATTGCTCGCCCAAGCCCAACACGGAAACTACGCGCTTTTGGGTTTGGCATCCCGGCAGACCATTGGCTTGGACTCAGTGAAACGATGCTGTTTCGCCGCAGTCAACGCGGATGTTGCTACCGGTCATGCAGGCCGCAAGAGTCCCCGAAAGGAAGACGACCGCGGCCGCGATCTCGTCGGGCCGTGCCATGCGGCCAACGCAATTGTGCCATTTTTCAGCCACGAGCCGTCTTTCGATTACGTCAGGTTCGGTGTCGGTCCATCCCTCAGCTTGCGCGATGGGAAGCAGATTCGATGTCATGGTCTCGGTCAGCACTGCGCCTGGGCTGATGATGTTGGCGGTAATCCCGGTGTTGGCGAGTACGCGAGCAAGACCCACTATGATGTTGACAAGCGCCGCCTTGCCCGGCGCGTAGGCGGGGAAATCGATGGTGGGCTTGGAATAGGCCGCGCTGCCGATCACAATCACCCGCCCCCATCCGCGCTCCCGCATACCCGGGACGAAATTCTGGACGAGCCTGACCGCGGACAACACATTGCGGTTGTAGGTGCCAGCCCACTGCTCGAGATTGACGGCAAACCAGTCGGGCGAGAACGGCTGCGCATCCCCGGCATTGCTGACCAGCACGTCGATCCCGCCGATCGCAGTGTTCACCTCATCGACCAGGGCTGCCACCTGGTCATCGTCGGAAAGATCGCCCAGCACCGCGATGGCGCGGCCGCCGGCTTCGACGATATCCTTCACAACCTTGTCTGCCCGGGCACGGTTGCGCCCGTGGACTACCACGGTCGCCCCATGAGCGGCCAGCATCCGTGCGCAGGCTGCGCCGATGCCGCTGGTGCTGCCACTGACGAACGCGCGCCGTCCTTTCAGTCCGAACTCCATCTCATTCTCCCCTAGGGATCGCGGCGACGCTCTGGCCGCCGTTCGGTTTCAGGCTTTGGCGGGCAGTCCCTGCCACCGGATCCGCATCGGGTGCGCAGCGGGCGCGCCAGGCACCTGCGGCTGACCAAAGATCTCGACTGCCAGCGAAACCTCGGTCAGGCTCAGCACGATGCGGTTGAGCAGGTCCTCTGGCTCCGGTAGCTGGCCCAGCGGGAACGCGTCAAGATGCACGAAGATCGCGTCGAGGCGCGGCTGCACCACGTTGTAGAAGTGCTGCAACTCGGCCATCGTCGACTGCACCCTCACCCGGTTGCGTTCGTCTTGCGTGAAGCACTGGCCCCAGGTGGGCGCAAATTCAGCAAGGTCCTCAAACCCGGCGGGCAGGGCCACATTCTTTGCCTCGGTCATGGTATCACCTCACTCGTTCGCGACTGGACAAGGCTGTCAGTACCAACAGACATTCAGGTCGTCGGGTCCGCGCAGATTGAGCCCGACGATCTCGGACCGCGGGGCGTCCGAATCGCGACGGATTGCTGGCAGGATGTCGAGTATCGCGTTCATGGCCACTTCTACCTCCAGCCGGGCGAGCGGCATCCCAAGGCAGATATGCGCACCAGCCCCAAAGCCCAGCATTGTCGGCGTCAGCTTACGGTCGAAATCAAGCTCGTCAGGATTTTCAAAGACGCGTTCATCGCGGTTGGCCGATCCGATGCAAAGTGACAGCGCAGTTCCTGCGGGCACCTTCACGCCATGGAATTCGGTATCGACACGGGTTTCGCGCGCAAGGTAGGCTGCGGTCGGCTCCATCCGCATCGTCTCGGTAATCGCCTTGGTCATAAGGCTGCGATCGTCGCGCAGACGCGAAAGCATTTCCGGTCGGTCCATCAGCAGCACCAGCATATTGCCCAGCGTGCGAGTGGTAGTCTCGGCGGCGGCTGGCAGCAAGCCTCGGATAAGGCTGGTGATGATGTGATCGTCGAGCGTTTCGCCTTCGTATTCGGCGCTGATCATGCGCGACATCATGTCGGTGCCATCGGCGCCGGCCTTGCGCCGCGCCTTCACCACCTCCAGCGTGGCGTCATAGATATTGCGCGAGGCTTCCAAGGCGGCGGCGTGGGCCTGGGTCACGGCTTCGGGATCGGTCGGCGTTCCCGACAGGATGCGCAGCGCCCAGCCGGCAAACTGCGCCGCGAATTCGCTGTCGTCCGGATAACCGAGAATGCGGTAGACGACGTCGATCGGGAAGCGGAGCGTAAATTCGGATACGAGATCGCACTTGCCGCGCGGCTTGAGCGCTTCGAGGTGATTGCGGATCTGCGGCTCGATCAGCTGGCTGCGCCAGTCGCGCAGGGTCGTCGGCGTCAGGGCCTTGGCCATCGCGCCGCGCAATTTGCGGTGCTCGGTGCCAGAATAGGCGGTGAGGATGCCGTCGCCCAGGAAATCGCCCAGACCGATCGCCTGCAGCCCGGCCGAGAACGTCTCGTCGTCCTGCAGCGCGCGGGCCACGTCTTCGTAGCGAAACAGGCTGTAAATCTGGCGCCCGCTCAGAATGTAGTCCGCCTGCGACGGAACGCCGTAGCGTGCCAGGATATCACCATCCATGATCGGCCGCTTGTCGCGGAGTTCGCGATACATAGGAAAAGGATTGCGTTCGACCGGATCGCCCGAGCTGTAGAGTTTGTTGAGGGCGGCGAACTCGCTCGCCACGTCCGCTGTTGTAGCCATTTTCCCATCTCCTAAGCGCAGCATTCTTGCCAGGCGCGGCCCGGCGGATCGATGGTTCGCCTTATTCGGCAGCCATCAGCATGTCGGGCAGGGGTTCTCCCCCATAGAGGTAGTAGTCGACCGCACGAGCGAACCAGCGCAACAGGGGTTCGTTCTCACCAAATGTCTGATGCGTTTTGGCTCCCATCTCGAACCCACGCTGCTGCAGTTCAGTCAGGGAAAAGTCTTCGGTCAGCACGTCGCGGGCATTGGTGGCGGCATAGGCCATAGCGAATTCCTCGCGCAGCGAAACCGGCGGCCGGGCCGAATGCTGGCGGACCTCGACAATGGTCCGGCTGGGCGCGAGCGGCCAGAACTCCATCCAGATATACCCGCCGCCCAGCGGCTGCAGGCACACATTCGGGAAGATCGTGATGGTCTCGACACCGAAATTGGGAATCCCGATGCGGTTGATCGAGGGATGCGTGGCGAAATCGCTCCGCTCGTTGCCGTCGCGCGGCAAGGTGGCCGGTGGCAATTGGTCAACCACAAACTGCACGATGGGCGTCTTGGGCCGCCAGTCAAAGTTGCGCTCGCTGGTCAAGGTGCTGTGCGGACCAAAGAGGCGGATGTCGAAGAAGTTGAAGGTGGGATTTTCGCGCGTCACGATCTGCGGGGTTAGCGTCCGCGCATGCGCGGTGGTGATGTGATAGCCCTCGCTGAAGGTGTGCATCCCCGATTTCCAGTTGGACGCGAATTCAGTAGTGGCCTTGGTGTGAAAAGGAAAGCGCTCGAACGGCAGAGTTTCATGCAGCTCGCCCAGCCCACCCAGGAATTCGCGCAATGTCTGGGCCGGCTCGGGTGCAAAATTGATGAAGATGAAGCCGTTCCAGATATCCAGCGCGATCGGAGTCAAACCGTGCTTGGCCTTGTCCACTTTGGGAAACTGCTCGGCCGCCGGAATCGCGCGCAGGGTACCGTCGGCACCATAGAGCCACGAATGATACGGACAGCGAAACGTTAGCGAAGAGCCTTTATTCTCGTTCACGACCACCGCACCGCGATGTGAGCAGGTGTTGTAGAAGGCGCGGATCTCGCCATCCTTGCCACGCACGATCAGCGCCTCGGCCTTGACCGTGGGCACGTCGCGCACGAAAAAGTTGCCGGCTTCGGGAATGTCTTCCACCCGCCCTGCGATCAGCCACAGCTTGCGATAGATCTGCTCGACCTCGAGCGCATAGATTTCGGGCGAGACGTGGCTTTCGACGGTTGCCGTGTGCTGGTCGATCCCGAGCTGGCCAGCCGTTGTCCAGTAACGCGAGAGGTCGTTCATGTGGTTGCTAGTCCCTTGCAATTCATGGGGCGCACCGCGCGTCATGACCCCCGTCGGAAATGCGGATCCACCCGGTCAGCACAACAGCGCGCCGTCGACCATGACCTCGGCCCCCGACATGTAGCTGGCTTCATCCGAACACAGGAACACGACGACCCGCGCGCATTCCTCGGAACTGCCGACCCGGCCCATCGGCATCATGGTTGCGGCATTGTCGCGCACCGACTGGACCAGCGAAGGGGTGTCGATCGCGCCCGGAAACACCGTGTTTACGCGCACGTTGAACCCCGCGAGGTCCTTGGCCGCAAGACGCGTCATCCCGCGCACGGCCCACTTTGAAGCGCCGACCGGAAAATATCCCGCCAGGCTGGTGGTCGCCAGTCCGGAGGAAATGTTGACGATGGCGCCGCCGCCTTTTTCGCGCATCGACGGCAGGACCGCCCGAATGCCGAAGAAGCTGCCCATGAAGTTGATCTCCATGATCTCGCGCATGTAGTCGGTCTCGATCTCGTGGATGCCGCCATAGGCCCCCACGCCGCCGTTGTTGATCAGCACGGTCGGTGGTCCGAAGCGTTCGCGCGCCAGGTCGACCACACGGGTCCAGCCTGCCTCGTCGGAGACATCGTGCTTCATGAATACCGCGGCATCGCCAATGTCGCGCGCGATCGCCTCTCCGGCCTCGTTCACGTCGGTGAGCACGACCCTGCCGCCTTCGGCCGCGATTAGCCGCGCTTCCATTTCCCCCATTCCGCTTGCCGCGCCGGAAACGATAGCGACCTTGTCCTTGAAACGGTTCATCGTTGTTATCACTCGCCTTCGTCGAAAATTCCCACGCACGATGCCGGGGCAAACGCGCGTTGCAACGCCAGACGGATCGGAAAAAGGAAGCACTAACGCCAGCCCGTCATCGTTCTTGCCGCAAGCGGCAATCGCCGCCAGGCACCAACAGCCCGGGTAACTCAGCCTCGGTTCAGACCTTTCACACTCCCGTAGCGGCAGACAACTTCAAGCGTTCAAAGGTTGATCTTTCGCCCGATTCCGTCAAACCGCAAAGTGCCCTATGGGCGGTTTGGCGGCCACTGAATTCGTTAGAAGGCCTTGGCAACCCCGGCCCTGCGCCCCGCACGCAAGAGCCGGCTAGGCCAGAACGATCATACCTTGCGCCGCAGGGCGCGGAAGCAGGCGCGCAGCTCCTGCACGAACAGATCAGGTTGTTCGAAGGCGGCAAAGTGCCCGCCGCGCTCCAGTTCGTTCCAGTAGATGATATTGGAATAGGCCCGCTCCGCCCATCGACGCGAAGGCCGGAAGATCTCCCGGGGAAAGATACTAACCCCTACCGGCATGGCGATGGGGATGCGCCGGAAAAAGTCCGCCGCCTCCCAATACAGGCGCGCCGACGATGCGGCCGTGGCGGGCAGCCAGTACATCATGATGGCATCGAGCATCTCGTCGCGCGACAACACGGTTTCAACATCGCCGTCGTGGTCGGTCCAGAAATGGAACTTCTCAAAGATCCACGCCGCTTGCCCGGCCGGCGAATCCGTCAGGGCGTAGCCCAGGGTCTGCGGCCGGGTGCCCTGGATCGCGGCATAGCCGCTGCCATTTGCCTGGTGCTGTTGCATGTTGGCGAGGCTCAGTTGCTCGGCGGCAGTCAGATCGGCGAGATCGTTTTGCTCCGGCAACACGATCTGCATATTGAGGTGGATCGCAAGACATCCGTCAGGCCGGTCCGCGCCGATCTGGGTGGTCACTGCGGCACCCCAGTCTCCGCCCTGCGCGACATACTGGTCATAACCCAGCCGCCGCATCAATTCGGCCCAGGCCTTGGCAATGCGTTCGATCCCCCAGCCCGGTCCCGAGGGTCGGTCCGAGAAGCCGAAGCCAGGCAACGAAGGGGCGACAACGTGGAACGCGTCACTCGCATCGCCGCCATGTGCGACCGGATCGGTCAGCGGCCCGATCACTTTCAGGAATTCCACCACGGAACCCGGCCAACCGTGAGTTATCAGCAGCGGCATTGCGCCGGGATGGGGTGAGCGGACGTGCAGAAATGGATGCCCACCCCGTCGATCTCAGTGCGCCACTGGCCCAGGGCATTGAGTCGCGCTTCGCAGCGCCGCCAGTCGTAGTGCTTGCCCCAGTAGTCGCACAGCGCCTGCACTTTCGTCAGCCGCGCCCCCTGGCTCCAATCGCCGGTCGCTTCGGGTTCCGGCCAGCGGGTACGTTGCAGGCGCTGCCGAAGATCATCGAGTTCGCTTTGGGCAATCGCAAGTGTGAATTCACTGATCGAAACGGACACGGCCTCTCCCCTGCGGGCGCGAACGCCGCACAACCCTTACCGCGGCAAGCGGATAAGTAGCGTGTAGGCGCGCCGCCACTAAAGAATTGAGTAATTCGGGCCTTTCCGCGCTGCTCAGCATCTGCGGTGCGGGCATAGAGCGGATCTTTCCCCCGTTATAAACGATGCGGGACTATTGCGAAGGCCATGCCGCTTGGGACACTCCCAGCCAAGGCATCAGAGGCCTTGCCCTGCTCGCCCCCACGCGCACGATACGCATGGCGGCGCGCCAGTTAGCTACTCTGCGGCGACCGCAATCGGCATCAGTCCATCGACTGCACCCTGCACGACCGCGGCGCTGTGGCGACACATCATTTCCTGTTCGCCAAACTGGATATAGGGCACCGCGCCAGATTTCAGCACGGCCTGCTGGCGCTCGATCGCGCCATTGTCCTCGATCAGCGTATCGCGGTTGAAGGCAAGCGCGTAAATCTGCGAGAAGACCTCGCTGTGGGAGCTGGGCGTGCGGTAATAGTAGACCGCTTCCCACTCGCACCGGTCTGGCGAAATGGGCTGGAACCGGTTCAACCAGCAGCCATTCGAGCCGGCATTGATCTGGGCATGGGGGAACAGTACCATCTGATCGGAGCCCCAACTAGCCGGATCTCCCCGGTCGATGGCCTCCCTCCCGTTGAATCCGTCAGCCTTTTCCTGTGTCGGATCGGCATCCGTCGCGCCGACCAGTTGAGCCGAGTGCAGGAACGAATACTTCTGCACCGGGCGGGTGTCAGACAACTCGTATTCGGGATTGATCGCAGTCGACCAAGTCCGGTGCTGGCCGAGCGCCTCCCAGAACAACGGATGGCAAAACGGATTGGCAGTGGTCGACACCATTCCGCTCACTGTGCGCGAATGCAGAGCCCGGATGTGATAGCTTTCGCTCTGCGCCTCAAGCCCCAGCTTCCAGTTCGTGTCGATCACCTGTTTCATCGTGACGCGGTGGGGAAAATCCTTGAACGGCAGGTTCTGGAACCGCGCGCTGACGGGCGCTAGGTATTCAGCCAGAGTCTGGCGGGGCTCCGGATCGAGGTTTATGAAGATAAACCCTTCCCACACGCCTAGGTTGACCGGTCGCAGAGCCGAGGCCTCTTTGTCCAGTCCAGGAAAACACCCCTCATCGGGGACAGCCTTCAGTCTGCCATCGGCGCCGAAGGCCCATGCGTGGTATGGGCAGGAAAATCGTAGACTGTTGCCACTTTCGCCCCACACCAGCTTCATTCCGCGATGAGTGCAGATATTGTGGAACGCCCGCAGTTTGCCTTGCTTGTCGCGCCAAATCAGCACCGAGGCCGAACGGCAGTGCACATCCCTGACGATCCAGTCGCCCGGATTGGCCACGTCGGCCACGTCCGCGATATTGAGCCACACCTTGCCAAACAGCTCGGTTTCGGCGGCAAAGCGCTCCGGCGACGTGTAGACCGCCGTATCGACATGGCCCGTGGACATGATCACCGGGTCCGGCTGCAGCGTGCCGCTGCCCAGGGTAAAGTTTTGCGGTTCGAATTTCGGCAGAGCGAACACAGGTCTCTCCTGTAAGGTTGGTCTTGGGTTCAAATGTTGGCAACCGGAGGAAATCCGGCAGCCCTCGCATCAAAAGGCTATGGCCTCCATAGCACGCGAGCATTGCTCCGAGGATGCAGGATGAACGACTCGAAAGCACCACACGACCTGCGCAGCCGGTTGCTGCGCGCTATCCACACCCGCTCAATGAAAGATCCAATCACACTGAATATACTCTCACGGCCAAGCTGCGCTGCTGCTTGCCAGAAGTTGGCTACCGTGGTTCCGTCGGATTCGATCTTCATCCGGGTTCACCTCTCCTTCCTAGGCCGTCGCCCATGCCCGCCGGGCTAGGATCGGCGTAAACGCCAGCAGGCATTTGCACCATCCGTCGAGGCTGGGCCACACGCCTAAATTGTGTTTTCGCGACCGATGCGAAGCTATGCATGAAGATTCACAGAGTCCATCGCGTACTTTGGAACCCGCTTCCAATCCCCCCCCCCAGATCATAATCCGTGCATTATCTTGATATACATTAATGATTGTACGAAATGCCCTCGCCTGCGCTGTCCGGAGCTGGCTGGATAGCCGGCGTATCCTTTTGGCCGGGCCTGCCCGCGCATAAACCGTAGCTTTTGCCATTGGGTCAATCATTTGCACCCCGCGCGACATTTCAAAGCCCAGCGACCAGATTGGAGTGCGGGCCACCGTCTCGTCGGCTAACCTCCGCAAGGCGCACGGTACCGGCCCGCCTACTACAAACGGCAGACGCGACCGCACCCCTTGCGAATCCGGACACATAAAGCCATATCATGCATTATTTGGCGCGCAGCCAAATGCTTGGCGCCGAGTTTGGGAGAATACAATGAAAGTCCGCGCCCTTGAAGCCGACTTCACCGAAATCGGTCCGCGCTGGGCCGAAAACCGTGAATTTGCGCAGCTTTACAACGCAGCGTCGATCTGCCCGGCCTATCTCGAACCGTTTCTGGTCAAGGTGATGATCGAGGCGCGCAAGAGGCTGCGGCCGGATCAGAGCGTAATCGACGAGCAGATTCGCCTGTTTAACCTTCAGGAAATGCAGCACTGCAAGCAGCATATGGCGTTCAACAAGATGCTGTTCGCTCACTATCCCGAGATCGAGCCGATGGCAAAGGCCTACGAGGCGGACTACAACCGCTTCCTCAAGACCCGGTCGCTGCAGGCCAACGTGGCCTACTGCGAGGGCTTCGAGGCGATGAGTGCCATCCCCACGACCTGTTTCTTCGAGGATTTCGACGAGCTGTGGGCAGGTGCGGACCCGCGCGCCGAAGCTCTTTGGAAGTGGCATTTGGCCGAGGAATATGAGCACCGCGAAGTGGTTCATTCAGTCTACACGGCACTTTATGGGCGGGGACCAGTGGCCTATTTCGTCAGGATCTATGGCTTCTTTTTCGCTACTGCACATATCTTGTCTAACATCAACAAGATCGGCAAGTATTTGCTGGCGCGCGAGCGCGAAGGCATGACTGCGGAGCAGCTCGCAGCGTCCAAGGCCCGTGAGAAGCAGGTGACCAAATTGGCGAGCAAGCATTTCTTCAGGCATCTCCGGGCGATCCTCTCGCCATGGTACGATCCCGCCAAACGCCAGCCGCCGCGCGGGGTCAGCGAAGTGCTGGCGCGCGACAATGCGCCGGTGCCGATCGTGACGCGACCCGCGCTGGCCTGATCGGATCGGGAAGCACCGGCTGGCACGCGCCACATCTGATCCTGCGCCGGGATCCCGGATTCATCTTTGCCTCATTCGGGAAATGTCCGATGTCTACGTCCGAAGCCTTGCCTGAAAGCTTGTTGGGCCCAACCGAATCTATAGGTCCGTCGGCCGACAACGAAACCTCGGTCGACCGGATTGTGACGGCTGCGCTGTCTGAATTCGCGCGTTTTGGCTTCGAAGCCGTGACAATGCAGCAAATCGCCCGCGCCGCAGGCGTAAGCACCAAGCTAGTTTATCACTACTTCGGGCGGAAGGAGACGCTCTATTTTGAGGCGCTGTTTCTGATGGCGCGCAGGTTCTTCGAAAAATTCGAATATCCTCCATTTGAATCCGGAGATCCCGTATCGGCTATCCGCCAGTTTGCCTTGCGCTATGCCGATTTCTATCTCGCAAATCCGCAGACAGGCCGCCTGATCCTGGATCAGGTGGTACGCGGCGGGCAGCAAATCCGGCGCAGTCGCTCACTCGAACGGCGGCGGGAAGACGATCTGCTCGAGCCATTGCGGCAGGTGTTAGGCGCGGGCGTCGCACGGGGTGAGTTCCGTCCAGACCTGTCCGCCGAAGGGTTGTTCTTCCACGCCCTGATTGTCACCATTGGCTATTCGACCATGTCTAGCCTGCTGGGGCCGCTGCATCTTGGAATCCCGGATTTGGAGAATGCTGCGAACACGCGAGATGTTGTTGCCGACGCTATCGTTGCCTTCGTAAGGAGTGTGCCTGCCTAAGTCACCATGTTGACCGGCACGCTGAGTTCCTATAAAGTCAAAATCACTGGAAGCGCCCACACGATTGCTGCCGTTTTTTGGTCCTGTTTTGAGCAGCGAAGCATCTGAGAATTCGGCTCAACCGGATGTAGCCTCGGGGCATGCTGGCTGCGCAGCGCGTCGCTGCCCAGTGCTACAACCCATTTGCCAAGGGGCACTGACGCAATACCGAGGCGGTTGCCTGTCCGAGATTGGATTCGATAAAGGCAACCACCTTGTCGTGGCTTTCCTGCCAGAGCGCGACAGCCTCTTCGACCTTGCGGTCGATCACGGCATCTAGGAACTTTCGATAGTCTTCGCTGAGTCGTCGCTCATAACGGGCGAGTTCGCGGAACGTGTGACGATACCGCATTTGTTGGGCATAGAGCTGCGATCAAGCGCGAAGCAGCCACCGGTTCTCGCACTTCGAGAACAAAATACGTTGAAAATCCTCGCGATGGCACACATAGTCATCCATGCTCATCTCGTCCTCCCCCACTTGGCCCAGCACCCGCGAGGAAATATGGTAGCCTGAGAGCAGCGCCCCCTCCCAAGCAAAATCGCTGCGGGCGATCGACGAACGCAATAGCGGCAATTCAATGGTAAGGCAGGCCTCGGCCAGTTCGCGAAAGCCGTCTGCCGAGATCGGCACCGCACGAAAGCCGCTGTTACGCTCGATGGTAACCAGCCCCTCTGCCGCAAGACGGGACAGGCCCTCGCGCGCGGTAGCCTGGCTGATATTGAGATCGCGCTGAAGCTGAGCGATCTTGAGCCGCGAACATGGCTTCAATCGGCAGGAAATTAACCCGGCACGGATCTGTACATAAGCGCGATGCTCTGGTCATGACCCTCTAACACCTCCGGACTGTCGGAATTCTCGACCAATGCATTCATCCGTGCCTTGTCCCTGCTTTCCGAAGTTCCGCCGTGTGGCTCCGCGCCCGGGCCGGGACTTGCACCGCGCGCGCCGAATGTATGTGAAAACCTGTCGGACAATGCCTTAGCAACATCGCGACCGGCATTGTCAATTGCGCTCGGATTCCAACAGCATCGCCTCTTGGGGCGTGCAGTCATTGAGCGGACGCAAACGAGAGCATGTCGCCCGACTTGTCGAACTGCTGCTCGTCCGGACGGAAGCTCGCGAGACTGCTTGGCATATGGATTTTGCTGGGGCGACAAATTGGAATGACATTGCGACAACTTTGGCTACCATCAGGACGAACCGGTCCTTGATCCTGCGGTACCTTCTGCAAACGGGGTGTCGAAAGTCAGTCCGATCCCACGAGGGGCTAAATGACACTCAGCGGCGACCCCTAGCGGCCGCAGATTGTGCTACAGCGATGTCTTCGGGCGATGGCAAGTTGAAAGCGTGGCAGCAAGTCGGCGCCTATCGTGTGACATTGGCCACCAGCGCCACCCCTGCTTCGCTTCCGCGGTTGGAACCAGCAACCAATCAATTTTCTGGCAAACATGGACCATTTTCTGGCATGCCGGAACAAGAATGACGCGAGCCAACGCGCCTTGAGACGGGAGATTACAGATGCGCAGATTCGACGGTCGTACCGCCATCGTCACGGGCGCAGCATCGGGTATCGGGGCGGCCACGGCGCGGCGCCTAGCCAGCGAAGGTGCTTCGGTGGTGGTAGCGGACATCAATTTGCCCGGTGCGGAAACGGTCGCACACGGCATCGGGGATGACGGCGGCATTGCCATCGCCGTGCGCATGGACCTTAACGACGACGCCAGCATCAGTGCCATGGTGGCAACGACAGTGGACCACTTCGGCGGCCTGCGCGTTCTTCACAACAACGCCGCCGACATGCGCCCTTGGCATCTCGACGAGGATATGGCCGTTGAATTTATGGACCCGGCCGTCTGGGACAGCATCTTCCATGCCAACACCCGCGGCACCATGCTGGCGACTAAGCATGCTCTGCCCGCACTGCTTGCGTCGGGCGATGCGGCCATCGTCAACACCAGTTCGGGGGCCAGTCTCACAGGTGATCTCTATCGTCCTGCCTACGGGGCCTCGAAGGCGGCGATCAACAATTTTACGATGTACGTGGCAACCCAGTACGGCAAGCGCGGCGTGCGCTGCAATGTCGTTTCGCCGGGTATCGTTGTCACACCCGCGGCCTCCGAAGCCTGCGACGACGATCGCTATGCGATGTTGATGCGCCACGTGTTGAGCCCGAACATCGGACGGCCGGAAGATCTGGCGGGCGTGGTCGCCATGCTGGCGTCGGATGACGGGCGATATATCAATGGTCAGATCATTTCGGTGGATGGCGGAATCCGCGCGCACTTTGCCCATGTAGCCGATGTCGAAGCGACATTTTGGCAGGATATGAAGGCGCGCCATGCCTGACTGCGGAGGTAGCCAGCATCATATCAGTTGGGAGCTGCCTTTCGCTACCTAGCTTGTTCAGCAGACATCCGCCAGCAGAGGGTTTTCGCATGTTCCGATTGACCACATTTCTTCGCCGCGCACCCGGCGTGAGCCGCGGGGATTTCGTTACTCAATGGACCGGAGCGCTGAGCGAGGCGATCATGGCCAACCCGCAGTTTCGCCGCTCCGTTCGCTCTTATGTGGTAAACCTGCCGTTCGACCATATTCCGGAAGAGTTTCTGTGGATCGCCTGCAATGATTTCGACGGTGTAGCGGAATTGTGGTTCGATACTCTACCGGCAGCCGTTGTCACGGCGAACGCCATCTCAGCCGATCCCGCCGTGCAGGCTATCGCTTCGGGCATTATTGATATCGCGGCATGCGCAAGCTGGATCGGGCACGTTGTGGATGCGTTCGACAAGCCCGGAATAGCCGTCAAGCGGATCGTCGCCGGGCAGCCTCGGCCCGATCTCAGTCTGGAGGCAGCGCAGGATTATTGGCTGCACGAACACTTGGCCTTCTTTTCGGGCTATAAGGAGTTCATGGCTTTCATACTGCGCTATCGGGCGATCTATGGCGTGCCCACGCAGGGCCTGCGCATCGCCAGCCATCGGTTGATGGCCATGTGTGCCGATGTGGGTTTCGCTTCGCTCCAGGATCTGTCGGATGCTTATCGCGAACCGCGCCATGCTGCCAACATGATGACCGACATCGTCAAATTTGGCGCGAGCGGCGGTGCAATAACGTTCACCGCCGATAAGGTGAAAGTGCTGTCCGGCGCAGTCCTGGGCTAACGCGCGGCAAATTTTCCTCTCGCGAGGCAGCTGCCTTTCGGTCCGGTGCGATCAAGAGCGTGTGCCTATCGCAGGGCAAGACATGAACGACTGTCGGCGGGATCTTTCTCCCTCCGGCGATGCGTGGCGTAACGCAGCGCAATTGGATCGTGATGTCCCCGATGGCCTGGGTGGGCTGGCCCGGCGGGGTTCGGTCAGAAACGGCGGACGCCTATCATCTTCGTCGCGCCGGCATCGGCGGAGGCGTGATCACCCTGCAGTCAAAAGCGCGCCCGAACTCAATGAGCGAATCGCGGCCGGCGAATTCGATCTTGCCGGGGCGGGTCACTCGCTGATCTCGGACCCGGCGTGGGCCGAAAAAGTGCGCGCGAACGGTGCGTTCCTGCCGTTCCATCCGCGCGTGCTCGCCACCATCGTATAACCAGCCAAGGGGAAGAGCGCGAGGGACGTCTGAAAGACAAGGTCATCCTGATCAATGGCGCTGGTTCGGGCATCGGCGCCGCCTGTGCGGCCGAATACGCGCGTGAAGGTGCCCGGGTGGTGGTGGGAAGCCAGAGCCGCTCGTCGGAGAAGGTCGCGGCCCAGATCGTGGCCTCGGGCGGCGATGCCAAGCCCTATTCCGCCGACATTTCCGACGAGGCGCAGGTCCGCGCGATGGTCGCGTTCACGCTCGAAACGTATGGCCGGATCGATGTGCTGCACAACAATGCGGCGATGACCGGGCCCGATATCATCACCCGCGACGTCGATGTGGTGAACATGGACGGCGACCTGTGGGACCGCACGATGGCGGTGAACGTCAAGGGGCCGATGTTCTGCGCCAAGCACGCGATTCCGCACATGATAGCCCAAGGCGGCGGCTCGGTGATCACCACCGGATCGCCCAAGGCGCTTCAGGGCGATCTCGCGCAGACGGCTTATGGCGCGTCGAAGGTGGCGGTCCACAACCTCACAGAGGAGGCCTTGAGAATCTGGACAGGGTGCTAAGAGGATTTTCTGCCTGACGGCGGCCAGAGTGGCCGCATGACAGGAGACGAAATGAGCAGACGACCCCGCCGGAACCACAGCCCGGCATTTAAGGCGAAGATGGCGCTTGCTGCCGTGAAGGGCGAGAAGACGCTGGCTGAGTTGGCGCAGCTGTTTGACGTCCACCCGAACCAGATCACGATGTGGCGCAGCCAGTTGCTGGATGGCGCGGCGGGCGTGTTCGGAGCAGATAGCGCGGCGGATTCACCCGAGCCGGCAATCGACGTGAAGACGCTGCACGCCAAGATCGGCGAGCTGACGCTGGCGAATGATTTTTTGGCCGGCGCGCTCGGGAAGGCCGGTCTGTTGCCGAGCGCAAAGCGATGATCGATCGTTCGCATGACCTGCCAGTGACGCGGCAAGCGCGGGAGTTGGGGATCAGCCGGGGCAGCGTCTACTACCTGCCGCGGCCGGTTTCGGAGGCCGATCTGGCGATCATGCGGCGGATCGACGAGTTGCACCTCGAGCTACCGTTCGCCGGGAGCCGGATGCTGCGCGATCTGCTGCGGCAGGAAGGCATCGAGATCGGCCGCCAACATGTTGCCACGCTGATGAAGAAGATGGCGATCGAGGCCATCTATCGCCGGCCGAACACGTCGAAGCCTGAGCCAGGTCACAAGATCTACCCCTATCTGCTGCGCAAGCTGCCGATCGTGCGGCCCAACCAGGTCTGGGCAACCGACATCAGCTACAGTGCGCCTCGTCCCGGATGGTCCGGGGTGCATATGACTGGAATGCAAAGGAGAAAGGAGGAACTGAACGAATGCCTTGCCCTCTGCTGTGAGGGGGCATGAGCCCAAGCGGCGGTGACCTGCCGTCAACTGGCAGGGTGACGTAGCCCGCAGGTAAAGGGGATTGAGGCGAAGCCGTTACGCCGAGATGGTCCCCGAGGCTGTAGCGCTGGAAGGTTGAGGAACACGAACCGGTTAATCCGCATCCGAGGGCTGAAATGTCGCCTTCGCCTACACGGCTTAACAGGCGGAATGCTGATGATGGCGCCGGAGACGTATGTCGGCGACATCCGAATGTGGCCGGAAATGTAGCCCGTCCGCATGGAGCCATGGAGAGAATGCAGCCAGGCCATGGCATCGGCATCGACTTGCGGGACGCAAGGACAAGGACTGCGACCGGCAGCCTCCCCAGCGCGCGAAAGTCCAGCATATGAACGAGGGAAGGCATGATGGAATGCCAAGGGAGTTGGCCCCGATGTCCACCGTGCTGGCGGAGTCCCCGTAGTAGTCCGCGACAGGGAAAGCCTGTCACATGGCGAAGGGGGACAGTTCAATCAGCTTGAAGTGCAAACTACCTGACCAAACGAGGTGAAGACCTTTGATAATCAGCGAAATGCAGCACAAGCTCGCGACGTGGGCCGAGAGCGACCAGAACCGCAAGTTCGATCGCCTTCTCCGGCTCATTGCCGATCGGGCGTGGCTTGCCGAGGCGGCTCGGATCGTGCTGGCGTCGAGTGGCGCCAATACGCCGGGCATCGACGGAATGGACAAGCGACGGATGCAGGCCGTACTGGCAGAACAGCTGGCCAGTCTGCGAACGGACTTGCTGACGGGGAGTTATCACCCGCAGCCGGTCAGGCGAATCTATATCCCGAAAGCCAATGGCAAGAAACGACCACTTGGTATCCCGACCCTGAAAGACCGCATCGTCCAGCGCGCGATGCTGATGGCCATGGAGCCGATCTGGGAAAGCGACTTCCATCGCCTCTCCTACGGCTTCAGGCCGGAACGCAGCGTGCATCACGCTGTCCGGACCGTGAAGATACAGTTGCAGGATAGTGGTGCCGGAGCGCGGGGCCGCTGGATCATCGAAGGTGATCTGGCGAGCTACTTCGATACGGTCCACCACCGGCTTCTGCTTCGCTGCGTTCGGCGGCGAATCCGGGATGATCGGTTTGTTGATCTGCTCTGGCGATTCCTGAAGGCGGGCCACGTCGACCGTGGCCTGTTCGTCGCCTCAAGCGAAGGTGTACCGCAAGGCGGCGTGCTGTCGCCGCTCCTGTCCAACATCATGCTCCATGAGTTTGATGCGTGGCTGGAGGCGAAATACCTGAGCGACAAGGCGCGAAAGGATCGCTGGGCATGGAACTTCGGCATCCAGCAGGGGCGCCCCATCACGGTTCGCGAGAACCGGCAATGGAAACCTGCTGTCGCCTACTGCCGTTACGCCGATGACTTCGTTGTCATCGTCAAGGGCACCAAGGCACATGCCGAGGCCATCCGCGAGGAATGCCGGGCCTTTCTGGAAGACGACCTGAAGCTGACGTTGAATATGGACAAGAGCCATATCACCCACGTCGACGACGGGTTCGTGTTCCTCGGGCACCGGATTATCCGCAGGCGGGGATCGAGCGGACGCATGTCCGTGGTCTCAACGATACCCAAGGAGAAGGCCAAGACCTTCGCTCGCCGATTGGTCGAGGCTCTCTCCGGCAATCATGAGGTTGCCGCGGTGGACATGATCGACGGTCTGAACCGCCAGCTGGCGGGATGGGCTGCGTTCTACAGGTTCACCGACTTCACGGCGCGCACATTCCGGCGCATCGACACCGTCGTGTTCTGGAAAATGGCGCACTGGTTGGCGCAGAAGTACCGGTCCCGTATCAAGCCTTTGATGCGTAAATGGTACCGCATGCCGGAAACCGGCCAATCGAAGACGTGGCTGGTCTACGGTCGAAGCAATCAGGGCAATGCCGTCGGCAAGGCGCTGCGACGACTGGTCACAAGCCAGAAGATGCAGTTCCGGTGGCGGAATCCGGAGCGAAATCCCTACATCTATCGGGACGAGCTCCGAAACACCGTCACCTCCCGCTATCGTGATGTCGCCATGGCCTTGGACCAAGGTTGAATAGAGAGCCGTATGCGCTGAAAGGTGCACGTACGGTTCGGGGAGGGGAAGCGCTTATGCGCTTCCTACTCCACTCCCGATGGCGCGGGGTTTCGTCTATCTGGTGGCTATCGTCGACTGGTTCAGCCGCAAGGTCCTGGCCCACCGGGTATCAATCACGATGGAGGCCGACTTCTGCGTCGAGGCGCTTGAGGAAGCGTTGGCGCGGTATGGAAAGCCGGAGATTTTCAACACCGATCAAGGCAGCCAATTCACGTCGCTGGCGTTCACCAGCGTGCTGCGCCGGGAGGAAATCGCCATCAGCATGGACGGACGCGGCGCCTGGCGCGACAATGTCGTCGTCGAACGCCTGTGGCGCTCGGTGAAGTACGAGGAAGTCTACCTGCGTGCCTACGCAGCGGTCAGCGAAGCCCGGGCGTCGATCGGTCGCTACCTGACCTTCTACAATGCCAGGAGGCCGCACTCGAGCCTGGCCGCCAAGACTCCGGATCAGGCATACTTTGACAACCTGCCGCTGGCGATGGCAGCATGACCTTGGCCGCCGATATGGGCCGTCACTCCGGTCGGGCTACGCCCTTCCTGCATGACGGCCCATATCGGCAGTTCGAAACAGCAAGCGGCGGACGATCCACTAATCTGTTGCCAAACCCTGTGCAGACCAAACAAGCCACCTCTGCTGGTGCTGGCTCAGGCAGAGCGGGTGATGAGGGTCTGCCAGCGGCTTGCAGGGTGTATCGCGGACCCGCGCGAACCTGCGCGGGTGGTCCATCGGCTTGAGGATATCTTCCTTGTCCGGGTGCTGGCGATCGCGTGCGGCTATGAGGATGCCGATGATCTCGACTCCCTGCGCGATGATCTTGGGTTCCGCCTGGCGCTGGGCAAGCTGCTGGGGGCAGGTGCGGGACTTGCCAGCCAGCCGACGATGAGCCGCTGGGAGAACGCGCCAACCACGCGAGATCTGGCCAAGATGCTGGCGGTCATGATCGACATCTACAGTGCGAGCTGGTCGATGCCGGCCCCACCTTACATTATGTTGAGGACCCTTGGGGTCATTATAGCCTGCGCGGCGGGTCCGAGGCTTGGACCACGCAACTGCAGCGCCTTCTGGAAAAGGCAGGGCCGGATCGCCTATGTGTGGTCACCTCACGCGACGACAGGATGCGAAGTGCCGACGTGGGAACCGGGCTCAACAATTGGTCGATCGAGCTCGATGGCGATCAATATCCACTCATTGCCGCGATCCGCACCTGATCGCGGCCAACGCCATCAGCAAAAAATCCGACAAAGCCGCCCGTCTTAACAAAATGTGCTACCTTCGCCGTGGCGCGTTTTTTTTCACAGCCTCTGTCGATAGCCGCCCTGTGCGATGATTGATCCGAATGGCCGCTAACCCGATTTCGCAACCGTGCAGCTGCCTTTCGGTTCGTCCGACATTTCAGTCACAAATGCCCGCAGACAACTCAATAGAATCGGGGACGGTTCAGGGGGAACGTCGGCTCAATCGCCGCGAAGCTTTTGGCTCCCAACCGAAACTGCGGAAAGGAAATCGCCTCAAAATCAGGAAAACTGCCGGTCCCGATCTCGCAGTTGGGTACAGTTCAATACACACCCTACGCGACAAATCGCAGCGGTTAAACTTATGATATAAATTCATAATATGCCATTTTTTCGACGTGGCAGCTTCTCCGTCAAATCTGACTTGCCATGCATTCAGCCTTCGGCGGCAAATCAGTTGGCGGAGAAAAAGGCGGACTTCCTGCATTCGCAAGCCTCTTGACGTCCGGTCTGAACATAAGTAGAACAAACTTGCCTTTCGCAGTGCGTGCCAGGCTCCAGATCACTGGAGTTTTCAATGACACGTAATGTTTCGATCCAGACCTACCTGCCAAAGCATGTCGCTGTCTGGGTGCAGGACGAGGCCACCCGCGCCAAGCAGAGCCGCAGCCAATGGATCGGCGCTATCGTCACAGACCTGTTTCAAGGGCAGGAGTTCCGAGAGGAGGGTCGCAAGAACGTCGAGCACATCAAGCGGCAGTTGACCTTCATTGCCGTTGCGCTCGATGGCTTGCTTCTCGAACATTCTGACAAGACCCTCCGCGGCCGGGTACACGACGCGCACAGACGAAAGGTGGCCCATGCCGATCCGGAGCAGGGCGAGTGATCCGGCGCGCAGGATCAACAGTGCGCGATGGCGAACAGCTTGCGCTACCTTTTACCCAGCCCGCTGCGATGGCAACCACGCTCGAGCCGATCTCAGTCAGGATCGCGGACGCCATCCGGTTGACCGGCATCCGGCGTTCCAAGCTCTATGAATTGATAGCTTCGGGCGATCTGGAGACGGTCAAGATCGGCCGGTGCACTCTGGTCCCGGTGGCCAGCCTGCACGCTCTAATCGAGCGTGCGCGGCAAGGGCGGTTATGACGCGCTGTGGCCGAACTTCGGGCGCAGGATGGTCGCGCCGTCGCGCAGCTGATCGATGTAGTCGGACCAGTGCTGCATCATGCGGACGCGCTCCTCCCAGTACTGCCCACGGGCATAGGCGCGGCGGATAGAGTTGCCGTCCGCATGTGCTAGTTGTCGTTCAATGGCATCGGGGTTCCAGATGCCCATTTCATTCAGCAGGGTGGCGGCCATGGCGCGAAAGCCGTGGCCTGTCATCTGATCCTTGCTGAAACCGAGACGGCGCAGAGCCGCATTAATGGTATTGTCCGACATCGGACGGTCGAGGGCGCGCAGCGACGGAAAGAGGAAGCCGCTGTAGCTGGCGTCGTGCTCAATCTCGCCGATGATCGCCAACGCTTGCCGTGACAGCGGCACGGCGTGAGGACGGCGCATTTTCATCTTGTGGTCCGGGATCGTCCAGACAGCTTTGTCGAAGTCAAACTCGCTCCATTCTGCCCAGCGCAGCTCGCCCGGGCGGACAAACAGGTGCGGAAGGAGGCGCAGCGCAATCCGGGTCAGTGCATTGCCCTCGTAGTCCTCGACAGCGCGTAGCAATGCGCCAGCATCGGCCGCAGTGGTGATCGCGGCCCGGTGGTTGGTGCGCGGGGTGACGAGCGCGCCACGCAGGTCCGAGCAGATGTCACGCTCCGCTCGCGCGGTAGCAATGGCGTACCGGAAGACCTGGCTGCACGTGCTACGGATGCGGTTGGCGGTGTCGTACCGCTTGGACGCTTCGATCTTCTTGAGGACGAGCAGCAGTTCATGGGCCGTGATTTCGGAGATCGGTCGCCTGCCCAAGACCGGGTAGGTTTGCGCCAGCAACCAGCGCGCCTTCTTGAGGGTAATCGGTGCCAGCCCTTCCTTCTCGATCTTCTCCAGCCATTCTTCTGCCACGGCCTGAAACGTATTGGTGGCAGCGATGGATTTTGCGATCTTTTCCAGCTTTGCCTGCTCCAGCGGATCAAGGCCTTTGGCGAGTTGGCGACGCGCTTCGAGCAGCATCTCGCGCGCATCACCCAGCAGGATCTCAGGCCAGCGCCCGAACGACAATGTCCGTTGCTGTCCGCCGAAGCGGTAGTTCATTCGCCAGTATCGGATGCCGGTGGTTTTCACGAGAAGGTAAAGGCCATCGCGGTCCGACAGCTTGTAATCCTTATCCTTGGGTCTCGCGTGCTTCACCGCGTTTGCGGTCAGGCCCGTCTTGCGTTTTGCACCGTCCGACATTGATGGACCTCCGAATCCATGTTCGGGGTCCGATCCATCATCCGTACCATCATTGTACCCGGATGCAGGTGGAACCGTCCGAACCGCTGCGGGAGATGATATCAGAAAAAATGCCGGAAAACAGCCGTTTGGTGGACGTTATCGGACGTCTTCAAACGGTGAAATGGAGGCCCGAGCCGGAATCGAACCGGCGTAAACGGATTTGCAATCCGGTGCGTAACCACTCCGCCATCGGGCCTCGATCGCAGATTCTGCGTGGTTCGGGGCGGTTAGCCCGAAGCGGGCTGTGTCGCAAGCGGTTCTTGCAGGGGATCAGTCTGCCAGGGTAAACGACAGGCGGCGCGCGGGAACGTCGGCAGCTTCGAGGCGCAGGTTCAGGCGCTGGCCGGGGGCCGCGCCGGGAACTTTCGCGCGGGTGACCACGGGGAGGTCCACCAATTGCACACGCGCCGAATCGCCATCGGTATCGGTAATGCAGGCGCCAAACAGATCGCCTTCGCGACCGTGAAGCATCACCGCTTCGGCAAGATCGATCACTGCGCGGTCAATCTGCCCCGAAGTGGCACTGGCCTTGGCCATGACCGCGGGCAGGCGCCGGAACGCGTCCTCTACCGACGCAGGGACCGGCTGTGCGTTGGCAACTGCCAAGGTGGCGCGAATGACATAGCGATCGGCAAGGCGCCGCAAGGGCGCTGTGGCGTGAGCGTAAGTCGCCGCGATCGCCTCGTGCCACGGAGTGACCCCCGGAAGCCATGGTGCGTAGCCCGCGCCGTTGCCAGCACGGCGAATGGCGAGCATGAAGGCGGCATGATGCGGATTGCGCTGGTCCAGCGTGCGCTCCAGCGCCTTCAGGTCGGTGCCTTCGGGCCAGGCTATCCCCAGCCCGGCGGCGGTGGAGCGGAGCCGCGACAGTGCCCTGGCGCTTGGCCCGGCCATGACCCGGAACAGGCCGGTCCCAGCCTGCTGGAGCGCCGCAGCAATAGCGAGGTTGGCTGACAGCGACAGTGCGGCATTGTGCCTTTCGGATTCGCGCAGCGGCCGGAACGCAAGCGCAAAGCGGCCATCGCTCAAGGCTTCGACTTCCTGCTCTGGCGGATCGACGCGGGCAGCGCCGCGCGCAGCCTCGGCGCGGTCCATCCGCGCGGCATAAGCGGCAAAGGCCGGTGGCAGATCGGCAATCGCGACGCTATCGTAGGCCAACTTGGCACGGTTGCGAATGACCGCGCGTTCCGCGCCCTGAAGCGTTGGGTTGCCATCGGGATCGAGCCGCACGGTGAACACGACCGCAGGCCGTGGGCCATCGGGGAGCAGGCTGGCCACGCGTTCGGACAGGACCTGCGGGTAAAGCCCCGCCTTCCCATCGGGCAGGTATATCGTCTCGCCACGTTTCCACGCCTCGACGTCGATAGCATCGCCATCGTCCACGAACCAGGCGACGTCGGCAATGGCGTAGAACAGGATCAGGTCATTGCCGGCCTGTTCGATCCAGAACGCCTGATCGAGATCGGTGGATGACGCCGGATCGAGCGTGACAAACGGGATCGCGGTGCGATCTGCATGGTCGGTAAGCGGACGAGCGGCGGCGGTTTCAGCCGCGGCGAGCACTTGCGGCGGAAAATCGGCAGGCACCTGATATTGTTCGCGGATGGCGGCGAGTCCGGCGGCCAGCGCGCCATGGGGATCATGAATGGCCTTCATGGATCGACGAATTCAGGATCGCGCTTTTCCATTCCGGCGCGGACGGCTTCGATCTGATTCTTCGAAAAGAGCAATTCGTGCTGCGCCTTCGATTCAGCCATCAACACCTGGTCAACATCCATATCGGGTGTCCGGTTCGACAGGAGTTTGGCACTGCGCAGGGCGGTGGGGCTTTTTCCCGCGATTTCCTGCGCAAGTTTCATCGCATCGGCGAGCGGATCAGCGCTGACGTGCGTGGCAAAGCCAAGCGCCACGGCTTCATTGCCAGTGAATTCGCGGTGCGTGTAAGTCAATTCGCGCAAGACATCATCGCGCACATTGCCGCGCCACAGGGCATAGCCTGCCATGTCGGGGACGAGGCCCCATTTCACTTCCATCACCGCCAGCCGCGCATCGGGCGCGACGAAGCGGATGTCTGCCCCGCTTGCCACTTGCAGCCCGCCACCGAAGCAAACACCATGAATCGCGGCGATCACCGGCATCGCAAGCTTGCGCCAGACCATCGCTGCCTGTTGCGGACGATTGGCATTGCCATGAGTGCGATCGATCAGATCATCGCCTTCGTTCAAGCGACCAGCATCGGCCATGCCGGAAAGATCCAGCCCCGCACAGAACGATCGTCCTGCCCCAGATAGCACGACGCAGCGCACACCCCGCGCATTATGGAGGTAGTGCCCCGTGGCAATGATGGCTTCGAACATCGCATCGTCGAGCGCATTCATCTTGCCTGCCCGGTCAAGCAGGACATGAGCGACGTGGCCATCGATCGTGACGGTCACGCGTTCGAGGAAGGTGTGAGTCGCAGACATTATGGGCGGCATCCGATATCTATGTTTTATCGATGCTTATCGTGCCCAAGCATTTGCCTGTGGTCCAGCGTTGTAATGAAGCGCGGGTCTGCAAAATGCAGGCGGCCCTTCCCGAACGTGTCGGGAAGGGCCGCTGCAATTCGACTTCCCCGAAACCTCAGGCGGCCGAGGAATTGACGCCCATGCTTTGCAGGTAGCGCTTGATGTTGCGCGCGGCCTGGCGAAGGCGCTGTTCGTTTTCGACCATGGCGATGCGGACATAGCCTTCCCCGTCCTCACCATAGCCAACGCCCGCGGCCACCGCGACTTCGGCATGGGTGAGCAACTGCTTGGAAAATTCAAGGCTGCCAAGGTGCTGGAGCGCGGGCGGAAGCGGTGCCCATGCAAACATCGACGCCTTCGGGCTGGGAATTTCCCAACCGGCACGGGCGAACGATTCGACCATCACGTCGCGGCGCTTCTGATAAAGTTCACGGTTGCGGGCCACGATATCCTGCGGACCGTTCAGCGCGGCGCAGGCAGCGGCCTGAATCGGCGTGAACGCGCCGTAATCCAGATAGGATTTCACCCGCTTGAGTGCGGCGATCAGGTGCGGATTGCCCACGGCAAAGCCGACACGCCAGCCTGCCATCGAGAAGGTCTTGGACATCGACGTGAATTCGACGGCGATATCCTTGGCCCCCGGAACCTCAAGGATCGAGCGGGTGGGATTGCCATCGAAATAGAGTTCGGAATAGGCAAGATCGGACAGGACCCAGACCTTGTTCTCCTTCGCCCACGCCACCAGCCTTTCGTAGAAGGCCAGATCCACCGTTTCGGCGGTAGGGTTCGACGGATAATTGACGATCAGCACCGAAGGACGCGGCACCGAATACTTCATCGCGCGATCAAGCGAATCCCAGTAGCGTTCGTCAGGCGTGGTGGGCACCGAACGAATCGCGGCCCCGGCAATGATGAAGCCGAACGTGTGGATCGGGTAGCTGGGGTTCGGCGCGAGCACGACATCGCCCGGCGCGGTGATCGCGGTGGCGAGGCTGGCGAGGCCTTCCTTCGACCCCATGGTCATGACGACTTCGGTTTCGGGATCGAGATCGACATTGAAGCGCCGACCGTAGTAATTGGCCTGGGCCTTGCGCACACCGGGAATGCCGGACGAGGCCGAATAGCCGTGAGCGTCTGGCTTGCGCGCCACTTCGCACAGCTTGTCGATCACATGATCGGGCGGCGGCAGATCGGGGTTGCCCATGCCGAGGTCGATGATGTCCCTACCGGCGGCGCGCGCCGCGGCCCGCATCGCATTCACTTCGGCGATAACGTAGGGCGGCAGGCGCTTCATGCGGTAGAATTCTTCGTCCACGTGCAATTACTCGTATGGATAGGCGCGGCAGGAGTGCCGCAGCAAAGGCCCTTACGCCAAATGCCGATGCGTGGAAACCTCGCTGTCGCCGCAGCAGGACAAGCCGAGCAAGACAGGGCTAACATGGCTCGTTATCGCGTGTATATATAACTACAGCACAAACGCAGGGGACAGGCATGACTGACAAGGCGCTCACGGATTCGGTCGTGTTCGAGGATCTGTTTCGCCAGCAGGGCGAGGCGATGCGCGCCATGTTCGCGCCGCTGATGCCCGGTGCGGAAACCACTGTACCCGATCCGGCAGACCTGCAGCATTGGGCGATGTCCGCAGCGAAGCTCCAGAAGATGTGGCTCGATTTCAGTGCCGAACAATCCGGCCATGTCGAGCCGATGCTGGCGCGAATGGGCGACATCGGCAAATGGACGCAACTGTTCGTGTCCATGGCCGGGCAATTGCCGATTGCCCAGGCCGAAACGCAGACGCGCCTGTGGAACGACGGCATGGCGCTGTGGACGTCGCTGCTCGATCAGTTCGCCGCAGGCGAGGGCACTGAGGCACCCGCCCTGCCCCGGAAGGACCGGCGCTTTGCCGACAAGCGCTGGCAAGAACAGCCGGCGTTCGCACTGATTCACCAAACGTATCTGTTCCTTGCCGAAAAACTCCAGCAAATGGTGCAGGATGCGCAAGGATTGTCACCTGAACGCAAGGAGCAACTGGTTTTCGCAACCAAGGTCGTCACCGACGCGCTCTCGCCTGCGAATTTTCCACTGACCAACCCGGTGGTGATCGAACGGACGATGGAGACCAGGGGCGAGAACCTGGTCAAAGGCGTGGAGCATCTGCTGGGCGACTTGCGCAAGGGGCAATTGACGCACACCGATCCGAACGCGTTCGAAGTTGGCCGCAACATTGCCATGACGCCGGGCAAGGTCGTGCACGAAACGCCGCTGTTCCAGCTTATCCAGTACACGCCGACCACCGATGAAGTGTTCGAAACGCCGCTGCTGATCTTCCCGCCGTGGATCAACCGATTCTACATTCTCGACCTGAATCCTCAGAAAAGCTTCATCCGCTGGGCCGTGGCGCAAGGGTTGAGCGTGTTTGTGGTATCGTGGAAATCGGCCGATTCATCGATGACCGACGTGGTGTGGGACGATTACATCCGTGCCCAGATCGAGGCGATCGATCACGTGCGCAATCGCCTGAAAGTGCCCGCGGTTCATGCCATCGGCTATTGCGTCGCAGGGACGACGCTGGCAGCAACACTGGCCATACTGGCGCGGCGTGGCGAGGCCGAAAAGGTGGCAAGCGCAACGTTCTTTACGGCCCAGGTCGATTTTGCGGACGCGGGCGATCTGCGCAATTTCATCGATGATGCGCAGATCAAGATGCTCGAAAACCTGTCGACCGATGGCTACATCGACGGACGCTACATGGCGGTCACGTTCAATGCGCTGCGGGGATCGGATCTGATCTGGAATTACGTGATCAACAACTACCTGCTGGGTGAGGATTACCCGGCCTTTGATCTGCTTCACTGGAACGGCGACACCACCAATCTGCCATCCAAGTGGCACAGGGCCTATCTGAGCGATCTTTATCGCGACAACAAGCTGGTGATTCCCGATGCAATGGAAGCAGACGGGACACCGATCGACCTGCGCCGCATTGCCACACCGTGCTACATCCAGGCCGGGCGGGAAGATCATATTGCACCGCCGCAAAGCGTGTGGAAGCTGACCCGGCATCTTGCCGGTGACTGGCGCTTCGTGCTGGCCGGATCCGGGCATATCGCAGGGGTGGTCAATCCTCCCGAAGCGGGCAAATACCAGTACTGGCTCAACCCTGGGAACACTGCGACGCTTGAGCAGTTTATCGAAGGTGCGACCGAGACCAAAGGCAGCTGGTGGCCCAATTGGGCTGAGTGGATTGCGGATCGTGCGCCCGCAAAGGTTGCCGCCAAGGGCAAGCGCATACCCGGCGGAAAGGGTGACAGGACGATCGAGGACGCGCCGGGAAGGTATGTCCGCACACGCTGATCCCAATGCCCGGCCACACTGCCCCGTTTCAAAAATGGTGCAGTGCACAATTTTCTTGACATCGGCGCACACATTCCTATTTTGTGCAGTGCAACAAGAGTGAAACGCGACCGTGTCAGGATCGCAGCACGCTTGAAAGCAGGAGCTGCCAAGATGGTCGATGAAGTGAAGGACAGCATGGACGAGCCCACCCCCGCGGTGGAACCTGTCGCTGCTATGCCGGAAGTTCCGGCGATTGCGGTGCCCGAACTGGCTGCACCGGTTGCCGAATTGGCTGACAAGCCGGTGCGAGGACGCAAGGCAAAGAAAGTATCGGCCGAAGCGGTTGAGACACCGGTCACGCCCGATGCGGTCCCGGATGCGATCATTGCCGAACCAGGCGTGGCAGCAAAGCCGGTCCAAAAGCCAGCCAAGGCTCCGAAAACGGCAGTTGCAATAAGCAAGACAGGACCTCGCGCCGCCAAGCTGCCTGCAAAGGCAGCCGCGGAGCCGAAGCCTGCGGTGAAGCCCGCGATCAAGCGTCCTTTCACCGCTACTAACCGGGTCAAGACCCCCAGCGTGAAAACATTCGTCGGCAGTGCAAAAGCCCCGACGGCAAAAAAGGAACTGTTCGCAATGGCTATCACCACCCCCACCGAATTCACCGACAAGATGCAGTCCGCGTTCAAGGACGCCCAGGAAAAGGCCAAGGCCACGTTCGGCGATGCCGGATCGTTCGCCAAGGGCAATGTCGAAGCGATGGTCGAATCGACCAAGATCCTCGCATCGGGCCTGCAGGACATGACCAAGGGTTATGTCGAGGAAACCAAGACCTCGTTCGAAACCATGACCGCCGACGTCAAGGACCTCGCCGCGGTGAAGTCGCCGACCGAATTTTTCGAAAAGCAGTCGGCCCTGATGCGCAAGAACTTCGACGCAGCGGTTGCTGCCAGCTCGAAGAACAGCGAAGCCATGCTCAAGCTGATCAATGAAGCGTTCCAGCCGATCTCGACCCGCGTCAGCCTCGCGGTTGAAAAGATCAAGCACGCAGCCTGATCGGGCGATGCGGCAGCGGAGCGATCCGCTCCGCACGACCCAACGCCAGACATTGCGGACCGGTTGGTATTGGCTGACCGGTCCGTTTGGCATTTGGCCCGATTTCAAACAGACTTCCCTGAGGTGCCTCTTGTCGTAAGGCCTGGGGAATGCGATATTGGGCCTATCATGCCAACGCATCGTATCGCCCAACCGGACATGTCCGTAGACCCGCGCTGTGCGGGTGACGATGATTCGCGCAGGCCGGGCGGCGGCGATCAGATCGGCATTGCCACCAGAACACGGGCCAAGCCGAAGAAGCCGAGCCAGTTCAAGGTGCTGATGCTGAACGACGATTACACCCCGATGGAATTCGTGGTGATGGTTCTCAAACGCTTTTTCCATATGGACCTGGAACAGGCCACGCGCGTGATGCTCCACGTCCACCAGCGCGGCGTCGGCGTGTGCGGGGTATTCCCATATGAAATCGCCGAAACCAAGGTGAACCAGGTGATGGACTTCGCCCGGCAGAACCAGCACCCGCTCCAGTGCACGCTGGAAAAAGACTGACGGTTCCGATCGAACGCGAACCGGATATCAGCGCCGGATCAATGCGCGCTGGTCGCTTTCGCCTCGATTGACTGACGGGCCAGCGCCCGCAGCAACGCGGCCAGCCACGCCATCGACAGGCTGCGCGCGTTGCGCGAATGGGCGCCGGCACTGCCTTCGGGAATGACCTGCGCAACGAATGTTCCGTCCTTCATGCGCCCGCCGGTAAACGTGGCGGACTGCGGAATCAAAGCGATGGCGGCGCTTTCAAACGCCCCCGAATCGGCCAGCAATGATATCCACCCGGATGCAGCGTCCTTGCGCGCATCGGCCGGGGACCCGCCAAAGTCGGCTATTTCCCCCATAATCCGCTCGAAACCGCGGCCCTGCTCGGCAGGATCAAGGCTTTCACACCATTCGGCCAATTTGTTGTAATAAGCCGGGTCGGATGCGGCGTTGCGAGCACTGGTCCACCAAGTGGCGGTTGCTGGTTTGGTAGGCACGCACATCTTCTCCCCACAGGTCGCAGGCAAGGACTATACCATAATGGATACATTTCCATAACTTTGGTTAGGCCATCAGTCAGAATGCCGCTTTTCCCTTCCCCGCGGCTGACGATACGGCTAGTCCCTCGACACGTGTCGTTCATGCCTTCCCCGGCAGAACGCGAGCCTTCCGCATTCCGATTCCAACACCTATGGTTGCCTCCGCCTCACGTGAAAATCCTTACCGCCACTGACCGCTATATCGCCCGGCTCGTATTCGTGCCGATGCTCACGGTGTTCGTGCTTGCCGCGTCGCTGCTGATTCTCGACAAGATGCTCAAGCTGTTCGACTTCGTGGCAACGCAGGGCGGGCCGGTCAGCGTCGTATTCAAGATGCTGGCAAACCTTCTGCCCGAATATGCCAGCCTTGCGATCCCGTTAGGCCTGATGCTGGGCATCCTGTTTGCATTCCGCAAACTGGCGACGAGTTCCGAGCTTGATGTGATGCGCGCAGTGGGCCTGTCCTATACCCGGATGCTTCGCGTACCTTACATGTTCGCAATTGCGCTGGCGACGCTCAACCTGCTGATCGTCGGCTACCTTCAGCCGCTTTCGCGGTATTATTACGAGCAATTGCAGTTCGAGCTAAGATCCGGCGCGCTGGGGGCATCGATCCGTGTGGGCGAATTCAACTCGCTGCAGGACCGCACGGCGCTGCGCGTCGATTCGAGCCGGGACGAAGGCCGGGACTTGCGCGGGATCTTTGCGCGCATCCAGACCGGCAATGGCCAGGTGATGGTCATCTCAGCCCGTGAAGGGCGGTTTTTTGCCAATCGCGAAAGCCCCGATACGGTGATCCTGCGCTTGACCGATGGTCAGATCGTGCAGGACGGGCCGGACATCACTTCGCCCCGCGTTCTCAGCTTTGCCAGTCACGATCTGCCGATCGACCTGCCCCGTATCGAACAGTTTCGCCAGCGTGGCGATGCCGACCGCGAATATTTCCTCCCCGAACTGCTGAGGATCGGCTGGAACGATCGCTATTCCGAAGAATTGCGCAACCAGTCGCGGGCAAGCCTGAATTACCGGCTGGTCGAGGTGGTGATGATGTTCCTGCTGCCGCTTCTGGCGGTGGCGCTGGCCGTGCCGCCCAAACGCTCCACCTCGGCGCTGGGCGTGTTCCTGTCGATCGTGCTGGTCGTTGCCTATCACAAGGTCAACCAATATGGGCAGGATGTGGCTTCGCTTGGCCGCGTCGATCCGGTGCTCGCGCTGTGGGGGCCGTTCGTGGTGTTCGCTGCGATGATCGTGTGGATGTATTGGCGTATAGCCTATGTGCCCGGCGGGCAGCCTATCGGTGCGCTGGAAACCGGGTTTGCCAAGATTTCCGCCTCGGTGCGCAAGCTGTTCCAGCGCAAGGTGCTGCGGGCAGAACCTGCTGCGGACGTGAGCGACGAGGCCCCTGATGCAGCTTGAATTCTTTCCTTCGCCCACCCTGGCGAAATACATCGGCAAGATGTTCCTGGTCCGCATCGTGGCGGTGCTGCTGATGCTGGTCCTTGTGCTGCAGATGCTCGATCTGCTGAGCGAGAGCGGCAAGGTGCTTGCCGCCCCCGGCAATGGGCAGGAACAGCTCCTGACGTACGTTTCATTGCGCATCCCGCAACTGGTGAGCCGGTTTCTGCCCTATTCGGTGCTGCTGGCCACGATCATCACGCTGATGACGCTGAACCAGAACAGCGAAGTGATCGCGATGAAAGCGGCCGGCCTTTCCGCGCATCAGGTGCTGGCGCCGCTGTTTCTGGTGGCGGCGGTTACCTCTGCGGTCACTTTTGCGTTCAACGAGCGCGTTGTCACGCGGTCCACTGCAACGCTGAAGGCGTGGCAGAACGTGGAATACGGGCCGATCCCTGAAGAATCCGCGATCAAGACCAATGTCTGGCTGCAGGATGGCCCGAACATCCTGTTTGCGCGCACCATCGCGGGCGAGGGCAAGGAAATGCGGATGACCGGGGTAAGCTGGTATCGCCGCGACCCCACCGGCATGGTGACGGAGATCGTCACCGCGCCCGCTGCGGCTTACGCCAATCCCGGATGGACGTTCCGCCAGCCCGTGATGTTCGACGTGCAAAGCGCGCGCAAGTCTGCCTCGCCGACCGACCGGGTCTATGCCCGATCGGTGGAGCCGGTGCAGGTGGTGATCAGCAGGGTCGATGCCGATGCCGAATCGCTGACCCAGTTGAACGGATCGATCGCGGCCATTCGCGAGGCCGGATTCCGCACGACCGAACTGGAAGGCAAACTGTGGCACAAGGTGGCAGGGCCGCTTTCAGCGTTGCTGATGCCCTTGCTCGGCGCGGTTGCGGCCTTCGGTCTGGCACGGTCTGGCCACCTGTTCGTGCGCGCGGTGATCGGGATGGGGCTGGGCTTTGCCTATTTCGTGTTCGACAATGCCGCCCTGGCCATGGGCAATTTCGGGGCTTACCCGCCCTTCCTTGCCGCATGGGCACCGTTCGTGCTGTTCCTGCTGATCGGCGAAACGGTGCTGATCCGTACCGAAGAGTGACCGTTCGCCGGTAGCGGGGCAGCCATCACGGGTTAGCGGGGCATCATCGTGCTGCGCGCAAGCCGCCCGACCAGTGGAACCAGGCCGGGATAATTCGATTTCTGGTAAGTCGACCCAAGGCCGAGATGCGCAGTGATCCGACGGTGCGCCTCGTCCAGCGAATGATAGGGCATCGACGGCAGCAGGTGGTGCAATGCGTGATAGCGCAGGCCCACAGGTGCCCACAACGGCGCCAGCAGGGCCGGTGGCGGAACATTGACCGAATCGAGATATTGCCCGGTCACGGTCATCGCTTCACCCTCGTTCTCCCACAAGTGCGCCACCAGCGTACGAATCTGGTTGAGCAGGGCGGTGAGCGAGAGGACCGCAAGGCCGATCAGCAGCGGGCGCCAGGAATGCGTCGCGCTCCACCACAGGACGAAAATTGCCCAGGCCGATGCGCCGAGTTCCTGCCAGAATACCATCCGTGCAAAATCGCCTTCAGGTGGCCGTCGGCGGAAATCGGGGTTGATCGATAGGGAGGAGGCGCGCTCCCACACCAGCCTGCGCAAGGGCGGAACGATCACGCCCAGCGGCACCAGCAGCGCAAACCGGACCAGCAGGCCGATCGGCAGCAGCAGCGCGGTGATCACGAAAACGGGCAGCGACCACGGCTTCATCAGCGCCAGCGGCAGGTATTCCGGGTCATCCGCGGTGCCATAGCGGGTGCGCGCATGATGCAGCGTGTGAACGCCTTCATACATCAGCGACGGGATCAGCATGGGAATACCGACCAGCAGATTCCACGCAAAGCGGAAGCCCGGAAGCGCGGTCTTGTGAATATGCGTCAGTTCATGGATGAACAGCAGCGCACGATAAAGCGCCAGCGCCGATACGACGCCCGAAAGCGCGGCATAGACGGGGTTTTCCATCAGGATCGCGCCCGCAAGTGCCGCATAACCCAGCGTTGCGGACAAGAGCATGTCAGGCCAGTAGATCGCGGCGCGCGCGGTTGCGATATCGCGGGTCAGCTCCACGGCAGCGCGGAGCATGTCCTTGTCGTCAGGTGTTCCGGCAAGACCTTTCGGCAAGGCAGGTTGTGCCGGGGCAGACGTGGCGAGGGGACTGAGCGTTTCGGTAGCGATCATGCGTGAAATTCCAAAGTGACCCTGTTTTCCCGGCACCCTCCTTGTGGATGATTGCCGGTCATTTTCACCAAGGCCGCCCCCACTTGCGCCCTGTGGCTTGACAATGCGACGGATTGAACCGCAGTTCGCCGACGAAATCCGCTTTATGCGCAAACAAAGGCAAGATCGTGGCCCAAGCCGAAGTAATCATCTCCCCCGTTTCCGGCAAGGCCGACCGCAAGGCCTTCATCGATCTGGCCTATCGCATGAACGCCAGCGATCCCAACTGGGTGCCGCCGCTGCGCATGGAAGCCGAAGAGCTGATCACGCCGGGCAAGAACCCGTTCTTCGATCATGCCGACGTCCAGCTGTTTCTGGCGCGCCGGACAGGCGCCGTCGTGGGGCGCATTTCTGCCCATATCGATCATCTGGCCATCGCGATGGATCCGTCGCAGGGCATGGGACCGGGCACGGGCAACTGGGGCCTGCTCGAAGCCGAGGACGAAACGGTAGCCCAAGCCCTGATCGGCCATGCGGAAGACTGGTTGCGGCAAAAGGGCATGACTCGTGTGCTGGCACCGCTATCGATGTCGATCTGGGAAGAGCCGGGCCAGCTGGTCAAGGGTTTCGATCATCCGCCAACGGTGATGATGGGCCACCAGCCGGAACGCTATCGCGATTACATCGAAGCATTGGGATACAAGACCGCCAAGACCCTCAATACATACGAACTGGATATCACGCGCGAGTTTCCGCCGCTGATCCAACGCATCATCCAGTCGGGTGAAAAGAACGCCAAGATCCGCATCCGCAAGGTCGACCGGTCCAGGTTTGACGAGGAAGCCGCCTTGATCCTGGATATCCTCAACGATGCCTGGTCGGACAACTGGGGTTTCGTGCCGTTCAGCGATGCCGAGATCAAATATGCCGGCAAGAAGTTCAAGCCGATCGTGCGCGAAGACCTGATCATGGTGGCGGAGTACGAAGGCGAGCCGGTGGCCTTCATGATGACGCTGCCCGACCTTAACGAGGTCGTAAAGCCGATGGGGGGAAAGCTGTTTCCGTTCAACTGGGCCAAATTGCTGCTTTGGCTGCGCAAGCCGCGCGTCCGCACGATGCGTGTGCCGCTGATGGGTGTGCGCAAGCGGCTGCAATCGTCACGCATGGCAAGCCAGCTGGCGTTCATGATGATCGAATATATCCGCCGCAACGCAACCCGCGATTACGGATCGACCCGTGGCGAGATCGGCTGGATTCTGGAAGACAATCAGGGAATGAACGCCATTGCCGAGGCGATCGACAGCAAGATCAACAAGGTTTACGCGATTTACGACAAGCCGCTCTGATTGCGGTCGAAATCGATCCTGCCTTGCGGAACGGGAGCGGCATCGCCTGCGTTTGACGAAATAAGTGCAAGCCACGCAAGCGCACACAAGGAACGACATTGTGATCGACAGTGACCATGGCCCCGTGCGGTCGGCGCCTTTGCGGAGCAGCCGGTCGCTTGGCCATGCACTGATCGTCGAGGACGATGGGCTGATCGCGCTCGATCTTGCCGAAGCGCTTGCTGCAGGCGGAGCCGACAGCGTGGTCACCTGTTCCAGCATTGCCGAAGCGATGGAGCACCTTTCACGGAAAGTGCCTGCCCTGCTCATCCTTGATGTGCACCTGGCCGACCGTGACGATGGCTGGGCGCTGGCGGAACTTGCCATCCAGTTGGGAGACAAGCGCCCGCTTGTGGTCTTTACCACGGCAACGCCCGATTCGATTCCCCCGTCCGCTGCGCAACTGGGCCATGTCCTGGCCAAACCGTTCCGCATCGAGGATCTGATCGCACTGGTGCATCGCCATACCCCGACGGGTCTGCTGGGCCGCATCCGGGGCGCACTGGCCAACCGCGGTTAGATTTTGGCGACTATGTCGTCTGCAAACACAAGCCCTGGCTTCGTCGGCTTCGCCGCCTCGCAATGACGAAGTGACGTTTGGAAAGAGTGTAATCACCTGAATTTTGGGGTCAGGTTTTGAGGTTCGATGCCGGGGGCTATGTCCGCATGTCCCCTGTCCGAATGCTGTCCGAATGTCCCCGGCCGCGCCACCATGAGACACGACCGGGGCACCCGAACCCGGAAAAAAAGGTCCCCGTCGTTTCCGACGAGGACCTTTCGGGATCGTATCACCAGCCGCTTGGACGGGAGGGGGGTCTCGGCGGTGACATACCAAAAACGACCGATCAGACCCACGGTTCCCATACCAGTCAAAATTTTTTCTGCTTTTATTTTCAATGTGCTAATGACAATTTCAAATATAAGGACGTGGCGATCCCGATACATTTCCGTCAATCCGGGCATATTGACGCGCCTTTTCGAAATCGGGAATGCGGATCGCATTGATCGTCCAGTCGACAATCCCCAACCGCCGCAAGGTCTGCATGGTGCGGTTGGTATGGACGAGCGACAGGCCCAGCATGTCGGCAATCTGCCCCTGCGTGACGGTCATGGTCAGCACACCATCGGGCGCCAGGCCGGTATCGAACGCGCGCTGCACCAGAAACACGGCAAGCGCGGTCATCCGTTCGCGCGCATTGCGCTGCCCCAGCGAGACGATGTGTTCTTCCAGCGCCGCCTCTTCGTGCGCCGCAAGCCAGGTCATGTCAAATGCGAGGCGCGGCTGGCTCGCCACCATGTCGAAAAATCGCTCGCGCGCAAACACGCACAAGGTGGCTGACGTTACCGCCTCCACCGCGTGGCTCATTTCACCATCCAGCGCCGCCTGAAGTCCGATGAAATCACCCGGAAACATGAAGTTTATGACCTGGCGCCGCCCGTCTTCGAGCAGACGAGTACGCATCAGTACGCCACTGAGCAGCGTATAGAGCTGGCGAGGGCGCGATCCTTGCGCAAAGACCTGTTCGCCCCGCACGAACCGGGCCTCACCCTGCCGAAAAGCCGCGATCCACTGACGCAGTTCGACAGGGGGCTGCCGCAAGCCTTCGCAAGCAATCAACGGACAGGCGACGCACCGGATCGCCGTGCCCGCTTCTAAAGTATCTGCAACAAATTCTTCGGTTTCGCCGTCGCTCGCCATCAATGCCCCCACTTTTGCCCGTATGTCACGGGCATCTCGTCCACGTCATCGTCCCGGCGCTCTGCAAACACGGTCGTCTCTTTCGCCGCTATGTCAAATGACAACGTGGGTTCCCGAATTGTGCCCTAACGAACCGGCGAAACCTATGGATGGGCCGGAACGTGTTCAACAGTCAAACAAATGCCCCGCTTATCCTGGTGGTGGAAGACAGCGTGCTGGTGGCAATGGCCATCGAGGATGCCCTGCAGGAGCGTGGCTTTGCGGTCGTCGTCACCTCCACACTGGCAGGCGCGAAGGAGCTGATCGGCCAGCAGATGCCTGCGGCGGCACTGCTCGATCTGCAATTGCCGGATGGAATTTCGCTGGACCTCGCCTCGCACCTGCATCGCAACGGATGCCGGGTTGCCATCAGTTCCGGCTTCGACAGCCAGGGCAATTGCGAAGGCCATGATTTCGCTGTGCAATTCCGCAAACCTGTGTCTCCTGACATTCTGGTGGATTGGGTCACTGCTGTAATCGCGGACTGATAGCGCTCTTGTCGCGTGGATTTCCCTTGCCCAGGGCCGGGAACCGGACGACAGCTTGATGCGTTGAGCTGCACGATACTGTCCGGGAAGGGGTACGAATGTCTCTGGGTGCCAAAGTTGCCAATCAACTCCCATATCTTCGCCGTTACGCACGCGCACTAACCGGAAGCCAGGCCGCTGGCGATTCCTTCGTTCGGGCGACGCTGGAAGCCGCCCTTGCCGACGATGACCTGCGCACCCTGATCGGCGAGGGTCGTCCACAGCTTTACCACGCATTCAACCGGGTGTGGTCCACTGCTTATGTCGATACTGCGGATCGTTCTTCGGGCGTGATCGGCCAGCATGAAACTGCTGCGCAGGAACGTCTGGCGGCAATGACTCCCGCCAACCGCCAGGCGTTGCTGCTGACCACGCTGGAAGATTTCAGCATCGATGAAGCAGCATTCATCATGGACCGTGATGCCGAAGAGGTTGAAAGTCTGGTCCAGGACGCGATTGCAGAAATCGATAGCGAATCGGCCACTTCAGTTCTCATCATCGAGGATGAGCCACTGATATCCATGCAACTGGAAGACCTTGTGCGGTCGCTTGGCCACGATGTCTGCGGCATGGCAGCCACCCGCACACAGGCGCTGGACATCGTTTCGCGCGAAAAACCGGGTCTGGTGCTGGCCGACATCCAACTGGCCGATGGCAGTTCGGGGCTTGATGCCGTGGACGATATTCTGGCGATGGGTTCGGTGCCCGTCATCTTCATTACGGCGTACCCGGAGCGGCTGCTGACGGGAGACCGGCCTGAACCGACCTATCTGGTGACCAAGCCTTTTCAGGAACAGACCGTGCGTACCGCCATCAGCCAGGCCTTGTTCTTTGGGTCGAGCCGTCCACTGGATTGAACCCCGACATTGCGCCGTGTTTAACTTTCAGGGCCGCGCCGTCAGGTGCGGCCCTGTCGCATGGTGAAATCGTTGCGCCGCCGAACGGGGATCAGGAGCGTACAGCGTACGCCTTCGGGATCGAAGCGCAGGTCTACTGGATTGCGCAGTTCATGCGCGACGATCTTTTCGATCAGTTCGGTGCCGAACCCGCGCTTGCGCTTTTGTTCGACATCGATGGGCGGCCCGCCAGTCTCGACCCATTCGATCCGGGCAAGGTTTTCTCCCGCAATCTCCCACGTAATCGCCACCCGCCCGCTTTCGACGCTGAGCGCACCATATTTGGCTGCATTCGTGGCAAGTTCGTGGATGGCAAGGCCAAGCGACAGCGCATCGTTGGGCGCAAGTTCCACATCCGGCCCTTCCATCGTCAGGTGCCGCTGCACGTCAAGCGCATAAGGCGCAAGCTCTGCGCGGATGACGAGGGCCACCGGTGTCGTGCCCCAATCCGATTGCGTCAGCAGATCGTGCGTGGCCGACAAGGCGCGGATACGGCCTTCCAGGCTATCGGCAAAATCGGCCAGACTGATCGCACGGCGGCGGGTGAGCGATATGATCGAGAGCACATTGGCCAGCGTGTTCTTGACCCGGTGATTGAGTTCACGGGTCAGCGAGTTGCGGATCGAGGATTGCTGTTCGAACCATGCCAGCGCGATGCGATCTTCCGCAGCCTGCTGCGTGAGCAAGCGGGCAAGCACCAGCAACAGCGTGGCGACAAGCAGGCCGAACAGTAACGTCATCACCGACATGGTCGAGAACATCGGCGTGGCAGGTGCTTCTATCTCGATCACGAAGCGATGGCCGGCAATCTCGATCGGGCGGCGGATGGCATCGCCAGACCGTTCTGCGGGTGCGACTTCCGCCATCAGAGTCATGCCATTGGCGTCTTCATCATACAGCCGCACACCGGCCCCATCGAGGCGGGCAGCATCGAAGGACGATTCAAGAAACGTCTGGGCATCGAACGGTGAATAGACATAACCACGAAGGCGTTTTGCAGCGCCTTCTGCCTCAAGCGCAAATACCGGCATGTAGACAAGGAAGCCTGCACCGCCATCGGGCCGGGCTTCCTGCTGAAGCACGACATGGCCCGTGGCAGTGGGCTGTCCGCTGCGCTCGGCCGCCTTCATCGCGGTGCGCCGCATGCTTTCGGAAAACATGTCAAAGCCGATGGCGCGGCGGTTGCGGATGGAATCGGGTTCGAGAAACATGACCGGCACTACATAGGGCCGTTCGGGTCCGGGCTTTGGGCGGATAGAAAAATCCGGGTTGGCGTCATTGCGCATGATCGCCTCGACGGTCGGAATCGCATCGCGATCGACCTTCATCGCCCAGCCGATCCCGTCCGATCCGACATAGCGGCCTTCAAGGTGCAATTGCTTGATGAATGTGCGAAACAGTGGCGCTTCGACGATCTGCTGGGTGGCGAACAGCGCCGCGCTTGACCGCAGATAGGCCGCATTGGTGTTGGACCGGCGTTCAAGCCCCGATGCAACCGCTTGTGCGGTTTGCGCAATTTGCGCGGTTTGCCGCATATCCTCGGCGTTTTCGATCGCATAGACGCTGAGCAGCGCGACCGCCATGGTCAGGCCGAAGATGCCCACGGGAACGGCACGCGGAAACCGCTCGTACCACCGTGGGGTCAGCTTCTTATTGGCAAGAAGCTTCTCCATCGCGCGCCTTTCCCCTCCCTTTCGAAGAATCCGTCCGGAACGGTCGCGCTCCTTCCACCCAAATGCACCGTATGCAAAGAAAATTCCCGTTGCGTCACAGCAAAAATGGGAACCGATGGCACCCCATATCGTTCCACATCCGAACAACCATTTGCAAGCGGGCTGTATCAGCCGGGTGCCGATGGTGTAGGAAACGCATCTGCCGCGCCGTTGCGGTGTGGATTTGGTTAATCCCTGGAGGGGGAGGCGTTGTCAGAGCGAATGTCGAAAGAAAAGCCGATGAATCCCGGTCAACAACGCCGGAAGAGCGGGAAACCGCGCACCCCGGAATGGGCTGACGGGCTCAAGCGGCTCTACGATTCCGTCGTGGACGAACCGCTGCCTGACAGTTTTGCCCAATTGCTCGATAAACTGGATGACCCTTCGCATGGCTGAGGCAGACATGTCGCCCCGCCCGGCGATCGATCCGGTAGCGTTCAAGCGCGAACTGACGGGTGTGATTCCGCATTTGCGAGCATTTGCCCGCGGGTTGTGCGGACGGCCCGATCTTGCCGACGATCTCGTGCAGGAAACCTTGCTCAAGGCCTGGGCGGCGCAGGAGCGTTTCGAACCGGGCACTTCGATGCGTGCCTGGACCTTTGTCATTCTGCGCAATGCCTATCTTACCGACATGCGCCGCAACCGTTTCCGCGCGGACTATGACGAGACCGTGGCTGAACGCATCCTTGTGGCCCCGGCGGCGCAGGAAGGGCCGATGCACCTTTCCGACATGCATCGTGCCTTGTTGACCCTGCCGCCCGAACGCCGCGAGGCCCTGCTCCTCGTCGGCGCAGGCGGGTTCAGCTATGAAGAAGCGGCGCAAATCTGTGGTTGCGCTGTCGGCACGATCAAGAGCCGCGTCGGACGTGCGCGCGCCGCGCTTTCGCAAATGATTGAAAACGGACAGATTCCGCGCCGCAGCACCAATGATGCTGTCGCGCATACCGCCATAATGGGCGAACTTGACCATACCGTGCTTCACGGACACCAGAACGACTGAACAGCCTGCGTGGCTATCCCGCCATTGGCCCGCCATTGGCCCGCCACCGTCCCGCCACTACAATGGCAAATCGTCCAGCATCGCAAAGCAATCCTTGATCCGCGCGCAGCGACGGTGAATTGAACGGTTGCGCGGGTGTTTCGCGTGATTCAGTTGCAAGGCTGCCTGTTCCGTGAACCAGTCGACCATTCCAGAACAACCGCTGAGTCCGACGGGCCTGGACGATTTGCCTGATCGGCGCGCGCGATTGCAGTCGGCGATAGTCCTGTTGCTGGGGCTGGGGCTGTTTCTGGCATTGCCATTCGTACTGTCTATCGGGTCCGTAGTGTTCCTGCCTCCGGTTACGGCGATGATCTTCACCATCGTGCTGTCACCGCTGGCGGACCGGCTGACGCGACTGGGCCTGCCAAACATGCTCGCATCGCTGCTGGCCATCATGGCGCTGGTCGCGGTGGTGCTGGTGGCGTTGCTGCTGATCCTGCAACCAGCCTATGTCATGGTGGATCAGGTGCCTGCACTGGCTCGGCAGGTTGCGCGACGGTTCACCGAATTGCGCGGCAACTTTTCATGGATCGCTGATGTCAATCGTCAGCTCGCCCGGATCACCGGCAGCAGTTCGACCCGTGAGGTCGTGGTCGCCACCCCTTCGGTAATAGAACAAGTGGCTTTCGCGACGCCGAGTGTGATTCTGGAAGTCATCCTCACGCTGCTGATGACCTTCTTCATGATCGAATCGCGCATCCGCATGAAGCGGCGCATCCTGCTGGATCGCCACTCCTTCAACGCCTCCGTCCGCCTTGCCCGTGTGTTGCGCGATGTACAGGAACGCGTGGCGAGCTATATCCTGACGGTGGCGCTGGTGAACTTCTGCGTTGGCGTGATCGTGGCGTTTGGCGCGTGGATGTTCGGGCTGAGCGCGCCGGTGATGTGGGGAGGCCTCGCCTTCGTGCTCAACTTCCTTCCCTACATCGGACCTTTGATGTTCATGGGACTGATCGGCCTTGTCGGGCTGGGCACCGCGCCCAGCGTGATCGTGGGATTAATCCCGATGCTGGCCTACCTGGGGCTGCATGCCGTGGAATCGAACGTGGTGACGCCAGCGATCCTTGGCGCGCGGTTCACGCTGAACCCGGTCGCGATCCTGATTTCGATCAGCTATTTTTCATGGATATGGGGTGTGCTGGGCGCGCTTCTATCCGTCCCCATCCTGCTTTCGATTGCGGCACTGCTGGACCATATCGGCAAACCCAATCTGGTCGGCTTCATGTTCGGGGAAAACCTGTTCGAACCGGGCCGCCTCGCCGGAATGGACGAGGACGACCCGGCAGCCGAGGTTCAGCCAGGATAGGCCCAGATGCCATCGCGGCCCAGGTTTTCCGAGGCAAAGGCCCAGTTCAGGCGCGTTTCGATCACGGCCTTGAGGTAATCGGGACGCAGATTCTTGTGATCGAGATAGTAGGCATGTTCCCACAGGTCGATCACCAGCAGCGGCTTGGCTTCACCTGTCGCGAAGGTTGCGGCATCGTGAGTCTGTTCGACCTTGAGACTGTTCCCATGGGCGACAAGCCAGACCCACCCCGAAGCGAAGTGCGCGGTGCCTTGTGCGAGCATTTCTGCCTTCAGTGCGCCGAGCGAGCCAAACGAAGCGTCGATGGCCGACGCCAGATCGCCAGTCGGCGCTGACGCTTCCGGCGTCAGGCTGTTCCAGTAAAACGCGTGATTCCAGCTTTGTGCCGCATTGTTGAACAGCCCCTTGTCGCCCTTGGCTTGGGCAGCGGCAATGATCTGTTCGAGACTGGCATCGGCAAGATCGCTGTCTTCGATCGCGGCGTTGGTCTTGTCGACATAGGCCTTGTGATGCTTGCCGTGATGGGTTTGCAGCGTAGTGGCCGAAATGGCCGGTTCCAGCGCATCGTCGGCGTAAGGCAGCGGGGGGAGGGAAATGGCCATGGGCAATCATCGTCCTTGAGATATTTCGTTCGCAAACCAACGCACGAACAGCGCATCGGTTGCCGCGAGATAAGGTTTGACGCGCTGTTTTGCCGTTGAATTTTTCTTTGGTGCAGTTGCGAAAATCGCTAATCCGCGCGGGGTGCCTTGCGGTCGACCGCAGCCGTGACTGCGACATCCATCGTCACGTTGCCAAGCGTACGCATCAGGTCTGGCAGCACTTCCACCGCCACCAGCAGGGCCAGTGGTGCCACTGGAGCGTTCATCGCAATTGCGATGGGTCCCACCGAGACCACGAAACTGATCGACCCCGGCAGACTGACAGAACTGAGCGAAACGAGGATCGCCACCAGCCAGGCCGATGCAAGCACCATGGGCGATAGCTCCACACCGTAAAGATGCGCGACATAGATCGCGACGGCGAGGTTCATCGCCGGGCTGGTCGCGCGGAACAGCGCGACGGCCAGGGGCATCACGAATTCCGACGTCGTCTCGCGCACCCCAAGATTGCGACACGCGCCAAGCATTGCGGGCAGCGAGGCGAGCGAGGACTGCGTGGACAGCGCGATGGCCTGCGCCGGCAGCATCGCGCGGGCAAACCGGCCCAGCGGCTGGCGCGCGATGGCGACGGCAAATGCATAGCCCGCCAGCAATACGATGGTTCCGGTCAGCACCACGATCATCACGTAATGCGCCAGTGCGCCAATGGCTGCGGTGCCACTGGTTGCAGCTACGGCCATGCTCAACGCGAACACGCCGATGGGGGCAAGCGCCAGGACCCAGCCGATCACCACAAGCATGGCCGAGGCCAGAGCCGCAAAGAATGTGGTCATCACCTCGCGCTGCGGCCCCGCCAGCCGACCGACTGCCAGCGCAAAGGCGGATACGAACAGGATCAGCGGCAACAACCGGTCATTGGCCGCAGCGTCGATCACGTTGGTCGGCACGATCGCGCGCAGGAACTCGGCAACGCCCGGAACCGGGCCGGGTTCGGTGGCGCCGAGGGTGTTTCGCAGCGCCGCACCGGCCTCTGTCGGGATCGGCAGGAGCGATAGCAAAATCGGTGTGAACACGATCGCCACGCCTGCGCTGAAGGTCAGGAAACCAAGAAACATGCCAAGGCTGCGCCGTGCCATTGCCCCGGCGCTTGCCATCGCGATGGTCTGCGTCACGCCGGTAAACAGCAGTGCCACGACCAGTGGCACGATGGTTGCCTGAAGCGCGCGCAGCCACATGTCGCCAACGGGCTGGACCCATGTCTGCACCACGGGCAGCGCACCGGGTGCCAGAAACGCCACCGCCAACCCGCCGAGCAACCCGCCGACAAGCCCCATGAATGTCCACAGCGCAGGCACTTGCGCAATAGGCGGCAGCGCGGTGGACGATTTTTCCAGATTCGGTAAGGTCATGTTGAGGTGACATTAGCTACACATCCCCGCATAGCAATCTGGCAAGCAAAGCAAACTGGCAGGCCGCTCCCTTTGCGGCACGGACGACAAGGACAAGTCTTTCCATGGCACGCAAGTTCTTCGGCACCGATGGCATCCGGGGCCGGACCAATGCAGGGGTGATGACCGCCGCCACCGCGATGAAGGTGGGGCAGGCCGCCGGCACCTATTTCCAGCGCGGCGACCATCGCCACCGCGTGGTCATCGGCAAGGACACGCGCCTTTCGGGCTACATGATGGAAAGCGCGATGGTGGCAGGATTCACCTCCGTCGGGATGGACGTGGTCCTGCTTGGGCCGATGCCGACGCCCGCCGTCGCCATGCTGACGCGTTCGATGCGCGCCGATCTGGGCGTGATGATTTCGGCCAGTCACAATCCGTTCGAAGACAACGGCATCAAGCTGTTCGGTCCCGATGGCTACAAGCTGTCGGATGATGCCGAGCTTTCCATCGAGGCCATGCTCGAACAGGACATGACGCTGGCCGATGCCACGCAAGTCGGCCGTGCCCGGCGGATCGAGGATGCGCGCGGGCGCTATATCCATGCGGTCAAAGCCAGCCTGCCCGACAATGTGCGGCTCGATGGCCTGCGCATCGTGATCGATTGCGCGAACGGCGCAGCCTATCACGTGACGCCTTCGGCCCTGTGGGAACTGGGCGCCGAAGTGATCGCCATGGGCGTGGAACCCAATGGCAAGAACATCAACCTCAACGTCGGGTCCACGCACCTCGATGCAATCAAGGCCAAGGTGCGCGAAACCCGCGCCGACATCGGCATCGCGCTGGATGGCGATGCCGACCGCCTGATCGTGGTCGATGAAAAGAGCCAGACGGTGGACGGCGACCAGATCATGGCCTTGATCGGTACGCAACTGGCCGCGCGCGGGGAACTGCGCGGTGGCGGCATCGTCGCCACGGTGATGTCGAACCTTGGGCTTGAGCGATATCTGAACGCGCAGGGGCTGACGCTGGAGCGCACATCGGTGGGCGATCGCTACGTGCTCGAACGCATGCGCAGCGGCGGGTTCAACGTGGGCGGCGAACAATCGGGCCACATGATCCTGACCGATCATGCCACGACCGGCGATGGCACCGTGGCCGCGCTGCAAGTGCTTTCGGCCATGGTTTCATCGGGCAAGCCCGCCAGCGAACTGCTGCACCAGTTCGATCCGGTGCCGCAGATCCTCAAGAACGTGCGCTTTGCCGGTGGCAAGCCGCTGGAAGCGCAGAGCGTGAAGGACGTGATTGCGGAAGCCGAAGCGCGGCTTTCCGGCAAGGGCCGTCTGGTAATCCGGCCTTCGGGCACTGAACCTGTCATCCGCGTGATGGCCGAAGGCGACGATGCAGTCGAAGTCGAGGCCGTGGTCGATGCGATCTGCAATGCCGTGCGAAAGGCCGCCTGATGCTGGAAATGCGCCCCGATTGCGAACGCTGTGGCACCGATCTTCCGGCGCAATCGCCCGGCGCGTTCATCTGTTCGTTCGAATGCACATTCTGCGCAGAATGTGCCGACGCACTGGATGATCGCTGCCCCAATTGCGGCGGCGAACTGATGGACCGCCCGACGCGGGCCAAGGCGCTGCATGCCAAGCACCCGCCATCGGTCGAACGCAAGTTCAGGGGTTAAACCCCATCCCGTTCATGTCGAGCGTACTTCGACAGGCTCAGCTTGAGCGAAGATTGGCGGTGCATTCAGAAAGCCCGCTCATGCTGAGCTTGTCGAAGCACACGCGGTGCCTTAGCCCAACTGCATGACCCCACCGCGCATCCTCTCCATCGCAGGCTCTGACTCCGGCGGCGGTGCCGGCATTCAGGCCGACATCAAGACAATCACCATGCTCGGCGGTTATGCCATGACCGCGATCTGCGCGCTGACCGCGCAGGATACGACCGGCGTTCATGCCGTGCTGCCGGTCGATCCGGCGATGGTCGCGGCCCAGATCGATGCCTGCGTGAATGATCTTGGCGTGGACGCGGTGAAGATCGGCATGCTCGGCTCGCCCGAAATCGCGGCAGTTGTGGCAGACCGGCTCGAACGCCTGTCGGTGCCGATCGTGTTCGATCCGGTGATGATCGCCACCAGCGGCGCGGCGCTGGCCGATGCGGCAACGATTGCGGCGTTCGAACGGTTGATGGCGCTGGCCACGCTGACCACGCCCAACGTGCCCGAACTTGTCGCGCTGGGGGGCGATGCGGCGATGCAGAAGCGCGGCATCGCCTATATCGCCAAGGGTGGGGATGCAGACGGCCCGGAGGTGATCGACCGGCTGGTGGTGCCCGGCCTGCCTGAGAAGGTCTGGACCGCGCCGCGGATCGTCACGCGCCATACTCACGGGACCGGGTGCACATTATCGAGCGCGATTGCCACGTTCCTTGGCCGGGGGGCTTCGCTGGAAGAGGCGGTCGAGGGCGCGCGCGAATTCGTCCGCGCTGCCTTGCTGGCCGCCCCCGGATTTGGCGCAGGCCACGGGCCGCTTGGCCATCAGGCGGTGCGCTGATCCCAGTCCTCGCGGGTCATCGCGAAATACACGCTGTCGCACCACATATCGCCGACCAGCCAGGTGCGCGCCTGACGGTGGGTTTCGGTCAAGCCCAGCCGCTGGAGCAGGCCCATTGATGCCTTGTTGCGCGGATCGACATCAGCCGTAATGCGCGGCAGATTATGGACTTCGAAACCGCGCGCGATCACCGCCCCCACTGCCTCGCGGCCAAGGCCCCTGCCCCACACTGCCGGATCGAACAGGTAGCCGAGATCGGGGAAGCGATAGAAGCCCGCCTTGCCGATTACCCGGCCTTCGAACTCGACGATGAAATCCTCACCCAGCGCAGGTTCGATTGCCGCCATGTTGGCCAGCCACTCGCGCGTCTGATCGTCAGCGTCATGCGGCGGAGTGGACCAGTAGGCCATCGCCCTGGGCTGGCACAGGATGGCATGCATGGCGGCAAAATCGTCTGCCTCACGCACGGGCCTGAGCAGCAGCCGGGGCGTACGGATCACCGCATCACCCGCAATCGAGATCGTAGAACTTCACGATGTGCGACCATGCCTCATCCGCCGTCTCGACCATGGTGAACAGTTCCAGATCCTCGAAATTGATCACGCCTTCTTCGGCCAGCGCCTGGAAATTGACCACGCGGTTCCAGTAATCCTTGCCGAACAGCATGATTGGGATCGGCTTCATCTTGCCGGTCTGGATCAGGGTCAGCAGTTCGAAAAATTCATCGAACGTGCCGAAACCGCCGGGGAACACCGCCACGGCGCGGGCGCGCAACAGGAAATGCATCTTGCGCAGCGCGAAGTAATGGAACTGGAACGACAAATGTGGCGTAACATAGCTGTTGGGCGCCTGTTCGTGCGGCAGGACAATATTCAGCCCGATCGATTCCGCGCCTGCTTCCTCCGCGCCGCGATTGGCGGCCTCCATGATCGAAGGGCCGCCGCCAGAGCATATCACGAACTGGCGCTTGCCGTCCTCGACCACGCCGCAACTGCTGGCAGTCTGTGCCAGCTTGTAGGCTTCGTCATAATACTTGGCCTTGGCGGCCAACCGTTCGATCACGGCCTTTTTTTCGGGCGTGGTTGCCGTGGCCATCGCGGCTTCGGCCATTTCAGGTGAAGGAATGCGCGCCGATCCATAGATGACCAGCGTGGAGCCGATGCCCGCTTCGTCGAGCAACATGTCGGGCTTGAGCAGTTCAAGCTGGAACCGCACGGGCCGCAATTCCTCGCGCAGGAGGAAATCGGTATCACGGAACGCCAGCCGATAGGCCGGGTCTTGCTGCTGCGGGGTAGTCTTGGGCTGGCTATCTGCGAACCCGGCTTCCTGTTCGGCCTTGTAGAACTTGCGTTTGGTAAGGTCGTGCTGCTTTTCTTCTTCTGTCATGCTCCATACGTCGGCCTGCGCGCGCAAAAACGCAAGTGGGCGCGCGGTTGTGGCCACACTTTGACAGGATTGCCTAGCGGTCGGCGGAAACCGTGTCCGCCACACGCTTCGGCGCGGCATCGCGTTCCTGCATCGCCTTGCCGATCAGCAAGAGCGCCGGACCATCGCCCAGCGCCGTCTTCGCGGCCAGCGGCAGCAGGTCCAGCCGGGTATGGAAATGGCGTTCATCGGGCAGGCTGGCCGATTGCACCAGCGCCACCGGCGTTTCGGGCGGCATGCCCGCGCGGATCAGGTTGCGCGAAACATCGCCTGCAGCCGCCTTGCCCATATAGATCGCCAGCGTTGCGTCGGGATCGGCCAGCGCCTGCCAATCGAGGTCCAGCTCCTCACCCGCGCGGGCATGGGCGGTTACCAGCACCAGCTTGCGCGCCAGCCCGCGCAGGGTGAGCGACAGACCCATGCCCGCCGCCGCCGCGCTGGCCGCCGTCACGCCGGGACATACCTTTACCGCCACACCGGCAGCGCGGCAGGCTTCGAGTTCCTCGGTCGCGCGCCCGAAGATCGATGGATCGCCGCCCTTCAGCCGCACCACCCGTTCACCCGCAAGGGCCGCAGCCACGATCAGCTTGTCGATCGTGGCCTGATCCTTCGAATGGCGCCCTGAACGCTTGCCGACATGGACCAGCCGCGCGCGCGCAGGCACCATGGCAATCACTTCGGGGCCGACCAGCGCATCGTGGAACACCACGCTGGCGCTGCGAATCAACCGTTCGGCCTTGCGCGTCAGCAATTCCGGGTCACCCGGCCCTGCGCCCACCAGCCAGACCATGCCTGCCGGAAAGTCGGATTTTGATAAATCGGTCATTCCGCTGGCTCCACAAGCTTGTCGTTCCATTCGCGCAGCAGCCGGGCGATGGCAGGGCGGCACGATCCGCAATTTGTACCCGCAGCGCAGGCCTTGCCCACATCGGCCACGGTGCAGGCTCCGCCATCTGCTGCGGCCAGGATCTGCTTTGCGCCGATGCCGTGGCACACACAGACCATCGGTCCTCTGTCGGGCGCAGGAGTGCTGGGCCGCGCGGCGAGCATTTCAGGGACTTGCGCCAGACTTTGCCCCAGTTGCGCGGCAATCCAGTCACGCTCTGGCAACTGGCCTGCCCGCGTGATGTAAAGCCCCGCGGAAAATGCGCCATCGGCATCCAGCATGACAATCCGGCGCATGCCCCGCACCAGATCGACCGCCTCGATCCGATCACCGGCAGGCAGCAGCGCATCGGCATCCACCGCGCCATCGCCAGCCAGTTCATGCAACCATCCGCCCGCGACGCGCGAACGGCTCCACCATGTCAGCCCTTCGGGCGTCACAGGCTCGGCGCGAACCAGAAACGCGCGCCAATCGCTGGTCACCGGCGCAATCCGGCAGGCATTGTTCTTGAAACCGGGCTGGCCCGATACGGGATCGACCGCTTGATCGGGCAGCAGATTGCCGCGCCCGCCGCTGGCCATGGCATCGGTCCAGTGCATCGGCACGAACACCTGCCCGCGCGCTTGCGCATCGGTGACGCAGACGCGGAACGTCGATTGCCCCGATGATGTGACGACTTGCGCCAGAGCGCCATGGACCACGCCCGATGCGACAGCATCGGCAGGATGCACTTCCAGCAGGGGTTCGCGACGGTGCTGCGAAAGCGTGGGCGAAAGGCCGGTGCGGGTCATCGTGTGCCACTGGTCGCGATAGCGGCCGGTGTTCAGCCGCAGCGGATAATCGGGATCGACGGCCCGCGTCCGCGCTTCGACCGGCACATGGTGCATCGCACGGCCCGCCATCGGATGGCGCCCACCCCAGATGAACGGCACCATCGCTTCGTATTCGTCATCCGAAATCGTGGCGCTGCCGGTCAGGTCGAGCACTTTGCCGTGGGCGACCGCCAGCGCCGTCATCGCGGCATATTCGCGAAACACGTCCGCCGCGCAGGTCCAGTCGAATGCTGCGCCATGACCCATGCGGCTGGCAACATCGGCAATGATCGACCAGTCTCTGCGCGCCTCGCCCGGCGCAGAAAACAGCGCACGCTGGCGGCTGATCCGGCGTTCGGAATTGGTGACCGTGCCATCTTTTTCGCCCCAGCCGAGCGCGGGCAGGCGAACATGCGCGAATTTTGCGGTGTCGGTATCGGCGATCACGTCTGACACGACCACCGTTTCGCACCGCGACAGTGCCTCCCGCACGAAACCGGCGTCGGGCATCGACACGGCGGGGTTGGTCGCCATCACCCACAGGAACCTGATCCGGCCATCGTGCACCGCGCGGAACATGTCCGCCGCCTTGAGGCCCGGCGCGCCACACAGCCGATCGGTTTGCCAGAACGCCGCCACATCGGCGCGCTCAGCATCCGAAAAGCCAAGGTGGCACGCCAGCATGTTGGCAAGCCCGCCCACTTCGCGGCCACCCATGGCATTGGGCTGCCCGGTCATCGAGAACGGTCCCATGCCGGGCGCATTGATCCGGCCCGTGGCGATATGCAGGTTGATGATCGCGTTGCCCTTGTCGGTCCCGGCGACCGACTGGTTCGCACCCATCGAGAAGACCGTCACCATGCGCGGATGTTCGGCCACCATATCGGCCAGCGCGACGAACACTTCGGGATCTACCCCGTGATCAACCGTGCCACCTTCGCCTGGCGCCAGCCCGCGATGGACCATGTCCGCCAGCAGGGCATTGAACAGCGCCACATCGCCATCGGGCGCGACCGCAACGTGCAGATCGGCCTGCTCGGCGGTTTCGGTACGGCGCGGATCGATCACCACGATCTTCGTGCCGCGCGCCTCACGCGCGGCCTCGATCCGTTGCCAGATCACCGGATGGCACCACGCGGTATTCGATCCGACCAGCACGATCAGATCGGCATCGTCGAGATCGTCGTAAGTGACCGGCACGATGTCTTCGCCGAAGGCGCGGTTGTGCGCCGCCACAGCGCTTGCCATGCACAACCGGCTGTTGGTGTCGATATTGGCGCTGCCGACAAAGCCCTTCATCAGCTTGTTGGCAGCATAATAGTCTTCGGTCAGCAACTGGCCGGAGACATAGAACGCGACGCTGTCCGGCCCGTGCGTTTCGATGCATACGCGCATCTTGTCCGCCACCAGATCGAGCGCCGCGTCCCAGCCCACCTGCTTATCCCCGATCATGGGATGAAGCAGGCGTCCCTCCAACCCGACCGTTTCGCCAAGGTGCGTACCCTTGGAACAGAGCTTCCCGAAGTTCGCCGGATGATCGGCATCACCCTTGATCGTAACCGTCCGCTCCCCCGTCACCGTGGCGCGAATGCCACAGCCGACCCCGCAATAGGCGCACGTGGTGCGGACGTCCTTCACGCTGCGCGCTTGCCCACGACCGCCGAGCGCAGCAAGTAAATGCGGCCCGCATCAACCCGCAGCGGGATTGTCGGTACGCAGCCCTTGTCCTCGCCCAGCGCCTCGCCGGTTTTCAACGAGATGTTCCAGTTGTGTAAGGGACAGGCCACGACATTGCCATGGACGATGCCCTGGCTCAGCGGACCCTGCTTGTGCGGGCACTTGTTGACGAGAGCGTAGAATTCATTCGCCTGTGTACGGAACACCGCGATTTCATCGGCCCCCACCACTGGCAAAGTGCGCGCGGTGCCGGGGGTGATCTGGTCCACCGGGCCGATATCGAGCCAATCGCCGATCATTGTGCGTTCTCCATCTGAAGCGGGCGCACTTGCGCAAGGTGCTGGTGCAGATCAGCATCCTTGCCCGCGACGCGCTCTGCCCACGGATCGTCCTGACAAAACGTCTGCGAATAACGGAACCTGGCGGCGAGGCGCTTTACGGTGTCGGCATTCTTGAACAGCGCGGAAGAAACATGGTCGAGACCAACGCGCTCGATCCACGGCGCGGTGCGTTCAAGGTAATGCGCCTGTTCGCGGTAAAGCTGGATGAAGGCGGCGCAGACTTCCATCACCTCTTCCTCGGTCGTCACCTTGCACAGCAGGTCGGTGGCGCGGACCTTGATCCCGCCATTGCCGCCGACATGCAGTTCATAGCCCGAATCCACGCAGACCACGCCGAAGTCCTTGATCGTGGCTTCGGCGCAATTGCGCGGGCAGCCCGATACGGCGATCTTGAACTTGTGGGGCATCCACGATCCCCAGGTCATCCGTTCCAGCTTGACGCCCAGCCCGGTCGAATCCTGCGTACCGAAGCGGCACCATTCGCTGCCGACGCAGGTCTTCACCGTGCGCAGGGACTTGCCATAGGCATGGCCCGAAACCATCCCGGCCGCGTTCAGATCAGCCCACACGGCGGGCAGATCTTCCTTCCTGATTCCGAAGATGTCGAGGCGCTGGCCGCCGGTCACCTTGACCATCGGCGCGTTGTATTTCTCGACCACGTCGGCAATCGCGCGCAGTTCGCGCGGATTGGTGAGACCACCCCACATGCGCGGGACAACCGAATAGGTGCCGTCCTTCTGGATATTGGCATGCATGCGTTCGTTGACGAAGCGACTCTTCTGGTCATCCTCGTATTCGCCGGGCCAGGCACACAGCAGATAGTAGTTCAGCGCCGGGCGGCACGATGAACAGCCATCGGGCGTGGTCCAGTGCAGTTCCTGCATCACCTGCGGGATCGCGCGCAGGTTCTTTTCCAGGATCAGGCGGCGTACGTCATCGTGGCTGAAGCTGGTGCACTTGCACATCGTCTTCGGCCCGGACTGCACTTCGCCGCCCAACGTCAGCGCCAGCAGGCTTTCGACCAGCCCGGTGCAGGAACCGCACGAAGCCGAAGCCTTGCAGGTGCTGCGCACAGCGTCGAGGCTGCAGGCGCCGGCATTGATCGAGGCGACGACAGTGCCCTTGGAAACGCCGTTGCAGCCGCAGATTTCTGCGTCGTCGGAAAGTGCTGCAACGGCGGCATTAGGGTCCAGCAGGGCGCCCCCGGATGCGAAGGCCTGACCAAAGATCAGCGCCTCGCGGATGTCCGAAATGTCCTCACCCTTCTTCAGCAGGTCGAAGTACCAGTTGCCATCGGCGGTATCGCCATAGAGAACCGCGCCGACCAGCTTGTTGTCCTTGACGACCACGCGCTTGTAGAGGCCGCGCGCGGCATCGCGCATGACGATGTCTTCCGCGCCATCCCCGCCCGAAAAATCACCGGCGGAAAACAGGTCGATGCCGGAGACTTTCAGCTTGGTTGAGGTGACCGAGCCTTCATACCCCGATGGCTGTTCGCAGGCATGATCGGCCAGCGCGCGGCACATGTCCCACAGTGGCGCGACAAGGCCGTAGCAGTTGCCACGATGCTGGACGCATTCGCCCACCGCCATGACCGCCGGATCGCTGGTGACCATGTGATCGTCCACCACGATGCCGCGTTCGACCTCAAGCCCCGCCGCCCTGGCCAGCGTGGTGCCGGGACGGATGCCCACGGCCATGACCACGATGTCTGCGGCAAATTCGCGTCCGTCCTTGAGGCGGACGGCGGATACGTGGCCATCCTTGCCGACGATCTCGGCCGTATCGCCACCCGTCACGATGGTCTGGCCGCGCCGTTCCAGTTCGGTCTTGAGCAGGTAGCCCGCTGCTTCATCAAGCTGACGCTCCATCAGCGTCGGCATAAGGTGAACGACGGTGACCTTCATGCCACGAAGCGAAAGGCCATGCGCTGCCTCCAGCCCAAGCAGGCCACCGCCGATCACCACGGCTGAACCGCCCTTTTCGGCAGCGGCCAGCATCTTTTCCACGTCATCCAGATCGCGGAATGTGACCACGCCCGCCAGATCCTTGCCCGGCACCGGAATGATGAACGGATCGGAACCCGTCGCGATCAGCAGGCGGTCGTAAGGTTCGACCCGGCCTGATTGTGCCACCACGGTCTGCGTCGCGCGGTCGATCGAAACGACCGGATCGCCCGAAACAAGCGTGATCGCATTGTCGGTATACCAGTCGTCACCATTGATGACGATGTCCTCGAACGCCTTCTCTCCGGCCAGAACCGGCGAAAGCATGATGCGGTTGTAGTTCACGCGCGGCTCGGCACCGAAGATCGTCACGTCGAACCGGGCGGGATCGCGGGCGAGGATTTCCTCGACCGCGCGGCACCCGGCCATGCCGTTGCCGATCACGACCAGCCGCTGGCGTACGCCTGCTGACCTTTCCGTTTCCATCAGTGTCGTTGGCGCGTTCACTCGAACTTTTCCTTAGCCGACGCGCAACACGAAAAAGCCGCCCGAACGCATCCCGAATGGGGAAGGTCTGGGCGGCGACGTTGCCACGCAATGTTGATCAATCAGGCCTTGCGAAAATCCACCCGACTCTGGGCGGCGCATGTGCCTTCGTTCACTTTGCTAACCGATTCGGCGGCTGCACTGCAAGTGTTATTTTTGCAGTGCAGCACACCGAAGCAATCAGAACGCCACTTCAGCCTGGAGCCAGAGAATGCTCTTGTCCGCGCCGAACGCCTTGGCGTTGTAATCGGCATACTTCAGCAGCAGCCCGACATTCCTGACCTTGAACCCAAGGCTGGCGTCCCATTCGGTCCCGAACTTTGTCGAGCCGATATCGCTGCGGAATTCGTGATAGGCCACGGTTGCGTTCAGGCCGGGCAGGGATTTCACCTTCGGCAGAACCTTGGCGAGCGAGAGGTAATAGTCCTCAAGCCCTGCCGCAGGCGTCGTCAGGAACAAGTCGGCCCAGCCGTTGAACTTGTGCAGCGTGGCAAGCGGCGTCTGGAACGATTTGCCCGCAGCCTTGTCCGCGCCCAGCAGTTCGTAACCGCCGGTCAGGGTGAAGCCCATCGACGACAGGCCGACCTCACCCAGCACGTAATCGGCTTCGTAATTCGCCGGGTTTTGCCCCAAGTCCATCTGGCGCGCATAGCTTGCCAGCACGTTCAGCTTGACCGCCTTCGAAAGCGGTACGCTGCCCGCAAGGCGCGCACCATACGTCTGCGATGAGTTGGCGAAGGCGAACGCCTCGTCATAGTCGATCATGTAGGAAAACGCCTTGGCGGTGATTGGTCCGAGCTTCGCGCCTGCGTTCAGGAATACGAAATCGCCGTCCATGCTGCGGCGCGGCCCGGCTTCAGATCCGAAGATCGAATCCTGCTGGATCGCATAAGTGCCATCAAGTGTGACCGGGCCAAGCGAGGCTTCGGCGCGCACCGCATCGAATGTCTGTTCGTTCTGCCGCCAGCCGACCGAGCCGACAAAACGCTGGTCATCAAGGTTGATCCGCTGCCGACCGACCGTCAGCGCGAAAGCCTTGGTCTTGTACTGCACCTGCAACCGGTTGAGATCGATGCTTTCGCCATCTGGCACCACGGAGAATCCGGGGCGACGCTGCGATGCGCCGGGCAGCGGAAACGGGAAGGCATTATAATCGTTCTGAAGGCCCAGCGTGCCCTCGGCTTCCACCAGGAACGAAAGGTGCGACGGCGCATGCTTGATCTCGAACCCCGCGCGCAGGCGTGCGGTCACGGCATCGGCATCGAGCGTCGGCTGGTCCACCGCTTCATAGCGCAGACGCGCCGCGATGATCGGATCGAAGGTGATGTCCTCGCTCACCGGAACCGGCGCGCCGAACGGCTTTTCGGCTGCGAACGCAGGATGTGCGAGAGCGACCGGCGACGCGAGCAGCGCCGCCGCCAGAATACGTGATTTCATGTTTCCCTCCTGAAGACCCCTAACGTCTTTCAAGCATCCCCAAAAATTGTCAGGCCGCCTTGTCGGTCGGTCCATGATCGTATTCGGCCAGGAAGTGCAGAACCTCCTGCCGGTAAGCGTAGAAATCCGGGTGTTTGAGCAGCGCCTTGCGATCGCGCGGGCGCGGCAGATCGACCTTGAGCACCTTGCCGATGGTGGCATTCGGCCCGTTGGTCATCATCACCACACGGTCCGCCAGCAGGATCGCCTCGTCCACGTCATGCGTGACCATGATGGCCGTTACCTTGGTGCGGTTCCACACCTCGACCAGCACGTCCTGCAAGTCCCACCGCGTCAGGCTGTCGAGCATGCCGAAGGGTTCATCCAGCAGCAGCAGGCGCGGACTGAGCGCAAAGGCGCGGGCAATGCCGACACGCTGGCGCATGCCGTTCGACATTTCCGCCGCCATCTTGTCGCGCGCATCGGCAAGGCCGACACGTTCGAGATAATAGTCCACGATCTCGCGCCGTTCGGCCCGTGTGGCATGGGGATAGACGCGTTCGACACCGAGCGCCACGTTCTGCCGCGCGGTCAGCCAGGGCATCAGGCTGGGGGCCTGGAACACCACCGCCTTGTCCGGCCCGGCAATGTCGATTTCGCGGTTATCAAGGATGATCCCACCCTTGCTGATGGCATTGAGGCCTGCCGCCATCGTCAGCACGGTGGATTTGCCGCAGCCCGAATGGCCGATCAGCGAAACGAATTCGCCCTTGTCCATCATCAGGTTGAAGTCCTCCACCACGGTCAGCGGTCCCTTGGGCGTGGGGTAGACCTTGTGGAGTTTCCAGAATTCCATGTAGCGCCGGGTCGCGCCCTTCTTTGCCGCATCCTGATAGGCTTTGGGCGGCGGAGCAAGATCGAGGGGGGTGACGTTGGGCAGGCTGCCTGAGTCGCTGCCTTTGGCCACCTTTTCACCGGCCAGACTGCCAAGGTAATTGACGATTTCGGTGCGCAATTTCTGGAACGCCACACTGTCGTTCACCGCTTCGCGATCACGCGGGCGCGGCAGGTTGACCGGGAATATCTGGCCGATCCGTGCGGCAGGCGCAGGCGTCAGTACCGCAACCCGGTCCGCCAGCAACAGTGCTTCGTCCACGTCGTTCGTCACCAGGATGATCGTGCGCTTTTCCTCCTCACGGATGCGGTCGATCTCGTCCTGCAACTTGGCGCGGGTCAGCGCGTCGAGCGCGGACAATGGCTCGTCCAGCAGCAGGATTTCCGGCTCCATCGCCAGAGCGCGGGCCACCGAAACACGCTGGCGCATGCCGCCTGAAAGCTGGGCGGGTTTGCGGTCCATCGCATGGCCCAGACCGACAAGTTGCACCTTCTGGCGCACCAGATCGGCCCGCGCCTGCCTGCTGCGATCCTTGTGAACCGAATCCACCGCCAGCGCCACGTTCTGTTCGACGGTCAGCCAGGGGAACAGCGAATAGGACTGGAACACCAGGCCGCGATCTTTGTCCGGCCCGGTGATCGGCTTGCCATGCAGCAGCATTTCGCCTGCATCGGGTTCGACCAGCCCGGCAATGGCCGAGATCAGCGTTGTCTTGCCAGCACCTGAGAAGCCGAGGATCGCGATGAATTCGCCTTCCTCGACATCGAGATCGATGCCGCCGAGCACTTCAGAAACGCCCCCGGCCTTGCCGGTATAGCTCTTGCGCAGGTTCTTGAGCGAAAGGATCGTGGCCATGGTGCGCGCTCCTTCAGACGTTGCGGTTGCGGCTGACGAAGGCCTGCATGGCCATCATCACGCGATCGAGGGCAAAGCCGATCAGGCCGATCACCACGACCGCGACCATAATCCGCGCCAGCGACTTTTCGGAGCCATTCTGGAATTCGTCCCACACGAACTTGCCGAGACCGGGGTTCTGGCTGAGCATTTCCGCCGCGATCAGCACCATCCAGCCGGTGCCCAGCGAAAGACGCATCCCGGTGAAGATGTAGGGCAGCGCCGAGGGCAGGACGAGGCGCGTCAGCTTGGCAAACCAGCCGAGGCGGAGCACGCGGCCCACCGCGATCAGGTCCTTGTCGATGCTGGCGGTGCCGATGGCGGTGTTGATCAATGTGGGCCAGAGCGAGCAGAGCATTACGACGACCGCCGAAATCACGAACGCCTTGGGCAGGCTGGGATCGTCGCTGACCATCGACGCCGAAACGACCATCGTGACGATTGGCAGCCAGGCAAGCGGGCTGACCGGACGCATGACCTGCACCAACGGATTGATCGCGGCATTCACGCGCTTTGACATGCCCGCGACAAGGCCCAGCGGCACGGCGACAATGGTTGCCAAAAGGAAGCCGGCCGCCACGGTTTCAAGGCTGGTGACGATCTGGTCGATGAAGGTCGGTGGGCCGGTAAAGGCATAGCCTGCCGCTTCGGATTCCGCCGCCGTGACCCGCGCGGCAAGATATTCGTCAATCAGGCCAAGGAACGCCGACCACACATCGCCTGGCCCTGGCAGCGCGCCGAGCGAGGTCTGCACCAGCGGCGCCATCAGCGCCCACACCAGAAGGAATCCACCGATCCCGACCAGAGGCGGCCATGCGGCCTCGAACGCGGCACGCGGTTCGGGCAGCTTGAGACCAAAGGGCAATCCGGGTGCGGTTTTCACGGGCAATTCTTCCTTCGTTACCGGGAGGAGGGCCGCGCCCTCCTCCTGCTCATGTGATGGCGTAGCGAAGAATTCGTCCTTGCGCAGTGGAACGGCGTTCATGGGTCTTTTCCTTGGATTAAGTACCGCCGGGGCTTACTTGACGCCCGCCGGGGTCACCGTCTGGCCCTGCTTCAGGCCGATGGTGAACTTGGCGAGATAGGCGTTGGGCTGCTTGCCGTTGAAGGTCTGGCCATCGATGAAGCCCGACTGTTCCGGCTTGAAACCATCGGTCTGCGGCACGGCATCCTTGGGGATCACGCCTTGTTCGGCGAGTTCGCTGGCGGCAGCGAGGTAGAGTTCGGGGCGATAGACAGCCTTGGCAGTGTCGAAATACCACTGGTCGGGCTTGTCGGCAGGGATCTGGCCCCAGCGGCGCATCTGGGTGAGGAACCAGATGGCGTCCGAATAGAACGGATAGCCCGCGTTCTGCTTGAAGAAGATGTTGAAGCCAGCGGCAGGGCGCGTATCGCCCGGTGCAAACGTGAACTGCCCGGTCATCGATGCGCCGATCACATCGGCATCGGCACCAACATAGTTTGACTGGCTGAGGATCTTCACCGCTTCAGCGCGGTTGGCACCGTTATCGGCATCGAGCCATTGCTGCGCTTTGATGATCGCGCGCAGCAGCGCCTTGACCGTCTTGGGATTCTTTTCGGCAAAGGCGGCTGTGAGGCCCAGGACCTTTTCGGGGTTTTCGGGGAAGATTTCGGCATCGGTGATGACCGGCACACCGATCTTCTTCTTCACCGCAGCCTGATTCCACGGCTCACCCACGGAATACCCGTCGATCGTCCCGGCTTCCATCGTTGAAGGCATCTGCGGCGGCGGGGTGACCGAAAGCTGCATCTGGGCAGACGTGGTTCCGGCGACATCGCCCGGCAGGTAATAGCCGGGATTGATCCCGCCAGCGGCCAGCCAGTACCGCAGTTCGTAATTGTGCGGGCTGGTGGGGAACACCATGCCCCACTTCAGCGGCATATCCTTGAGCGCCGAAGCCGAGATCGGGTGCATGACCTTGCCGTCCGGGCCCTTGGGCAGCTTGGGTTCGATCTGGCTCCAGACCTTGTTCGAAACGGTGATGGCATTGCCATTCAGATCGAGGCTGAGCGGAGCGATCAGCGGAACCTTGCCGCCGAAACCTGCGGCCGTGGCAATGGCCTGCCCCGCCAGCATGTGCGCGCCGTCAAGCTGGCCGCTGCTGACGCCATCGACCAGAACCTTCCAGTTTGCCTGCGGTTCGAGCGTGACGTTCAACCCTTCTTCGCGGAAGAAGCCCTTTTCCTGGGCGATGGCCAGCGGCGCCATGTCGGTCAACTTGATGAAACCCAGCTTGAGGGCCGACTTTTCGAGGTCTCCGGCAGCAGCGGCGGGCTTTTCAGGCGCGTCACCGCTCTTGCCGCAACTGGCCAGCGCAATGCCTGCGAGCAGTACCGCAACGATATTCCGTCGCTTGCCCTGAGACTTGATTGTGTTCCGTCCGTTCATTTCGACCACCCCTCGAAAACGGCATGACAAACGCAAAAAACCGCCCGAACGCATCCCGAAACGGGAGGTCTGGGCGGCGACGTTGCCACACGATGAAAATGCTGAGCCGGGCGGCGATCTGTCCGTCCATCCTTGGGCGGCACCGTTCGGCTTGGGCTTAAAGCTATGTGATTCGCAGGGGGTTCGGCAAGCGTTTTTTGCGCCGCAATAGAATTTTATGCTGAACGCTGGCCCTGAATGTAGCTTTCAAGCAACGCAGGGTCGAATGGTCGACCATCGAAAAAGCTGTTGTTTTCCAGTGTTATGACCCCCTGCTGCATGGACACGGAGGTCGGTCCTGCAAGGCTGCCTTCGACCTTCGAACTTGCCCCCGGCAATGGCTCGCCCGTGCCCAATAGTGCACTGCGGTAAACATCGGGCCGGAACACGCGGGCGGCCTTCCGGGCATCGGCGGGATCGAACGCAAGGCCATCCCAGCGCACCATCTGGCTGTAGAGCCACTCGGCCTGGCTGACCCACGGGAAATTCGCCGCCTCGCGGTGCTGGAACATGAAATCGGGATAGTGCAGCAAATCGCCGCCCCGATGGAGCAGGAGCCGGTCTGAAATGGCCCGGCGAATCAATGTTGCATCACCATCCAGGTAATCGGATCGCGCCAGAATCGCCGCATTGGTTTCAAGATTGGCCGGATCGACGAAGTGTTCCCCCGCCTTGCGCAAGGCCCGCACCAGCGCTTCGGCTTGGGGGCGGCGCTGCTCCATCACCGATTCGCGGAACGCCAGAACCTTCTCCACGCCGCGCCGCCATATCTGCGCTGTCGCCAGCACGATTTCGCCCGCCCCGCGCTCCACCGCCACGCTGTTCCATGGCTCGCCCACGCAGATCGCATCGACCTCACCCGATTCGAGCGCGTCGGCACAGAATGGCGGGGCCACGGTTGTGATCTCGACATCGGTATCGGGGCGAATGCCACAAGCCGCCAGCCAGTACCGCAGCATGTAATTGTGGCTGGAGTAGCGATGCACCACGCCGAATCGCAGCAAACGCCCCTGCCCCCGTTCGGCCTCGACAACAGCCTTCAGCGCAGCGCCGACCGCCGCCGGATCGCCCAACCGGCCCGGTTGCGCCACCCGGTGCGCCAGATCACCCCGCATGGTGATGGCATTGCCGTTCAGGCCCAGCACGAAAGGCACCGAAAGCGGCTGTGCCGGCCGGCCGCGCCCCAGCGTTACCGCGATAGCCAGCGGGGCCACCATGTGCGCCGCATCGGTATGACCATAGAGCAGCCGGTCGAGCACCGTCGCCCAGCTCATGTCCCTGACCAGCCGCAAGGACAGCCCTTCGGCTTCGGCAAAGCCATGTTCGCGCGCCAGAATCGGCAGGCAGGCATCGACCAGCGGCAGGAAGCCGATGGTCATTTCGCCCGTGAGTGTTTCAGGCGCCATCACTTCCCTCCCATCAACTGATGCGCGGTTACTACCGCGTCTGCGATTTCGGCAATTCGCTTGCCCTGGTTCATCGCAGCCTTTCGCAATTCGGCATAGGCCTGCGGTTCGCCAAGACCGCGGCTGTCCATCAGGATTCGCTTGGCCTTGTCGATACTGTCACGCTCGGCCAGCTTGCCCTTGGCTTCGTCCAGATCGGCCTGCAACCGGGCGAAGGCGTTGAACCGCTTGACCGCCAGATCAAGGATCGAACGGATGCGATGCGGTGCGAGGCCGTCGACAACGTAGGACGAAACGCCTGCATCGATCGATGCCCCGATGGATTCCTCGTCGCTTTCATCGACGAACATGGCAATCGGGCGGTCCAGCACACGGCTGACCGCGAAATATTCTTCAAGCACGTCACGCGAGGGGTTGCCCAGATCCATCAGCACGATATCCGGCCCGATCTCGCCGATTCGCGCCACCAGCCCGCGCCGTTCGGTAACCACGAATATCTCGCAGTCCTCGACCGTCGCAAGGCCTTCGCGGATTATCGCCGCGCGGCTGGCACTTTCATCGACAATGGCAATGCGCATGCCATCCTTTTGCGCTGCAACATCACGCGATGCAACCGGCTCCGACAGTCAGCCTCGCGGGTTGGCCAACCGTCAGCGCAGCAACCCCCCCATGATCCCGCGCGCAAACCGCCCGAAGGCTGCCCCGCCGATCGATGTGGCGATGGTGCCCACCACGGCGGTCAGACCCGATGAAACCGGCGCGGCGCGCGATTTCTTGCCGGTGATCTTCGCGGCTATCACTGCGCCTGCCGACGATGCTACCGCACCTGCCGCAGCCTTGCCCGCGCGCTCCCACATCGATGGGGACTGACGCGGGGCGGCGCGCTGCTTCTCCACGCCTTCGTCCTCCACCTGCTGCGCGGCGGCGGCGGCATCCGATGCCTTCTGCGCCAGCACTTCTGCTGCGGATTCGCGGTCCACGGCGGTATCGTACTTGCCATCGAACGGGCTGATCGATTGGATGATCGCGCGCTCCTTGGGCGTGATCGGACCCAGCCGCGAGCGCGGCGGTGATATCATCGTGCGCTGCACCACGGAGGGCGATCCATCGTCGTTCAGCGTCGAAACCAGCGCCTCACCCACGCGCAGTTCGGTAATCACCGTTTCGACATCCAGTTCCTTGTTGATACGGAACGTCTCGGCCGCCGCCCTGATCGCGCGTTGATCGCGCGGGGTGAACGCGCGCAGGGCATGCTGCACACGGTTGCCCAACTGGCCTGCGATCTTTTCGGGAATGTCGATGGGGTTCTGCGAGATGAAATAGACGCCCACGCCCTTAGAACGGATAAGCCGCACGACCTGCTCCACCTTGTCCATCAACGCATCGGGCGCATCGTCAAACAGCAGGTGCGCTTCATCGAAGAAGAACACCAGGCACGGCTTTTCCGGGTCCCCCACTTCGGGCAGGGCCTCGAACAGTTCGGACAGCAGCCACAGCAGGAACGTGGCGTAAAGCTTGGGGCTTTGCATCAGCTTGTCGGCCACAAGCACATTCACCATGCCACGCCCCTGATCGTCCGTTTTCAGGAAATCGTTGATCTCGAAAGCAGGCTCCCCGAAAAAGCGGTCCGCGCCCTGGCTTTCGAACGCCAGCAACTGGCGCTGGATCGTGCCGACACTGGCCTTCGAGACATTGCCGTACTTGCCCGAAAGTTCGCTGGCGTTTTCGGCGCAGTTCATCAGCACCGATTGCAGATCGGGCAAATCGATCAGCAGCAGTCCGTTATCGTCGGCATAACGGAAAGCGATGTTCAGCACGCCTTCCTGCGTATCATTCAGGCCCATCAACCGCGCCAGCAGCAGCGGCCCCATCTCCGAAATCGTTGTGCGGATCGGATGGCCGCTTTCCCCGTACAAGTCCCAGAACACCGCCGGATTATCGGCATAGGCATAGTCGGTGATGCCCAGTTCCTTCGCCCGCGCTTCAAGGCTGGCGGCATGTTTGAACGTGGGGCTGCCCGGCATCGAAATGCCTGAAAGATCGCCTTTCACATCGGCCATGAACACGGGCACGCCGCGATTGGAGAATTGTTCGGCAATGCCCTGCAACGTCACCGTCTTGCCGGTGCCGGTCGCCCCTGCGATCAATCCGTGGCGGTTGGCGCGGCCAAGGCGCAGCACTTGCCGTTCGCCATTCGAAGCCAACCCAAGGTAAATGTCGTCCATACCGCTTGTCCCATCCGTTTGTTCGGTGATTAAGGCGCACATCAGCCACATGCGAGGGGTTTTTGCATCCGTTGCGGGGAACGGCTAGAGCGCCTTTCAAGCCCATGACCCGCGCCCCATTCATCCTCCTCGACGATGCCCGCAGCGAAGGGGCAAGCGACGCCCGGCTTTATGAGCAGCCGCTGGAGATCGTCGTTGCCCGCCGCCCTGACGAGGTTGAGGCCGCGCTTGAACGTATTGCGGCAACGCCCGGCGATTGGGCGGGATACCTCGCCTATGAAGCAGGTCTCGCGCTCGAACCGCGCCTGGCACCGCTGGCGGATGATCGTACTGGCGCGGCTGGCCCGCTGGTGTGGTTCGCGCGATTCGGCAAAGTCACCCGCATGCCCAGCGCCGAGGTGGAGCGCTGGCTGGCGCGCGAGGCCAGCGGGCCGGGCAGGCTTGGTCCCATGGGCGCAGCGCTTTCCGCAGGCGGTTATGCGCGCGCCTTCAACCTTGTGCAGGACGCGATCCGCGCGGGCGACATCTACCAGGCCAATCTCACCTTTCCGCTTTCGGGCACATGGGACGGTGATCCGCTGGCGATCTATGCCGATGTGCGCGCCGATGCGCGCGCGGGGTATGGCGGGGTGATCTGGGATGGCGCGCACTGGCACCTGTCGTTCTCGCCCGAACTGTTCTTCAAGCTGACGGGCGGTGAAGCGCGTGTCCGCCCGATGAAGGGCACCGCCCCGCGCGGCGGAACACCGCAGGAGGACGAACGGTTCAAGGCCGATCTTGCCGCCAGCGTCAAGGATCGCGCCGAAAACCTGATGATCGTCGATCTGATGCGCAACGATCTGTCGCGCGTGTCACAGGCAGGCTCGGTCAAGGTTGAGGCACCGTTCGCCATCGAAACCTACCCCACCGTCCACCAGATGGTAACGACCGTGAATGCGCGGCTTTCTCCGGGCAAGGACGTCCGCAGCCTGCTCAGCGCGATCTTCCCGTGCGGATCGATCACCGGCGCGCCCAAGATCCGCGCAATGGAGATCATCCACCAAGCGGAACGCGATGCGCGCGGGGCGTATTGCGGCTCGATCGGGCGGATAGCCCCCTCTGGCGATGCAGCGTTCAATGTGGCAATCCGCACCGTGCGCCTCAGCAGCGATCATCCGGGGGCTTCAGGGGGCCGCGCGGTCATGGGTGTCGGCTCGGCGGTAGTTGCCGATTCGGTCATGATCGGTGAATGGCGCGAATGCGTGGTAAAGGGGAATTTCTTGCGTCTGTCTGCCGGCCATGCCGACCTGATCGAGACGATGGCGTTCGATCCTGCCAAGGGTATCGCATTGCTCGAACTGCATCTGGAACGGATGAAGGCAAGCGCGCAGGCGCTGGGCTTCAGCTTTGATCGTCATGCGATCCGCAATGCCATTCATGCGCTGTGCTTCGATCTGGATGCACCGTCCAAAGTGCGGCTGGTCGCTTCGAAGGGTGGCGCGCATGCACTGGAGGCATCAGCCATGCCCGCACCGCTCGATGAAATCATTTGCGCAGTCCTGCCGCTGCCGGTGTCCGATGGTGATTGGCGGCTGCGCCACAAGACCACCGACCGGGGCTTTTACGAAGCGGGCCTTGCCGCCGCGAAAAAAGTCGGCGCTGGCGAGGCGCTGTTTCTGCGTGACGATGGCCTGATCACCGAAGGCACTTTCACCAACGTGTTCGTGGAACGCGGTGGCAAACTGCTCACCCCGCGCGCAGACCTTGGCCTGCTGCCGGGCGTGTTGCGCCGCAGCCTGATCGAGGCGGGCCGCGCGGTGGAAGCAGACCTCACGCTGGATGATCTGGCCGGCGGCTTCCTTGTCGGCAACGCCTTGCGCGGGCTTGTCCCGGCACGTCTGCTGGGTGCCTGATATGTTGTCAAAAGCCCTTGAGCGCATCGCACCCTCGCAAACTACCGCCATCACCGACCGCGCAATCCAGCTTCGCGCCGAAGGGCGCGATGTGATTTCGCTCTCGGTGGGCGAACCCGATTTCGCCACGCCGCCGCACGTCATCCAGGCAGCCAAGGACGCTCTGGATGCAGGCGACACCAGATACACCGCCGTCATGGGCACCGCCGCCTTGCGTGAAGCCGCCGCGCTGCACTTCAGGCGCGATCTCGGCATCGTCGTGCCACCTTCCAACGTGATCGTCAGCGCAGGCGGCAAGCAGGCGATCTTCCACGCCCTGCTGGCCACGCTCGATCCGGCAGACGAAGTGCTGATCCCGTCGCCGTGGTGGGTCAGCTACCCCGAAATCGTGCGCTTTACCGGTGCTGCCGTGGTGGACCTGCCGACCACAGCAGCAGGCGGTTTCCGCATCACGCCTGCACAGCTTGAAGCCGCGATAACGCCCGCCACCCGCTGGCTGCTGCTCAACAGCCCCGGTAACCCGACCGGCGCAACCTACCCCGCCGCTGAATTGCGCGCGCTGGGCGATGTCCTGCGCCGCCACCCGCGCGTACTGGTGATGAGCGACGATATTTACGCCCCGCTGCGCTATGACGAAGGCACTCACGCCACGCTGGCGGTCGAATGCCCGGACCTTGCGGAGCGTATCCTGACCGTTTCGGGCGTATCGAAAAGCCACGCGATGACCGGCTTCCGCATCGGCGTATCGGCTGGCCCGGCATGGCTGATCGGCGCGATGGGCCGGTTGCAGTCGCATTCCTCAGGCAATCCCGCCTCGATCAGCCAGGCCGCCGCCGTGGCCGCCTTCGAAGGCCCGCAGGAGTTTCTGCTGGACTGGCGTGAACGATTCCGCGCGCGGCGGGACCGGGTAGTCACTGCGATCAACGCGATACCCGGCCTGACGACCCCCGTGCCCGACGGCGCTTTTTATTGCATGATCGATGCCGCCCCGCTGATGGACCGCTTCGGAAACGACGAAGCGCTGTGCCTCCACCTGCTGGAAAGCGGCGTCGCGGTCGTTCCTGCCTCTGCTTTCGGCGGACGTGACGGCTTCCGCATCAGCTTTGCGGCAGACGAGGCAAAACTCGAAGAAGCGCTCCGGCGTATAGCAAAGGCCGTAGCATGATCGATTTTTCCATCCTGTTCGAAGACGGCGAAGCGCTGGTCATCGACAAGCCTGCGGGCCTCCCGCTCGACCGGCCCCGTGCCGGCGGCCCCGCGCTTGAAGATCATCTCGATGCTTTGCGCTTCGGCTTCCAGCGCGAACCGTTCCCGGTACACCGGCTCGATCGCGATACGTCGGGCTGCCTGCTGCTGGCGCGGAATCCCAAGGCACTGAAACGCTTTTCCGCCGCCTTCGAAGCGCGTGAGGTGGACAAGGTCTATCTCGGCGTCGTCGCGGGCGACGTGACGGGCGAGAGCGGCACGATCGATCTCGCCTTGTCCAAGATCAGTTCCGCCGAAAAAGGCTGGCGGATGATCCCGGCCAAAAAGGGCAAGCCCGCGATAACGCACTGGAAAGTGATTGATCGCAAGCCGGGCCTGACCATGGTCGAATTCCGTCCCGAAACCGGTCGCACACACCAGATCCGCATTCACGCGCTAGCCGGGCTTGGCTCGGCACTGCTGGGCGATCCCGTTTACGGCGATGGAACCGGCGCGCGCCGCACCATGCTCCACGCCGCAGCGCTTACCATCCAGCGCGCTGGGAAGGACCCGATCACGGCAGTTGCCCCGTTGCCGATGGATTTCGACGCCCTCGGCTTCGATGTGCCCGGCTTCGCGCGCGAAGAACTTGAGGCCTTCGCCGTCCCGGCCTGGGAAGGCCCCGACGCTGCGGAACCAGGCGAAGAGGAATGACACCCGACGACATTGTCGCCCATGCCATGACGCTGGTCGAAGAGAGCTTCATCGCTTCGGCCGGTCCGGGTGGGCAGAATGTCAACAAGGTGGCCATGTTAGTGACGGTAGCACACACCATCCATTAACGGATGCAAGCTACGGTTTTTGCGATGTTACCCGCCTACATTTACGCGCGCTTCTCGTCCCTTGAACAAGCGAAAGGGCACTCCCTCGAACGTCAGTTGGAGGAAGGCCGCGCGCACATTGAACGCAATGGGTGGAAATACAGTGAAAGCCGCGAATTGCGGGATGAAGGTCGCTCGGCATTCTCAGGCGAAAATCGCCAGCCCGGTTCCGCACTCTATGATTTCGAGCAGCAAGCCCAAACAGGAGCATTCAAGTCTGGTGTCGTTCTCGTCGTCGAGAATGTCGACCGCCTAACCCGTCAAGGATACGAGCAAGCCTTCGACCTGTTGCGCCAGCTTACACAGAACGGCGTCACTGTTGCCACGACGCAGGACAATCAGATTTATCCCGCTGGCGACCGCATCGATATGGCTAAGGTTATGATGGTCATCATCAAGGCTGAATTGGCACTTGATGAGAGCACCAAGAAGAGCAAACGCATCAAGGCAGTCTGGAAACATAAAGTAAATCAGGCAATTGCGGGGAGCGGGCAGATTGTCACTCCCAGCATTCCTGCTTGGCTCAACATCGAAAATGGGCAAATTAAGACGTCCAGCAAGCGCGTGGCCGTGTTGCGGGAAATCTACGATTGGTATTGCGCGGGCCACGGCCTGTCCGCCATCGTCAAGAAGCTCAATAGTCGGAAAGAGGCAAACTGGACCGCTGTAAGGAAGGCGCAAGCGAGTGGCTGGAATACGACATACATTCATCGCCTCCTGACCAATCGATCCGTCTTAGGCGAATTCCGTCCCTTCGCGCATAGCCGCACGCATCTGAAAGACGAATTGGCGGGAACAGTGATCCCGGATTATTTCCCTGCCGTCGTTACTGCCGAGCAATTCAACCGGGTCCAAGGCCTGCTCATTCAACGCCAGCGCACGGGCGGAAAATCGCAGCACACCCAGAAAAATTTGTTCAGCGGAATTGCGCGATGCTCAGAATGTCAGGGCGTCATGTATTACCAGAACGGGCAGAGAGTTGGCACGCCAGTTCGCCGTTCGAATGGCAAGAGCCATATCCATAGGACGGCTCGAAGTTATCTCAAGTGCAACAATGCCCGCCGAAATCACAATTGCTCGAATAAGACGGCAATCCGATATGAGGTTCTAGTCAACGCGATCCTTGACACGTTCCTGAGTGCTGTTGCGGATGATGATTTCTTCAAAACCAAGCCTGTCGTCAACCGTTTGCGTGAGGAAGTCGCTGAGCAAGAACGGCTAAAAACCTTGAAGGAAACACAGCTCAGTACGGTGGTTGAAAATTTGGTCGAGGCTCATTCTAAGGCTCTCGCGCAAAAGGCCGCGCAGCTTGAAAGAGATGTCGAGGAGCTTGACGCCGCGCTTTCCGTGTTGCGCGACAAGTTGAAGGTAGAGGAAGGCACCGCAACGCCAGAGCAGGTCGCTAAGGTTTTGAAAAATGCGCGTGAAGCCTTGGACAGCGATGATCCAGAGATTAGCTATGCGGCACGGCTCAAGGTTCACCAAGTATTCCAAGGACTATTTTCCCGCATAACGTGTTTCCCTGATGGAGAAACCGCCGCGTTCGTGGACGGGTTGGCCGTTTGGTGTTTTGATAAGGAGGGCAATATGTCGGGCGGCCAGATGATTTGATCGTCCCAGACGAAGCCCAGACAAGCCCGATCTGCTTGCGCTTGCTATCCTGACACCCCGCCCGCGCTCTTGCGCTTCAGAAGCTCTGACAGAGCAGCAAAATCCCACGCTCCCTATCTCACTAGTAGTGAGCGCAACGCTCTGGCTCAGCACCATGATCGACAGTCAGTGGAAACCCCTGTCGATTGATGGCGAATAGACGGAGGAAACGGCAGTGCGGCAAAATCTACGGGACAACTCAGGCAATCTGTTGGGATGGCGTCAGCAGGATGGGCGGCGCATCAACGGTTATACGGCTAAGGGCTTGCCAGTCGGCTGGTATGATACTGGCACCAATTTTACCTACAATATCAACGGTCATCGAGTCGGCACAGGCGATCTGCTCACCTCACTAATCGTGAGGCCATAAGGTCAGGCGCTGGTCAATTTCGGTTCAAACCCATGCCCCGGCTTTGCAACTTCCGTTTCCAAAGCTGTTCAGTCTGCACAATCTCGTCCGCACTCGCCGCCGATCCAGAAACCTCAAGGATCGTAACCTGATAATCGCTTGGCTCAGCACTTTTCAGGCCGATGTTTCCGCCGTGACCATCAGATGCGTAATTCTGCCAACGCGAGATAAAGCCTCCTTCGCGGCTTGTTGCTGATCCCACATACCATTCGCGCGTCCGTTCTGAGGTCAACAGATACACACCCCGCGCAGCGGCAAGGGCATCAATCCAGCCGCGCGGCAATGTGGGCACATCGGAAATGTTCGAAATGAAATGCGTGAAGCCCGGAAATGCTTCCTCGCGAAATTGGCGAGTCAGTTCAACAATGGCTTTCGCCTGCTTATCGGGCCTTTGAATCCAGCTTCGCGCCCCTGCGCCCCATTCGATCCACAACCTGCCTACATATTCCTGCAAGCTCGGGAGTAGCTGAAGCTCGTAGCGTTCAAGCCGCTGTCCTGCCAATTCCATGCCAGGACGATCATGCAGCGGGTCCATCCATGCGCCGGGCGAAGGTCCAGAAAATTCAGCCGAGTAGATGCCCGTAAATAAGGTGCCTCCACTCGGAGGCACGACAAAAGAGGCCCAATAGGGGCTCATCAGCTTCACGCCATTGGGCTGCGTCTGGACTGCTTGATATTCGTCGAAGGCGTCTCGTTTGTCTCGCCAAAGCAGATAAGGTGTTCGCCCGTTGGGCGCTTTCGTCTGGTGGCGAAGCAATCGGACTTCGGAAAGTTCAAATCCGGCTTTTGCCAGAAGGTCATTGAACGTCAGCATATCTGCCTTTCCGCAATCTCGATCATAGCACCAGAAAGCATAAACGGCGGTCGACCGAAAGGCCGAGCCGCCAGCTTTAGGAATGGCATCACTTTTCGTGAAACTACATCAGGCTGGATTGTCAGCCTGCCTGCGCCTGATCGCATCACGAAGCAGGCTGTTTGACCTTGCGCAGCACCTTGCGGGCGGCAATTGCCGCCTTGGCTTGGGCGTCCAGCTCACCAGCATTCACAGCTTCAATAATTGAAGCGATTACCGTGGGCAGGCCAGTGAGGTTTTCGACCTCAATAGCGTTCATGCCCTTGGCAAGTTCTAACGGCTTGCTGCCGTAGCGGATCTGGAAGAACATCTTGCCAGCCGCATCCACAAACCAGCCCTTGCGAACATGACGTGGGGCATCGACGCGGACCTTTTCGCCCGCCTCGTTGGCGCGGGTCACGCGCTTGGTGGCGCTGAACGCCGTTCCACCGATTTCAGCTTCGGCGAGTGCCTTCTGCTCGTTGAGGTAGCTGACCAGCTTGCCACGCAGCACCTGCTCAGGCGTCGGGGTCACTGTCCGTCGTCAGAACATTCGGCACAACTCGCGGCGTAAATTAGCGGAGTGCGGACCTCGTCTGGGGGTTGATGTTAGGCGGCGAGCTTGCGGTGTTGCAAGCGCCGATGTTCGATGGTCTGTCGCTTGATCCTTTCGCGCTGTTTGATGATGGCTGGAGCCCTGCCGAAGTAGGCATCGGCGGGCGTCACGTTGTTCAGGCTCTCGTGGTAACGCTGGTGGTTGTAGTACTCGACGAAGGCCTCGATTTGGGCTTCGAGGTCGCCGGGCAAAAAGTAGTTTTCCAGCAGGATGCGGTTTTTCAGGGTTTGGTGCCAGCGCTCGATCTTGCCCTGGGTTTGCGGGTGCATCGGGGCACCGCGCACGTGGCTCATCTTCCGGGCCTCAATGTATTCAGCCAATTCGCCGGCGATGTAGCTGGGGCCATTATCCGACAACAGCCTGGGCTTGTGCAGCACCGTGGCGCTGTCGCAGCCCGATGCGCCAAGGGCCAGGTCGAGCGTGTCGGTCACATCCTCGGCGCGCATGTTGGTGCACAGTTTCCAGGCGATAATGTAGCGCGAGAAGTCGTCGAGCACGGTCGACAGGTACATCCAGCCCCACCCGATGATCTTGAGTGGAGTAGGAAGCGCATAAGCGCTTCCCCTCCCCGAACCGTACGTGCACCTTTCAGCGCATACGGCTCTCTATTCAACCTTGGTCCAAGGCCATGGCGACATCACGATAGCGGGAGGTGACGGTGTTTCGGAGCTCGTCCCGATAGATGTAGGGATTTCGCTCCGGATTCCGCCACCGGAACTGCATCTTCTGGCTTGTGACCAGTCGTCGCAGCGCCTTGCCGACGGCATTGCCCTGATTGCTTCGACCGTAGACCAGCCACGTCTTCGATTGGCCGGTTTCCGGCATGCGGTACCATTTACGCATCAAAGGCTTGATACGGGACCGGTACTTCTGCGCCAACCAGTGCGCCATTTTCCAGAACACGACGGTGTCGATGCGCCGGAATGTGCGCGCCGTGAAGTCGGTGAACCTGTAGAACGCAGCCCATCCCGCCAGCTGGCGGTTCAGACCGTCGATCATGTCCACCGCGGCAACCTCATGATTGCCGGAGAGAGCCTCGACCAATCGGCGAGCGAAGGTCTTGGCCTTCTCCTTGGGTATCGTTGAGACCACGGACATGCGTCCGCTCGATCCCCGCCTGCGGATAATCCGGTGCCCGAGGAACACGAACCCGTCGTCGACGTGGGTGATATGGCTCTTGTCCATATTCAACGTCAGCTTCAGGTCGTCTTCCAGAAAGGCCCGGCATTCCTCGCGGATGGCCTCGGCATGTGCCTTGGTGCCCTTGACGATGACAACGAAGTCATCGGCGTAACGGCAGTAGGCGACAGCAGGTTTCCATTGCCGGTTCTCGCGAACCGTGATGGGGCGCCCCTGCTGGATGCCGAAGTTCCATGCCCAGCGATCCTTTCGCGCCTTGTCGCTCAGGTATTTCGCCTCCAGCCACGCATCAAACTCATGGAGCATGATGTTGGACAGGAGCGGCGACAGCACGCCGCCTTGCGGTACACCTTCGCTTGAGGCGACGAACAGGCCACGGTCGACGTGGCCCGCCTTCAGGAATCGCCAGAGCAGATCAACAAACCGATCATCCCGGATTCGCCGCCGAACGCAGCGAAGCAGAAGCCGGTGGTGGACCGTATCGAAGTAGCTCGCCAGATCACCTTCGATGATCCAGCGGCCCCGCGCTCCGGCACCACTATCCTGCAACTGTATCTTCACGGTCCGGACAGCGTGATGCACGCTGCGTTCCGGCCTGAAGCCGTAGGAGAGGCGATGGAAGTCGCTTTCCCAGATCGGCTCCATGGCCATCAGCATCGCGCGCTGGACGATGCGGTCTTTCAGGGTCGGGATACCAAGTGGTCGTTTCTTGCCATTGGCTTTCGGGATATAGATTCGCCTGACCGGCTGCGGGTGATAACTCCCCGTCAGCAAGTCCGTTCGCAGACTGGCCAGCTGTTCTGCCAGTACGGCCTGCATCCGTCGCTTGTCCATTCCGTCGATGCCCGGCGTATTGGCGCCACTCGACGCCAGCACGATCCGAGCCGCCTCGGCAAGCCACGCCCGATCGGCAATGAGCCGGAGAAGGCGATCGAACTTGCGGTTCTGGTCGCTCTCGGCCCACGTCGCGAGCTTGTGCTGCATTTCGCTGATTATCAAAGGTCTTCACCTCGTTTGGTCAGGTAGTTTGCACTTCAAGCTGATTGAACTGTCCCCCTTCGCCATGTGACAGGCTTTCCCTGTCGCGGACTACTACGGGGACTCCGCCAGCACGGTGGACATCGGGGCCAACTCCCTTGGCATTCCATCATGCCTTCCCTCGTTCATATGCTGGACTTTCGCGCGCTGGGGAGGCTGCCGGTCGCAGTCCTTGTCCTTGCGTCCCGCAAGTCGATGCCGATGCCATGGCCTGGCTGCATTCTCTCCATGGCTCCATGCGGACGGGCTACATTTCCGGCCACATTCGGATGTCGCCGACATACGTCTCCGGCGCCATCATCAGCATTCCGCCTGTTAAGCCGTGTAGGCGAAGGCGACATTTCAGCCCTCGGATGCGGATTAACCGGTTCGTGTTCCTCAACCTTCCAGCGCTACAGCCTCGGGGACCATCTCGGCGTAACGGCTTCGCCTCAATCCCCTTTACCTGCGGGCTACGTCACCCTGCCAGTTGACGGCAGGTCACCGCCGCTTGGGCTCATGCCCCCTCACAGCAGAGGGCAAGGCATTCGTTCAGTTCCTCCTTTCTCCTTTGCATTCCAGTCATATGCACCCCGGACCATCCGGGACGAGGCGCACAGTAGGTAAAATCAGTCTGCCACATCTCGTTTACCCGCGTGGTCTTGGTGTGGAACTGATCGGCGGCCTTGATCACGACATAGGCCGGGCTGGTGATCAGATCGTGGGCCTTCAACAGACGGTAAACCGTGGCTTCCGACACGAAGTAGCGCCTCTCATCGGTAAAACGCACCGCCAGTTCCCGGGGGCTTAGCTCGGACTGCCCCAGCGCCAGCTCGATGATCTGATCATGGATGTCAGGCGGGATCCGGTTCCACACCCGGCTCGGTGTCGATGGCCGATCCTCCAGCGCCTCCGGGCCGCCTTCGAGGAACCGGTCGTACCAGCGGTAGAAGGTCCGACGGGCAATGCCGAGCTCGTCCAACGTGTGCTTGGCTGGTAGGTGCGATTGCTCGACGATCCGGATGATCTCGAGCTTCTCCGATGCTGGATACCTCATTCGTCGTCGCCCCCATCCGCGATCATACTTTTTTTGAGCAGACGGTTTTCGAGCGTCAGGTCGGCAACGCATTCCTTCAGGGCACGGGCTTCGCGGCGCAGGTCCTGCACCTCGCCGGTGGTTGCGGCACGGGCAGTGTCGCCAGCCAGGCGACGCTTGCCCGCTTCCATGAACTCCTTCGACCAGGTGTAATACAGGCTTTGGGCGATGCCTTCCTTGCGGCACAGCTCGGCAATGCTGTCCTCGCCGCGCAGGCCATCCAGCACGATCCTGATCTTGTCTTCGGCCGAGAAGTGCCGACGGGTCTGCCGCCGGATGTCCTTCACCACCCGCTCGGCAGGGGCCTTCATCGGCGATTTTTTTAAGGAGTGTTGGGGCTTCATCTTCGTTCCTTCGTCACTACGACGAAGCCCCAACACTCCTTAAATCACAACCTCAAATCTGTGCCATTGGTGCTGACGGGGAACACAGGGCGTTGTATTCCGCCGTCTCAACCATCACTGTACGATTGTCATCGAGCAGATGCGTTGCAATTTCGCCAAACAGGCCAAGAAGCTGATCGCCGGTTTTGTTGACCCGCAACGCTTCCATCTGAGATTTGAAGCCCTCGCGGATTTTCACCGCCGCAACGTTGCCCGTAATCGCTTCCAATTTGAGCAAGTCCGTCAGGTGGCTGTGCGTCTTGGCCACTTTGAGTGAAACATTTTGGAAGACGGCAGGAATCTCATCGACGAACAAGTCCCAGTGGACGCGGTATGCATTGGGCAGCCGCTTCAACGCCTCGTGCGTGATGAGCAGGATTTGCCCGCCGTGCGGGTCTGCATGCTTCATATACTCCATGATCTCTGGCGTTACGGCTTTGCCATCACCTGCATTGTAGATGGATTGAGCAGGCACATCAGGGAATTGGGTTTGTATTTCCGCGAGAGTTTGAAGAATAAGCGCTTTGGTAGGTTGGGCAATCAGTACCTTGGCCTTTTGCGTCTTCACTAGAGTGGCCGCATGGCCGACAAGCTGGTGAATTTTGCCAGAACCCGCACCAGCACTAACATAATATACTGTTGCGGCCGTCATTGAGTTTTTACCATACTTAAGATTGAACGGAATGTTGCGGCGGCATTATTGCGGTATTGGGGATTTGTTACGATAAGTATCTAAGATATAGTGTTTAGTAACAAAAGAAGCTGAGGAATTTATTAAAAACGAGGCAGGTGAAGTTCAAAATGCCCGCGGCAGCGAGGCGTTTTGTGCTTTTCTGTCGCGTTTTTATGGGGTTGCGAACTGACTGGCGCAGCAAGGCAGTTGAGCAAAGCCATTGGTAATTCACGAAATATGGCTTGAAATTATATGGCATCAACGCGCATTTGGCGGCAAATTACCCCAATTTGCAGCACCTTCACATGTCTTCCGCTGCGCTGCGCTTGCAGAAGACAGCTTCCCGCGCGCAAGGCATGATGTTTGGCAAGCCCAACATCACGCACAGGCGCTTGCGGTCAGCAATTCCAAGGCTTCAATGGGAACTGATTGGGCTGCGCGACAGCGCTTTACCGTTGAGTGCCGCCGTAACAGCGAAACCTCTCCTTAACGTTGGCCGCATAATCTGTTCGTCCGCGCCGATCACTATAGTGGTGGCCGTCGCGGTCGCTCTTTGAAAGCTCAGGAACTCCAACGCGAGAGCAAGCAGCGCGTTCGAAAATGCGTCGTCCACCCACAGGCATCAAGCCTTGGTGGGGGACGCAGGAAGAACAGGCGTTGCCACACCGCAGGGTCAAACCTGCATCGCCAGTGGCAGCGCTGTAACGCTCAAACAGAGGAGAAACCTATGAGCATTGAAAACGTGAAGAATACCTTGTTAAATCTCGTCTCTCAATTCACCACGCGAGTGGATGTTGATGAGCAGACGATAAGAAGCCTTGAAACCGAAAGGAATCGGGTGACTTGGGCACAAATTCAGGAGGCGTATGGCATTGCCCAGCGCATGTTGGATACAAGCAACCTGACTGCCTACGACGCGATCCTCACGGATTGCAAAATCCCCAAGGCGACTGAAAAAAGCAATCGTTGGTTGCCCGTCGTGAAGCTGCTGTATGGCCGTTGGAACTCCGCAAGGAGCGAATTCGTTCTAAACCGCAGTGCTGAAAAGTATGCCTGTGCATTCAGGTATTTCGAGACCAACGGTATCCCCACGAGCAGCGTTGCCGAGCACATTGAAGGGTTTAACCACCCTGTGCATGGCGGGCATCTGAAAGGGATTGAAGAATTGGACCGGAAAACAAACGGCAGGGCCAAGGACGATGTGAAGCTTGACCGTCTCAAGCGGGCAGGTCTTAGCCGCGTTAACCCTGACGTTGTCCGCATCAAGCGGCCTGACTGCGTGCCTGCTGGCAAGCAGAACGGTTTCCTTTGGTTTGAAACGGAAGGCGACGAGATTGTCGTGCTGGGTTACGATGACATCAAGCCCCAGCAACTCGATCAACTCGCGCTCCGCAAGGGGCGTAAAATCGAGGCTGCCAAGCGCAAGAAAGCGGACGACGAAGTCGATGCTATCGCAAGCGGGGGCAGCGCTAATGAGGTATCTCAGGACGCTTAAGAGCGCAAAGGGGGTGGGGACAGCAATGTCACCATCCCCTTTTTTCGTGGCCTCACTCTTAGTGAAATTTGCCTTCACCGAACTTGTTGGTCAGGCATTATCTACATAGTAAATCAGGATAAATTGTGTGGCCGCGCATCGTTGTGGCTTCCCACTGTTCTGGTCGACATTGTTGAAAAATGCCGTAGACATTAACAATGGAGGTCTGACCTCCAGACGGAAAGCAGATCGAAGATCAGTTAGATCGTTGTTGCAACGTCCCTGAATAGGAAATACGCCTTGCGCGCTCCGCTTCCTTCCGCTGCTTCTGTTGATCCTTGACTGATTGCAACGCCTGCTTGGCAGTATCGACCTGACGTTTTTTGGCAGCCACCATGGATTGCTCTGGCGTCATGGGTTTCTTGGGCTTGCGCGGTTTTCGCGGCTTGTCGGTGGCGAATTCATAAAATCTCATATTGTATTTATGCCATCGCTTCGGCCGGTTCGAACGTAGCTCTGAAAGTTGGCAGGACTTCTAATCCTGCGTATCGTAGCCTCATGGCCCGTATACCGATCACACGCTCGATAAGCATTGATGAAGCAGAGCTTCAGGAAAGTTCGACGCGTTCGTCTGGGCCAGGTGGGCAGCACGTCAACACTACGGATAGCGCCGTCATTCTTCGCTTTGATGTGGCAAAATCGCCATCGTTGCCTGATGCTGTTAAGCTGCGGTTGAGCAAACTTGCAGGATCGCGGATGACTTCAGATGGCGTCTTGATCCTACGCAGTGAAGGGTCACGCAGCCAGCTAACAAATCGTCAAGACGTCCGCGAGCGGCTTGTTGCGATGATCGTCGAAGCGACGTTCGTTCCTCGCGCTCGCAAAGCAACAAAGCCCACCAAAGGATCGCAAAAGCGAAGGGTTGAGGGAAAACTGCGGCGCTCAGATGTTAAATCAGGGCGCGGTAAATGGCGCGAATAAACGCTTATATTTCAATGGTATAAAAATAGTGCTACTATTACAGACATGGCAACCGCCGTCCAGATCAGGCTCGATGTGTTCGCGCTGCGTCTGACGCCGCCGGTGTTTGAACGGCTTAAGGAACTGGCGGGCAGCAAGTTTACCGCCAGGGGCGAAATCGTGATGACTGCACGCAGCTACCGCACGCAGGAGCAGAACCGTGAAGACGCGCGCAAACGCCTGTCCGAATTGCTGCGCGATGCGATGAACCTGCCCGCCAAACGCGCCAAAACGCGCCTCAACCGCGTGGGCAAGATGCAACGGCTTGAAGGCAAGAAGATACGCAGCACGATCAAGGCCGGACGCGGCAAGGTGCGGCTGGATTAGGGAAGGCTAACTACCCGCTCCATTACCGATTCCACCTTGTTGTTCCCCTTCGTGGCCATTCCCCATAATCAATCCCCGCCGACGCGCTCGATCTCCGCACCCAGCAATTGCAGCTTTTCTTCCAGTCGCTCGTAACCGCGATCAAGGTGATACAGGCGGTGGACCTGCGTCTCACCCTCGGCGGCAAGGCCTGCAATCACCAGGCTCATCGAAGCGCGCAAGTCGGTGGCCATCACTTCGGCCCCGGTCAGCCCGTCAACGCCATGAACCACGGCGGTACGGCCCTTGGTCTCGATTCGCGCGCCCATGCGATTGAGTTCGGGCACATGCATGTAGCGGTTTTCGAAGATCGTCTCGGTCAGTACCGATGATCCCTTGGCCAGACACAGCATCGCCATCAATTGCGCCTGCATGTCGGTGGCAAAGCCGGGGTAAGGCGCGGTCGAAAGCGTAATCGGCTTGATCGGTCCATCGGCGGCAACATGGATCCCACCCTTGCGCGGCTCCACGTGGACACCGGCATCGCGCAATGCTTGTACCGTCGCTTCCATGTCTTCGATCCTGGCGCCCTGCAACATCACATCGCCGCCGGTAATCGCGGCAGCGCAGGCATATGAGCCTGCCTCGATCCGATCGGGCATGACCATATAGGTCGCGCCATGCAGGCGATCGACACCGTGAATGGTCAGGTCCGATGTGCCGATGCCCTCGATCTGTGCGCCCATCGCCACCAGCATGTTGCACAAGTCAACGATTTCCGGCTCGCGCGCGGCGTTGTGCAGCGTCGACTTGCCCTTGCACAGAACGGCGGTCATCAGCGCGTTCTCCGTCGCGCCGACAGACACCACCGGGAACGAATACCGCCCGCCCGGAAGCCCCCCGTCGGGCGCAATCGCGCGGACATAGCCTGCCGCCAGTTCTATCGTCGCGCCCAGCGCTTCCAACGCTTTCAGATGAAGGTCGATCGGGCGATTGCCGATGGCGCAGCCGCCGGGCAAGGACACCGTCGCCTCGCCCGCGCGCGCCAGCATCGGGCCGAGCACGAGGATCGATGCGCGCATCTTGCGGACAAGGTCATAGGGTGCCACGGTCGACGTCAGACGCGTCGCCTGCAGCGTCATCACCCTGCCGAAATCTTCAGGCCGGGCGCCCGCGATCGAAGTGGAAATGCCGAACTGGTTGAGCAGGTGCTGGAAACCGTCGATGTCGGCCAGGCGCGGCAGGTTGCGCAAGGTCAGCGGTTCATCCGTCAACAGTGCGCAAGGCAGGAGAGTAAGTGCGGAATTCTTTGCGCCGGATACTGGCACAGTGCCCGAAAGGCGCTTTCCGCCGCGGATTATGATCTTGTCCATTTTTGTCGTTTAACCGGTTTGTCTTCGTGTGCAAGTATGCGACGCAGACTTCCGCACGTCAGAATGCACGCCCTCCGGCATTGACTTTTCCCGCCAGGAATTGTGCAGTGCATCATGAGAGTGCAACAACACTTGGGTAAAAGAAGATCGATGTCTGGAAACACTCCGCGCAAGCCCATCCGCAAAGCCGTTTTTCCCGTGGCGGGCCTCGGCACACGCTTTCTGCCGGCCACCAAGGCGATTCCCAAGGAGATGCTGCCGGTCATCGACCGTCCGCTGATCCAGTATGCGGTGGATGAAGCGCGCGAAGCAGGCATCGAACAGCTGATCTTCGTAACCGGCCGCGGCAAGACTTCGATTGTGGAGCATTTCGATACGGCGTTCGAGCTGGAACATACCATGAGCAGCCGTGGCAAGAATCTCGACGTTCTTGAACCCACCCGCATCCAGCCCGGCAATCTGGTGACTGTGCGCCAGCAGGTCCCTATGGGACTGGGTCATGCCATCTGGTGCGCCCGCGCGGTCGTCGGCGATGAACCTTTCGCGATCATGCTGCCGGACGAGATGATGGTCGGCAATCCCGGCTGCATGAAGCAGATGGTCGAAGCGTACAATGACATCGGCGGCAACCTGATCTCAGTTCTCGAAGTGCCGGAAGAAGAAGTGTCGAGCTATGGCGTGATTGCACCGGGCGCGCGCATTTCCGAAAGCCTGACCGAAGTCACCGCGCTCGTCGAAAAGCCCAAGCGCGAAGATGCGCCGTCGAACCTGATCATCTCTGGCCGCTATATCCTCCAGCCCGAAGTCATGCGTCTGCTGGAAGGCCAGGAAAAGGGTGCCGGTGGCGAAATCCAGTTGACCGACGCGATGGCGCGGATGATCGGCCAGCAGCCGTTCCACGCCGTCACTTTCGCCGGTCGCCGCTTCGATTGCGGCAGCAAGACCGGGTTCGTCGAAGCGACCCTGGCGCTGGCACTTGAACGCCCCGACATGGCCGACGACGTTCGCGCGATCATGCAGCGCCTGCTCGCCTGATTGCGAATGTGCTGTCCAAAGCTGCAAAGCTGCGCTTTGCAGCTTTGCAATTTTACCATGGACAGCTTCGCAAAACCGCGCCATCGGCGAAAGCACGAGAGATGTGCTGCATCCATCACCTAATTCAATGTCAGGAGCGGAAGCCATGAAAGCCCTGGTCTGCGTTAAGCGCGTGATTGACTACAACGTGAAACCGCGTGTGAAGAGCGATGGAACGGGTGTTGATCTTGCGAACGTCAAGATGAGCATGAACCCGTTTGACGAGATTGCGGTCGAAGAAGCCATTCGCCTGAAAGAGAAGGGCGTTGTGACCGAGATCGTGGCAGTTTCGGTGGGTCCTCAAAAGGCGCAGGAGACGTTGCGCACGGCGCTGGCGATGGGCGCGGACCGGGCGATCCTGGTGATGAGCGACGATGAGGTCGAGCCTTTGGCGGTGGCCAAGATCATTGCGGGCATTGCAGGGGAAGAGGCTCCGGGCCTGATTGTGACGGGCAAGCAGGCGATCGACGACGACTCGAACCAGGTCGGCCAGATGGTCGCCGCGCTGCTGGGCCGTCCGCAGGGCACTTTTGCCAACGAAGTTTCGGTCGAAGGTGACGCCGTTGTCGTCAAGCGCGAGATCGACGGCGGTTTGCAGACCGTGCGTCTGGCGCTGCCTGCCGTGGTCACCACCGACTTGCGCCTGAACGAGCCGCGCTATGCCTCGCTGCCCAACATCATGAAGGCCAAGTCCAAGCCGCTGGCGAACAAGACCCCGGCCGATTACGGCGTGGACGTGGCGCCGCGGCTCAAGACGCTCAAGGTCACCGAACCGCCGGTGCGCAGCGCCGGGATCAAGGTGCCCGATGTCGACACGCTCGTCGCCAAGCTCAAGGAAATGGGAGTAGCCTGACATGGCCAAGGTTCTCGTTCTGGTCGAACACGACAACGCCTCCGTCAAGGACGCCACCCTCGCCGCGATCACGGCCGCATCGCAGCTTGGCGAAGTGACCGCCCTTGTTGCAGGCGCAGGCTGTGACGGTGCGGCAAGCGCCGCCGCGCAGATCGCAGGCGTTGCCAAGGTCCTCAAAGCCGATGACGCCGCGCTTGAAAACGCGCTGGCTGAAAACGTCGCGCCGCTCGTGGCGGGCCTGATGGCCGATTACGACGCCTTCGTCGCGCCCGCCACCACCACCGGCAAGAACGTCGCGCCGCGCGTTGCCGCGCTGCTCGATGTGATGCAGGTTTCGGACATCCTCTCGGTCGAAGGCCCCAAGACCTTCACTCGCCCGATCTACGCCGGAAACGCCATCGCCACGGTGGAATCCAGCGATGCCAAACTGGTGATCACCGTGCGCGGCACCGCCTTTGCCAAGGCCGAAGCCACCGGCGGCAGTGCCAGCGTCGAAGCCGTCGCGGCCACCGCCGACAGCGGCCTCAGCACTTTCGTCAGCGCCGAAATCGCCAAGTCCGAACGGCCTGAACTGACCAGCGCCAAGGTGATCGTTTCGGGCGGTCGCGCGTTGAAGGACGCGGCGACTTTCGAACAGGTGATCACGCCCCTGGCCGACAAGCTGAACGCGGCCATCGGCGCGAGCCGTGCTGCGGTCGATGCAGGCTATGTGCCCAACGATTACCAGGTCGGCCAGACCGGCAAGATCGTCGCCCCCGAAGTCTACATCGCGGTCGGCATCTCCGGCGCGATCCAGCACCTTGCCGGCATGAAGGACAGCAAGACCATCATCGCCATCAACAAGGACGAAGACGCCCCGATCTTCCAGGTCGCAGACCTCGGCCTCGTCGGCGACCTCTTCACGCTGGTGCCCGAACTGACGGCCAAGCTGTAAGACCTTCCCTCAACACAACCCCAAAGGCCCCGCTCATAAAGCGGGGCCTTTTTGTTTCAGCGCAAGGGAAGCGTCATACACTGGCTGAAATCGTCGAGCACGTAGTCGGCGAAGGCCTCGCAATTGACGAAGCCGTGCTTCCGATACAGCCCGATCGCCGGTTCGAAAGCCGGGCCTTGCCCAGTCTCAAGACTGACGCGCATATATCCCCGCGTCCGTGCCACTTCCAGCAGGTGCAGCAGCACCGCCTCGCCCACGCCCTTACCCAGCCATTCGGGGGATGCGCGCATCGACTTCAATTCGCCGTGGGCCGGATCGATTTCGCGGATCGCACCCATTCCGGCAAGCTCATCGCCCATCCATGCCGAATAGAACGTCACACCGGGCTGGCGCAGGCTTTCCACCGGCAGGGCGTGAACCTTGCAGGCGGGGGAACTGGCGTGCATGTTCGAAAGGTGCAAGGCCACCAGCGCCCGGATTTCCTCGCCGGACACGTCATCTTCGACGATCGTCAGTTCCATCGCCTTCACCCTCCCGTATGCTTGTCCGCCTTGCGTTTACCAAAGCGCATACCCGTTTCAAGACGGGCGCGCAGTTGGGCGTAATAGGCTTCAAGAAAGGCGCGTTCGTCGCCCGATCCCGCGCTCCAGCCAATCTTGCGGCAGATCGTCTGCGCCACGTCTCTCAGCGCTTCCTCGCGGTTTTCACGCAACACGCGCTCCAGCGTTTGCAGTTCGAACTCGCCGTAGACGGCAAGATCAGCGTCGCTGAAGCGGTATTGCGCGCCTGTCGTCGCTGAATGCCCGCGCGCGCCGCCGCTGACCGATAATGCCTGCTCCAGTTTGCGTTTGGGCGCTTCGACCACCCATGTTCCCGCGATCAGGTCTCCGCAGCGCAGCCGGTCACGGTTGAAGAACGGGAACAGCGCGAAGATGAGGAACCAGACAAGGCCCGCCCAGCCAGCAAGATCGGTATCGCCGCTTTCCGCCCAGGCTGAAGCGATGAACACCACGGGCATGAAAAGTTCGATATCACGCACCAGATTGCGCGCGATCACCGCCTCGGTCGTCAGCCTTGCGCCACCGCTGGCGCTGCCGCGCGCGGCCACGCGAATGCCGACCATGCGCTTGCCCGGCGTCGCCCCGCGTGGCCCCAGTTCGAAGAACAGGAACCACGCATTGCGGAACAGGAACAGCGCGATGATCCACAATACGCCCAGCGCCTGCACCGCATGAGCCGCAGGGCTTTTTCCTCCATCGAGATCGATCCCAGCCCCTTCGGCAATCTTGAACAGGATCAGCGTCAGCCCGATCATCGCCCCGACAATCAGGGCAAGATCGATCATCAAGGCACCGGCCCGCGCCCCGCGCGAGGCGAGCAGGAACGGCAGCGGCACCCCTTCGGGCGTGATTACCACGCGCCGCCGCTTTGCCTCGAAATCGAGCGGGGTAAGCGATGGGGCCTTGGGCCGGAACGGGAGGGTCAGCGCCATCAGACCTTCACACCCCTGCGAAACGCAAAGAAATAGCCGGTCCAGAACACGAGCATGAACGTGCCCACGGTCAGCCGTGCGGGCGTGGTATCCACAAGTTGCCGCGCGAAGCCTTCCAGCACAGCGGCGACGATCAGCATCAGTACCACGCCGGTCATCACTTGCGCCGCGCGCCGCCCGGCGGCGGCGGCGGCATCGAGGACCGAGGCATTGCCCGGAAAAGCCATTGCGCGCCCGATGTGAAGGCCCGCGGCGCCCGCCAGCAGAATCGCGAACAGTTCGGTCGTGCCGTGGATCGAAAGCCAGCCCGCGAAATCCAGTAGCAACCCCTGCCCATGAAAGAGCCACAGCATCGCCCCCAGCAAGGCGGTGTTCTGAATCAGCAGCAGCATCGTCGGCAAGCCGAAGGCAAAGCCCAGCGCAAAGCACAGGATCGAGACTTGTGCGTTGTTGCTGAACAGGCTGGCGGCAAACACGCTCATCCCGTCCTGATCCTGATTGCCGAAAATGGTGGCCCGCAACACTTCGCGGCTGGCACCGGGCACGCGCTCATCGGCAAAACCCGCGGAAACCAGGGCATAATACCATTCGGGATTGGAATCGACGAGCAGCCAGCCGACTGCCGTGCCCGCCACCATCAGCGCCAGTGCGATCAGTATGTCCGCGCCCATGGCCCGCACCGCCGCGCTCCATTCGCCACCAAGGAAGCGTTTGAACCACGACCACAACGATGCGCGAGGGCCATAGACAAGGAACCATGCCCGTTGCGTCAGCGCTTCGAGATAGACGATCAGCGCCGAATCGAGCGAAGTTTCGCGCGCGATCGAAAGACTGGAGGCCGCCGTGCGATAAAGCGCAGGCAGGGCGAGCAGATCGTCGTCGGACAGGCGGCGCATCCGCCCCGCCTCCATGTTCGTGACAATCGCTTCCAGCCGCTTCCATTCGCCCTCGCGCTCCAGCCGGAAGCGGTCCGAGCGCAAGGCCGCCTGTTCTGCCGCCACGGCCTGCTGCGGGGCCTTAGCAAACCAGCCGCCGATCTTCTGCGCGATTGTGGGGGCTGTGGCCGTCATCCGATACGCCCCTCGCGCTTGACCGCCAGATAAGCGTCCAGCAACCGCGTACCGATCTTGTCATGCGGGGCTTCGATCACCCGCACACCAATGTGACGCAGGCGCCGCAGCACCAGTGCGCGCTGCCGGATCAGCGAATTGGCGGTCACCGCCGCTGCGACCGCCTGCATGTCTTCGACCGGGGCCGCCACGATCCGGGCAAGATCGGCATCGGTCATCACCACGAACAGCACGACATGGCGCTCAACCAGCCGTCCGACATTCTCGACCATAAGTTCGGCGCTGGTCGGATCGGCAAAATCGGAAAACAGCACAATCAATGATCGGCGCTGGAGGCGGGCGGCGAGTGTGGACAGCGCCAGCGTGAAATTCGGTTCGCCGGGATGATAGTCCAGCCCCGCCGCTGCGCGCTGCAACCGCGCGAAATCGCGGCTTGACGTGACGAAGGGCGTGGCGACTTCGGGCCGCGCGGCAAAGCCGAACAGGGCCACCCGATCCTGCGCCTTCAACGCGACATAGGCGGTGGTCAGCGCGGCGGTGACCGCACGGTCGATGCGCGGCAGGCCTTCGATCGGTTCGCACATCGCCTGCCCGCAATCGAACGCGAACACGATCTGGTTGTTGCGCTCGACCTCGTATTCCTTGGCATAGAGGCGCGCGTGGCGGGCCGAGCTTTTCCAGTCGATCCGGCGGCGGTCCATGCCCGGTTCGTATTCGGCCAGCGCCTCAAAATCGGTGCCCTCGCCACGAATGCGCCGGGCGATCAGGCCGAACTGGGCATCGCGCAGGAATATCTGGAGGGCCGGGCTGCGCACCGGGGCGATGTTGGGCCAGACGCGCACCATGCTGTCCAGCGCACGGCTGGTCTGGCGATGGGCAAGGCCGAGCGGGCCGGTCCAGCGCAGCCATATGCGGGACACCGTCCCCGTTCCGCGCCGATTGGGGGTGAGGCTGGTCGAACCGCTCCACGTCCCATCCTGCGGGTTCAGGCCAAGCGCGATGCGGCCACCGGGGGCAAGGCGCGGATCGCATTCCAGCGCGGCTTCAGGCTGCGCGCGCCGCCCTGCGCGGACCAGATCGGCCAGCACGGTCAGCGTTGCGGCCTCGCCCACTTCGGCATCGGCGGGCACGATCACGCGCAGGTCCGCCATCGTTCCGGCAAACAGCCCGTCAAGCAGCACCAGCACAAGCATGGCTCCGCCAATCGCGGGCGCGGCGATCCATGCGCCGGGCGCGGCGGCGGCGAGAATCAGTGCCAGCGGCGCCAGCCCCGCCACGATCAGCACCGCGCGCCGCGTGGGCAGCAAGGCGGCGGGTCGGTTCAACGCGGCGCTTCCGTGGCGTCCACCAGCGCCGCGACGATGGCCTCGACCTGCTTGCCCTCGATCTCTGCCGCCGGGCTGAGCAGCAGCCGGTGGCGCAGGACGGCCGTGGCGAGCGCCTTGACGTCATCGGGGATCACATACCCCCGGCCATCCAGCGCGGCACGGGCGCGCGCAGCCCCTGCCAGCAACACGGCGGCGCGCGGCGATGCGCCCGCCACAAGATCACCGGTTTCGCGCGTGGCGCGCACCAGCCGCACCACGTAATCGACGATCGATTCAGCCAAGGTCACGCCCGCAACGGCGTCACCCGCGCGCGCCAGTTCGGTGCTGCCGGTCACTGCCGCAATGCCCATTTGCGCAGGCTTGGGGGCGCCGCGCCCCTCGCCGTAACGGGTGACGATCCGGGCTTCTTCTTCCGCCGATGGATAGCCCACCAGCAGCTTGAACAGGAAACGGTCAAGCTGCGCTTCGGGCAAGGGATAAACGCCCTGGCTCTCGATCGGGTTCTGGGTGGCGACGACCATGAAGCGGTCCGACAAGGCATGGGCCTCGCCATCCAGTGTCACCCGGCGCTCCTGCATCGCCTCAAGCAGGGCGGCCTGCGTCTTGGGCGGGGTGCGGTTGATTTCATCGGCGAGCAGCAATTCGTGGAAGATCGGCCCGCGCGTCAAGGTGAACTGGCTGGTCTGGAAGTTGAACAGGTTGGACCCCAGAATGTCTCCCGGCATCAGGTCGGGCGTGAACTGGATGCGCCCGAAATCCAGCCCCAGCGAGGCGGCAAGGCACTGGGCGAGAAACGTCTTGGCGGTGCCCGGAGGGCCTTCGAGCAGGACGTGCCCGCCCGCGAACAGCGCGACGAGGAGGTGGTCGAGCACCTCTTCCTGTCCGACCACGGCCTTGCCCACTTCGCCGCGAATCCTCGCCGCCAGCGCGCCAAGCTCCTCAAGGGTCATTTCGCTCACGTCAGGTCCTTTTCGATCTGGTGGACCACGGCGGCGCGCCGGGTCAGGTCATGCGGTTTGCGCGCTGCGCGCAAATGTGCGGCGGCGGCGGAAAAACGGGGCCCCTGAAGCCCGCGCCGGTCCTGCGCGGCATCGATCAGCTGCTCGGTCTGCTCGGCTGATTGACCGCGCGGCAGGCCCAGCGCAAACGCCAGCCGCTCACGCGCAGCGTTGGCATAGGGCGCGGCGACAAGGTGCACACGGCCCGCGCGGCGAATCAGTCCGGCAGCATTCGCTACCAGCGCGGCCTTTCCGTTGACGATCTCAGGGCCGGATTGCAGCGCCGGGCCAAAGCGATGGAACGCGCGCCACATCACCGCAAGCGCGGCAAGGAGGAGGCACAGTGTTGCCGCAAGGAACGGTGGTTCGAACGCCAGCGTCAGCAGATTGCGGCTTGCGCCAAAGCCGTTGAAGGTCATGTCAAAGGCAAAGGGCTGGCTGCGGTTGTCCGCCGTGGCCAGGATCAGGTCGCGCGCCATCAGCGCGGTCGCCTTGTCGGCAAGCCCCCAGTTGTCGAGCAGGTCCGGTTCGAACACCAGCACCACGGGATAAAGGCCCTCGTCATCACCGCCATAACCGGGATCGATCCCGGCGAACTGGTTGAGCGCGGGGTAATAGCCATCGTCATCCAGCCAGGCGGCAAGAACCTTGCCGTTGCCCGCGTTGACGATGGGCACCAGACCCCTGCCCGATCCTGTCTCCACCTGCCGGTCATCGGGTAATGGCCCTCGCCTGCCTCCAACCCGCCATCCGCCCGCAGGGGCCGACTTTTCGGTGCCGATCTCGACCGTCACATTGTCGGCAAAGCCTTCCCATTGTGGTGCGGATGTGCCGAAAACCTGCACCCAACCGCGCTTGGCCTTCTTGCCGGATACCCCAACGGCCATCCACTTGGGCGTGACCACGATGGTCGGACCGACATAGCGCCGCGCCTCGACCACTTTGGCGATGTCCTTGCCATCGGCCTCTGCAGGCGGAGTCAGGATCAGCAATCCGGGCGTCGTTTCCAGGGTTCGGCGATTGCGCTGGCGGACAACGTCGAGGTCTTCTGCCTCAAGCATTCTGGCGATACCGGCATAGCCATTGAGACCATGCCCGCCCACATGCGCGCCGCCATTGTTGCCGCTGCCGCCGGTGTTGTTGCCAAGGAACCATAGCAGCGCCACGAACGCCAACGCGCCGACCAGCAGCATCCCGATCACGGTGCCGCGCGGAAACGGTGAGACCTGACTGCTCATGCGACCACCTCGATCCGCTCCAGCGCGAACCGGGCATAGGCCGCGCGCGCCGCAGACCAGTCAGCCGAATCGAGACAGCGCAGGGCGTAGCGCGCCCGCTCGACCAGTCCGGCAATCTCGGCAAAGGCGTGGCGGGCGCTTTGCGGAAGGGCGGCAATGGCCCCGATCTCGCGCGCCGTGCTTGACGGCGTCAGCCAATCGGGCCGGACACGGGCAATCTGGCCGATGCTGCGCTGAAGCAGAAGATGAGCGGCTTCATCGAAGCGACCCTCTGCGGCCAGCCGGTCCGCGTCTTCCAGCAGCGCCAGCGCCTCTTCGCGGGCAGGCGTCCATTCAGGCGCGGGAACTTTGGCCCGACCCCGGCGCTCCCGCCACAAAGGCCACAGCAGCGTCCACGCGATCCATGCCGCGCCGATGCCTGCCCCGGCCAGCAGCGCCAGTTCGACCCAGTTCCAGCTTGCGCCCAGCATGCGCCCGAACGGCGAAAGCAGCCATTCGAGAAAGCGCCCCAGCGCTTTCAGCCATTCCGGCGTAACCGGAACAGGATCGGGCGGGACGGGCGCAAACTGGATGTCGCCGGAATCGCGAATCGCACCCCACGCCTTTTCCGCTGTCACTGTATCATTGCTTGAAGGGGATGCCGCCACGTCGGCATTGGTCGCACGTGAAACCGCCGTGGGCAAGCGCAACTAACCCCGTATGCGCTCCATCGGGTAAGTGCCCAACATGCGCAGCCGCTTGGCGAAGTATTCCAGCTCGTCCAACGCGCGGTCGACAGCCGGATCGCCAGGTGCCCCCACGATGTCGGCAAAGAATTCGGTCGCGGCAAAGCTCGCCCCGCGCTGGTAGCTTTCCAGCTTGGTCATGTTGACGCCGTTGGTGGCAAAGCCGCCCAGCGCCTTGTAAAGCGCGGCGGGAATGTTGCGCACTTCGAACACGAAGGTCGTCATCGCCGGGACCTTGATGGCCGCAGGGTCCAGCGGGGTCTTCGAAAGGATCACGAAGCGTGTGGTGTTGTCATGCGCGTCCTCGACGTTGTGCTCGATCACCTTCAGGCCATAAAGCTCTGCCGCAATCGCCGGGGCAAGCGCCGCAACCGTGGGATCGCCCAGTTCGGCAACATAGGCCGCGGCACCCGCCGTATCGGCATAGCTCAACGGCACGATGCCCCGCTCGCGCAAGTAGAATCGCGATTGGCCCAGCGCCTGCGGGTGGCTGTAAGCGGCGGTGAACGGGCCATCGCCCAGCGCCATCAGGCTGGCGTGAATATCAAGGAAATGTTCGCCGGTGATCGACAACCCGCTTTCCGGCAGCAGGAAATGAATGTCGGCAACACGACCGTTCTGTGAATTTTCGATCGGAATGATCGCCCGGCCCGCACGGCCTTCCTTCACGGCATCCAGCGCATCTTCGAAAGAGAAGCATGGCAAGGGCAGGCAATCGGGCAGCGCTTCCATTGCAGCCCGGTGCGAATTCGCACCCGGAGCGCCCTGGAACGACACTGCGCGCGCGGGATCGGCCTTGGCGGCGGCGGCCATCTGCTCGACCAGGGCGAGCGCGGGGGCGGGATAGCTCTGCATGGTGCCAGCGCGATTAGGCCGGTGTTGCACAGGCGGCAAGGGCAGCTTGGCGCTTTTGGGCGATTTACGCGTCAAACCATCTTGCGCTGCGGCGGGGCGGTCACTAGAGCGAGCCGCAACTCGCGCGGGGGTCGGCAGGGTGTCGGCGTGCGCCAATGGGGCTCGTAAATGGACGATCGTTTCAACACCATCGCCGGATGGACCTTGTTCGGGGGCATCGTTGCTCTGGGCCTTTCCAGCCTTTCGGCACACTATTTCCTGGCCGACAAGGAACACCGCCCTGAAAAGATGGGCTATGCCATCGAAGGCGTGGAAGAAGAAGCTGGCGCAGGCGGCGAAAAGGAACTGCCGCTGGCAAACCTTCTGGCCGCTGGCGATGTTGCCAAGGGTGAAGCCGTTTTTGCCAAGTGCAAGGCCTGCCACACCGCCGCACAGGGCGGCGCAAGCGGCATCGGCCCGAATCTGTTCGGGATCGTTGGCAAGCCCGTCGGCAAGCATGCCGCAGGTTTTGCCTATTCGGCAGACCTTGCCGCCAAGGGCGGAAACTGGGATTTCGCCACGCTCGACACATGGCTGAAGAACCCCAAGGCATTCGCCGCCGGCACCAAGATGTCGTTCGCGGGCCTGCCCAAGGGCGAAGACCGCGCCAACGTCATCCTCTATCTCAACTCGCTCGGCTCGAACCTGCCGCTGCCTGCGCCTGAAGCGGCTCCGGCGGAAGAGGCTGCTCCGGCAGATGCGGCCGCATCGGATGCTGCTGCAGAATCAGCACCCTCGGAAGCTGCGGCGGAATAAGCCAACGCATCAGACTAATGCAAAGGGCGCCGGAAGCAGTTCCGGCGCCCTTTTCGCATGGCCTTCAAGGCAATTGCGCCATCATCGCAGCCGGGGCACACCTCCCGCTCGATGACAGGAGGATTGTCCATGCGCCCGCTTATTGCCGCGTTGTTCGCGCTTGCCGCCCACACTGCCATTGCGGCCGAACCTGCGGCCACGCTCGATGGCCAGTGGACGGTCGATCTCTCAGCCGATCCGGCGCAACCCTATACGAAGCCGATGGTGCTGGCGCTGCAACCCGACGGCACCGTCAAGGGCAGCTTCTATGAAAGCGAGATCCTTTCCGGGCGCTGGAAAACCGATCGGGGCCGCACGTGCGCAAGCTTCCGCACGACCGATGGCGCAGGGCCATATCACACCTCGGCCTGCCTCGTGGCCGATCGGGTTGAGGGCCAGACCTGGGCAGAGCATCGCAATTTCCTGTTCAACTGGAATGCGGCGCGCGGTCTGCCTGTTCGTCCTACCCCTTGAAGCCTTGGGCGATCACGTACCACTCGGATGAATCCTTGCGGCTCGATGGGGGCTTGGCGTGCTTCACCGTGGTGAAATTCTTCTTGAGGATGGTGAGCAGTTCGGCATCGGTGCCGCCCGCAAAAACCTTGGCGACAAAGGCGCCGCCGGGCGAAAGCGAAGTGATCGCAAAGTCCACCGCCGTTTCGACCAGGCCCATCGTGCGCAAGTGATCGGTCTGTTTGTGGCCCACGGTATTGGCCGCCATGTCGCACACCACAAGATCAGGCGGGCCATCAAGCGCCCCCTGCAACGCGGCAGGGGCCTCGTCTGCCATGAAGTCCATCTCGAAGATCGTCACGCCCTCGATCGGCTCTGTCGGCAAGAGGTCGATGCCCACGACCTTGGCCGAAGGCGCCTTCTTGCGCACGACCTGACTCCACCCGCCCGGCGCGATGCCCAGATCAACCACGCGTTTTGCGTTGCGCAGCAGGCTGAACTTCTCGTCCAGTTCGATCAGCTTGAACGCGGCGCGGCTGCGCCAGCCTTCGGCGCGGGCCTGCTTTACATAAGGATCGTTGATCTGCCGCGTGAGCCAGCGCGATGACGATGCTGTACGCTTCTTGGCCGTGCGCAAGCGCTCGTTGGGGTCCTTGCCGGATCGGCTCATGCTGCAAAATTCCGTTGTTGGGCAGGGGGGCGGGCAGGATCGCCGCCACCAGCCATGAGGCTGCGCAGGATGCCTTCGCGAATGCCGCGATCGGCAATGCCAAGGCGATCGGCCGGCCAGATGTCGAGAATCGATTCGAGAATTGCGCAACCCGCCACCACCAGATCGGACCGTTCGCGCCCGATGCATGGCAAGGCGACGCGTTCGGCATGCGACATGCGTGAAAGGTTCTGGCTGATCGCCCGCATCGAATCGGCGGGCACCACAAGGCCGTCAACCGCCCGCCGGTCGTACTGCGGTAGTTCCAGATGCAGGCTCGCCAGCGTCGTCACCGTGCCACTGGTGCCGAGCAGGCGGATGCGGGCCTGCGCCTGCGCCGCCTCGCGCATCGGCCCGACCCGCAGCGCGAAATCGGCAAAGCCCTCATCCACGCGGCGGCGCATTTCGGCATAGGCTTCGGCGCGCGCCTCTGCGCTGTCGGCGATCGGCCCCACGCTTTCCGTCAGCGATACCACGCCCCACGGTGCGGATTGCCAGTCAAGGATGCGCGGCACCGTTTCGCCGGTTTCCACCAGCACCATCTCGGTCGACCCGCCGCCGATGTCGAAGATCATCGCCGGGCCTTCACCCTGTTCCAGCAGGATGTGGCAACCCAGCACCGCCAGCCGCGCCTCTTCCTGCGCGGTGATGATGTTCAGGCGGATGCCGGTTTCCTCGCGCACACGCTGGATGAACTCCGCACCGTTGCTGGCGCGGCGGCAGGCCTCTGTCGCCACCGATCGCGCAAGGTGGACATTGCGCTTGCGCAGCTTGTCGGCACACACGTGCAGCGCGGCCAGCGCGCGGTCCATCGCTTCGTCCGAAAGCCGCCCGGTCTGCGCAAGCCCTTCGCCCAGCCGCACCACGCGGCTGAACGCATCGATCACCACGAAGTGTTCGCCCGAAGGCCTTGCGATCAGCAACCGGCAGTTGTTAGTGCCAAGATCGATGGCAGCATAAGCCTGACGGTGATGCGGCATCGGCTTTTGCCACGTTGCAGCACGTTCGGGTGCAATCGCTACTGTTGGCGCTGCTGTGGACGTTTCCGGGGACGTTTCCAGCGACGCTTCTGGCCCGCCTGCGGGCGCAACCGGCGCTTCGTGCGCTGTGTCCGCCCCTGGCGAGGGAGGACTGGTCTTGCCGGCGGCGTTGGGCGGGAGGCTGCTCCCGGTAGAATTGCGGCCCGGTCGAGACTTGCGCCGTCCCTTTTTCCGGTTGCCGTTTGTCGTGTCGGCCTTGTTCCTGCCGGATCGTACGCCTTGCCCAGTGGCCGGCGGATGGTTCTCCGCCATAAATCAAATTCACTTATGTTTTCCCGCGCCGCATGATGCCTGCCGGGTACTTGCCCGCAATGCTAGCGATGCAGCGCCCGCCCCGCAAGGCCAGCCCCCAAAAATGCCGTTTCACCCGCTTGACTCCCGCATTTCCCCCGCCTACTTGCGCGCCTCTCGCTGCCCCGTCGTCTAATGGTAAGACTACGGATTCTGATTCCGTCTATCGAGGTTCGAATCCTCGCGGGGCATCCACCACCAAATCGCCAGATGTCTGAATTTGCATGATTTTCATGCGAAGTGGTTGAACCCGCGCGCCTTCAGCGCGCTGGCGCTTCCTGAGACATGATGGCGTGATCCCTCCGAACGTGAAAAAGGGGCCGCTCCGAAGATCGGAGCGGCCCCTCTTGTCCGTTCGGCGTAGCGCCGGGCGGCTTACTTCATCGTCGGGATGACGAAGCTCTGGTCGACGATGGCGCCGCCGCTGGGCCAGCGCTGCGTAACCTTCTTGGTGCGCGTGTAGAAGCGCACACCGTCCATGCCGTACTGATCCATATCGCCGAAGCCCGAACGCTTCCAGCCGCCGAAGCTGTGGTAAGCGACCGGAACCGGGATCGGCACGTTGATGCCGACCATGCCGACTTCGACCTGGGCGGCAAACTTGCGCGCATAATCGCCGTTGCGCGTGAAGATCGCCACGCCATTGCCGTACTGGTGCTCCGAGGGGTAGCGCAGCGCTTCCTCGAAGGTTTCGGCGCGCAGGATCTGAAGCACAGGGCCGAAGATTTCTTCCTGGTAGCTCTGCATGTCGGGCTTGACGTGATCGAGCAGCGTGGGGGCAAGGAAGAAGCCTTCTTCATAGCCCTGGAGCGAGAAGCCCCGACCATCGACCACCAGTTCGGCGCCTTCGTCGACGGCCATCTGGATGTAAGCTTCGACCTTGGCCTTGTGCGCGGCGCCGACAACCGGGCCGTAATGGGCATCGGGGTCGGTCGAGATGCCCACGCGCAGGCCTTCGATTGCGGTCAGCAGCTTCGCGCGCAGGGCAACGGCGGTCGCCTCGCCCACCGGCGTCACGACCGGAAGCGCCATGCAGCGTTCGCCTGCCGAACCATAGGCCGAGCCGATGATGTCGGCCACAGCCTGATCAAGATCGGCATCGGGCATAACGATACCGTGGTTCTTGGCCCCGCCCATGCACTGCATGCGCTTGCCGTTGGCGGCACCACGACCATAAACGTACTGCGCGATATCGGACGAACCGACGAAGCTCACCGCCTTGACGTCCTTGTGATCGAGAATCGCATCGACGATTTCCTTGTCACCGTGGACGACATTGAGGATGCCTGCGGGAAGCCCGGCTTCCAGCGCCAGTTCGGCAAGGCGCACCGGCACCGAAGGATCGCGTTCCGAAGGCTTGAGGATGAACGCGTTGCCGCAAGCGATTGCAGGCGCGCACATCCACAGCGGAATCATCGCAGGGAAATTGAACGGGGTAATGCCGGCGACCACACCGAGCGGCTGGCGCATCGAATAGACATCAATGCCCGGACCTGCGCCTTCGGTATATTCACCCTTCAGCAGGTGGGGAATGCCGCAGGCGAATTCGACGACTTCAAGCCCGCGCTGGATATCGCCCTTCGAATCGGCGATGACCTTGCCATGTTCGAGGCTGAGCATTTCGGCCAGTTCGTCCATGTGTTTTTCGATCAGTTCCTTGAAACGGAACATCACGCGTGCGCGGCGCTGGGGGTTCTGTGCGGCCCAGGCGACTTGCGCGGCCTTGGCATCAGCAACCGCCTGATCGAGCGTTGCAGGGCTGGCGAGTTCGACTTGCGCCTGCACCTGGCCGGTCGACGGGTTGTACACATCGCCGGTGCGCGCACCGGCAACTGGAGCGGCTGCTCCGGCGATGAAATGAGTGATCGTACGCATCGGCTTGTTCTCCTCGCCCCTCGTCGGGCAGCCCTGACTGGGCACCCCTGGTTGGACGGTGCCTCGCATACTCCTTTGCACTGTGCGGACATAGGCCATATGTTGCCCAATCGCTGTGCAGGAATCCATGTGCTGACATCCGATCAACTGCTCGTCTTCCTCAGCATCATGCGCGAGGGCAATACCGTGGGCGCGGCGCGGCGGCTGGGGCTGGATCACAGCACCGTATCGCGGCGGCTTTCCGCACTTGAACGGGCGCTGGGCACCCGATTGTTCGACCGATCCCCGCGCGGGCTTGCCCCGACACCGGCGGCCACCGCGCTGATCGGCCATGCCGAGCGCGTCGAGAGTGAACTGCTGCTTGCCACGGCCAGCGTCGGCCAGCGCGATACGCGCGTATCCGGCACGGTCCGGCTGGCCACGCCCGAAATCTTCGGCACCTATCTTGTTGCACCGCACGTTGCCGAGTTGCGCACGCGCCATCCCGGACTGACACTGGAACTCGTGCCCGAAACCCGAACCGTCAGCCTGTCAAAGCGCGAGGCCGACATCGCGATCACTATCCGCCAGCCGCCCCGTGGCAGGCTGGTGGGCCGCAAGCTGGTCGATTACCGGCTCGGCCTATATGCCGCGCGCGACTATCTGGACCGGCGGCCTGCTATCACCAGCCGGGCCGATCTGAACGCGCACGATTTCGTGTCCTATGTGGATGAACTGCTCGATTTCCCCGAATTGCTTTCGCTCAACCAGGCCAAGGTCGGGGGAAGCACGGTGTTCCGTTCCAGTTCCAGCGCGGCGCAGCAATCCGCGGTGGCGGCAGGCGCCGGCATCGGCATGCTTCACTTGTTGTGTGCAGCAGACGATGACCGGATCGAACGTGTCCTGCCCGATGAAATAGAGGACCGGCGCACGTACTGGATGGTGCTCCACGCCGATCTCCAGCGCGTACCGCGTATACGCGCGGTCATCGATTTCCTCGATGACCTCGTGCACCGCCTGCAATCGCGCTTCTGAAGGCGCTCACCGTATTCAGGCGCGGCGCTTCAGCTTCCCGCAGGCGCCGCGTCGACCTGCGCGATCAGGGCAAGCACCTGCTGGGCGTGTTCCTTGCGGCAGATCAGCAGGTCGGGCAGATAGACGTCGGCGTTGTTGTAGGTCAGTGGGCTGCCATCGATGCGCGAACAGTGCAGGCCATGCGCTGCCGCCACCGCAACCGGGGCCATGCTGTCCCATTCGTACTGGCCGCCCGAATGAAGGTAGATGTCCGCCTGCCCCAGGATGACGGCCATTGCCTTGGCCCCCGCCGAACCCATCGGCACCAGTTCTGCGCCGAGCATTTCCGCCACCGCCACGGCTTCCCGTGCGGGACGGGTGCGCGATACGACCATGCGCAATTGCGCTGGCGCTGGCGGCAGGGCCACCGGCTCGTCAGACCGCAGCACGATGCCGCCATCCAGACCGGGCAGGGCGACCGCACCGATTGCTGGCTGGCCGTCGATGGCAAGGCCCACATGAACGGCCCAGTCAGCCCGCGCCTCACCATATTCGCGCGTACCGTCAACCGGATCGACGACCCACACCCGGCTCATGGAGAGACGTTCGGCGTTGTCCTTTTCCTCTTCGGAAAGAAGGCCGTCCGCAGCGCGCACCTCACGCAGCGCGTGGACGAGGAAGACATTGGCGGTCTGGTCTCCCGCCTTGCCCAGCGCCTTGGGAGCGAACACGCCGGATTCGCGCACTTCGATCAGGATGCGCCCGGCCACGACGGCGAGGTGGGCCGCAAGGGCGGCGTCGGTCATCTCCGCAGCGCTCATGGAATCAGCCTTTCAACGATCATATCGGCCGCCTGTTCGGCGGTCATGCCGGTGGTGTCGATGTGGATCTCAGGATCCTCAGGCGGTTCGTAGGGGCTGTCGATCCCGGTGAAATTCTTGAGATCGCCCGCGCGGGCTTTCTTGTAGAGACCTTTCACGTCGCGCTTTTCAGCCTCGTCCAGCGGGGTATCGATGAACACCTCGATGAATTCGCCGGGCTGCATCATCTTGCGCACCATGTCGCGCTCCGAACGGAAGGGCGAGATGAAGGCGGTGAGCACGATCAGGCCCGCATCGGTCATCAACCTGGCAACCTCGCCCACGCGCCGGATGTTCTCCACGCGATCGGCATCGGTAAAGCCCAGGTCCTTGTTCAGCCCGTGGCGCACGTTGTCGCCGTCGAGCAGGAAGGTGTGGCGGTTCATCCGCGCCAGCTTCTTTTCGACAAGGTTGGCGATGGTCGATTTGCCCGCGCCCGAAAGGCCCGTGAGCCAGAGCACGACCGGCTTCTGGTTCTTGAGGTTGGCGTGGAATTCGCGGGTGACGTCGGTCGCCTGCCAATGCACGTTGTCCGAACGGCGCAGGCTGAAGTGCAGCATGCCTGCCGCCACCGTGGCATTGGTGATCTTGTCGATCAGGATGAAGCCGCCCAGCGTACGGCTCTTGTCATAAGGCTCGAACACGATCGGCTTGTCGGTGGAAAGGTTCGCAACGCCGATGGCGTTCAGTTCCAGCGTCTTTGCCGCCAGCCGCTCCATCGTATTGACGTTGACCTGGTACTTGGGCTGCTGGATGCTGGCGGTGACCGTCTGAGTGCCCAGCTTCAGCCAGTAGGAGCGGCCGGGAAGCATTTCCTCGTCGGCGAGCCAGACCAGCGTCGTTTCGAACTGGTCGGCCACCTGCGGGGGATTGTCGGTTACGGCAATCACGTCGCCACGCGAACAATCGACCTCGTCAGCAAGGCACAGGGTGACCGACTGTCCGGCCACGGCTTGCGGCAAGTCTTCGCCCAGGGTTACGATGCGGGTGATCGTGCTGGTCTTGCCCGAAGGCAGGACCCGGATGGCATCGCCGGGCTTGACGCTGCCCGTGGCGATCAAACCGGAGAAGCCCCGGAAATCAAGGTTGGGACGGTTGACCCACTGCACCGGCATGCGAAACGGCTTGTCCGCATCGACCGATGACAGGACTTCGACCGTTTCGAGATGTTCGACCAGCGTGGATCCGGTGTACCAGGGCGTGTTAGCTGACCGCGTGGTGATGTTGTCACCCTTGAAGCCGGAAATCGGCATCGCGGTGAAGCTTTCGATCCCGATCGAGCGGGCGAATTCCGTATAGTCCTCGACGATGGCATCAAAGGTGGACTGGTCGTAATCGACGAGATCCATCTTGTTGACCGCCAGCACGATGTTGCGGATGCCGATCAGGTGGCACAAGTAGGAATGGCGGCGCGTTTGCACCAGCACACCCTTGCGCGCATCGATCAGGATCACCGCAAGATCGGCGGTGGAGGCGCCGGTCACCATGTTGCGGGTGTACTGTTCGTGGCCGGGGCAATCGGCAACGATGAACTTGCGCTTTTCGGTGTTGAAGAAGCGATAGGCGACATCGATGGTGATGCCCTGTTCGCGTTCGGCGGCAAGGCCGTCGACCAGCAACGCGAAATCGATGTCCTGCCCCTGCGTGCCGACTTTCTTGCTATCGCTTTCCAGCGCGGCGAGCTGGTCTTCGAAGATCATCTTCGAATCATACAGCAGGCGGCCGATCAGCGTGGATTTGCCATCGTCCACCGACCCGCAGGTGATGAAGCGCAGCATGGTCTTGTGCTGGTGCTGGTCAAGATAGGCGTCGATATCCTCGGCGATGAGCGCTTCGGTGACGTAGATCGGATCGGTGGTGGTGGTGTCCGACATCAGAAGTACCCCTGCTGCTTCTTGACTTCCATGCCGGCACCGCCAGCATCCTTGTCGATGGCGCGCCCCTGGCGCTCGCTGGTGGTGGTGAGCAGCGTTTCCTGGATCACTTCAGGCAGCGTCTTGGCCGTGCTTTCGACAGCGCCGGTCAGCGGATAGCAGCCCAGTGTGCGGAAACGGATCGAGCGCATCACCGGCTCTTCGCCCGGCAGCAGCGGGAAGCGTTCGTCATCGACCATCAGCAGCATGCCGTCACGCTCCACGGTGGGCCGTTCGTCCGCGAAATAGAGCGGGACGATCGGCACATCGTTGAGATGGATGTACTGCCAGATATCCAGCTCGGTCCAGTTCGAGATCGGGAAGACGCGGATCGATTCGCCTTTGCTCTTGCGGGCGTTATACAGATTCCACAGTTCGGGCCGCTGGTTCTTGGGGTCCCAGCCGTGGCTGGCGGTGCGGAACGAGAAGATGCGCTCCTTGGCGCGGCTCTTTTCCTCATCACGCCGCGCGCCGCCGAAGGCCGCGTCGAAACCGTAGAGGTTGAGCGCCTGCTTGAGGCCCTCGGTCTTCCACATATCAGTGTGGAGCGCGCCGTGATCGAACGGATTGATGCCGCGTTCTGCCGCTTCGGGGTTCTGGTAGACCAGCAGGTCCATCCCGCTTTCGATCGCCATCCGATCGCGCAGCTTGTACATTTCCTTGAACTTCCACGTGGTGTCGACGTGAAGCAGCGGGAATGGCGGGGGCGAGGGGTAGAACGCCTTGCGCGCCAGATGCAGCATGACCGCGCTGTCCTTGCCCACTGAATAGAGCATGACGGGGTTTTCGGCCTCTGCCACCACTTCGCGCAGGATGTGAATGCTTTCCGCCTCTAGCCGTTCGAGGTGAGTCAAGTTTTGTTTATCAGGCACGGGTCTCTCCCTGTTCGAAAACTGATTGCCAGAAAGCATGAGAGGCTGGACCTCCCAAATGGGATGATGCTAGACAATTTTGATGAGGCTTGATGATGGCGACCTTTTGAAGTCCCTGCACGAGGGCCTGTTCGAACAGCCGCTATGGTCCACGTTCCTCGACCGCCTGCGCACCCGCGCCCGCACGCAGCACGCCACGCTGATCTTCCGCGCGATGGACGAGGCGGTGCCGATCGAACTTTATTCGGGCGAACGGATGTCGCCGCAACTGCGCAAGCTGCTTATCGAAAGCCTTGCCCATGATCCGCTGCCCTATCGCACCATGCGCGAAGGGCGGGTGTACGACCTTGACGAACTGATCGATCCGGCAAACCCCGAACACCGCGCGTTCCGCAAGGGCACCATCGACCAGTTTGGCGTAAGCATGGTCCGCATGGTGCGGGTGACCGAACCCGGCGGCGTGGACGCCTGGCTGAGCTGTGCAGGCGGACGGTCGTCCGGCGCTGCGGTGAGCAACCTGATCGCCGCTCTGGTCCCGCATCTGCGGATCGCGATGCGCACGTTCGTCGCCATGGAGCGCGAGCGCTTCCGTTCGGCGGTGAACACCGATGCGATCCGCCGCTTGAACTTCGGCTGGCTGACGCTGGATGCGCGCTGCCGGATCGTCGACATGACCCCGCATCTTGAGCTGATGTTCCAGCGATCGGGCGTACTTCGGCGTGGCCGCTATGACCGCCTGACCCCGGCGTCGCCAGCGATCGACCGGGAACTGACCGCCCTGATCAAGACCTTCGCGCAGGATCCCGATGCCCGCCCGCGCGCCATCAATCTCAGCCGCGATCCCCTGATCGACATCCTCGTCAGGCCGATCCAGAACCGTTCGGTATCTTCACCGACACCGCCGATTGCCATTGCCTATATCAGCGGCGACCGAATTTCGCAGGCCGATCGCTGCGACCAGCTGGTCGACCTGTTCGGACTGCTGCCCAGCGAAGCACGGCTGGCGTGGGCCATCGCGCAAGGGCGATCCATCGCCGAAGCTGCGGAAGAGCTTGGTCTATCGATCGAGACGGCGCGCAACTATTCCAAGAAAATCTATGCCAAGACCGGTGCCAGCCGGCAGGCCGAACTGGTGCGGATCATCCTGACAAGTGTGCTGGCGATGGCCTGATCGATCACTCGGTGGTCTTGCCGTCGAAATGTTCGTGCGCGGCAGCGGCTTGCGCGCAAGTGGCATGGACCGTGCCGTCGATATGTTCGGGCGGGCCGTAGATCGTGTAAAGGCGCAAAGGTTCGGTGCCGGTGCTGATCACGTTGTGGCGCGCGCCCTGGGGCACGATGATGCCGTCGTCCGCCTTGACCTTGTGGCATGTGCCATCGATCCACACTTCACCCGTGCCGCCTTCAATGCGGAAAAACTGGTCGCGGTCGTCATGAACTTCCTCGCCAATTTCGTCACCTGGCTGGATCGCCATGAGCACTAGCTGGAGGTTATGGCCGGTGTAGAGAACACGGCGGAAGTCATTGTTCTCCTCGGTAAGCTGCTCGATGTTCGCAACATAGCCTTGCATCGCATGATCTCCGTTCTGTCCCGGCATCATAGACCCGCTTTTGCAAAATCCCATGGTTTCCTGCACACAATCTCAACCGGTCAAGGCCTGCCTCGTCCAGTTGACGATGGCGCTCGCCGGCATTGCGCCCGATTGCCGCGCGCGTTCCTTGCCGCCCGCAAACAGGATCATGGTCGGGATCGACCGGATGGCAAAGCGCGCGGCGATCCCCTGCTCCGCCTCGGTATCGATCTTGCCCAGTCGGACATGCGGTTCAAGCTGCGCGGCGGCAGCTTCGAAGGCCGGAGCCATCTGGCGGCACGGACCGCACCACGATGCCCAGAAATCGACGAGCAGCGGAATGCCGCTCCTGGCAAGGTGCGCGTCGAAATTGCGCGCGTCCAGTGTAACCGGATGGCCATCGAACAGGGCGCCACCGCATCGCCCGCACGTACCGCCCGCCGCCAGTCTCTCACGCGGGACGCGGTTGGTAGTGGTACAGGCGGGGCATACGACGAGGACTGGATCGGACACGGCTGCTTTCCGGCGCTTGAGAGGTGGAAGCTATGGAGCGACGACGGGACACAATTCGCACAGCGTGTGAATGACGCCGCGCACAATCGGATCGTTCAGGCTGTAGAATCGGGTCTGCGCTTCGCCACGGATGGTGACGACGCCCTCTTCGCGCAGAAGCGCGAGATGTTGCGAAACCGAAGATTGGGACAGGCCGGTGAGTTCCACCAACTCAGTAACCGATACTTCGCCTTCATCCATCCGGCACAGCATCAGCAAGCGCTCAGGATGGCTCATCAGTTTGAGGCGGCCCGACATTATCGCCGCGTTGGCCTTGAGTTCGGTAAGGTCGATCGGCTTCATGGCAAGGATTCCGGCGTGGGCGATTGGGATCGTACGAGAACATCGAGACTGTCGGCATAACCGGCGCGGGCATGAAGGTCGAGATTACAAGTGAATTCCTCGACATATCCGGTCGACCGGAACAAAGGTAAACGCATATTCCCGCGCAAATGGCTTTCACCCGTGTCCCGGAGGATGCAATTCGGGCTGGCACATGCCGCACCGCAATATCGCAAACATTGCTGAATTTTGGCAAACTGAATGTCAGAGGCGATTACTGTGATGGGGGAAACCCGTTGGGAAACGAAGTTTGATTGATCTAGCCGATTGTAACGCCCGATCACGTTCGGGAACAGCAGGAGGAGAGATATCATGATATTCAGAAGGATCGCATCGGTCGCGCTAATGGCGGCGGCCTCGCCCCTCGCGCTGGTCGGCCCCGCGCATGCAGACGCCGTCACCGACAGCCCCATGGTCGCCAAGGAGTGGTGGCCAAAGAGCCTCGACCTGACCGCTTTGCGCCAGAACGAGGCGCGGTCCAATCCCTATGGTCCTGACTTCGATTACGCCAGAGAGTTCGCCTCGCTCGATCTCGACGCGGTAAAGGCCGATATCCGCAAGGTGCTGACCACATCACAGCCCTGGTGGCCCGCCGATTATGGCCACTACGGACCGTTCTTCATTCGCATGGCATGGCACAGCGCAGGCACCTATCGCACCGGCGACGGGCGTGGCGGCTCGGATGGTGGCGAACAGCGGTTCGAGCCGCTCAATTCCTGGCCCGACAACGTCAGCCTCGACAAGGCGCGCCGTCTGGTCTGGCCGATCAAGCAGAAGTACGGCCGCAAGCTTTCGTGGGGCGATCTGATGGTGCTTTCGGGCAATGTCGCCATGGAAGACATGGGCTTCAAGACGCTGGGTTTCGCCGGTGGCCGCGTTGACGCCTGGCAGCCGGATCTGGTCTTCTGGGGTCCCGAAGCCAAGATGCTGGATGACAAGCGGCGCGATGCCAAGGGCAACCTCAAAGGCGGGCTGGCGGCAACGCAGATGGGCCTGATCTATGTAAATCCCGAAGGCCCGAACGGCGTGCCCGATCCGCTGGCCGCCGCCAATGACATCCGCCGCGCGTTTGGTGCGATGGCGATGAATGACGAAGAAACCGCTGCACTGATCGCGGGCGGCCACACTTTCGGCAAGGCGCACGGCGCGCACAAGCCGGAGGAATGCCTTGCCGGTGATCCGGGCATGGGGAAGATCGAACAGCAGGGTCTTGGCTGGGCCAACAAGTGCGGCAAGGGCAATGCCGAAGATACGATCACCAGCGGTCTTGAAGGCGCATGGTCGGCCAATCCGATTGCCTTCACCACGCAGTATCTCGACAACCTCTATGGCTTCGAATGGGTGAAGACCAAAAGCCCGGCAGGCGCGACGCAGTGGATTCCCAAGGATGCTTCTGCCGCAACGCTGGTGCCCGATGCCCATCGCCCTGACGTGCGCCACGCGCCGATCATGTTCACCACCGACATTGCGATGCGCGAAGATCCCGGCTTCCGCAAGGTAACGCTGGGCTGGAAGAACAACCCGCAGGCGTTCGCCGATGCCTTTGCCCGTGCGTGGTTCAAACTGACTCACCGCGACATGGGACCGCAGGCGCGCTATCTCGGCAAGGACGTGCCGACAGTGACGCTGACCTGGCAGGACCCGTTGCCCAAGGCCGACTATGCAGCAATCGACGCGGGCGACGTGGCGCAACTCAAGAACAGCATCGCGTCATCGGGGTTGACCACCGCAGAACTGGTACGGACGGCATGGGCTTCTGCATCGACCTTCCGCGCCACCGACATGCGCGGCGGGGCCAACGGCGCGCGGCTTCGTCTTGCGCCGCAAAAGGACTGGGCGGTCAACGATCCCGCCGAAGTGGCCAAAGTGACGACAAAGCTCGACGCCATCCGCGCCGCGTTCAACAAGAACGCGAAGGGCGGCAGGAAAGTCAGCCTTGCCGACCTGATCGTGCTGGGCGGTAATGTTGCCATCGAACAGGCAGCAAAGGCGGCAGGGCATAACGTGACCGTCCCGTTCACGCCGGGCCGGGTGGATGCCACGCAGGCACAGACCGATGTCGAATCGTTCAATTACCTTCAGCCCAAGGCCGATGGCTTCCGCAATTTCCATGCAGCGGATGCCAACAGCGGCCCTGCCGAGGCGCTGATCGACAAGGCCGACCTGTTGGGCCTGACCGTACCTGAAACCACCGTGCTGGTGGGCGGGATGCGCGTTCTGGGCGCCAACGCAGGCGGTTCTGCCGCCGGCGTGTTCACCAGCCGTCCGGGAGCACTGACCACCGATTTCTTCACCAACCTGCTGTCGATGGACACGGTATGGGCCAAATCGGCAGCCAACCCGGCACTCTACGAAGGCAGGGATCGCGCGAGCGGTGCGATGAAATGGACGGCCACCCCGGTCGATCTGGTGTTCGGCTCCAACTCCGAACTGCGCGCCGTGGCAGAAGTCTACGCATCGAACGATGCCAACGAGAAATTCGTGGCCGACTTCGTAGCCGCGTGGACAAAGGTGATGAACGCCGACCGCTTCTGAGCGATGGAAAAATGCGCGGCGGCGGGGCCGATGCCCTGCCGCCGCTGTCCTGCAACGGACACGGGCCACACGGCTGAACGCCACGTGGACCAAAAACCATCTCCAGATGCGGGTTTTCCGACAATTTTGGGAAATTGGTGCACCCGACAGGATTCGAACCTGTGACCCCTGCCTTCGGAGGGCAGTACTCTATCCAGCTGAGCTACGGGTGCCAGAGCCGGAGAGCCACCTAGCAGCGCCTTGGCGCGGTTGCCAGCGATTTTGTCGCCTGGAATCGGTCATGCCCCGAAAGGCCCGTTTCGGGTTTTTAGCGATTTGGTAGGCGGCGCGCGGGTAGTCGTGCGATTCATGCAGCAACCCTTTTCCAACCGCGGTGATTCGATGCGACCGGCCCGACCGCCGAAGGCCGGTCAGCCGGACTTCGGCAATGCTGCGGGCAATGCGATGTCGATGACATGGGCGGCGCTGCATGATGCGGCAGCGGTGGTTTCGACGCTGGCGGGATTGCAACCCGAAATGCGCAAGCCCGAAATTCGCAATTTCCCGGCGATCATGCGCGATACCGGGGGATGGCGCTATGAGCTGGCAAAGCAGGGCGTGGATGATCTGTCTTCGTTCATGGAGCCGGGGCTTGCGGCGCTGCTGGCGGTTTCGGCACGTGGGGTATCACCCGTGCCCGCAGCTTTGGCTTTGTGGCAGGAGTTCGTTACCACGCGGGCCGCACTGCTCGCGCTGATTCCGCCGCTGGGAATCAAGCGTCGGCCCTGACCGCCGCAACGCCTATTGCGCACCCCATGCCGCACAATGCGGATCGATGCCCACCAGTTGCCGCCGCAGTGATGCGCGCGCCAAACGCTCCACTTCGGCCTTTCGTCTTGCCGCTGCCAACGGAATGGTGGGCGCCGGACGCAGGATTTCGGCGTCATAACCATCGGCAACGATTACCCCGCAGGCATGGGGCAGGAAATCCTCGGTTTCCAGAACGGCACGGTCGAGATGCGGGGCAAGGCCCCAGTAGAACCGGTCACAATGATCGAGGTAGTCGGTCCACTTGCCATCCCCAAGCAGATCGGCGCGGGAAACCTTGATCTCCACGATCACGACCTGCCCCTTGGCATCGATACCCATAAGATCGGCGCGACGGTTCGAGCGGAGCGGCATTTCCGGCAGGCACCAGATATCGTTGCGCGCGAACAGGCGGCAAATGCCACGCGCGACGGCACGGGATTCCCGCTCGATCGCAGCTTCGGCAATGGCATTTACTGATTCGGTCATGCTGCATAATTAGGAACAAACACCGAACAGGTAAAGCGGCTTCACCAGATTCCAAGTGTCTGGATGAACAGCGCCACCCCGGTTGCCACCAGCAGCGCCGCCGCGATCATCCGCACAACGTCGAGCGGCACGCGCTTGATCAGCTCGTTGCCGAGGAACACCGCCGGTACATTGGCGATCATCATGCCCAGCGTGGTGCCGACGGTGACCGCCAGTGCATCGTTGAAGCGCGCGCCCAGGGCGATCGTAGCGATCTGCGTCTTGTCACCCATCTCGACGATGAAGAACGCGACCAGCGTGGTCAGGAACGGACCGTAGCGCGAAGGCCTGGGCGCATCGTCATCATCCAGCTTGTCGGGCACCAGCGTCCACAGTCCCATTGCGACAAAGCCCACGGCCACGGCAAAGCGAAACCAGATGTCATCGAGGAACGCTGCGGCGGTCGCCCCCAGCAAGGCCGCGAGAAAATGATTGGCAAGGGTGGCGAACAGGATGCCCAGCACGATCGGCAGCGGCTTCCTGAAGCGGGTAGCCAGCACGATGGCGAGCAATTGCGTCTTGTCGCCAACTTCGGCAAGCGCGACGATGGCGGTGGAGGTGGTCAGGGCTTCCAGCATGGCAGGTTCTCTAGGGGCCGGGCGGAAGCTGAGACAACGACGGCAGATCTCCCCGCCCGGCCCGGACGAAAAGCTGCCGTCATTGGTCTCGCCCGGCGGGACAGTCCCGCCGCCTGCGCCACGGCCTCTCGGCCAAGCATGTTGACGCGCCATCGTGACGATGGATGGGACCGCAGGCTTTGCGGTGGCTACTCCCCAAGTGACGTTGCGGCCCCGATAGTCCGGTCTGGCAATTGCCGCAAGTGCGCGCTAGGCGACGGCCCGCACGCTACCCGTCAAAGCGGTGCGCAAGGAGGCCCATGTCCATATCCCGCGCCATTGCCGGTCTTGTATTGTGCCTCGCCCCGTCCGTCGCGCTTGCCGATGACGGGCCATTGTCGATTGCGGCCTCAGCCCGCTTGCGGGTCGAATCCATCGACGGGCAGTTTCGTCCGAACGCGCCGTCGAACGACACGATGGTCTCGCTCAAGACCACGCTTGAGGCCGAATATGACGCAGGCTCGGTGCGCTTTGGCGCGGAACTGTGGGATGCGCGGGCGTGGGGGCAGGACGTGGGGGCAGGACGTGGCGTCCTCTGCGGGCACTGCCGAAATCAACGCGCTTGAGCTTGTCCAGGCCAATGTGAAGGTGGAACTGGGCAACAGGACCGCAGGCGGGTACGGGCTGCTGACGGCGGGGCGTTTCACGCTTGACCTTGGCGGGCGGCGGCTGGTTTCGCGCCAGCGTTTCCGCAACACGACCAACGCCTTTACCGGCGCGCATCTTGGCTGGGCAGCCAGCGGTGGGCAGAAGATCGATGTGGTCTGGGCGATGCCGCATGTGCGCCTGCCCGAAGATGCGGCGGGGGTACGCGCTGATCGGGTGCAGTGGGATCGCGAAAGCACCGATCTGATGTTTTTCGGCGCACACGGCAGCCTGCCGCGCGTCGCCGGGGGTGTGCTTCAGCCTTATGCCTTCGGCCTGATCGAGCATGACAGCGCGGGCCGCCTGACGCGCAATCGACGGCTGGCCACGATTGGCGCGCGCCTGTTCCGTGCGCCTGCGGCAGGCCAGTGGGACCATGATATCGAGGCAGCATATCAGTTCGGCAAGGCGCGGCGATCGACTGCCGTGGCCGATGCAACCGATCTCGATGTATCCGCATGGCTGCTTCACGGCGAACTGGGCCACACGCTGACTGCGCCGTGGAAGCCGCGCATCGTGGCAATGTTCGATGCGGCGAGCGGCGACGGCGGCAAGGCCGGGCGCTATTCCCGGTTCGATACGCTCTATGGCGCGCGCCGGTTCGAGTTTGGACCGAACGGGCTTTACGGACCGTTCAGCCGCGCGAACATCGTATCGCCATCGGTCCGGCTGGAAGTTGCACCATCGAAGCGTACCGATGGTTTCGTGGCGTGGCGCAGCGCCTGGGCGCAGAATGTGCGCGACAGCTTTGCCGCGACCGGAGTGCGCGACGCGAGCGGTGCCTCAAGTCGGCTGGCAGGCCACCAGATCGAGGCGCGGGTGCGACACTGGATCGTGCCGGGACTGCTCCAGGTCGATGCCGGCGGGGCAGTGCTGATAAAGCGAGGGTTGCTGCGCGATGCGCCTAATGCGCCTGCCACCGGGAATGCGCGCTATGGCTATGTGGATGTGCTGCTGACGCTTTGACGCTGCGCGATCCGGGCAAGGATCGCGCGCTTTTCGGCGGCGCTGGCACCAGACCATGCCGCGATTTCATCAAGCCTACGCGCGCAGCCCCGGCACACCTGCGTAACCGGATGGATCACGCAGACCTTGTTGCACGGGCTGGGTGGATGGGCGTCGATCACCTGGACGCGAGCGCTTTTTCAGCGGCAAGGCGGCTCATCAGCAGGGCGGCGCGCTTGGCCTGCGTCCAAAGACTGGGCACGTCCACCATTTCTGCGGGCGAATGATCGCCGGTTGAATGCGGACCAAGACCGACCAGACCATCGATATGGGCGGCAACGAAACTGATATCGCCAGCACCCCGCTTCATCGGATCGAGCGGTTGCATCTGCGGCAGGCCCAGCGTGGCGTTCACCGCGTTAAGCCGTGCCAGCAACGCCTTGTTGCCATCGGTCGGCGCCATCGGCGGATAGCCTTCGCTGAATTCAATCCTTGCCGAAGTGACACCGGGGAACTTGCGCGCGACGATGGCTTCCATCTTGCGCATCGCCGCTGCGTTCTGTTCGGGCGAAAGGGTGCGCAGATCGCCCCGCGCCACGGCTTTTCCCGCGATGATGTTGGTCTTTCCCGAAGCCGAGACGTGGGCGTTGTCGTCCCCCACTTCGGCTTCCGCCCCGCCCGCGATCAGGCCGACATTGAGCGTGAGATAGGGTTCGGGCAATTCATCGCGCAGCGCGGTGACCATGCGCGCAGCGGCATAGATCGCGCCATCGCCTGCGCGCTCGCTCCACACGCCGCTGGAATGGCCCGATTCCGCATCGACCGTCAGCGTCCAGCTTTGCGAGGAGCGGCGCGCAATCGATCCCATGTCCTTGCCATCCTCGCGGCTGAGGCCCTCGAAATCGAGCGCGACATGCGCGGCCTTTGCCGCCGCTACCAGATCGGCGCGGGCAACTTTCACCGGATGGCCCGCCTCTTCCTCGTCGCCGGTCAGGAAAACCTCGATGTTCGCACCCTTCAGCGTTCCCGCCGCCTGCATCGCGCGCAGGGCCGCCACGATCACCGCGATGCCGCCCTTGTCATCGCCTACGCCCGGCCCTTTGGCCTTGTCCCCTTCAAGGACAAAGCGCTGGAACGGCGAATCGGGTTCGAACACCGTATCGAGGTGGCCGATCAGCAGGAGCTTCTTCGCGTCCTTGCGGCCCTTGTGCGTCAGCACGAGATGCCCCGCCCGGCCGGTCTGCTCCATCGGTATCCAGCGCGCGGCAAAGCCCAGCGCGGCAAATTCGGGGATCACGATATCGCGCACCTTGCGCACACCATCGCTGTTGCGGCTGCCCGAATTCTGGTTGACCATCGTCTCAAGCAGTTTCAGCGTGCGCGCCTGTTCGGCATCGATCGTGGCGATCATCACGCTTTCAGGCTGCGATGGCGCGGCCTGTGCGCTGCTGGCCACCACGGCAAGGCCCGCCAGAACTCCGAACATCACGCGCATCGATCACTCCTTCTGCCCCCACGTTGGCGGTGCGTTGCCACGCTGGCAACGTCCTTTTGCCGGAATTTCCTTGCTTTATCGCCACCCTTCGCCTATGTGCGGCGCAGCAAGACCGGCGGCGGGCATCCGCTGCAATCCGGGTGCTGGCGTGAGAGCCCGCTGAAAGGCGAAGGTTCCGCCCCGGACGAACGGTTCTTGCCCCGCCCGCTTCCCCTTTCACGCATGGGTCGCACGATCGACCCCGCGCGTCTCCTGATTACAGGTTGGTGCGCATAGCGAACCAAACCCGCACGTCGGCCTTCGCCAGACGTGCCTATGAAAGCATATTCATGTCATTTTTCTCCGATCTCGGCCTTGCCGAACCCATTCTGCGCGCGCTTGAAGCCAAAGGTTATTCCGACCCGACGCCGATCCAGCAGCAGGCCATCCCTGCGCTGCTCGAAGGCCGCGACCTGCTCGGCATCGCGCAGACCGGCACCGGCAAGACCGCCGCGTTCGCGCTGCCTTCGCTGCACCGGCTGGCTGCCAACCCGATCGAACGCAAGCCCGCTTCGTGCCGGATGCTGATCCTTTCGCCGACGCGCGAACTGGCCGCCCAGATTGCCGACAACATCGAAGGCTATGCCAAATATCTCAAGATCTCGGTCGCCTGCGTGTTCGGCGGCGTGCCGATCTCCAAGCAGGCCCGCCGTCTGGTGCCCGGCATCGACATTCTCGTTGCCACGCCGGGCCGCCTGCTCGACCTGATCGACAACCGCGCGCTGACGCTGGGCCGCACCGAAATCTTCGTGCTCGACGAAGCCGACCAGATGATGGACCTCGGCTTCATCCATGCGCTGAAGCGCGTGGCGAACCTGCTGCCCAAGACGCGGCAGAGTCTGTTCTTTTCCGCCACGATGCCCAAGGCGATCGAGGATCTGGGCAAGCAGTTCATCGTCAACCCGGTGCGCGTCGAAGTGGCTCCCAATTCCACCACGGCAGAGCGCGTCGAACAGTACGTGACCTTCGTCAATCAGGCCGAAAAGCAGGCACTGCTGACCCTGCGTATCCGCAACCTGCTGACCACCAAGGAACTTGATCGCGCGCTGGTGTTCACCCGCACCAAGCATGGCGCGGACCGCGTCGTGCGCCACCTGACCTCGGCCGGGATCGAAGCGCGCGCCATTCACGGCAACAAGAGCCAGGCCCAGCGCACCGCCGCCCTTGACGCCTTCCGCCAGGGTTCGTGCCCGGTGCTGGTGGCAACCGACATCGCCGCGCGCGGCATCGACGTTTCGGGCGTCAGCCACGTTTTCAACTTCGAACTGCCCAACGTGCCGGAACAGTATGTCCACCGCATTGGCCGCACGGCGCGCGCGGGTGCCGATGGCATCGCGATGAGCTTCTGCGCGCCGGATGAGAAGCCCTACCTCAAGGACATCGAGCGCCTGACCCGCCTGAAGGTGGACACCATGCCGTTGCCCGAAAACTTCATGGCCGAAGCCGCCAAGCTTCCCGCGCCCAGCCGCAAGCCTGCCGAAGAAGAGCGCGACGCGCGCCACGATGCCCGCGCCCAGCGCGGCAACGGTGGCCGTGGCGGAAACGGTCAATCGCGCGGTGGCGGTGGCGGCCAGAGCCATGGCGGTCGCGCGCAAGGCCGCGATGGCCGTCCGCGCGATGCCAGCCCGCGCCAGGAACAGCGCGATGGCGAGCGTCAGAACGATCGCGGCCCGGTGCGCAATCCGGTCCACGCCGACGGTGCCGGTGGTGAACGCGACGGCAACAAGCCGCGCACCTTCCGCCCACGCGGCGCGCCCGGCGTCGGCGCGCACCGCAACAAGGTCCGCCGCGCAAGCTGAATCAATACAGGCTGATCGATGACAGTGCGGCCCGCGAGGGTCGCACTGTCATCCCGTCAGCCGGTCATGCCCCAAGGCAGGGCTGTCCCTTCGCGGCAAAGCTTGGCATAGCGCAGGCATGAACAGCGCGCTTGCTTCTGCCCTTGCGATGACGGTGATCGTCGCGCTGCGCTATCTGGCCACCAGCGGGCTGTTTGCATGGGCCACGCACAAGGTGCGGCCCGGTCTCTATCGCGGCCTGGGCAGGCAGATCCGGTCCGAAATCGCGTGGAGCCTTGCCACCGCAGCGATCTATGGCGTTCCTGCCGGGATCGTGGCCTGGGGATGGCAGCAACGCGGGTGGACCAAAATCTACACCGATCCACTCGCCTGGCCGCTGTGGTGGATGCCGGTCTCGCTCCTCGCCTACCTCGTCATCCACGATGCATGGTTCTACTGGACGCACCGCTGGATGCACCGGCCCGCGGTGTTCCGCAGGGTTCATGCGATCCATCACGCCAGCCGCCCGCCCACGGCATGGGCGGCGATGAACTTTCATCCGGTCGAAGCGGCGATCGTCTCGTTGCTGATTCCGGCGCTGGTCTTCGTGATCCCGATTCACATCGGCATGCTGGGGCTGGTGCTGCTGATCATGACCGTGATGGGCGTGACCAATCACATGGGCTGGGAAATGTTTCCACGCGGCCTTGTTCATTCAAGGTTGGGGGGATGGCTGATAACCGCCAGCCACCATAACCGCCATCATGAGCAATATCGCTGCAACTACGGTCTCTATTTCCGTTTCTGGGATCGGCTGTGCGGCACCGACAAGGGACTTTCCGCCCCATGAAGCGCGCACTTCTGCTTCTTCCGATCGTGCTGCTGCCGGGAAACGGCGCAGATACGACGACGATCGCGATCGACCTGACCGGCCTGCGCAACAGGACCGGCATGATCCATGTCTGCATGACCGCAAAACCGAAATCGTTTCCCAAAGGCTGCGATACCGACCCGGACCGCCGGGTCGCTTCGGCAAAGGCGTCCGACACCGGACCGATGGTGCTGCACAACGTGCCTTCGGGGCGCTATGCCATTGCCGTGCTGCATGACGAAAACAGCAACAGCAAGATGGACATGGCCCTGTTCCTTCCCAAGGAAGGCTATGCCTTTTCGCGCAACGCGCCGATCAGGATGGCCCCCCCCAAATTCGATGCCGCAGCATTCGAAGTCTTGCCCGGAAAGCCCGTTCACATGACCCTGAAGGTCCGTTACATCTAGTGCCTGCCCCAACCAGCCAGACTTCCGGCGGCGCGCTTGCCCCGTTCCACTACCCGGCTTTCCGCGCGATTTGGACGGCCAACCTGTTTTCCAACATCGGTTCGATGATCCGGTCCGTCGGCGCAGCATGGCTGATGACCGAACTGACGACCAGCCACGTTCTGGTAGCGCTGGTGCAGGCCTCCGCCACGATCCCGATCCTGCTGCTTGGCGTGTTTGCCGGCGCGATTGCCGACAATTTCGACCGCCGCCGCGTGATGCTGGCGGCACAGACCGGGATGCTGGTCGTTTCGGGCGTACTGGCGGCGCTGTCCTATACCGGCAACATCGGTCCGTGGTCGCTGCTCGCGCTCACCCTGATGGTCGGCATGGGCACCGCGCTCAACGGGCCAGCGTGGCAGGCCTCGGTGCGCTTGCAAGTGGCGCGCGCCGATCTGCCGCAGGCGATCTCGCTCAACGCCATATCGTTCAATCTTGCCCGCAGCGTGGGGCCGGCACTGGGCGGCGTCCTCATCTCGCTGTGGAGCACCAGCCTCGCGTTCGGGCTGAACGCGGTCAGCTATATCGGCATGATCGTGGTCCTGATGCGCTGGCGGCCCGAATCGCTGCCCCCTGCGCGTGAGCCGATGCTGGCCGCCATCGGACGGGGCCTGCGGTTCTGCGCAGGCTCGTCACCGATCCGCAAGGTGCTGCTGCGCGGACTTGCCATCGGGGTCGGTGCGGCAGGATTCCAGGCGCTGATGCCCAGCATTGCGCGCGACATGCTGGGGGGCACCGAACTCGACTATGGCCTGATGCTGGGCGCATTCGGCATCGGGTCGATCCTGACCGCGCTGTGGATTTCGAAAGCGCGGCGGCGCTTCGGTGCAGAGGCCGTGGTGACGGGCGCGACGATGACCTTCATCGTGGCATTGCTGCTGATGGCCTGGGCGACCAGCCTGCCGATGGCAGTCGCGGCATCGTTCGTCGGCGGCATGGGCTGGGTCAGCGCGATGACCAGCCTGAACGTGGCCATGCAGTTGCGCAGCCCGGAGGACATTCTTGGGCGATGCTTGTCGATTTACCAGGCCGTAGCCTTTGGCGGCATGGCGCTGGGAGCGTGGGCATGGGGCACTGTTGCCGATCATTCCAGCCTGCCAACCGCGCTGCATGCTGCTGCGGGCTGGTTCGTGCTGACACTGGTCCTGCATTTCGTGGCTCCCATGCCAACGCGAGAGGAAGGCCGCCTCGACATCGTGCCCGATACGACGCAAGGCCTACCCGAAGGACTGCTCCAAGGACCGAAAAACTGTGACTGATCATCGCCCCTTACGCTCCGTGCTGTACATGCCTGCCAGCAATGCCCGCGCCATGGCCAAGGCGCGCGGTCTCGATTGCGATGCCGTGGCGCTCGATCTGGAAGATGCGGTCGCGCCGGAAGCAAAGGCTGATGCGCGCGGCGCGCTGGTTGCCGAAGCGCAGGCGGGGGGCTTCGGCCATCGTCGCCTGATCGCACGGATCAACGCGCTTTCGACGCCGTGGGGACATGATGATCTGCGCGCGCTCGCTGCCGCCCCGGTCGAAGCCGTGCTGGCGCCAAAGGTCGACGATGCCGACGATATTGTCGGGCTTTCGCGGGCGATGGACGCTGCGGGATTTGCGCCCGATATCGCACTGTGGGTGATGATCGAGACGCCGCGCGCCGTACTGGCGCTGGAGCGGATCGCGGCCTGTGCCGCCACTACGCGGCTGCGTGGCTTCGTGCTTGGCCTGAACGATCTGGCCAAGGACAGCGGCATTGCGCAGTTGCCCGGTCGCGCCGCCTTTGTGCCGGTGCTGACGATGGCCGTGCTGGCAGCCCGTGCCCACGGTCTGCTGATCCTTGACGGGGTGTGCAACGCGATTGACGATCCCGCACTGCTGGAGGCCGAGTGCGTACAGGCGCGCGATTCGGGGTTTGATGGAAAGACGTTGATTCACCCCGCGCAACTCGATGCCTGCAACCGCATCTTCGCACCGACCGATGCTGATATCACCAATGCGGAGGCAATTGTCGCGGCCTTTGCCGACCCGGCAAATGCGGGCAAGGGCGCCCTGAGAATAAACGGGAAAATGGCGGAACTGCTGCATCTGGCACAGGCCCGGCAATTGCTGGGCAAGGCCCAGGCCATCGCCATGCGCGCCTGATCCATGCCCACGCCACTGGCGCAACTTAAGCACATTTTTACAAAGTTGCGCCAGACCTGTCCCCGGACAAGGGGATCTGGTGGACGTAATGGATACTTTGCGGGGAATTGACCGGGACAGCGTCGATGCGGAACTCGACCTTGCAGGCTTCGAGGACGAAGTGGCAAGCGAACCACCGCCGTCGGTCGGCCAGGACGAGCGCCGCATGCAAGTGCGCGCCTACAATTACTGGGCCGGATTGCTGGGCAACCACACGTTCCCGCCCGTTGCCACCCTGCTGGCCGGGGTCTATCCCGATTTTGCCGAGAACGCGGTCCTGCTTCATTTCGATGATGGCATCGAAAACCCGGCCATTGCCTTCGTCGGCGGCAAGCTGGCGGCGGAATGCGGAACCGAAAGCTCGATCGAACGGCTGAGCCAGGTGCCGGGCCGCTCGCTGCTGTCGCGCATCACCGATCACTACATGCAGATCATCGCCAATCAGGCGCCGATCGGGTTCGAGGCGGAATTCGTCAACCAGCATGGCCGCACCATCCTCTATCGCGGCATCCTGCTGCCGTTCTCGTCCGACGGGCTGCAGATCGATTACATCATGGGGGCCATCAACTGGAAGGAACTGGCCGATCAGGCGACGACCGACGAACTGCTGCAAGCCATTGGTCAAGTACTCGACGCCGAGCCTCAGCAGACGCGTTCGCGCCGCCCGCTGATCGAGGCGACCGATGCGTGGGCCGATGGTCCTGCGGCGCTTGACCTTGGTGCATTCCCCCAGCCGGTTTTCGGCCTCGACGATGTTGCGCTGGACGATGCCGGGCTGGACGATGCCGGGCTGGACCATGATAGTCTGGCAGCGCCGGGGGCCTTGCCCGCGGAAGAACCGGAAGAGCTGGCCGACTGGCTGGCATCGGCCCGCGATCTGGCACTGGTAGCCAATTCAAGCGAGGACCGCACCCGCAGTGCACTTTACGCCGCAATCGGCCGTGCGTGGGACTTTGCCCTGGCGGCTCAGGACGCGCCTGAAGATTTTGCTGAACTGCTGGAAGACGCGGGCCTGACGATGCAGGAACGCGCGCCGATGACGCCGGTGGTGAAGCTGGTGTTCGGGGCCGATTACGACAAGACCCGCCTGACCGAATATGCCACCGCGCTCACCCATGCCCAGCGCATCGGTCTGCCGCGTGGTGGCCTGGGGCAATATCTGTCCGATGCGCCCGGTGGTCTCAAGGGTGTGGTCAATACCGAACGGCGCCTGCGCCGCGAGGAAGCGGGCAAGGCGCTCGCCAGGCGCGGACCGGAAGCGCTGGTCGAATCGCTTCGTGCGATCCCGCCGCGCAAGGTCTCGGAGATCGCCTGTGCCGATGGCGCCGAATTTGCGCTGGTGGTCGTGCGGCGCCTTGAAAACGGCGAAGTCACGCTTATCGGCGAAGTGATCGAAGATCCCGCGCTGTTCGAACGTGCCGCGCGCAACCTGATCGGTCACTGACCGACCCACAGACCGCTTTGCGGTATGCTCCGGCACTGCTAGCCCTTCTGCCATGAAGCGAACGGCACCACGAACGGCACTGGGCATTTTGCGAATGGGATGGATAGGCTGGACAGCCGTCACGCTGGCGCTGCTTGCGGCAATCGGAACGATCGCCTTTCGTCATGCGCGCCAGAACAATGCCGTAGCGCTGCTCGATAGCGTGGACAGGATCTTCAACGGCGGTGACGGCGCAATCCGGCTGGTGGCCAACGTCCGCTATGGCCCGGACCCTGCGCAGAAGCTGGAGATGTTCGTGCCCCAGAGTGCCAGCGGCGCACTCCCGATTGTCGTGTTCATCCACGGCGGCAGCTGGGCAAGTGGCGATCCGCACGATTACCGCTTCATCGCGCGCACCCTTTGCGCGCAAGGCTATGCCGTGGTGCTGGCGGGATACCGGCTCTATCCGCAGGTGCGCTACCCCGCGATGCTGGAAGACGGCGCGGCCGCGCTGCGCTGGGTACAGGACAATGCGGGCAAGCACGGCGCCGATCCGGCCCGGATGGCGTTGATGGGACATTCTGCCGGGGCCTACAATGCCGTCATGCTGACTCTCGACCGGCAGTGGCTGCGCGGCGTCGGCCTCGATGATCGGATCATACGCGGCACGGTGGGGCTGGCAGGCCCGTTCGATTTCCTGCCGTTCGATACCAGTTCGTCGATCAACAGCTTTGGCAAGGCGCCCGATCCATCGCTCACGCAGCCCGTCAACTTTGTCCGCCGAGACGCGCCTGCGCTACTGCTGGTGACCGGCGATAGCGATAAAACGGTAAAGCCCCGCAATTCGCAATCCCTGGCCCGGCGAATGACGGAAGCAGGTGTGCCGACCGCGCCGGTTTTGCTGAAGGGCGTGACGCATGAAGACATTATCAAGCAGTTCGCGCGTCCCTATTTGCGTGATAGCCGCACGCTCGATACCGTGTTGCCCTTTCTCGCCAAGGTAACCGCACCCGCTTCAGTTGCGGTTCAGGCAGAGGGTCGATAGTCCCGGCATCGTGAACAGACGCCCCACTCTGAGCCGCTTCCTCGCCCGCGTGGGCACCGGTCTTGCCGCGCTGGCGCTGTGCATCCAACCCGCCGCCGCGCAATCGGTCCTGCGCGATGCCGAGACGGAGGCCCTGTTCCGCGATGCCGCCGCGCCGATCTTCAAGGCCGCGGGCTTCAATCCGGGTGCGGTAGAGCTGGTCCTGCTCAACGATGGGTCGATCAACGCCTTCGTGGCGGGCGGGCAGGCCATCTTCATTCATTCCGGGCTGATCGGCGCGGCAGACAGCGTCAACGAATTGCAGGGCGTGATCGCTCACGAACTTGGCCATATCACCGGCGGGCATGTGATCCGTTTTGACGAAGGCCTGAAGCCCGCCACCGGGATCACCGTGCTCAGCCTGCTGCTGGGCGGTCTTGCCGCAGCGGCCGGATCGCCCGACGCGGCCATTGGCGTGTTCATGGCCGGCCAGCAAGCGGCGCTGGGCAAGTTCCTGGCGTTCAGCCGCGCGCAGGAATCATCGGCAGACGCCGCTGGCGCGCAGTTCCTTTCCAACGCGGGCATTTCCGGGCGCGGATCGATAGAATTCTTCAAGAAGCTGCAGAATCAGGAATTCCGCTATGGCTATAACGCCAGCGCCAATCCCGATGCAGAATTCTATCGCACTCACCCGATGACTTCGGACCGCCTGACCACGCTGCAGGACGTCTATGAACGCGACCCTGCCTGGAACACCCCGCCACCGGCAGACCTGCAAGCGCGGTTCCAGCGGGTGAAGGCCAAGCTCTATGGTTACCTTGCCGATCCGCAGGACACATTGCGGGCCTACCCGGAATATCTGACCGACGTTCCCGCGCGCTATGCCCGCGCCTATGCCTTTCACAAGGAAGCCTTTGCCGACAAGGCGCTGGAGGAAACCAAGGCGCTGATCGCGCAGGACCCGGCCAATCCCTATTTCCTGGAACTGGAAGGCCAGATCCTTCTGGAATCGGGTCGTCCCGCCGAAGCGATAGAACCCTTGCGCAAGGCGACCGCAGTGACCAGCAACGAACCGCTGATCGCCACGACGTTCGGCCATGCGCTGATCGCCACCGAAAATGCGCAGAATTTTGCCGAAGCGGAAAAAGTGCTGAAGACCGCCGTGGCGCGCGACAAGGACAATCCGTTCACCTGGTATCAGTTGGGCGTGGTTTATGAAGCCAAGGGCGATCTGCCCCGCGCGCGGCTGGCCAGCGCGGAACAGCAACTGATGAACATGCGACTGCCCGAAGCGCTGCGCAGCGCCGAAGCGGCAGAGGCCGCCTTGCCCAAGGGAACACCCGACTGGCTGCGCGCGCAGGACATTGCGATGTCGGCGCGCGCAATGATTGAGCGGCAGCGCAAGTCGCGCTAGGCCCGGTGGCGATGGCAGATTCCCAACCCCGGCGCCTTGGCGCTTTCGCACTTGTCGCAGCGCTGTTTGCCGCAGGGGGCGCTGGCGCGGGCTGGTGGTTCGAGAACCAGCGTTCGGACGATGCCGCCGGCAGTGATGCGCAACTCGAAGCCTCGCTTGCCAGCGCCGGTATCGACGGAAAAGAGCGCGCCGCCATCGAAGGGCTGGTGCGGTCCTACATCCTCGAACATCCCGAAGTGCTGCCGCAAGCGATGGAACGCCTGCAACAGCGCGAATCCGCAGCCCAGATCGCACCGATACGCGGCGCGCTCGAAACACCCTTCCCCGGCGCGGTGCTCGGCAATCCCAACGGCAAGGTCACACTCGTCGAATTCACCGACTTTGCCTGCACGTATTGCCGCCAGAGCGTGAAGGCCCTCGAAGGCCTGATCGCGCAGAACCCCGACTTGCGCGTGGTGATTCGCGAATTGCCGATCATCGCACCCGAAAGCGCGCCCGCCGCGCGCATGGCGCTCGCCGCGGCCGCGCAGGGGCGCTATTCCGCTTTCCACAAGGCGATGTTCGAAGGCGCGCGCCCCAGCGATGACAGCATCGCCGCTGCTGCCGGTGCCGCCGGGCTGGACCTTGGCGCCGCCCGCAACTTTACGGCGCGCAGCGAGGTTGAGGACGAACTCAAGCGGAACCTGGAAATGGCTCGCCAGCTTGGAGTCAATGGCACACCCGCATGGGTGATCGGCGAGCGGATGATAAATGGCGCAGTGCCTGCGGCCGAACTCCAAACCGCCATCGATGCTGCGCGCAAGGGATGATCTCCACCGCTGCCTTCGCGGTCGATCGGGCAAAGGCTAGCTTCCCTGTCCGCTAACCGATACAATCCGTTCATGGCCGCGCTGCCGTTCCGCCCTACGCCGTTCTTCGGCAACAAGAACCGCGCCTTCTGGCGCCTGCAGTTCCTTGGCTGGGGCGGCGCGATGCTGCTGCGCGCGGTTTCGTCCATCGCCAATGCGCAGCCATGGTCGTTTCTCGTCATTGTGGTCATCGCCACGATTACCGGCTTTTCGATCTCGCTGATCATGTCGGTAATCTACCGCGCGGTGATGAACCGCCGCCCGATCGTCACCTGGGGCGTGACTGCACTCGTCCTGCCGCTGTCGGTCGGCCTTTATGCGTTCATCGATTCATGGGTGATCAGCCTTTACCGCCAGGGCGGCGATGCCAGCTTTGCGCAATTGTTCGTGGGCGTGTTCTACCTCGACCTCACCCTGCTGATTTCGTGGACAGGCCTGTATTACGCGATCAACTTCTTCCTGCAGGTGGAGGAGCAGAACGACCAGTTGATGCGGCTGGAAGCGCAGGCAACCAGCGCCCAGCTTGCGATGCTGCGCTACCAGTTGAACCCGCATTTCCTGTTCAACACGCTCAATTCCATCTCCACGCTGGTCCTGCTCAAGCAGACCGAACCGGCCAATGCGATGCTGTCGCGCCTGTCGTCGTTCCTGCGCTACACGCTGGTCAACGAACCGACCGCGCGCGTGACCGTTGCGCAGGAGATCGAGACGCTCAAGCTGTACCTCGATATCGAACTGATGCGCTTCGAAGAGCGCCTGCGCACCGAATTCCGCATCGAGGACGCCGCCCGCAACGCCCTTATGCCCTCGCTACTGCTCCAGCCGCTGGTTGAAAACGCGATCAAGTATGCGGTCAGCCCGCTCGAATATGGCGCGGAAATAACCATCGAGGCGCAACTCGTCGGCTCCATGCTGCGGGTTACCGTGTCCGATACCGGGCCGGGCTTGCAACCGGGCACCGACCCTTCGACGGTGTTCGGCGTGAGCAGTGACTCGACCGGCATAGGATTGGCCAACATTCGCGACCGGCTGGCGCAGGCCTATGGCGAAAACCAGCGGTTTGATATTTCCAACCGCGCGGAAGGTGGCTTTCAGGTGGTGCTCGAACTTCCGTTCGAGCCACGCGAACCTGCCTCCAACGCCATTCCTGTCCGCCGTCCAGCGGGCGTATCGGCATGATTTCGGGAACCGAACGCCCGCAGTCCCGTCCTGCGTTCAGGGCTGCTCCAACGGGAAATCCGTCACGGGGGCGCAACGTGATCCATAAGGGAACCGCATGACCATTCGCACGATCCTCGTCGACGACGAAAAACTGGCCATTCAGGGGCTGCAACTGCGCCTTGAAGCCTTCCCCGATGTCGAAGTGATCGACACCTGCTCCAACGGTCGCGAGGCCATTCGCAAGATCAAGACCGAAAAACCCGATCTGGTCTTCTGCGATATCCAGATGCCCGGATTCGATGGTTTTTCCGTGGTCAAGGGCGTGATGGAGATCGATCCGCCCCTGTTCGTCTTCGTCACCGCCTATTCCGAACACGCGATCAAGGCATTCGAGGCCAACGCGGTCGATTACCTGCTCAAACCGGTCGAAGTGGATCGTCTTGCCGATGCGCTTGACCGGGCGCGCACCCGCATTGCCGAAAAGCGTGGCCGGGAAGAGGCGGACAAGCTGAAAATCGTGCTTGCCGAAGTGGCGCCCGATTCCATGCCTGAAATAGAAGATGAGGGTGAGCCGGTAACCGGCCGTTTCGAAAAGCTTATCAACATCAAGGATCGCGGCCAGATTTTTCGCGTCGATGTCGACACGATCGAGCGGATCGAGGCGGCGGGCGACTACATGTGCATCTACACCGGCGACAATTCGCTGATCCTGCGCGAGACGATGAAGGATCTTGAACGCCGTCTCGATCCGCGCGTTTTCCAGCGGGTCCATCGCTCGAAGATCGTCAACCTCGATCAGGTCCGCCAGGTCCGCCCGCACACCAACGGCGAATGCTTCCTTGTGCTGGAGAGCGGCGCGGAGGTGAAGGTCTCACGCTCCTACCGCGATGTTGTGGCAAGGTTCGTTCACTAAGCCCCGCTTCTGCCAAAAATGCCAGATACCCGTTCATCCTGAGCTTGTCGAAGGACTCGCGAAACAGTAGCGACCTGACGCATATGCAGCGTTCGTAGTTCCCGCCCTGCGCGCGTCCTTCGACAGGCTCAGGACGAACGGAGTGGGTGACATGGAAGAATTTGAAATCCCCGGCTTCGATCTTGAAGCCTTCGTCGCCGCCACGCTTGCCGAAGATCTGGGTGAAGGTCTGCCCGGCGGCGGGCATGACGTGACTTGCGAAAGCGTGATCCCGGCTGACGCGCGCTTTACCGGCGTGATGGATAGCCGCGATGCGATCACGGTTTGCGGGCTGCCGATTGCCGCAGCGTTCTTCCGCGCGCTCGACCCGGCGATGTCCATCGAGATTCTGGTTCGGGAAGGCGCACAAGTAACGCCCGGATCAGACCTGATGCGGCTGGAAGGCAATGCCCGCGCGATGCTGACGGCGGAACGCAGCGCGCTGAACACTGTCCAGCACTTGTCCGGCGTAGCGACTCTGACCCGTCAGTATGTCGATGCGATCGAGAGTTTCGGGGGCGACACGAAAGCCCGCCTGCTCGATACGCGCAAGACTATCCCCGGCCTGCGCCATCTGGAAAAGTACGCGGTGCGCACCGCCGGTGGCACCAATCACCGCATGGGCCTGTGGGATGCGGCGATGATCAAGGACAACCACGTCCTCGTTGCGGGCGGCGTGGCCGAAGCGGTACGTCGTGCGCTGTCGGCGGGCGTGAACGACGTGATCTGCGAAGTGGACCGAATCGAACAGATCGAACCAGCGCTTGCCGCAGGTGCCACTCGCCTGCTGCTCGACAACATGGGGCCGGACCTGCTGCGACAGGCGGTGGCACTGGTTGGCGGACGTGTGCCATGCGAGGCTTCGGGCGGTGTGCGGCTCGACACGATCGGTGCGATTGCCGCATCGGGCGTCGATTACGTTTCCGTCGGCCGTCTGACGCAAAGCGCGCCTGCGGCGGATATCGGTCTCGACTTCACACCGCTGGCCTGACAGTCTGTAGGGGCAATGACAGGGGATTTTTGATGCGTCCGGCTTCCATCCAGTGGTTCGAGCGGATTTACTTTGCAACGCTCGCCATCGGGCTGATCAACCTGCTGATCCATTACGGCACCCTGAGCGAAGTATTGGGCGGTAGCGGTCAGACGATGGGTATTGTGCTGATCAGCTTCCTTGCTGGTATCGCGATCTCATTGGTATTCTGGTATCTCGTCGCACGCCGTGCCAGCACCATCGCCAAATGGTTTCTGGTCGTCCTCGTGGTGATCGGCCTCATCGGGTTACCCGGCGGCTTTGCGATGACCGAGACGCTGGGCATCGCTTACGTTGGCATCGGCGCGCTTTCCACGCTGCTGCAGGCCATCGCCACCGGACTGTTGTTCACGCCAGAATCGCGCCGCTGGTTCGCCAGCAAGGGTGCACCAGCCGGACCCGAAACCTTCGAATAGCATGATGCGCACGGTAATTGCCTGTGTCCTGGCGGTCGGCGCCACCCCCGCCATCGCCCAGGGGTGGCAATGCCGGGTGCCGCCCCAAATCTCCGTACCGCCCCTGCCCAAACCGGACGCCCCGCCGCGCGTGGTGCCGACGACCGGCTATACCCTCGCGCTGAGCTGGTCTCCAGAGTTCTGCCGTACCCGCAAGGCCGATCCCGCGCATGCCACGCAATGTTCGGGATCGATGGGGCGCTTCGGTTTCGTACTGCACGGGCTTTGGCCCGAAGGCAAGGGCGGGGCCTATCCCCAATGGTGCCCGGTGCGGCGCGCGCCAGATGCGCAGACGCTGCGAGAAAACATGTGCGCCACGCCATCTGCCGATCTGCTGGTCCATGAATGGGCCAAGCACGGCAGTTGCATGACGCGCGATCCCGCAACCTATTTCGACAAGGGCCGCGCGCTGTTCCAGGCGATGCAGTTTCCCGATATGGCCCGGCTTTCCCGGCAGGAGGGCCTTGATGCAGGGATGGTACGGCAAGCCATGGTCACTGCCAACCCGCGCCTGAAGCGCGATATGATCAGGCTTCTGCTGGGCCGTGACGGCTGGCTGCGTGAAATCCATGTGTGCCATGGGCGCACCCTGAAGCCCGCGCGGTGCCCGCAGGGCACTGGCCCTGCCGATAGCGTTCCTGTCAGGATCTGGCGCAGTTTCTGAAGCCCGGACATACTGCGAAAGGCCGGATCATGCTGGCCGTTCCTGCGGACTGCCAGCAAATGGATCGGGATGTGCAGCGATCCCCTGCAAGACCAGCGTGACGACGTGGGTGCGCCAGCGATCGATCATCTCGTCGCAGGTGAAGTCGGTTCCGCAGCTCTCGATCATGGCCCAGGCTTGCGTGAATACGGACGTGGCAAGCGTAAACAGCGTCCAGTAAAGCATGAAGGGATCGATCCCCGGTCGAAAGAATCCCTCGGCAACACCCCGGTCCACGATGGGAATCATCCTGGCGTTGACGAACTTGCGAACGGTGGGGATGTACTGTGATCGGCGCGTTATATGCTCACCCTGATGCAGGTCCTGATCGAGCATCATCCCGGCAAGGTAGGGACGCTCACGGAAACTCTGCATGATGCGGGTAACCAGCAGTGCAATGGCTTCGGGCGGTGTGCAATCGTCGTAGTCACTGCTGTCGAGCATGATATGCGAATCGCGCGAGATAAGGTCGAGCACAACGCCGTAGAGTTCTTCCTTCGACTTGTAATAGTGATAGACCAGTTGCTTGGTGACGCCTGCGGCCTTGGCAATGGCATCAAGCCGCGCTCCGTCGAACCCGTTCTGCGCAAACTCGGCGCGGGCAGCCGCCAGTATTTTCTCCAGTGTGACAGCCGCGGAATGGGGGCGCGCCATGACCTAGCGCTCCGCGCCAGTGGCCGCACCGCTGGGCGATGCCTGCCCACAAACATGACATCCCTTCCCCATGGCTGGCAATTGTCCCTCGCCAAAACCTGCCGGCATCGCGCCGGTCCCGAACAGCATTCTTCATCCCGTCCCGACCGGGGGCCACGCGCCGGGGGCAGCCTGGCCACCCCTATGGCGCAACGGCCATTCAGAACCCCTTTGCCGTATCGAAATAGTCACGCCAAGCGAGGATTTTCGGCCCGTCCATTTCAAAAACGCCCATCAGCGGGATCGAGAGGACGAGATTGCCGTCCTTGTCATAAAAGTTGTCGATCCGTTCAGTCAGAACGGCATTGCCCGCCGCAGCAATGTGATGAACAATCACTTCACCGCTCTCGATCGGGTTGGCGCCTGCAAAGGCTTCCATGAACGCCTTTGCCTGCGCGAAGCCCACCGTCCGCGAAATGCCGACATTTTCCCATACCGTCTCGTCGGTAAAGCGTTTTTCCATCGAAGTGAGCATGGCGGCCAATGTCGGCTTCCATTCATCGAAAAAGGCCAGAACTTCCGTCACGGGGTCGCTCATTGCTCCAACGCTCCTTTGCACAACCTGTCCGGCCCAAAAGCCAGCCTTTTCGGAGAATTGACAATTAAATTGCCATATGTCAATTTAATGCCAATGAAGTCTGGGAGAAAGCGAGTCGTTAATGCCAGCGAATGCGTGGTGGGCCGTCGCACGGTCTGAAGAGATTACCGCGACCAAGCCGATCAATGTCGATATTGGAGATCAGCCGATAGTGCTGTGGCGCGACAATGGTGTTGTCCGCGCGCTGGAGGATCGCTGCCCTCATCGCCGCGCGCCGCTTTCGCTGGGTTGCGTGCTGGGCAGCGGCAAGATTCAATGCGGCTATCACGGCTGGACCTTTGATGGGAAGGACGGCCAGCTGGTCGATATCCCCAACCTCAAGAGCGACCGCAAATTCCCGCCCGTCTATCGCGCCCGCGCCTTTGCGGTGGCGGAAAGCGGTGGCTTTGTTCGCGTGAACCTTGACGCCAAGGCAGCAGCACCTGCGCCTCTGGCCGAAACCCTGCCGCTGGCAGGCACCGAGAATGTCGCTCTGGGCCACGAACACTTCATCAATGCCCTGTTCGACAATCCCGCACTGGTCATCGCCATCCGCGGCATCAAGTTCACGCCATATCTCATGGCCGAACTGGTCGAACAGGATGGCCGCCTCGTGCTTGAACGGTCATGCCAGTGGTCGACGCCGAGCTGGCCCGCTCCGTTCATCTCTGATTTTCCCGTGACTCTGCGTATCTCGACCGATGCGATAACCGGCGAAAGCGAGCTGTTGCTGCGCGACGATGCCTTCATGCCGCTGTTGCGCGCCACCATTGCGCCGGTTCCAGCTGCGCGCGGCGTCACGCAGGTTCGCTGGCGGGCAAAGCTGGAGGCCGGGCGTCGCAGCCTTGCCGCGAAAGCCATGGCACTGGGCGCACCGTTCCGCGTCCTGCCGACGGTGGACGGTGCCGAACTTCGCGTCACCAAACCATCTGCTTCCATCCACGCGGCTGATTTGCGCCGCGAAATTGCCAACCGCGCCGACAGCGCCGTCGCTGCCTGATCTGGAAAAGGAGATCGCAATGCTCGATATCAATGACAGTGCGCCGACCCTCGACTACGAGGATCCGATTTCCTCCGATCCGCGCACGTTTGCGGCAAAGGTCAATTCCTGGGTTCCGCACGACATCGTGCTCAAGGATGCCTGGTTTCCGCTTGCCCACAGCTTCGCGGTGGAAGCAAAGCCTGTCCGTCGTGCGGTCTATTCGCAGCCCTATTTCCTGTGGCGGGAAAACGGCCTTGCAGTTGCTTCGGAATTTCATCCTGCCGAAGGGCTGCAGGGGGCAAAAACCGCATTTTCCGATGCCGCCGGACGCTATCCGGTGATCGAGAAGTATGGCTATGTCTGGGGCTGGTTCGGCAATCCCGCCAATGCCGCCCCGGAACATGTGCCAAGCATCCCCTACCTGCCTGAAGACGGCGGCCTGCCCCTGCACATGCTGGGCACGGTGCGGTTCGATTGCTGCGCCCCGCTAAGCCTCGAAAACCTGATCGATCTCACGCATGCCGATTTTCTTCATGCCGATGTCGTCGGCGACGAGAAGATGGACAAGGAAACGGTCGAGGTGTTTCACGACAGCGAAACCATCACCATGGTCCGTACCTGCGTGAACAAGTCGGTCGCGCCGGTGATGAAACTGTTCGGCGGCGTGAAGGCCGATGTCCAGCAGGTCCGTCAGGTGATCCGCATTTACCTGCGCAGCCACGCCGCCATTGCCTATGGCCGGTTCAGCCCCGGTGATAACGTGCAGTTGTTCCACCCGTGCGTACCCGAAACGCGCGACAGGACCCGGCTCGACTATGCGATGAACACGAGCAACGTGAAGAAGAGCAATCCCTTCCGCTACGTGATGCCCAAGGCCAGCTACAAGGTTTCGCGGCAGGACAGTTCGATGACCAGCCCGCAAAGCCCGCGCTACATGCACAGCGAACCGCGCAAGGACCTGCATTCGCCACTGGATGAAGCAGGACAGAAATATCGTGTGCTGATGCTGGCACTGGCCGAACGTCAGGCGCGCGGCGATTTTGCCTATCGCGACAATGTCAGCACGGATTGCAGCGAAATCATCGGGTATCAGAAATAATGACCAGCCTATTGAATGCAACCGGCGGCGAGCGTCGCTGGTGGGGCGTCATGCCCGTGCTTCCCGCGCCGGTCATGGGCGGTATTGCCAAACAGATGGAGGCCGTAGGCTTCGAGGGATGCTTTTCCTTGCAGATCTACGGTCCTCCGTTCGTGCCGATGGCGGCAGTCGGTGCGATGACCGACAAGCTGAAGGTATCGACCGGTATTGCCGTGGCGGGGACCCGCAGTCCGGTCGAGACCGCATTTGCCGCGATGGAAACCGACACGATCACCCAGGGCCGCTTCATCCTCGGCTTGGGGACCTCGCTGCACAGCGCGGTGTGCGGTATCTACGGCGAACCCAAGCGCAAGCTGCTGACGCATCTGCGCGAAGTCGTGAAGGTCGTCCGCTATGTAAACGCCAACGCGCACAAGGGGATGGAGCCGATTCACGGCGAATACTTCAACGCCGAATGGACCGAGATGATGATGACCGCACCTCCGGTGCGCGAACGCATTCCGATCTGGATCGCCGCACTGAAGGACAAGCTGACCAGCCTCGCGCTTGAAATCAGCGATGGCCTGATGGTCCATGCGCTGTGGACGGTTGATTACACCGTCCAGAAAAAGGCGTTCATCGAGGCTGAACTGGCCCGTTTCGGCCGCCAGCGCAGCGACGTGGAAGTCAACGCCTGGCCCTGGATCGCGATCAACGACGACAAGCAGCAAGCCATCGACGACAGTCGCGCAACCGTTGCCGGTTATATCGGTTACAAGGAATACGAGCCGTTCTTCGACGCGATCGGGTTCGGTGATCTGGCCCGTTCATGCCAGCTGGCGGCGGGCGAACATGGCGATGTTTCCAGCGTCATCAAGAATGTCAGCGACGAGGTCGTCCAGGCCTTCGTCAAGTGCGGGTCGGTGGACGAAGTTCTCGAACAGATCGAGCCGTTCTGGACGGTGGTGGATTCGCTGTGCCCGATGACGCCGTACCGCAATCTCAGCCAGGAAAAGCTGATGACCTATAACGAAGGTCTCTACCGGATGGTTGCCGAGGCCAAGCGCCGGGCCGCCTGATACTTCGGACGATCAGGGCGACCCCGGACCTTCCAGCGCACGGAGCGCGGAAGGTCCGGGGTTCGCCCCTTCATAAGCTTGCGATTGCCTTCCCGGCGATATAGCCGGTCACCATGGCGGGACCGACGTTGCAACCGTGAGCAGGCGATTTGCCCTGCCAGATCGAGTTTGCATCCAGTCCGGCCGCCCACAATCCGGGGATCGGCTGGCCATCTTCACCGCGGACCCGGCACTTTGCATCGATCTTGACGCCGACGGTAGTCGAGCCATCGCCGGGGAAAATCTGGATGGCATAATACGGACCATCGCCAAGCGGGCCAAAGCATGGATTTGGCGCATGGCCCGGATCGCCGATTTCCTGATCGATCAGCGTATCACCCTTTCCGAATGCGGTATCCTTGCCGGTAGCCGCATCGGCATTCACCCTGGCTGCCGTGGCCACCAACCCGGCGGCGTTGACACCAATCCGCGCAGCCAGTTCCTCCAGGGTTTTCCCGCTCTTCAGATAGCCGCTTGCCAGAAGCTCCTTGAGCCGTCCGCCACCCGGCAGAACCAGCCCCATGCCATACTTCTTCACGTTCTTCGCGCTGGCAATGATATGTGCCGGTACGGTGCCGGTGGCGTGCATGGCGCTGACGAAATGCTGGCTCGCCTCGTTGGCGAAACGCGCACCCTGGTTGTTCACGGCGATGCAGCCGGGCTTCGACATGTCGATCAGGTGGGCGTAACGCTCTACATAGCCATTGGCGAGCGTGTTGGTCGAAACCACCGCCCAGACCGCATTGACATGATTGTCCGCGCCCATCGCCGCGCCAACCGCCTGACCTGCGGCGATTCCATCGCCGGTATTGGTATAGGGCAGGATCGAAATGTGCTGGTCGGGATAAGGGATGAACGCCTTGCGCAATTCTGCACTGGCGGAGAACCCTCCCGATGCCAGCACGACGCCGCGCGCAGCCTTCAGGTCGGTGCTCTTTCCATCAATCGTGGCGCGAACCCCGACGACCTTGCCGTCCTCTACCAGCAAGCGCTCGACCGGCGCATTCTCGCGCAATTCCACCCCGGCATCGATGGCCGACTTGAACAGGCGTCCGGCCAGCGCCGTGCCCATGGTCAACCGCGAACCGCGTCCGAGCTTGCGCTTGTCGAGTGCGAACCGGACCGCGATCTTGGCCATGTGCCACAGTGCGCCCGGCGCCGGCAGACGCGCGATATAGGGCAAATCGAACAGATCGATCATCATGCCACCCGGCGCGTTGAACTCCTCGCGCGGCTTCGACAGGCGCGAAAAATCAGCCCCCAGGGTCTTGCCGTCGAACTCCGCCGGTGCGAGCAGCCGCCCTTCATGCGCCGATCCCGGTACTTCTGGATACCAGTCCGAGGACGGCGGCGAGAGCAGGAAGTGAACCGAGGTGTTTGCGCCAAGCCATGCCACCATTTCGGGACCGACCGCCATGTACGCTTCGATGATCTCGCGCTCCGCGCGATTGCCGACGACGGCAAGAGCGTAGTCGCGCGCCTTTTCCACGCTATCGTCGATGCCCGCGGCGATGGCCTGCGGGCTTCCGGGAATCCACACGCCGCCACCGGAAATTGCGGTGGTCCCGCCGAAATGGCCAGCCTTTTCCAGCAGCACGACCTTCAGCCCGGACTTCGCAGCGGTCACCGCCGCAGTCAGGCCGGCAGCTCCCGATCCCATGACAATCACATCGTAATTCATCGCTTAATCCCCCGCGCACATCATGGCGCTTATCTGTTTATCATCAATTCCTGATTGATCGGTGCGGTCGGACCTTCGTGCAGGAATCCCGTCCAGCAATGTCCGCCCCGTTCGTTGGCAACGGCAACGTCGGACAAGACACTTGCGGTCGTTGTGCGATCACGCTGGGCCATGCGACAACTTTACCTGCATCAAAACATTTCCGACCTTCGACCACCGCTTCCACGCAGATGGCGCAGATCTCACGACAGGCGTTCCGGCCTGCTCACAAATTCCGCAATGGGCTGCAAACGCTGGGTTTCGGGCGATCTTGCGGACAAACGCCCTGGTTTCCAGCCCTTCCTCCATCGCGATCTCCTGCATCCATGCCCCTTCGCATCATCGGCACGAGACACTGAAGCGCGCCTTCCCTTGGACAGGGTGCGCAAGCCGCACGGGGCGGGGGAGCGGCAGGCAATGGCACATGCCCCTGCCGCCATCGGACTTGATTGGTTGCCAACGCAAAAGGGGGAGGCCTTGCGGCCTCCCCCCAATGCATCGACAGACGCTTCCTGAGCGGAAGACCGTCTTACTTGTAGGGATCCACCGGCTGCGGCGCTTCGATCACTTCGAGGTCGATCAGCATCGAGAGCACGTCGGAGATCGAGTAGATGTGCACGATCTTGTCGCCGTCGAACTTGATCCAGCTGAACCAGAGCACGTCGAGCTGGTTGCCGGTTGGCTGGACGCCCATGTAAGGGCCGCCGGTGTGTTTGCCGTGGTGGTGGCACAGTACGCAGATTTCGTCGTCGCCACGGCCCCACGCCTTGAGCGTGCGATAAAGGCTGGGCGGGAAGGTCTTGTAGAGGGCGACAGGCGATGTCGACCACTGCTCGAACGTTCCGAGATCAGGACGATTGGGGTTGTCGTAAGTCATCTTCGACTTGTCCATGAACTGGTCGAAGCCGCTCCAGTCACCCACGTTCAGCTTGTCGTGCAGATTCATCCACTGGTTGACCATGAACGCCTGGCGTTCGGTCAGACCTTCGGTGATTTCGGCGCGCTTTTCAGCCGAGAGCGTGAAGTCTGCTTCAGTGAAGGGCGGGATACGTCCAGCCATGTCAATTCTCCAAAATAGTATCCGCATGTAGCGGTGGTTTATGTCTGAGCACCAACTGCGCCTGCGCGCCAACTTGTGTTCGGGGCGGCTTTTCAGGGCTATCACCGAATGTGCAACCTACCTTCGGAAAGGACATTGCGGCCCTGTTCGAGATCGCGCCTATCTTTCGGGACGGAAAATGCCGAAGACATGCCAAGGGTGGGTGGGCTTCCATACCGAAGGAAGCCCGTCGCGCGATGTCTGGATGGAAGCGCCCGGACGGCCACCGGCATAAACAAGGCACAAACAAGGCAAGGGCGGCCAGTCAGATACTGGCCGCCCCCGAATCTCCTGAATTGAATCCCCTGAAGCAAGTCACCGCATCATGCAGCGCGGCATCGATCCCTCAGGCAGGGACGACCTTTATGGCGTTCTGCGGACAGGCATCGGCGCCTTCGCGAGCGCGATCCTCAAGGCCTTCGGGCACGATTTCCTCATCGACATAGACGATGCCGTTCTCGTCCAGTTTGTAGACCTCAGGGCAGATTTCTGCACAAACTCCGTAGCCGCAGCACGCAGGCTTGTTAATGACAACCTTCAACTTTCCCTCTCCGCTCATGGCGAAACTCCGTATGCTCGTGACGCCTCAACTTACATGTTGAACACCTTCCATACAATATGTATATCTCGAATCAGATAGAAAAGAACCCCCGAGGAGAAGCTGCCATGCTCCAGAAAACCAGCCTGGTATTGCGTGATGGAACGTCGCTCGACGATCTCGTCAAACGTGATACGAATGAAGTGTCTTTGCGGGTAATGACCGACGAAGAGCTTTATCATCATGAAATGGAACGGATTTTCGCCAAGACTTGGCTGCTTCTCGGCCACGAGAGCGAGATTCCCGACGTCGGTGATTTCATCGTGCGCGACATGGCCGAAGACAATGTCATCGTCGCTCGCGGACAGGACGGCGACGTTCATGTCTCGCTGAATGTGTGCCCGCATCGCGGCATGCGTGTGTGCCTGGGTGAGGCTGGCAACAAGCGTATTCACCAGTGCATCTACCACGGCTGGGCGTTCCGCCCGAACGGCGATTTCATCGGTGCGCCGGTCGAAAAAGAGAAGATGCACGGCAACGATGTCGACAAGTCCACGCTCGGCCTGAAAAAGGCGCGGGTCTACCTTTACGGCGGCCTGATCTTCGCAACGTGGAATGTGGATGGCCCCTCGTTCGAAGAATACCTAGGCGACATCAAGTTCTACCTCGACCAGCTGTTCTGCCGCACGGACAACGGCCTGGAACTGCTTGGCCCGCCGCAGCGCTTCGTGCTGCCCTGCAACTGGAAGGTTCCGGGCGAACAGTCCGGCTCGGACGGCTTCCACACGTTGACGCTCCATCGCTCGCTGATGGAAGGTGGCGTGATGGGCGGCACGGCCGAAACGATCTACGATCAGGCTCCCGGCATGTATGGTGTCGATGTTTCCTGCAAGCAGGGCCACTCGCTGCGCTGCCTTGAAGCTGAAAAGACATTCAAGATGTTTGCCGACGTGCCGTTCGAAGGCAAGTCGACAGAAGAGCGCCTCAATCTGCTGACGCCTCCCGGCATCACCAAGGACATGATTCCGCAGCTGTTCAAGAACCTCAGTGAAGACCAGGTTCGCCAGCTTGCGACAATTCCGCCGCAGGTTGGCGGCATGTTCCCGAACGTGCTGATCGCGTTCATCTTCGCACCGCGCACCGATGGCGGTTCGTCGGGTGCGCTGACGCTGCACACCTACATGCCCAAAGGCCCGGACAAGGTGGAGTTCATCAACTACATCTTCGCCGAAAAGGACGCGCCGGAACAGATGAAGCGCGACATGCTTCAGAATTCGATCTGGAACACTGGCACTTCGGGCGTGATCGAACAGGACGACGCCGACGTATGGCCCGTGATCATGCGCAATGCGCGTGGCGCAGTGAGCAAGGACATCACCCTGAAGTATCAGGCCCTGCACGGCCATGAACGGCCTGAAGGCTGGGTGGGTGAAGGCCTGCTTTATCCCGGCTTCACCAAGGATGACACGCAGTGGAACTGGTGGATGGCCTATTACGATCTGATGAGCGAAGCCTGAGCGAGGGACAAGACATGACCTGGATCACCAAATCGACCGCCGCTCCAGACGCCACCACCATCATGCGCGGCCTTACCGCAAAGGTCCGCGTTCCGCTGGGTTCGGAAATCTACAACCGCATCCTCGAAACGCTTTACGACGAGGCTGCCCTTCTCGACGAGCGCCGGTTCGACGATTGGGTAGCGATGCTTGCGCAGGACATCATCTATCAGGCGCCAATCCGGCTGACGCGTACCGGTGCACATCGTGACCGCGATGTGATGCGGACGATGTTCCACTTCGACGAGGATTACGGTTCCTTGCTGATGCGCACCGGCCGTATGCAAAAGAGCGCCTGGGCCGAAGACCCGCCCTCGCGCTGCCGCCGCTTCGTGACCAACGTGCGTATCGGCGAAACCGAAGCGGCAGGCGAATACGAAGTTGTCAGCTATCTGTTCCTTGAGCGCAGCCGTGGCGACAATCCCCACAACGAGCAGATGACCGCCGAACGCCGCGACATATGGCGCGATGTTGACGGTATCTACAAGCTTGCCCGGCGTGAGATCATCGTCGATCAGGCGGTGCTCGGCATGTCCAACTTCGCCGTGTTCCTCTGATCGCTATGACGGGCCAAGCTGCCCCAACCATCGTCGTCGTCGGAAGCGGTCTTGCCGGCTTCGGGGTCCTGCGCGAGTTGCGCAGGCTTTCCCCCGAAGCCCGGCTGGTATTGGTGACCGGCGAATCCGGCCACTTCTATTCCAAGCCTGCGCTGTCCACGGCCCTGGCCAAAGGCAAGAACGCGGCAACCCTGGTGACAACGCCAGCGGAAAAGATGATTGCCAACCTCAGGCTCGATGCGCGCATTGGCCGTGAAGCCGAGGCGATCGATCGTAACGCAAAGGCTCTGCTGACCACCGGTGGTCCCATCCCTTACGATGCGCTGATACTGGCAACAGGTGCCGAGCCTGTTGTCCCGCCGATCGGTGGCGAGGCCGCGCACCGCGCCATAGCCGTCAACCAGCTCGATCATTACGACAGGTTTCGCCGTGAACTGCCCGAAGGCGGGCGCGTTCTGGTGATCGGATCAGGTCTGGTTGGCACTGAATTTGCCAATGATCTGGTTTCGAGCGGATACAATGCGACAGTCGTCGACCTGATGCCGCAGCCGCTGGCGCAACTCGTGCCTGCGCAAGTGGGCGAACGGGTCCGCGATGCTCTGGCTGACAAGGGCGTTGACTGGCACCTTGGCCGCAGGGTCGAGACGATCGACTATCGGCAAGGAACGCCGGGCTATGTCGCCCGTCTCGACGATGGCACCGTGATTGAATCAGACCTTGTCCTGTCGGCGGTGGGGTTACGTCCAAAGGTGGATCTGGCGCGCGAGGCCGGTCTTGATGTCGGACGTGGCATCCGCGTCGATGAATTTGGCCGGACAAGCGATCCTTCCATTTTCGCCATCGGAGACTGTGCGGAATACCCCCACGGGCTATCGGCCTATGTCACGCCGATCATGGCCGCAGCGCGGGCCATTGCGCCCGGTGCGCTGGGAACACCGACAGCGATGCGTTTTCCGCCGCTTTCGGTTCAGGTCAAGACAACGCTCTATCCGATCAATCTGCTGCCGCCTGGTGCCGCAACGGTCGGAGAATGGCGCACGATCGAGGACGACGAGACTGGCGGGAAATATGTTTTCGTCGATCAGGCAAACGTGGTTCGCGGTTATGTGCTGACGTGTGACAAGTGCGAAGAACGCATGGAAATGGATAAGATCGTGGGAGAAACTGCATGAACCGCTTGCTTGAGGGCAAGGTCGTCATCGTCACCGGCGGTGCGAAGGGACTTGGCCATGGCATCTCCCGGTGCATGGCCCGCGAAGGGGCATCGGTCCTGATTACCGGGCGCGATGGTGCGGCTACCGAAGCCGTGGCCGCAGAAATCCGCGCCGAATTTGGCACGGCAGCCATTGGCATGTCCGCCGACATGCGCTCGAAGGAGCAGGTTGAAGCCATGGTCCAGCGCGCCGTCGATGAATTTGGCGGGCTGGACACGCTGGTGACCAATGCCTCGCAACTTTCGCCCAACGTGCTGCTGGAACACAAGACCGACGAAATGCTCGCAGATACCCTTGCAATGGGAGTCTGGGGCACATGGTGGGCAATGCGGGCAGCCATGCCCCACATGAAGAAGCGCGGCGGTGGCAGCGTCGTCAATTTCTATTCCATCGATGCCAATACCGGCGCGTGGCTGCATAGCGATTACAACATCAACAAGATGGGCATTCTCGGCCTGACGCGCAGCGCAGCCGTGGAATGGGGGCGGTTCAACATCCGTGTCAACGCGATCGCCCCAACCGGAATGGGTCAGGTTTTCGCGCAACTGGTCAAGGACGTTCCGGGCTTTCTCGACATGGCCACATCGACCAACCCGCTGAAGCGGGCGGGGGATCCGGAAAAGGATATCGGTCCGGTCGTGGTGTTCCTTGCTTCGGAAATGTCGCGGTTCGTCACGGGCGAAATGATCAATGTCGACGGGGGCCAACACCTGCCGGGTTACGTCAGCATTCCGCATAATCTCGAAGAAATGGAAAAGGACGGGGCATGAAATTCATACCGGACGAACCCATTGCAACGATTGGTCCCGGCAGCGAACTTGAATTGACGCCCAGCGTCATCAAGATCCTTTCCGGTGCACTGGATGCGATTGCAGCACGGGGAATCCGGCGCCTTTCGATGAGCGACATCATCGAGGCCAGCGGCGTTTCGCGCGGCACCTTGTACCGCTATTTCTCGAACAAGGACGATGTTCTGGCTGCTGTGGCCGAATACGTCTGCGTCGGGTTTGAAACTGGTCTTGCCGCCTGTGCCAACGGCATCACCGATCCGACGGAACGTTTTCGCCGCGTCATGCAATTCTACTCGCGCTATACCAACGAAAACTCACCCGATCGTGTGTTTGAAGTGGAACCGCGCTTCCATCTGGAGTTCTTTCGCAGTCGCTTTGCGCGCTACAATGCCGCAGTCAGCGCCGCGCTCCAGCCGACGTTCGCGCATTTCGAAAGCCTGATCGGGACCGAACTCGACCATGAGGCATTCGTCGAAACCCTGGTCCGGCTCCAGTTGAGCACCTTGCTTGTCCCGGCCACCGAAGCCTGGACGATGCGGTGGGACGAAGCGCCGGAAGTTATAGAGAATTGGGTGCGTCGCGTCGCGCGACAGCACGCCTGATTTAGATAGATGTGATTTAGATAGAGAGGAAAATGGAGATGGCTACCGCATCGTTGCCCAGAACGAACGAGGGTCTGTCGACCTGGGCCAGCAAGGAAACCGCCGATGCGCTGGTAGCGCGGGCGAAAGAGTTGCGCCCCTTTCTGATGGAGCAGGCGCCCGAAGGCGAACGGCGACGCAATCCTACAGAGGCGGTGGACCGGATGCTCAAGGAAGAAGGCTTCCTGCGCATGCTCCTGCCCCAGCGGCTGGGCGGGTTCGGTCTTTCACCCACCGATTTCTGCCGTGTGCAAATGGAGATCGCCAAGGGTGATCCGGCAATCAGCTGGGTTGTGCAGATCGTGAACGGCACCAGCTGGATCACCAGCCTTGCGCCCGATGGTGTGCAGGATGCGGTATTTGCCAACGGCCCGGCTGCGGTGTGCGGTGCCTACAATCCTCCGGGCAAGGCCCGCAAGGTGGACGGTGGCTGGATCATCAACGGTGCCTGGCCATATACGTCCGGGTCGCGCCAATCGACCTGGGCACAGCAGGGCGTGGTGCTTGAGGGCTACGAAGGGCCGGTCGTACCCGGAATTTCGATGTGCTACATCCCGTTCAGCGACCTTACCATCAAGGATTCCTGGTATGTCACGGGCATGCAGGGCACAGGATCCGATACCAGCATTGCCACGGATGTCTTCATCCCCGATGCGCAAATGGTGCTGATGGACGAGCGGGCCGGCCAGATCGACCGGACGAAGCGCCATTTCGGCGCGCCATCCGATCTGCTTCCCGCCGTGCCTGTAGTCCGCACCACGGGGATCGCCCAGCTTATTGGCGCGGTCGAGGCGATGTTCGAAATCGTTCGTGCGGAAGCACCCAAAAAGCCGGTGCTGACCACGATCATCGGCCCGCGCACCAGTTCGGGGGCTTACATGCGGGATCTGGGCGAAGCTGCTGCCCTGATCGAAACTGCCAAGCTGATTCTGTTCGACCTGACGGCAGAACTCGACGCGGTTGGCCTCGGTGCCGAGCTTACGCTTGAGACCAAGGCTCGCGGTCGGGGGCAGTGCGGCAAACTGATCGAGCTGACCCATCAGGCGAGCGAATCGCTGATGTTCCTTGCAGGAAGTTCGGCCTTTTCGCTCGACAAGCCGATTTCGCGCTATTGGAAGGATGTTTCGATGGGCCTTCGCCACATCCAGAACATCCCCGCAATCGGCTATGAAATCTTTGGCCGCAACCTTACCGGGGCTACCCCGATCTCGCCTCCGGGCGCCTACTGATCCACTGACGGGAATCCTGCGCGCGGCAACAGCAACATGTTGCCCGTGACAGGATTCCGCCCGGTCCGGCAACGCACCATCACCGTGCTGTCCCACGCCTTTCAGATGGCGTGTAGCGTAGTGGCCGTGACTGTTCCGGTCGCGCAACCGGACGGATGGCAACAGGCCGCAGCTGTTTCCTGCACATCGCACTTCGGCTTACGCAAACCTGCGCGATATTTCCGCTGACCCGGTCTCCGGGCAGAGCGTCCGAACTTTGCCATCCCGGCGCGCAAGCGCTTTACGGCATTCAAAAGACTTGCCTTCAGGCAGATGGCCGTGCGGACTAGAACGATCAGGCGTCAGTTTCGCCTGCGGGCGTAGGGAACGAGTGGAAACGATGAACAAGAACGAAGCCATGCTCGACCAGATGGTCGCCGACTATTCTCTGGTGACCAACGGCTATTCCGGCAAGGCACCGAGCAACCCCTATCCGATGTTTGCCGAAATGCGGGGGAAATGCCCTGTGATGCACGGCGATCTCCTGATCCAGAACAATATCCCGTCAATGGCCGACTACATGATGTCCGGCCGTCCTGTCGTGACCTTGCTGCGGTACAAGGACATCCATCAGGTCCTGATGAACCCGGCTGACTGGCAGAGCTATATCGTGGGTGACGGCTTCGGTGCGGCGGTGGACAACATGCTGCTGACCGCGATGGACGGGGAGGAACACGACAAGTTCCGCGCCACCTTGCAGAAGCCCTTCATGCGCAGCGAGATCCGCAAGCTGATCGACACGCTGATCCGCCCGGTCGTGGTCGAGGAATTCATCGCCAAATTGCGTCCTGCGGGCAAGGCCGACCTGTTGCGCGAATTCGCCCTGCCGTTCCCGATCCGGGCGATGTACGCCTATTTCGGCTTTCCCCATGACGAGGACCTGCTGGGCAACCTTGCCAGTTGGGCGATTCAGGTCGTCGCCGCGCCGCAAACCGACCCCGAAGTTGCCAAGATCACCATTCCCCAATCGATGGTTGCGGGCCAATCGATGTATGACACGCTGCTGCCGATCGTTCAGGCGTACCGTGCGCGTGGCGAAATGCGCGCAGACATCCTCGGCTACATGATGCAGGTGGAACACGAAGGAAAGCGCTTCACCGACGCCGAAATCGCCGCCTTTATCCGCATGCTGCTGCTTGCTGCCGGTGAGACGACCACGCGCAGCTTTGCCAACATGATGGTCCAGCTTCTCGAAAATCCCGATGTGCTGGACGAAGTACGGCAGGACCGTAAGCTCATCCCCAAGGCGGTCATGGAAACGATGCGCCGCGATCCTACGGCTGGCGCCGTGGCGCGCGTTGCTGCGCGTGACATGGAAGTGGGCGGACAGGTCATTCCCAAGGGCACCGCGGTCCTGCTCTCGATCGCATCGGCCAACCGCGATCCTGAAACCTACGAAGATCCTGACCGGTTGTGGCTGAAGCGGCCGATGCGCCCGCTGCTCAGTTTCGGCTTCGGCCCGCACATGTGCATGGGCATGCATATGGCACTGGCCGAAATTGAAGTCGCGCTCGATGCGATGCTCGATTTGCCGAACCTGCGTTTCGACCCGGCCTATCCCCACCCGCAGATTCGCGGCCTGAACATGCGTGGACCTGATGCGATCCACGTGCTGTGGGACGCATAGCCTGATTCCGGTCCGGCGCTGCAAAGAGGCGCCGGACTGGTCTTGACAGGTGCCCATTGCCTGCGATGGCGCCAATTTTGCCAACACCACACCCATGGGAAAACCACGCGGCTTCCCTGATCGGCAAAAAAAGGGGGCCAACTTGCGTCGGCCCCTTTGAAAGTTTGGGAGAGGATGCCTGAAAGGCCTGTCCTGTTTGCTCAATGACTGCCGCTATCACAAGTGCGTTTACAGCAAAGTAAGTTGCATTTTACGCAAACGCGGCTGCCGAAATGCCGCCGATATGCAAGACTCATGATCCTGCTTGTTGCGTTTGACGCAATGCCTCGCCCAGAGCCAGGGCTGCCGCCGTGGCAAGGTTCATCGAGCGTACCTGCGGCCGCATCGGTATGCGGATGCAGGCGTGACAGGCATCGGCCACAGCACCGGGTACGCCTGCGCTTTCCTTGCCGAACAGCAGGACATCGTCTGGGCGAAAGCTGAAGTCATAAAGTGTTTGCTGGCTTTTCGTGGTGAAGAGGATCAGCCGGTGAGGGCTGACCTTTGCTGTGAACGCAGCGAAATCGGGATGGCGCGCGATAGTTACATGATCGATGTAATCCATGGCCGTTCGACGGACCCGGCGATCGTCCCACTGGAATCCCATCGGCTCGATCAGATCCACTGCCGCCCCCAGGCAAGCGCCCAGACGCAACACCGCCCCCACGTTTCCGGCAATCTCAGGTTCGTACAAGGCAACGCGCATCGCGGCTGATTGGCGCTGATATGGCCGCATTGCAAGCCGCCTATGATCCTCTTCGTTCACGGAAGAAGGTGCGCAGCAGGTCGGCCGATTCAGCCTCGCCCATGCCTGGATAGACTTCGGGGCGGTGCAGGCAGGCGGGCTGGTCGAACAGGCGCGCCCCATGCTCCACCGCGCCGCCCTTGGGATCGGGCGCCGCGTAGTACACCCTGACAATGCGCGCGTGAACGATCGCACCTGCGCACATCGCGCAAGGCTCCAAAGTGACCCACAAGTCGCAATCGTCGAGCCGTTCCTGCCCCAGCGCCGTGGCAGCAGCGCGAATCGCCAGCACTTCGGCATGGGCGGTGGGATCGCATTGCGCCCGCGGGCGGTTGTGCGCGCGGGCGACGATCCGGCCGTCCTTGACCACGACCGCGCCAATCGGCACTTCGCCTTCATCGCGCGCGCGCGCCGCTTCATCCAGCGCGGCGCGCATCGGTTCGGGAAGGGGCCAGCGGGTCATGGGCTGGCGCTAATGCGCGCCACGGCATTTCGCAACGTGCGAATCCTTGACTTCGCCCGTTGAATCGATAAGAGCCGCGCCTTCCCGATAAGTGTTATCGAACAGCCAAGCGAGTTTTAGCCATGTCGCGTATCTGCGAACTGACCGGTAAGGGCCGCCAAGTCGGTCACAACGTAAGTCACGCCAACAACAAGACCAAGCGCCTGTTCCTGCCCAACCTGCAGAACGTCACGCTGATGAGCGAGAAGCTGGATCGCAGCTTCAAGTTCCGCGTTTCGACGCACGGCCTGCGCTCGGTCGAGCACAACGGCGGTCTCGACAACTGGCTGCTCAAGCAGTCGGACACCAAGCTCAGCTCGCGCGCCCTCAAGGTGAAGCGCGACCTGGTCAAGGCGACCGCAGCCTAAGACCTGCCTCCCGCAAGGGACGAATTTCAAAAGCCCCCTTTCCCATCGCGGAAAGGGGGCTTTTGGTCTGTGCGGTTCATTCCTTCGGCGGCAGTCTGGCCGGATCAAGCCACAGTTGCATCACCCGCGTTTCCTGGAATGCCGTATCGTTGGCATCCGAAATGAGCCAGACTCCCACGCGCCCGTCCGCCTCCGTTCGAATCGCCATGCCCTCGTAATTTTCGCGCAAGGCCGGGCCTTCGATGCGGGCAAGTTCCTGCGTTGCCAGTGGGCGCTTTGGATCGATCGTCGCCATGTCTGCCAGCACGATACGGCTGGTGAAGCGGGGCGGAAACAGGTTGAAGCCGCGCGTCAGGATCAGCAGGCGCCCATCGGGCAGCGGCGCCATATCGACCGGATCAAACCCCGCAGGTGTCAATATCCCGAATTTCTGCGAGGGCGACAGGCCGGGACGGCCTGCAAACAGCAGCCCCAGATGCAGCCCCCCGCGTCCGCCGCCACACGATTCGCACAGCATGATCCAACGCCCGTCGGCCAGCCGCGCCATCGCTTCGGCGCCTCCGTTTTCGGGCCAGTCAACCAAAGGCGGCACTGCATGGAAGCCCGCCAGTCCTGTTTCAGGATCAATCCGCGCGACGTGCCACTCGCTTTCCAGCCCGGTCCAGAGCGAGCCATCCACCGGATCGCGCACGACAGATTCGACGTCGAAGGATTCATTCGGCCCTTTGCGCAACCTTCGCACCAGCGTCCGCCCGGTAGGCATTACGTGCGCTCCAGCACCAAGCTGCGGGCCGAAGCCCAGCCAGCCATTGCGATCACTGACGGCAAGGAAATGGCCCGATGGCAGCGCTACCAGCGCGGAATATCCGCCAAAGCGCTGATTGTCGGACTGCAACCGCCAAAGTCCCTGCAAGGTGAACGCACCCAGTGCTGCCCGTTCCGCAGGCGGGACCTGGGGTGTCAGCCAGTCAACGCGGACGCGGCTGCTGTCCCCATCGGGCGGAAGCGGCTTCCATGCCCAGGTGAGCCACAGCAACGGGAGCAGCAGGAAAACAATGGCGAGAAACTTGCGCACGATTTCCCGATGGCAGATCGCCATTTAGCGTCAATGACTTTGCTTCGGGAAAATCTGGCCGCCCGAATTGAATCAGGCAGGCCGGAATTTCAGGGCATCGCCGTTGATGCAATACCGCAACCCGGTGGGTTGAGGCCCATCGTTGAAAACGTGGCCCAGATGGCCGCCGCACTGCGCGCAATGCACTTCGGTGCGGGACATGCCCAACGAACGGTCCGTGGTTGTCCCCACCGCGCGCGGCAGCGGCTTCCAGAAGCTGGGCCAGCCGGTGCCACTCTCAAACTTGGTGGACGAGGCGAACAGCGCGCTGCCATCTGCCGCACAGACGAAGGTGCCCTTGCGCTTTTCCTTGAGCAGTGCGGACGTGCCGGGGCGTTCCGTGCCTTCCTCGCGCAGGATATAGAATTGTTCGGGCGTCAGCACCCGCTTCCATTCCGCTTCGGTCTTCTGGATCGGGAAGGTGCCCTTGGCCGCGGGCTTTGCGCTGCAGGCACTGGCCAGCGGCATCGCGACGCCCGCTCCCAGCAAGGCCAGAAAGCGACGGCGGGGCACATATCGAGAAACCGGTTCATGCATCATTGCGGCAACCTTGGTGTGTCCTGCCGATGGGCCGGAAGGGTGAGAAACCCGGGGGGCGGTGGCCCACCGGCAAGACATGGCAAAGACTAACCACAGCCCGCCATTCCCGTCGTGATGAATATCATAGGTGAGAAGAAATTGCCGTCTTTCAAGCCTTCCGGCGATTTTGCGCGGATCGGCCGAACAGACGGGAAAAAACGCGCCCGCGCGATGTCCTGCCCCGCGAAGGGCCGGATTTCATCACTGTCCGGCGAAACATCTGCGCGCCTGCGCGCACGATCAGCACAACCCATAGTACCTGCCAACCCAGTGCCACCAGATGCGGCCAGACTTCTTCATGCTGCGCCGCACGCGCCAGCATGGCATAAGGTGAACTGACGGGGAAAATCCACGATGCCCATTCGACCCAGGTGCCCGCCGCCGTCAGTGCATAACTGGAAAAGAAGAACACCATCAGCTGGAACATCGAAACCGGCATCGACAGCGTCTGCACCTCGCGTACGGTGCTGGCCATGCCGCCGATGGACAGGAACAACGATCCCATCAGGAGATAGGCCATGGCAAAATAGAGGAAGCCCAGCACGAGGAACAGCGGCCAGCCCACCGCAGGCGTGGCCATTGTGGGCAACCCCTGCCCCCCTGCCAGCACAAGGCCCCCGCCAACCGCACCCCACACCACGATGCCGACCATGCTGACGCCAAGCATCGCAAACAGCTTGCCCATGAACATCGCATCCATCGGAATGGCCGCCGCCAGCACCTCAATGATCTTGTTGCCCTTTTCCTCGACCAGATTGGACAGGACCATGCCTGCAAGCAGCATCGTCAGCAGGAACAGCAGCACTTGCCCGCCCTGCGCGGTATAGGCCTGGCCGGTCCGTACCTTGGCGACGCTGCCGGTCACCTCCTCCACCGCCACATCGGGATAGACCATGGCCGTGCCAGAGCGCGCATGGGCGGCAAGGTTCGAGACAAGCCCCACCCATTGCCGCACGCGTTCCTTCGGACCCGCCAGGGTCGGCGCATCGAGCGTCCCCCCCACCACGGCGGTCACCTGCCGGCCGCTGTCCGCCAATGCGGCGCGGGCGTCAAACTGTTCGCCTGGTTCCAACCGCCGGATCACGACGACCTGCGGGATCGTTCCGGCAAGACGGCCGGAAAGCTCCTCGCGGGCCGCCAGCATCCGGTCGGCGTCGGCACCGCTCATCGCCAGACCGATGGTCGGGCGATCGACGTTCTGCTGGACCTTGGCGCCGATGTTCCCGGCAAGCCCGCCGACGAGCACCGGAAACGCCGGGCCGATCAGGAAGAAAATGAAGGTCTTGGACCAGATCACCGCCACGAAATCGCGCCGGGCGATTACCAGCGCCGCGCGCAGCTTTTCGGAAAGGCCGGTCATCGGGCTTCGCCCCCCTCTTCTTCAAGCGCCCTTGCCGCCGCCTCGCCCGCGATGGCAACGAAGGCATCGTGCAGTCCTGCCCGCTCGATAGACAGGCTGAGAATGCCCGCATCGCCTTCGATCAGCGCGCGCAGCAACGGTTCGACGCCCGTTTCAGGCAGCGTGAAATACCACAATGCGCCTTCGTGCCGCGCATCGGCGGGCAGTGCCGCGCGCCAAGGGCCGTCCTGCGCACGCGTTTCCAGCCGCACCTGCGGGCGCAAGCGGTCTCGCGCCACGTCGACCGGGCCTGCGAAGGGCACCTTGCCGCCTGCGATGATCGCGACAGAATCACACAGCCGTTCGGCATGGGCGATGACGTGGGTCGAGAAAATCACGGTCGTGCCCCGCTCTGCCAGCGCACGGATCATGCGTTCGAGCTTGCCCTGGTTAAGCGCGTCGAGACCTGAAAAGGGTTCATCGAACACGACAAGATCGGGCTGGTGGACCAGCGTGCCGAGCAACTGGACCTGCTGCGCCATGCCTTTCGACATCTGACGGATCTGGCGGTCTGCGGCATAGCCCAAGCCATGCTCTTCCAGCATTTCGCGGCCCCGGCGGCGCCCTTCCTTGAGCGGCACCCCGCGCAGGGCGGCCAGAAAGGCAATCGCCTCATAGGCTTTCATCGCTGGATAGAGTCCACGCTCTTCGGGAAGATAGCCGATGCGGCGCGCAACGTCCGTGGGGTGTTCGCAGCCAAGTACGCGGCGATAGCCTTCATCGGGATCGATGATGCCCAGAAGCATCCGCAAAGTGGTGGTCTTGCCCGCACCGTTCGGCCCAAGGATACCGTAGATCGAGCCTTTGGGCACCGAAATATCCACGCCATCGACGGCGGTGAAGCCATCGAAGCGCTTGACCAGACCGCGCGCCTCGATCGCGAGTTCTACGCCGTGGGCCTCAACGCCGTTGCCGGACACGGGCCATTCCCCTAGCTCGATTTTCATGGATCATGGCCCTAGCGATAGCGGATGAACGAGCGAGGCAGCAAGGTTGGTTAACGGCGCGACAGGGTTTCTGATGGACCGGCTGAAGGCGGAGGCCGCGCGCCTTGGCTTTGCCGCCTGCGGAATCGCGCCTGCCACCGATGATCCGCAGCTTGGCGCGCGGCTGGAACAATGGCTGGGCGATGGCCACCACGGCACGATGGAATGGATGGAGACGCGGCTCCACCACCGACGCGGGCCGCAATCGCTGTGGCCGCAGGCGCGCAGCGTGATCGCGCTGGGGATGAGCTATGCCCCCGCCGCCGATCCGCGCGCGCTCGAAGCCCATCCCGATCGCGGACGCATTTCAGTCTATGCGCAAGGCGGCGATTATCATGACGTGGTGAAGCGCAACCTCAAGGCGCTCGCGCGCTGGCTGGTGGCGCAGGCACCGGGCGAAGAGGTCAAGGTCTTCGTCGATACAGCGCCGGTGATGGAAAAGCCGCTGGGGCAGATGGCGGGGATTGGCTGGCAGGGCAAGCACACCAACCTTGTCAGCCGGACGCACGGTTCCTGGCTGTTCCTCGGCGCGATCTACACCACGCTGGAGTTTGCCCCGGACCAGCCGCATCCAGACCGCTGCGGATCATGTACCGCCTGCCAGGCCGCCTGCCCGACGCAGGCCTTCCCAGCGCCCTATCGCCTCGATGCGCGGCGCTGCATTTCGTATCTGACGATCGAACACAAGGGACCGGTGCCAGAGGAGTTCCGCGCCGCGATGGGCAACCGCATCTATGGTTGCGACGATTGCCTTGCCGCCTGTCCATGGAACAGCTTTGCCGCCAGCGCACAGGCCAACCGCGCGTTCCTGCCCCGCGCGGAACTGGCCGCACCGCGACTGGCGGAACTGCTCACGCTTGACGATGCGACATTCCGCAAGGTGTTCAGCGGTTCCCCGATCAAGCGGATCGGGCGCGACCGCATGGTCCGCAATTGCCTTTATGCCGCAGGCAACAGCGGGGATCTGCGGTTGTTGGCGCCCGTATCCGCATTGCTCGACGATGCCGATCCAGCGGTGGCAGATGCGGCACGGTGGGCTTTGAAAATGTTCGCGCAAAGACCGCAGAGAAACAGCGCATAGGCGCTGGCACAATTCGGACATCAGGCCAGAGTTTGCTGTAAAACTCCGCCGCGACGCGACCTGCCCTTAACTCTGCGGTCTTTGCGGCCTCTGCGCGAGCAAATTCCTACGTCGCCATTTCCTTCAGCGGCACACTGGCATCAGCGAGCAATTCGGGCGCGATCTGGGCGCGGGCTTCGACCAGTTTCTTGCCCTGGACATAATCCCTGACCATGTTCACGCAATCGAGCGCAATGACCTTGCCCGCTTTGAGATAGACCACCGAGAACGAGCGCGTTGCCGGATCGCCGCGCAGCACGGCGTTGTCATGGCCGGTCGAAAGCCCAACCGTTTGCAGCTTGAGGTCATACTGGTTCGACCAGAACCACGGCGTTGCCTTGTAAGGCACAGGCGCGCCGCAGATATCCTTGGCTGCAACCGTCGCCATATCGTTGGCATTCTGCACCGATTCGAGCCGGATCACCGCGCCGTCGGCAAAATCGTTGGCATGCGCCGCGCAATCGCCGATCGCATAGATATCGGGCAGGGATGTGCGGCAGAATTCATCCACGTCCACGCCGTTGCCCCCCGATGCACCCGCCGTGATCAGCGGCCCGATGCAGGGGATGATGCCGATGCCGACGATCACGATGTCAGCGGGAAGCACCGATCCATCTGCCATGCGTACGCCGGTCACCTTGGTGCCATCGCCTTCGATGCAGTCCATCGCCGCACCCGTGCGCAGATCGACGCCATGGGCGCGGTGTTCGGCCTGGTAGAATTCCGAGAGCGATTCACCCGCCACGCGCGCCAGCACACGCGGCAGCGCTTCAAGCAGGGTCACATGCACATCGAACTTGGTCAGCACCGCGGCTGCTTCCAGACCGATATAGCCACCGCCGATCACCACCGCGCGCCTGGCTCCGGCGTCAAGTTCGGTCATCAGCCGGTCGGCGTCTTCCTTGGTACGCACGGCGTGAACACCGGCCAGTTCGGCGCCCATGCACGAAAGACGGCGCGGATCGCCGCCGGTCGCCCATATCAGCTTGCCATATTCCACTTGCGAGCCGTCGCTCAGCGTCACAGTGTGTGCAGACGGATCGAGCGAGACGACTTCCGTACCCAGCTTCATCTCGATGTTCTTGTCGACCCAGAACTGCGCAGGGCGGATGCAGATGCGTTCGAAGGTCTTTTCGCGGGCAAGATATTCCTTGGACAGCGGGGGACGTTCATAGGGAATTTCGGGTTCGCGCCCGATGACCAGCACACGACCTTCAAAACCGTTCTGACGCAGCGCAATGCCCGCTTGCGCCCCGCCATGGCCTGCGCCGACAATGATGACATCCGCACGTTCCATCTGCGTATTCCCAGCCATTCGAATCCTCCCAGCTTTCCGCCCGGTTTGGCCAAAAGCGCGCCTTCGTCAACTGACCGGCGTCAAAAATACCCACCGTTGCCAACTTTCTTGCGCCCGATGATTCCGCGCCTCCTCGTCAACCGTGCGCTCTCAGACTTCGACGATCAGCCCAGCCAGCCGCACGACTTCCGCGCGGTCATGGCTGACGTAGAGGATCGGCAAGCGCAATTCGTCGCGCAAACGCTCGATCACGGCCAGGACTTCCTCGCGCCGCGAACGATCCAGCGCCGCCAGAGGCTCGTCCATCAGCAGAAAACGCGGGCCGCTCAAAAGCGCGCGCCCGATGGCGACACGCTGCGCTTCTCCACCCGACAGCGTCTTGGGCCAGCGCTCAAGCAAGGCGCCGATACCCAGGAAATCCGCCGCATCTTCCAGCGACATCAACGCCTGCCCATGGGCACGGTCCGCGCCATAACGCAAGTTGTCGCGCACCCGCATGTGCGGAAACAGACGCCCGTCCTGAAACACATACCCCGCGCGCCGCTCCTGCGGCGAAAGATCAATGCCTGCCGCGCTGTCGAACAGGACTTCGCCACCCACCGCGATGCGCCCGGCATCGGGCCGCAACAACCCGGCGGCCATGTTCAGCAGCGATGTCTTGCCCGCACCCGAAGGGCCGAACAGCGCGGTCAGGCCTGCCCCGGCGTCGAAATCCGCCGATACGGATGCATCGCCCAGTTGCCGCTGCACACGTATTTCAAAGGACATGGCCGCCCCTTCCCGTACGCCGGGCGAGCGCTTCGGACACGATCAGCGCGGCCAGCGAAAGCAGGACCGAAACCACCGCAAGCCTGACGACCTGCGGCTCTGCTCCGGGAACCTGAAGCGCGCTGTAGATCGCCAGCGGCAGGGTCTGGGTCTCACCCGGAATGTTCGAAACGAACGTGATCGTCGCACCGAATTCGCCCAGCGACCGCGCAAACCCCAGGACTGTCGCCGCAATCACGCCGGGCAAAGCCAGCGGCAGGGTGATCGTGCGGAACGTGCGCCAGCGCGATGCGCCCAGTGTCATCGCTGCCTGTTCCAGCCGGGGATCGACCGCTTCGATCGACAGGCGCATCGCCCGTACCATCAGCGGCAGCGCCATTACCCCAGCCGCCAGCGCCGCGCCGGTCCAGCGGAACATGAACGTCATGCCGAACCACGCTTCAAGCCAGCGCCCGGCCGGCCCTTGCGGCCCGAAGGCGATCAGCAGCAGCCATCCCATGACCACGGGCGGCAGGACCAGCGGCAGATGCACCAGGGCATCGAGCACGACCTTGCCGGGAAAGCGCCCCCGCGCCAGCGCCCACGCCAGAGCGAATGCCAGCGGCAGACACAGGCCAACCGCGACGGCGCCGACCTTCAGCGAAAGGCGGACGACCTCCCATTCCTCCGGTCCCAGCGTCATTCAGCGCGCACCAAAGCCTCGGCGGGCAAGGATAGTCCGGCCTTCGCGCGAGATGAGGAATCGGCGAAACGCTTCGGCCTCGCGATGGCTCGACGTCTTCAACAGCGCCACCGGGTAGGTGATCGGCGGATGACTGCTGGCGGGAAACATTCCGATCACCCGCACTTTGCCCGATGCGCGCGCATCGGTGGCGTAGACCACGCCGAGCGGCACCACCCCGCGTTCCACCAGCGCCAATGCCGCGCGAACATTTTCGGCAGGCACGATCCGCCCCGCGATGTCGCGCCAGACGCCCAGCCGTTCCAGCGCGGCCTTGGCATAGCGGCCCGCCGGAACGGTCGCCGGATCAGCCAGCGCCAGGCGTCCGCTGCCCAGTGCGCGGCCCAGTGCAAAACCCGGCGTGATACGCAGCTTGAGCGCGCTCGTTCCCGGAGCCACCAGCACCAGCCTGTTTTCGGTCAATCGCGCCCGCGTTCCCGCCCGCAGCAACGCCTTGCCCTGCAAGTAGTCCATCCATTCTTCGTCCGCCGAAACGAACAGATCGGCCTTCGCGCCGGCTTCAACCTGCCGTGCAAGCGCGGAAGAGGCGGCAAACGAAAGGACGGGGCGCGGATGGTTCAAGGCCGCCCAGCGATTGGCAGCGTCGGTCAGGGCTTCCTGCATGCTCACGGCGGCCAGGACCAGCGGTCCCCGCTCCTGCGCGGATGCATGGCCGGTCACCATAAAGCTGGAAAATGCGAGAACCAGCAGCATTCGAACGAGGAGGATCATGCAGACTCCGGCAAGGCTATATACCTGCGTATATAGACAGGCCGTGCCTGAACCAACCCCTTTCCCTCCAATGGCTTTCGCGGCCCACGCCGATTTTCAGCGCCCCAGCAGCGTTCGCGCTTGACTGGCGACTTGCGCCAGCATCGCCGGACCGACCGTGGCCGCCGCCTGCGCCCGCGCCACCAGACTGCGGAACTGGCGTACCGAACCGCCATTCGCGGCCAGCCAATCGGCCACGAAAACACCGGGGGCCGCACCTTGCGAGCGCATCAGGAAATCGAGCCTCATCTGCTGGAAATCGCGCGCAAGGCCCGCCACCAGCAGGCGTTCCCACGGATCGGACGGATTCATCCGGCGCGCCGCCTGCTGCGCCCAATCCACCCCTAGTGCCGCACCAAGATCGGCAAAGGCCCCGGTAAGTGCGCCGGCATCGACATTCAGAACACCCGCCAGATGGGCGAGGCCGATTGCGCCATCCATGTCATACAGATGGACAAGCCGCGCGGCGATTTCAGGCGGGGTTCCGGCAGCCGCCAGTTCCTGCGCCATCTGCCGCGCCTGCGCCTGCGCCTCACCCCGCAGCAATTGCGCGGCGGTGTGCGACAGCAGCGCGACGCCGCCGGACAGGTCTTCGAGCAGGATAGCTGGCTGGAGTGTGCCGCGCCCGGCGCGCACCACATCGGCGATATGGCCGCGCAATCCTTGCCCCATGCGTTCGAACAGCGCCAGCCGCAGGGCTTCGGGCATGGCACCCTGATCGAGCAAATCCCATGTAGTGCGCAGATCGAGCAGACGCTCCGCGGCGACAAAGGCCGACGCCACTTGCGCCAGCGAACAGCCTTCTTCCTCGCACAGTTCGAACGGATGGACCGGACCCATGCGATTGACGATGCGGTTGGCCAGCTTGGTCGCGATGATCTCGCGACGCAGGCGGTGGTGCGTGATCTCGGTCTCGAAGGCTTCGCGCATCTGTGGCGGGAAGGCCGCCATCAGTTCTTCTTCCAGAACCGGATCGTCTACAACCGGGCTTTCCTCAAGTTCACGTTGCAGCACCAGCTTGCTGCTGGACAGCAGCACCGCCAGTTCCGGCCGGGTCATGCCCTGCCCGGACGCAGCGCGACGGGCGAGATCTTCCGGTCCCGCAAGACCCTCGGTCTTGCGATCAAGATCGCCGCCCTCTTCGAGGACGTCGATCAGCCGCGACCATGATGGCATAGCTGCGACCCCTCCACGCTCGGCGATGGAGAGCGCCAGCGCCTGCAACCGGTTGTCTTCCAGCACGATGTGCGCGACATCGTCGGTCATCGATACCAGCAGGTCGACGCGCGCATCCTCGGTCAGCCTGCCCGCGCGTTTTGCGGCGGCAAGTGCGATCTTGATATTGACCTCGTTGTCCGAACAATCGACGCCTGCCGAATTGTCGATGAAGTCGGTGTTGATCCTGCCGCCGTTCAGCGAGAACTCGATACGCGCCGCCTGCGTGGTGCCAAGGTTCGCACCCTCGCCAATCACCTTCGCGCGCACTTCATCGGCCGAAACGCGCAAAGAATCATTTGCCGGATCGCCAACATCGATATTGTTCTGCTGGCTGCCCTTCACGTATGTGCCGATGCCGCCAAACCAGAGGAGATCGACCGGCGCGCGCAAAATGGCCGAGATCAGCGATTCGGGGTCCAGTTCCGCCTCGACCACGCCAAGCATGGCCTGCACCTCAGCCGAAAGCGGGATCGCCTTCATCGAACGCGCGAACACGCCGCCGCCCGCCGAAATCAGGCTCTTGTCGTAATCGTCCCAGCTTGAGCGGGGCAATGCGAACATGCGCGCGCGCTCTGCCCAGCTTGCCGCCGGATCGGGTTCGGGATCGAGGAAGATGTGGCGATGATCGAACGCGGCAACGACCTTGAGCGCTTTTGACAGCAACATCCCGTTGCCGAAAACGTCACCCGACATATCGCCGCAACCGGCCACGCGAACGGGTTCGGTCTGCACATCCACGCCCATTTCAAGGAAGTGACGACGTACTGACAGCCACGCGCCGCGCGCAGTGATGCCCATCGCCTTGTGATCGTAGCCCTTCGATCCGCCGCTGGCGAAAGCATCGTCGAGCCAGAAGTCCTTCGATTCGGCGATGGCATTGGCAACGTCGGAGAAGGTCGCGGTGCCCTTGTCGGCCGCGACCACGAAATAGGGATCTTCGCCATCGCGCACGACGATCTGCGGCGGATGCACCACATTGCCCTCGACGATATTGTCGGTAAGCGACAGCAGTGTGCGGATAAATACCTGATAGCTCGCCTTGCCCTCGGCCAGCCAGCCTTCGCGGTCTTTCACCGGGTCGGGCAATTGCTTGGGATAGAAGCCGCCCTTGGCCCCGGTCGGCACGATCACGGCATTCTTGACCCGCTGTGCCTTCATCAGGCCGAGCACTTCCGTGCGGAAATCATCGCGACGATCCGACCAGCGCAAGCCGCCGCGTGCCACCGGCCCGGCGCGCAGGTGGATGCCCTCCACGCGCGGGGAATAAACAAAGATTTCACGCCATGGCAGCGGCTTGGGCAAACCCGGCACACCTGCGGAATCGATCTTGAAGGCCATCGCCTCGGCTGCCGCGGGGGCGAATGCGTTGGTGCGCAGAATCGCAAGAACCAGCGCACGGAACTGGCGCAGCAAGCGGTCGTCATTGATCGCCGCGACACTCGCAAGACCTGCGCGAATATGTTCTTCGGCAGCGATGAAAGCCGCTTCGCGATCCCCATCAAAGCCCGGATCGTGGCGGGCGACAAAGGCCTCGATCAATCCGCGCGTGACGTTCGGCGCATTCTTCAGCGCTTCGACCGCGGTGGGAATGCCAAAGGTCATGCCAGCCTGCCGCAAATAGCGATAGAACGCGCGCAGCCAGTTGGCCTCCACCGCGCTGAGACCAGTCGCCACGATCAGGCGATTGAAGGCATCGTCCTCGGCCGCCCCATTCAGCACTGCGGCTAGCGAGCTTTCGATGGCACCTGCGCGCCGCACCAGATCGTCCACATTGCTGTCTGCCGGATGGGCGACGAGGAAATCGTGAATATAGCCGAGCCGGCCACCGTCCAGCGGGGTGGGCATTTCTTCCAGTACGCGGAAGCCGAAGTTTTCCAGCACCGGCACGGCGTCGGACAGGATGATCGCCCCTTCGCGCTGGTACAGTTTCAGCCGCAGCGCGGCCTCACCCGCATTGCGATGGAGGCGCACGGCACGGCGGGGTGCCTTGCTGCCTGAAAGCGTACGCAACACCCTTATGTCACGCGCTGCTTCTGCCGGGCCTGCGGCATTGCGATAGGCGACAGGGAAGGCTTCGGCATAACGCGCGGCAATGGCCGCAGCGCGCGAAGGGTCCTCGACGGTGGCGAGTTCCGTCTCGACCGCGCCGGCCCAGCCGCGAACCATCGCCTGCAATTGCATGTCGAGCGCTGCTTCGTCTGCCTTGATCGCCTGATCGCGCACATCAAGGACGAAACGCAGCATCGCCAGCGTGCTGCCCTCCACTTGCAGCGCCCAGTCGAGCACTTGAGCGCCCGCGCCCGCTTCGAGCATGTGCTGGACGGCAAGGCGCACATCGGTGGAAAGCGCATCGCGCGGCAGCCAGACGAAGGCGAACAGATGCCGCTCAAGCGGTGCCTGCACCAGCGCAAGGCGCGGACGCGGGCGATCCACCAAGCTCATCATCGCCGTGGCCACCCGTTCCAGATCGGCGTCGGCGAAACTGGCGAGCAGATCGTGCGGCAGCGCGGTCATCGCATGGACCAACGCCTTTCCGGCATGGCCGGCGGGCGAGAAGCCGAACTTGTCCATCAGCATGGACAACTGGCTGCGCAGGCGGGGAATACGGTCTGGCGCCGCAGCGAGCGCCGCACTGGTCCATACGCCCGCATGGACGGAAAGCGCAGTAACCTTGCCATCATCAAGCCGCGGCACGATGAACAGGTCCAGTGGCACACGGCGATGCACATTGGCGATGCGATTGGCCTTGACGATCAACGGCACACGGCCCCGCCCGTCGATCCCGGCCTGATCGAACCAGCGGAAAGCGCGTTCGTACGATGTTGGCGCAAGCAGGTCTTCGGCACTGGCGCGGCAGATGCCAAGTGGGCGCTCCTGCGTTCCATCGCGGTGACGGACAACGCAGCCGAGTTGCGTCAGCATGCCATCGGCAAGCCAGCGCAACAGGGCCGCGCCTTCGGGATCGGCCAGGTTTGCGGCATCATCGCGCATCGCCGCCTGCATTGCGGGCCAATCGACCACCGCGGCACGGACATCGGCCAGTGTCGTTTCAAGCGCGCCGATCAATGCCCGGCGCTGGCGGGCATCGGCGCGCACTGTCTCAAGATAAACGATCGATTCGCGGCGTTCGCCTGCGGCATCACCTTCGGGAAAATCGATCAGGCCACCATCGCCATCGCGGCGTACGGCAACCACGGGATGAACCATGCGATCGATCGCAAGGCCTTGCGCGGTGATGGTCGAGGCGATCGAATCGACCAGGAAGGGCATGTCGTCATTGATTACGGCGATGCGCAGGTGGCGCGCGCCGCTATCCGAACCGCTTACGCTTTCGATGGCGATGGCGGGATCGCTGCCCTTGCGAACCGTTGCTGCACCGACCGCGAACAGTGCCGCCTCGGCCAGCCGTCCGGCATCGAATTCGCGCGCTTCATCGGGCAGGAGCGCGCCCATGAAGCGCGCCATCAGCGCGGCGGCAAGCGGATTGGCAATATCCTGTGCGCCCTCTGACGGGACACTGGCGGACGACGACTGCACTGCGGACTTCGACGCCATGGGTAAGGCTCCTGGCTCTCCTGCGAGAGAGTTTATTGCTCTCTCTTGTAATTAAATGCCACAATTTTGTAGCAATTGTACGGATGCTAGACCAGCCGGTGCGACGGGGCAAGTCCGGTTGAGCGCAGCGGGCGGGTTAACCCGCCGTCGGAAACCGTGTGCCTGGCAAGCGATCGAGGGCCGCATGGCAAGTATGCCCTTGCCGCTTCAGGCCGGCACCAGCCCGTTTGCCGCCTGCATGGTCAACCGCAGCGACCGCAGCCGCGCGGTCTGGTCGAAGATCGAGGCGGCGGCGATGATCTCGTCGGCACCCGTCCGCTCGGCAAAAGCCGCAAGGCCCTTGCGAACCGTCTCGACCGTGCCCACCGCGCTGACCCGGCGAACGCTTTCGAGCATGGCGATGGCGGGGGCGGGAAGATCATCCCGGTAATTGGGCACGGGCGGCTGGAGCTTGCCGGGCGTACCGGTGCGCAGCGCGACAAAGGATTGATCCATGGATGAGGCCAGCAGGTGCGCTTCCTCGTCAGTGTCGGCGGCAATGACGTTTATCGCAGCCGCGCAATAGGGCTGCGCAAGGGTTTCGGATGGTTCGAATCGTTCGCGATATATCCTGAGCGCTTCATCGAGATGCCGGGGCGCGAAATGCGAGGCGAAAGCATAGGGCAGACCCAGCATCGCGGCCAGTTGCGCGCCGAAAAGGCTCGATCCCAAAATCCATATCTGCGGCTTGGCATCCTTGCCCGGAACAGCTTGCAAAGGCACCCGCGGGTCGCCCGCGAACTGGGCCTGCAACTCGACCACATCGGCGGGGAATTCCTCCGCCGCGCGATTGGTGTCCTTGCGCAAGGCGCGCACGATGCGCTGGTCGGCGCCGGGCGCGCGCCCAAGGCCAAGATCGATGCGGCCCGGAAACAGCGCGTCAAGCGTGCCGAATTGTTCGGCGATCACCAGCGGGCTGTGATTGGGCAGCATGATTCCGCCCGAACCGATGCGGATGGTCGAGGTGGCATGGCCGATATGGGCCAGCACGACCGAGACGGCCGCACTGGCGATTCCTTCCATGCCGTGATGCTCGGCCACCCAATAGCGCTGGTAACCGCATTCTTCCGCCACTTTTGCAGCGGCGGCGGAATTGGCGAGCGCATCGCGGACCGTTCCGCCCTCGACCACGCTGACCAGATCGAGAACGGATAGTTTCATGGGGCTGGCGTCTTTTCTGTTGCTGGCGTTGCGGCAGATGTGGGGGCATCCCCAAGCTGTTCAAGGTATTCCTTTGCAACCTTTCCGAAATCGCCATCGGGATCGGCGGTTACAACCGATGTCCACGATTTACGTGCCGCGTCGTCGCGCCCGTCGAGCACGGCGATCACGCCCGCTTCCAGCCCGATGCGCGGATCGCGCGGGGCATAGTTGGCGGCAATCTCGATATCGCGTTGCGCGCGCGGCAAATCGTCATTGCGCCGCGCCAGCGTGGCTGAAAGCAGCCAGCCCTCGGCATCTTCGGGCGCAAGCCGGTGTACCTCATCCAGGGCGCCGCCCGCCTCCGCCAGCCGCCCCAGCGCCACCAGGGTCCGCGCCCGGTCTGCCTGTATTCCCGCCAGCGCCGCGTTGTCGGCATAGCCCTTCACCGCGAGCGCGCGATCGAACCAGCCCAGCGCGTCCTCCGGCTTGCCGCCTGCCAGCGCCGCGTTCCCTGCCATGGCCATCAGCGGCACAGCGGCGACTTCCTGTTCGGCAGGGATGCCCGCCACGCCTTGCGCAAAAGCGTCCAGCGCCCCGTCAAAATCACCAGTGTTTGAAAGGATCAGTCCGAGGCACTGGTTGGCGCGCACGTTCTGCCCGGCATCGCGGCCTTCGGCGGCCCAGCTTCGCGCATCGGCAAGCGCGGCTTGCGGATCGCGCGCAGCCTTGGCGATGCAGGCCGTGAGGCGATCCTGTTCGGGCAGATCGGGCCGCACCAGCCCGGCTTCTGCCTCGACATCGGCCTGCTTGCGGCGGCGCGGGATCGGCAAGGGCGATACTTGGCCGGGCGAGGGGTTCGGTCCCACCTGCATCAATTGCGCCTCTTGCACCATCTCGACCGCAAAGGGCTGCGGCGGGGGCAGGTCGATCATCGCTTTATCCTTCAAGATCGGCCAGTTCGCGCAGCAGCAGGGCGATGTCGCTTTCCCGCGAGAGCCGGTGGTCGCCGTCCTTGATCAGATGCACCTGCACATCGGCTGAACGCAATGCCCGCGCAAGACGCAACGAAATTTCCCACGGCACGTCGGCATCTTCCAGCCCGTGCAGCAGCCGCACCGGCCCATCGAACGCCACCCCTGCCGCCAACCGCTTGTTGCGCTCTCCATCGGACCAGAACCGCGCGTGAGTCGGCGTCGGTTCGGGGCCGTAAGGGTTGTCCTCGAAGATCGTGCGCCCTGCCGCCAGCGCAATCCGCTGCGATTGCGAAAAACCCCATTCGGTGAAATCGGGCGCGGATGCGATCCCGATAAGCGCCTTTGCCCGGTCACCCAGTGCTTCGGCCACCAGCAGCATCAGCCAGCCGCCCATGCTCGATCCGACAAGCTGGACCGATTCGATGCCAAGATGAACGATCAGCGCCACCACCTCGTCGCGCCATCGGGACAAGCTGCCGTCCGCGAACGCGCCGTCGCTCTGCCCGCAGCCGGTATAGTCGAGCAACAGACAGCCCCGCCCCCTTCGCTGCGCCCATTCCATAACCGCCTGCGCCTTTCCGCCCGCCATGTCGGACATATAGCCGGGGAGGAAGACGATTGTCGGCGCAGTCCCGGCAAGATGGCGATAGGCCATCTGCTGGCCGGATGGCAGGTTGAAGCGGGCAAGGTCGGTCATGCCCCGGTCATGGCCTGCGCCTTGCCTGCGGGCAAGATCACATCAACGCCAGCAGCGGCAGAGTGAGCGAGACGCGCGGGGCACTGCGTTCAACGGGCGTGGCGGGACGCTCTGGTTTCCCCCGCTTGCTGGCAGACATCGATGCGGCGGTTACACCAATGGCGATGGCCAGCCACATTCCGGCATTCCGCGCATTCCGGTTGCACATCATGGCTATTCCCCTTTCTCGAATATCTGTTCGATCGGCAGTTCGAACAACTCGGCGATGCGGAACGCAAGCGGGAGCGAGGGGTCGTATTTCCCGGTCTCGATCGCGTTGACGGACTGGCGGCTGACCTCCAGCTTTTCGGCAAGATCGGCCTGGCTCCAGTTGCGCATCGCACGCAGCACCTTGAGGCGGTTCTTCATTCAGCCCGGCCGCGTTTTTCGAGCACTGCGTTTATCAAACCACCAATACCAAGTCCGGCAAACCAGAAGAACGTCGCGCCAAAGCCGCCATCGTTGGAGGAGATCAGGTCAAAGTTTTGCAGCCATTCGCGCACGCTGGTGATCACCAGTGCGAACCCTGTGGCGAACAGGCATTGCCTGACCATCAACATGCGCAAGTATTCGTCGGTCTGCTCCACCAGCAGGCGCATCACCGCCCAGATCACCCCGATGATCGGCAACGCAGGCAACAGCGCCAGAACATAAGCCAAAAGCCCCTCTCCATAGCCGCGCTTGAACATCCATTTCGAGAACACGAGCAACAGCACATAGGCGGTCATCAGCACCATCAGCCGGATCGTGTAGCGGCGCACCGCAGGGTTGTTTTTGCCGCAAGTGGACATTGGTCAAGCTTCCTTGATCTGTTGACAAGGACACTTGACTATACCTCACCCAATGTCAAGCATCATTGTCAAAGTGTCCGTGTTGCTTGACCAGTTTGTGCGTGATGACTCGGCGCCCATAACCCGCTAAAGGCCAAGGCATGGCATTACGCTCCGTCACCACCACTACAACCACTACCCCCGCGAGCCGGGGGCGGTTGCTGCTGGCGTAAGGCCTGCCGCGATGCCGCCACCCGGTTCGGGTGGATGCGCATCGCCTCCCGAACCGATCCGATTTCCCCGGTGCGCGCCCTTTCGGCGGCGGCGCTCCTGTGGCAAGGCGCTGCCAACCAAGCGTTAGAGAGTCCTGCATGTCCGAACTGCTGAAGATCACCCTGCCCGATGGTTCCGTGCGCGAAGTTGCGCCCGGCAGCACTCCGGCGGACATCGCCGCCGCCATTGGCCCCGGCCTTGCCAAGGCGGCGCTGGCGGCAAAAGTCGACGGTGAACTGGTCGATCTTTCGCGTCCTTTTACCGCCGATGCGCAGCTCGCGCTGGTGACCGCGAAGGACGAGGTCGAGGCGCTCGACCTTGCGCGGCACGACTTCGCGCACATTCTGGCCGAGGCGGTGCAGGCGTTGTTTCCGGGTACGCAGATCACCTTCGGGCCGAGCACGGACGACGGGTTCTACTATGACTTCGCACCTGCAGAGCGCCCGTTCACGGAAGAAGACCTGCCCGCGATCGAGGCGCAGATGCGCAAGATCATCGGCGCGAACAAGCCGCTCCGACGCGAGGAATGGAGCCGCGAGCAGCTCATCTCGCGCTGGAAGCAGCAGGGCGAAAGCTTCAAGGCCGAATGGGCCGCAGAGCTTCCCGGCGACGAGCCGCTGACGGTGTACTGGTCGGGCGACGACTGGCTCGACATGTGCCGCGGGCCGCACCTGCCCTCCACCGGCAAGCTGGACCCCAACGCGTTCAAGCTGACGCGCGTTTCGGGCGCCTATTGGCGCGGCGACCAGAACAACGCGATGCTCAGCCGCATCTACGGCACCGGCTGGCTCAACAAGAAGCAGCTGGACGCGCACCTGACGCGGCTGGAGGAAGCCGCCAAGCGCGATCACCGCAAGCTGGGCAATGAAATGGACCTGTTCCATCTTCAGGCCGAAGCCCACGGCAGCGTATTCTGGCACCCCAAGGGCTATCTGATATGGCGCGAGCTGGAAGCCTATATGCGCCGCGCAATCGATGGCGCGGGCTATCGCGAGGTCAAGACCCCGCAGGTCATGGACGCGCGCCAGTGGGAACAGTCCGGCCACTGGGGCAAGTACCGCGAAAACATGTTCGTGATCCCCGACGAAGTGCCGAACGTGGACGACGAAGGCCCGGTCATTTCGGGTGAGGCGGACTGGATGGCGCTCAAGCCGATGAACTGTCCGGCGCACGTGCTGATCTTCCGGCAGGGGCTGAAATCCTACCGCGATCTGCCGATGCGCCTTTACGAAAACGGCTGCTGCCACCGCAACGAACCGCACGGCGCGCTGCACGGGCTGATGCGTGTGCGCCAGTTCACGCAGGACGACGCGCACATCTTCTGCCGCGAAGACCAGATCGTCGACGAAGTGCAGGCCTTCTGCGAACTGGCCGACCGCGTCTACAAGCACTTCGGCTTCACGTATTCGATCAAGCTGGCGTTGCGCCCCGAAAAGCGGTTCGGCACTGAAGAAATGTGGGACATGGCCGAAAGCGAGCTGCGCGCCGCCGTGGTCCGCGCCGGGCTTGCGACCGAAGACTATGGCTGGGAAGAACTGCCCGGTGAAGGCGCGTTCTATGCGCCCAAGCTGGAATGGCACCTGACCGACGCGATCGGGCGCACCTGGCAGGTGGGCACGATCCAGTCCGACCGCGTCCTGCCCGAACGACTCGATGCCAGCTATGTTGGCGAGGACGGCGAGAAGCACCGCCCGGTCATGCTGCACCGCGCGATCTTCGGATCGTACGAACGCTTCATCGGCATTCTGATCGAGCACTTCGCCGGACGTCTGCCGGTGTGGCTGGCCCCGGTGCAGGCCGTGGTCGCCACCATCGTTTCGGACGCTGACGACTATGCCCGCGATGCGCTGGCAAAGCTCAAGGCCGCTGGCATTCGCACCGAAACCGATCTTCGCAACGAAAAGATCAACTACAAGGTGCGCGAACATTCGCTCCAGAAGGTCCCCTACCTGCTGGTCGTGGGCAAGCGCGAGGCCGAAGAAGGCACCGTGGCCATCCGCATCCTTGGCGAACAGCACCAGAAGGTCATGCCGCTGGACGAGGCGATTGCCATGCTCAGGAGCGAGGCTCTGGCACCCGATCTGCGCTGACGTGGCGTACATGTTTCGACAGGCTCAGCATGAGCGGGGGCGGCTCATACCCACCACCCGTTCGTCCTGAGCCTGACGAAGGACGCGCGCTGAACTTTGCCTGATAACCGCAAATTAAGCGGTTTCCCTTAGGTGTGGCACCAATATTCGCCACCCAGGGACCGGCCACGATGACCATGCAATTCCGCTCGCTTGCTGAAACGGCCGCCGCCGATGGCGAGATCGACGCCGCCGAAATCCTCAGCCTGCGCCGCACCGCATGGCCCGACGGACGGATCAGCCCGGACGAGGCCGAAGCGATCTTCGTGGTCAACGACCGGATTGCCGCCCCCTCCGCCGAATGGAGCGACTTCTTCACCGAGGCGCTGGTGGAGTTCATCGTCAACACCGCAGAGCCGCGTGGGTACGTTTCCGAAGACAACGCCCGCTGGCTGATCGAACGTGTCCGCCACGATGGCAAGGTGTGCAGCCTGACCGAGCTGGAACTGGTCGTGCGCGTGCTGGAAAAGGCGCTGTCCGCCCCGGAATCGCTGCGCCTGTTTGCGCTCGCCCTGCTGGAACAAGCGGTATTGACCGGGCAAGGCCCCACCCGTGCGGGCGGTGACCTTCATCCGGACAGCATCACTTCGGCCGAATGCGCGCTGATCCGCCGCACGATCTTTGCATCGGGCGGCGATCGCCCCGCCGCTGTCAGCCAGCGCGAGGCCGAACTGCTGTTCCGCCTGAAGGACGAAACGCTGGGCGCGGACAACGCGCCCGAATGGGAGCGCCTGTTCGTGCAGGGCGTCGGCAATTACCTGCAAGGCTGGCAAGGCGCGAAGGGCCTGACGCGGGAGCGCGCGGGCGAGCTGGAAGCGTTCATGAAGGATCGCACCAGCCATGTCGGCAACTTCTTCAAGCGCATGGCAAAAACCAATTCCCACGGCTTTTCGCAAGCCGTGGGCGAAATCAGCTTTGGCCGACGCAAGCCATCGCGCGACACTGCCGGAGAAGCCATGCAGGATCACGCGGTTACGGATGCAGAGAAACTATGGCTCGATGCGCGAATCGATGCGGACGACAAGGTCGATGCGCTGGAAGAAGCGCTGCTGCGCTTCCTTGCCGAGGCCTGATCAGATCAGACGGTAAAGCTTTCACCGCAACCGCAGCTGCCCTTGGCGTTGGGGTTCTGAAACACGAACCCGGCGGTGAAATCGTCTTCCTGCCATTCCATCGTGCTGCCGATCAGATAGAGCACCGATGCGCTGTCTATGAAGAACAGCCCGCCCGGCGTCTCGATCCGTTCGTCCATCGGATCGGCTTGCGTCACGTAGTCAACCGAATAGGCCAGCCCTGAACAGCCCCGGCGCGGCGTGGACAGCTTGACCCCGATGGCGTCGGCAGGGGCCGTGTCCATCAGATGCGCAATCCGCGCCTCGGCAGACGGCGTGAGGATCACGGCGGCGGGGCGTTGGCGGCGAACTTTGGTCGTGGCTTCGGTCATCACGCTGTCTCCCCCCTCCCGCTTGCGGGAGGGGACGGGGGTGGGCCTTTACAAGATAGGGATGGTGCCGGCCTCTGCCCACCCCCAATCCCTCCCGCAAGCGGGAGAGGAAAAACTACAGCATTCCCAGCTCAAGCTTGGCTTCATCGCTCATTTTCTGGGGGTCCCATGCCGGATCCCACACGAGATTGACCTCGGCATCGCGCACGCCGGGCACCGCGCTGACGCGCAGTTCCACTTCGGCGGGCATCGATTCGGCCACCGGGCAATGCGGCGTGGTCAGCGTCATGGTGACGACGACATGCGCCTCATCCGCCACTTCCACGCCGTAGATCAGGCCGAGATCGTAGATGTTGACCGGGATTTCAGGGTCGAAGATTTCCTTGAGCGCGGCAATCACGCCTTCGTAGATGTCACCACCCGGCTCGCCCGCAGAAACACCTTCGGGCTTGGCGGCAAGGAAACCTTCGAGATAGTCGCGCTTGCGCTCAAGCTTTTCGGCGGGCGTTTCCACCGGCTCTGGAATGTCATCCACGCGGGCACGCCGGGGCGCGTTCACCTCGGCCACTTCCTCGACGACGAATTTGGGATCCTCACCGCTCATCCGAAAATCCTCTTGGTCCTTTCGATCCCGCGCACCAGCGCGGCGATATCGCTTTCATTACTGTAGATGCCGAAGCTGGCGCGCGCCGTTGCCGGTACGCCAAGGTGCGCCATCAGCGGTTGCGCGCAATGATGCCCCGCCCGGATCGCCACCCCTTCCTCATCCAGAATCGTGCCGAGATCGTGCGGATGCACACCCTCCAGCGCAAAGCTGAGGATTCCGGCACTGTCTTCAGGCCCGAACAGCCGGATCGAGTTCATCCCCTGAAGCGCCGCGCGCGCCTTTGCCACCAGCGCGCATTCATGCGCGTGGATGGTGGCAAGGCCCTGTGCGGTCACGAAATCGACCGCCGCGCCAAAGCCGATGGCTTCGACAATCGCGGGTGTACCGGCCTCGAACCGCTGCGGTGCGGGGGCATAAGTCGTGCGTTCGAACGTCACCTTGTCAATCATCGCGCCGCCGCCCTGCCACGGCGGCATGGCATCGAGGATCTCCGCCTTCGCCCACAGCGCACCGATGCCGGTGGGACCATAAAGCTTGTGCGCGGAAAAGACGTAGAAATCGGCGTCGAGCGCCTTCACATCCACCGTCAGCCGCGCGACCGCCTGGCAGCCATCGAGCAGGATCTTCGCGCCGACGCCATGGGCCAGCGCCACCGCGCGCGGCGCATCGAGCACCGAGCCGAGCACGTTCGAAACATGCGCGAAGGCCACCAGTTTGTGCGCCGGGGTCAGCATGCGCTCCGCCGCGTCAAGATCGATCAAGCCGTCATCGGTCAGCGGGCAGACGTCGATGTCCACGCCGGTACGGTCGCGCAGCATCTGCCAGGGCACGATATTGGCGTGGTGCTCCAGCGTGGAAATCAGGATGCGGTCGCCTGCTTTCAGGTTGGCGACGCCCCAGGTCTGCGCGACGAGGTTGATCGCCTCGGTCGCGCCGCGCGTGAACACGAGTTCGTTCTCCGCGCCGCCGATCAGACCTGCAACCTTGCGGCGCGCGGCTTCGAAAGCCAGCGTCATGTCAGCCGAGCGGGCATAGACGCCGCGATGGACCGTGGCGTAATCGCTGCCCAGCGCGCGCACCATCGCATCGATCACCGCTTGCGGCTTTTGCGCGGTGGCGGCGGTATCGAGATAGTGCCAGCGGCTGCCGTCGGGGTTGACGAGGCCGGGCCATTCCTGCCCGGCACGGGGAGGGGGACCACCCGCAGGGTGGTGGAGGGAACTCTCCATCAACGCAGCGCCGGAAGGATAGCCCCCTCCACCACCTTCGGCGGTCCCCCTCCCCGTGCCGGGGACGATGATGCGGTTGTCGCTCACAGGATCGCCTCCAGCGCAGCCAGCGCAGCCTCGGTCAGCGCCTCTTCATCGGCGGCGCCGACGAAGGCTTCGGCGATGAACGCCTGCAACATCAGCTTCTTGGCCTGTGCGGGAGTGAGACCGCGCTGGGCCAGATAGAACAACCCCTGCGGATCGAGTTCGCCCACCGCGCAGCCGTGCGCGCACTTGACGTCATCCGCATAGATTTCAAGTTCGGGCCGCGCATTGGCGGTGGCCGTCCGGTCCAGCAGCATCGCGCGGATCGACTGCGATCCATCGGTGCCGATCGCCCCGCGCGCCACGGCAACCTTGCCAAGATAGGTGCCTGTCGCGTGACCTGCGAGTACTGAGCGCACGACCTGTGTCGACACCGCATCAGGCTCTGCATGGGTAACTTCGGTGACGATCTCGGCAGTCTGGTCCCCGCCTGCGATCTGCGCCGCGCCAAGGTGGAACCGGGCACCCCTGCCCAGCGTCACCGATACCGCGATACGGCCATAGGCAGACCCGGCGTTGAGCAGGCGCAAGTCGAACGATGCGCCGTCTTCCAGCACGATGGCAAGATCGCGCGCATCGGCGGACGCGCCATCCAGCACCAGCGCCAGCGCGCCGGTCTCACCCACAGCAATACGGATCTCCTGACGGTCCAGCGGCCAAAGCGCTTCCAGCGAAGCGATATCCGCATAACGGAACGCCTCGTCGCGGCGGGTAGGAAGGGCAAGCGTAGCGCTCACGCCGCCACCGCCTCGTAGCCCTGCTCTTCGAGTTCGAGCGCCAGTTCCGGCCCGCCGGTGCGCACGATCCGGCCACCGGCCAGAACGTGGACGAAATCAGGCTTCACGTAATCGAGCAGGCGCTGGTAATGCGTGATCAGCAGCACGGCCTTGTCGGGCTTGCGCATGATCGCGTTGATGCCTTCGCCGCAGATGCGCAGCGCGTCGATGTCGAGACCGGAATCGGTTTCATCAAGGATCGCCAGCTTGGGATCGAGAATCCCCATCTGCACCATCTCGGCGCGCTTCTTTTCGCCGCCCGAAAAGCCGACGTTCACCGGGCGCTTGAGCATGTCCATGTCCATGCGCAGCAGGCCTGCCTTTTCCTTGGCGAGCTTGAGGAACTCCCCGCCCGAAAGCGGCGCTTCCCCGCGCACCTTGCGCTGCGCATTGGCCGCCTCGCGCAGGAACTGCACGAAGGATACGCCGGGGATTTCAACCGGATACTGGAAGCCAAGGAACAACCCCGCCGCCGCGCGCTCATGCGGTTCCAGCGCGAACAGGTCCTCGCCTGCAAAGCTGACGCTGCCGCCGGTCACTTCATAGCCGGGACGCCCGCCGAGGGTATAGCCGAGCGTCGATTTGCCCGCGCCATTCGGCCCCATGATCGCGTGGATTTCACCCGCGTTGATGGTGAGCGACAGACCCTTGAGGATCGGCTTGTCAGCAACAGTGGCGGAAAGGTTTTCAATGTTGAGCATCGGTTTCTCGCTTAGCGCCTTGGCGCACCATAAGAGCGGCTGGCAGGTCGGGCCGGGCGCGAATTTGCGCGCAGTTCTTCGTAGCGGGCCTTCATCGCGCTGATCGTGGCGCGGCCTGCGCCTTCCGGGTCGGCCAGCACTTCTTCGGCAGTGAAGCGGATCACCTTGATGCCGACTTCGGTCAGGCTCTTGTCGCGGCGGTGTTCGATTTCGGCGGGCACATCGCCTTCATCGATCAGCACCACCATTTTCAGCGGCAGGCTGGCAAAGCTGGCGATGGCCGACCCGATCACCGTGAACGCCTTGGGCTTGTACTGGCCAAGGTCTTCCTTCGCCAGTTCTTCGCTCAGCGCGGCATGCGCAGGGCTGGGATTGCGCTTCAGTTCGCGCGCCAGTTCGTGGATCGCATCCAGCCGCGATTCCGCAATGTTCCAGCCGCGCCCCTTGCGCTGAAGCTTGGGCGCGTCTTCGCGCTCGCTGACGGGGCGCAGGGTAAGGGTCTTTTTCAACCGACCGATCCTTCAAGGCTGATGCCGAGCAGCTTTTGCGCTTCGACCGCGAATTCCATCGGCAATTGTTTCAGCACTTCGCGCGCAAAGCCGTTGACGATCAGGGCGACGGCGCTTTCCTGATCCAGCCCACGCTGCATCGCGTAATAGAGCTGGTCATCGCTGATCTTGGAGGTCGTGGCCTCATGTTCGATCGTGGCGGTGGGGTTGCGCACTTCGATGTAGGGCACGGTGTGTGCGCCGCAGTCCGCGCCCAGCAGCAGGCTGTCGCACTGGGTGAAGTTGCGCACGCCATCGGCGCCCGGCGCCACGCGGACGAGACCGCGATAGGTGTTATTGCTGCGGCCCGCGCTGATGCCCTTCGACACGATGGTCGAACGGGTGCGCTTGCCGTTGTGGATCATCTTGGTGCCGGTATCGGCCTGCTGGAAATTGTTGGTCACGGCAACCGAGTAGAACTCGCCCACCGAATCATCGCCATTCAGTACGCAGCTTGGATACTTCCACGTGATCGCCGATCCGGTTTCGACTTGCGTCCACGAAACCTTCGACCGCTTGCCCTGGCACAGCGCGCGCTTGGTGACGAAGTTGTAGATGCCGCCAAGGCCCTCGGCATTGCCGGGATACCAGTTCTGCACCGTGGAATACTTGATTTCGGCATCGTCCATCGCAACCAGTTCGACCACGGCGGCGTGAAGCTGGTTCTCGTCACGCTGCGGGGCGGTGCACCCTTCGAGGTAGCTGACGTAGCTGCCCTTGTCGGCCACGATCAGGGTGCGTTCGAACTGTCCGGTGTTTTCCGCATTGATGCGGAAATAGGTGGAAAGCTCCATCGGGCAGCGCACACCTTCAGGAATGTAGACGAAGGTGCCATCGGAAAAGACCGCGCAGTTGAGCGCCGCAAAGTAGTTGTCGTGCATCGGCACGACCTTGCCGAGCCACTTCTTCACATGCTCAGGATATTCGCGGATCGCCTCGGAGATCGAGCGGAAGATCACGCCCGCCGCTTCCAGCTCCTTGCGGAAGGTCGTGGCGACGCTGACCGAGTCGAACACCGCATCCACGGCAATCTTGCGCGCGCCTTCCACCCCGGCGAGCACTTTCTGCTCCTCCAGCGGAATGCCCAGCTTTTCGTAGATGCGCAGGATTTCGGGATCGACCTCGTCAAGGCTGCCAAGCTTTGGCTTGGCCTTGGGCGCGGCCCAGTAATAAGCGTCCTGATAATCGATCGGCGGTACGTTCAGCTTGGCCCAATCGGGCGTCGGCATGGTCAGCCAGTGACGATAGGCCTTGAGCCGCCATTCGAGCATCCACTCCGGCTCGTCCTTCTTGGCCGAGATGTAGCGGACGGTGTCTTCGGACAGGCCCTTGGGACCGTATTCCTGCTCGATATCAGATGACCAGCCATGTTCGTAATCGGCCACCCTGGCGGCGGCTTCGCGCGCAGCCTGATCCTTGATCTGTACTTCTTCAGTCATGCCAGAACCTCCGCCACCGGGGCCGCGATTGCAGCGGGACGGGACAATTGGGTAAGTGGTATTCCGGCCAGCGCGCCCCGCAATGCAGCATCGACGGCGGGCCAGTGCGGACGGATCGTGCACGCCGCTTCCAGCGTGCAATCGTGGCGCCCATGCTCGCTACAGGGCGTGAGCGCAATAGGGCCTTCGACCGCCTCGACGATATCGGCAAGCGTGATGGCGGCTGCGGGGCGGGCCAGTTGCAACCCGCCACGCGCGCCACGCACCGATTTCAGCAGCCCGGCGGCGGACAGCTTGCTGACCAGCTTCTGCACCGTGGGGGCGGGCAGCCCCGTCTCATCGGCGATTTGCTGCGCCGAAACACGAGCGTGTCCGCAATGACGCGCGGCGGCGCTCATCGTAACGACGGCATAATCGGCCATGCTGGAAAGTCGCATCGTCGCCTTGGTCCCGGACGTCCGAACCTAAATCGGACCGAATCACTCCGGTTATCTAGGCGCTTGCCCCACCATGCACAAGATGCGCCATGCCAGATGCGTCCCGAAACAAAAAAAGGGCGGCCGAGCCCTGTTAAGGTCATCGGCCGCCTTGAAGTCGAGAACCCGATACAGAATGCACCGAGCCCTTCGGGTCGCAACGCCTGACTACGCAGTTGCCCGGATGATGAATTGTATGGATTCGACAAAATAGGTTGCATTGCGGCAACATAACCCGTCAAATCGATGACAATTGCTGTCACTTTCGACACGTTCGGACTTGGCCACTGCTGTTAGCAGGCGCAATAGACAGAAGAGTCTGTGCCGTAGGCGGGTTCGCAACCGGCAGTGCATGCAACTTCAAGCTTATTCGGAACCGTTTCCCTGTGTCGCCCTTTTCCCTGTTGCGTCCGTTCATCTTTCGCATTCCCGCTGAACCGGCCCATCGGCTGACGATCAAGGCCCTGACGCTGTCACAGGGCGGCAGTCATGCCGCGCCAACGCCAACACTGGCGCAGCGAATCGGCGGGATCGTCTTCCCCAATCCGGTCGGAATGGCACCGGGGTTCGACAAGAACGCCGAAGTTCCCGATGCCATGCTCGGCCTCGGCTTCGGTGCGGTCGAAGTCGGTACGGTCACTCCCCTGCCGCAGGAAGGCAATCCCAAGCCGCGCCTGTTCCGGCTGGTCGAAGACCGCGCCGTGATCAACCGCATGGGCTTCAACAACGAAGGCGCACAGGCCGTTACCAACCGGCTGGTGCGGCGGCGCGAAACCGGCGCCCATGGGCTTCCCGGCGTTGTCGGGGTCAACATCGGCGCAAACAAGGATTCGTCCGATCGCATCGCCGATTATGCGCAGATGACCCGGCTGATGGCACCGCTGGCATCCTACCTCACGGTCAATATTTCCTCGCCCAACACGCCGGGCTTGCGCGCGCTGCAGGATGAAGGCGCGCTGTCGGCACTGCTCGACGGGGTGCTGGAAGCGCGCGGCAACATGACCGTACCGGTGTTTCTCAAGCTTGCCCCGGATCTGGAACCTGCCGACATTGACAGCATCTGCCGCATTGCGATGGAGAAAAAGCTGGCCGCGCTGATCGTTTCGAACACCACCATCACCCGCCCGGCGCTGCGATCACGCCATGCTGCCGAAGCAGGCGGCCTTTCGGGCGAACCCTTGCGCGAACTGGCGTTGCAGCGGTTGCGCGATTTCCGCAAGGCCAGCGGCGGCGCGATCCCGCTGATCGGGGTCGGCGGAATTTCCACGGTCGATGATGCCTGGGCGCGAATCCGCGCGGGGGCCTGCCTGATCCAGATGTACAGCGCGATGGTCTATGAAGGCCCCGGCCTTGCCCGCCGTCTTGTGGCCGGGCTGGAAAGAAAGGTACGCGAAGCGGGCCTGACCTCCATTGCAGAGGCGGTCGGCAGCGAATAGCTTGGGCGCCATGATTTTTCTGCGCGCGCTCCGCTTCCTGTCGTTCTCCACCGTATTGCTGGCCAGCGCCTGTGTGCCGCCGCCCGGCGCGCCGGTTGCGCCGCCGGGACCGCCAGCCTCGGCAGCAAACGGTATACCCGATGGCAGCCCCGGTCTTGTTTCCGCCGCCGATCCACGCGCGGCCGAAGCAGGCGCGCAGATGCTGCGCCTTGGCGGCAGCGCAACCGATGCCGCCATCGCCACGATGCTGGCGCTGACCGTGGTGGAACCGCAAAGCTCCGGGATCGGTGGCGGTGGCTTCCTCGTTCTGGGTGACGCTGCGGGCGTTGTCGAAACCATTGATGGACGCGAAACCGCGCCAAAGGCGGCAACACCGCTGTGGTTCCATATCGATGGAAAGCCGCTGGCCTTCCCCGATGCCGTGCCCGGCGGGCGCAGCGTGGGGGTGCCGGGCAACCTGCGGCTTGCCGCGCTGGCCCATAACAAGCACGGTCGACTGTCATGGCGCACCCTGTTTCAGCCCGCGATCCGTCTGGCCCGTGAAGGCTTCGCCATTACGCCACGGATGCGCGCATCGCTTGCAGGCGCCAGCCGCACCGGGGCGCTCGATCCCGATGCCCGCGCGCTGTTTTACGCAGCCGATGGCCAGCCGCTGCCAACGGGCGCACTGGTTCGCAATCCTGCGCTTGCCACCACGTTCGAGATCCTTGCAGCGCGCGGGGCCGACAGCTTTTATACCGGCGATAACGCCACGCTACTGGCGACAAAGGTCGGCACGGCCCCGATCAACCCGGCGCCGATGTCCACCGCCGATCTTGCCGGTTACAAGGCTGTCGAGCGACCGCCGGTATGCGGGCAATATCGCCAGTACCGCATCTGCGGCATGGGTCCGCCATCGTCCGGCGCGACCACGGTCTTCGCCATCCTCAAGCAGATCGAACGCTTCGATATCAAAGTGCTCGGCCCTGCCGATCCGCAATCGTGGCACCTGATCGCCGAATCGCAGCGCCTCGCCTATGCCGACCGGGAACAGTATCTGGCCGATGCCGATTTCGTTTCCGTGCCAGTGGCGGGCCTTGTCGATCCCGCTTATCTTGGCGAACGCTCGGCATTGATCTCGCCAACCGCCACCCTGCCAACAGCGCTTCCGGGTACGCCGCCCGGCGCCAAGCTGGCGTTTGCGCGCGCGGCACCGCAGGAAGAGCATGGCACCACGCACTTCGTCACGGTCGATCGCTGGGGGAATGCCGCCAGCTATACCTCGACCATCGAAGGACCGTTCGGATCGGGGCTGATGGTCGGCGGCTATTACCTCAACAACGAATTGACCGATTTCAACATCATGCCTGACCGGAACGGAAAGCCCACCGCCAACCGTGTCGAAGGGGGCAAGCGCCCGCGCAGTTCGATGGCACCGACGCTGATCTATGGCCCGGACGGAAAGCTGCGGCTGGCCATCGGCGCTGCGGGAGGCACGACCATCCCGGCGCAAGTCGCCAAGGCCATCATCGGTGTGCTCGACTGGAACCTTTCCGCGCGCGATGCCATCGCGCTGCCCGTGATTTTCGCACCCGGCGGCGATACGGTTTATGTCGAGAAGGGTACGACGCTCGAAGCGATGATCCCGGCGCTTCAGCAACTCGGCCACGCAAAGGTCATCGCCCGCAGCCCTTCGTTCAAGGCCAATGCCATCGAGCGCATCGGCGGGTTGTGGCGCGGGGCCGCCGATCCGCGCAGCGAAGGCGCATCGGTAGCGCCCTGAATAACTCGTGCCTGAAGAACTGGTGCCTGAACGGTTGCCGTAACAAAGCTGCGCCACTAGGTTCGCGTGCAACCACAAGGAAGCCGGACGTCCAACCGGCGCCGGGCCGAGGAACCGAACGTGCAGCTTTCCGATTTCGCCAGTTTTCCCAATCTCGTCGCGATGTTTCTCGATCGCGCGGCATCGCGCGGGCAAAGCCCGTTCCTGTGGGCCAAGCGCGATGGCCAGTGGCATTCGCAAAGCTGGGCAGAGGCCGCGCGCAAGGTTTGCCTGCTGGCTGAAAACCTGCGCGCACTGGGCCTGAACCCTGGTGACCGGGTGGCGCTCGTTTCGGAAAATCGGCCGGAATGGGCGATTGCCGATCTGGCGATCATGGCCGCTGGCCTTGTCACCGTACCGACCTATATCACCAACACCGAACGCGATCACCTGCACATCCTCGAAAACTCCGAGGCGCGCGCGGTCATCGTCTCCACCTCGAAACTTTCGCACACGCTCCTGCCCGCCGCGCTCGCCGCGCCCTGCGTCGAACACGTGATCGGCATCGAACCGCTTCGCCAGATGCAAGCGGGCAAGCTGGCATTCCACGATTGGGGTGCGATGATCGCGGGCGATGCCGAAGCGGCACGGGCGGCGGTGGATGCGCGCCTTTCCACGATGGGCCGCAATGATCTCGCCTGCCTGATCTATACCAGCGGCACCGGCGGTTCCCCGCGTGGTGTGCGGCTGCACCATGGCTCGATCCTGTGCAATGTCGATGGCGCGGCCCACATTCTGACGCAGGATTTCGGCTGGGGCGACGAAGTGTTCCTGTCGTTCCTGCCGCTCAGCCACGCCTATGAACACACCGGCGGCCAGTATCTGCCGATCGGCATGGGCGCACAGATCTATTATTCCGAAGGCCTCGAAAAGCTGGCGTCCAATATCGAGGAAGTGCGCCCCACGATCATGGTCGTGGTGCCCCGCCTGTTCGAAGTGCTGCGCACCCGGATCATGAAGCAGGTGGAAAAACAGGGCAAGGTTGCGAACTATCTGATGGACCGCGCGCTCAATATCGGCACACGTAAGGCATCGGGCCGCAACCGGATCATCGATGCGCCGATGAACCTGATCCTTGAACGCACGTTGCGCCCGAAGATCCGCGCACGCTTCGGCGGGCGGATGAAGGCGATGGTTTCAGGCGGCGCGCCGCTCAATCCAGATGTCGGCGTGTTCTTCGATGCAATGGGCCTGACCATGCTGCAGGGCTATGGCCAGACCGAAGCCGGCCCGGTGATCTCTTGCAACCGTCCCAGCGCCGGCCTTGGCATGGATACGGTCGGACCACCGATGAAGGGCGTGGAAGTCAGGATCGCCGAGGACGGCGAGATCCTCGTGCGCGGCGAACTGGTGATGCACGGCTACTGGCGCAATGACGCCGATACCGCGCGCGCCATCCCCGGCGACGGTCCGAACGCGGGCTGGCTGCACACCGGCGACATCGGCCACATCGACGTCAAGGGCCGCATCGTCATCACCGATCGCAAGAAGGACATGATCGTCAACGACAAGGGCGACAATGTCTCGCCCCAGAAGATCGAGGGCATGCTCACCCTCCAGCCCGAAATCGCACAGGCAATGGTGTGCGGCGACAAGCGGCCCTACATCGTCGGCCTGATCGTCCCCGATCCCGAATGGGCGCTCGACTGGTCCCGCAAGCAGGGCGAACACTTCGATTTCAAGGAATTGCAGGACCTGCCCGCGTTCAAGGCCGCAATCCGCGCGGCGGTCGATCGCGTAAACAAGGACCTTTCGGTGATCGAAAGGGTCCGTCAGTTCACGTTTGCCGACGAAGCGTTCAGCATCGACAACGAGGAAATGACCCCCAGCCTCAAGATCCGCCGCCACAAGATCAAGGCCCGGTACGGGGCGCGGGTGGATGCGCTGTACAAGGGGTAATGTTCAGGTGATGAGCATCCTCCCCGAAACGGGGAGGGGGACCGCCAGCGAAGCTGGTGGTGGAGGGGACCCGCCCCATTTACGAACCTCTGTAACGGAGAGACCCCTCCGTCAGCCTGCGGCTGCCACCTCCCCGGAACGGGGAGGATGAAATCTACCGCCCGGCCATCGCCTTGACCCGCGCAAGATAGGTCCGGCCGATCCGCTGGACCGAACCGTCCACCAGTTCGGCCGACCACACGCCCAGCCCATCATGCTTCAGCCCGGCGATACGATCTTTGCGCACGATGGTCGAGCGGTGCAGGCGGATGAAGCATTCGGGATCGAGCCGCGCTTCCAGCCCGGCAATCGTGTGCAGCATCATGTAGCTGCGGGTTCCGGCATGAAGCCGCACGTAATCGCGTTCGGCATCGATGCGTTCCAGATCGGCGGCGGCCACGCGAATCAGTTCGGAGCGGTGCGGCACCCAGAATTCCTCGATCCATTCGCTGGCGGGCTTTTCAGGCGCAAGCGACGGTTCGGCAGGCGCGGCGCGCCGCGCTTGCGCGCGTTCGACCGCGCGTTCCAGCCGCTCCTGCGCCACGGGCTTGAGGACATAATCCACCGCATCGCAATCGAACGCCTCGACCGCGAAATCATCGTGCGCGGTCACGAACACCACGGCCGGGCGATTGGCCTGGCTCGAAAGCGCGCGCGCCACGCCAAGGCCGTCAACTTCGGGCATGGTCATGTCGAGCAGCACGAGATCGGGCATCAGCGCCGCGATCAGGCGCAGCGCGGCCGCGCCATCGCTGGCGGTGCCCACCACTTGCAGCACCGGAATGCGCGAGCAAAGGATCTGCATCCGCTCCACCGCCAGCGGTTCATCGTCAACAATCAGCGTCCGCACAAAAGTCCCCTCAGCATTCGTTTCGCACGATCGGCATGGTCAATACTGTCGCATAACCGCCCGCAGGCAGCGGTCCGCTTTCCACCTTGGCCTCGTCTTCCCCGAACCGCGCCGCCAGACGGCTGCGCACGTTGGCAAGGCCGATGCCGGTGCTGCCATTGACGAAGCCCTCGCCAGGGCCATCGTCCGCCACGGACAGGATCAGGAACCCGCCGGCCTCACGCGCTGAAATGCGGATCGTGACGGGGCGGATAGTGGTGGAAACCGCATACTTGATCGAATTTTCGACCAGCGGCTGAAGGATCATGCCGGGGACGCAGGCTGACATCAGTTCGTCCGGCACGTCGAATTCGCACTTCAACCGTTCGGGAAAGCGCACCGCCTCGATATCCAGGTAATGCCGCTGCAAGGCAATCTCGTCCTCCAGCGGCATATCCGATGTGGGATCGCCCGCCAGACTGTGACGATAGAACCGCGAGATCGACTGGATCATCCGCTCCGCCTGCTCGGCCCGCCCGACCATGACCAGCGCGGACAGCGAATTCAATGTGTTGAACAGGAAATGCGGGTTCACCTGATAGCGCAAACTGCGCAGCTCCGCCGCCTTGGCCGCCCGCGCGAACTGCCCTTCGCGATATTCCGCCGCGCGCAACTGCTCGCCATTGCCCAGCGCCAGATAGAGCGCGGCCCAGGCGATCAGGAGAAAATAGCGGCCCAGCGCCACGTCGGTCAGCTGCCGCCACAACCCCTCGCTTTCCAAACTCTGGCGGATGATCGTCACCTTGTCCGGGCCTTCGAAGTTCTCAGTAACCACATCGGACGGCGATGGTTGTGGCACTTCGGCCGCCGCAGGCACATCGGGCTGCGTCGCCCTGGCTGCCTTCGCCCGCTCGATCCGCGCGGCGACCTGCTGGCGCACCTGCTGGACGGCCTGCGCCTCGCGCAGCGCCTTTTCCGCCGCCTGCCGCGCCGCCGCGCGTGCCTTCGCGCTCGGCACGGTCGATGGTGCCGGTGGCGCCGGAAGTTCTGCCATGGTGGGCGGTTCAGGCGGTTCGGGAATATCGGCTTCCGCCAATGGCTCCACCGATTCAACCTCGTCATCGGCATCGCTGCGGATCAGGTAGCCGCCCGTACGCACTTCGGATCGCCCGTCGGCAAAGCGCCGCACGACCAGTCCCGGCTGCGTGATCACCATCGTGCCGTTCTCACCCTGTACGATCCTGGTGTTCTTCAGCACTTCGGCGGCAATGCGTTCGCCCATCGCCTCAAGCTCGGCCAGCGTTTCGGCGTCAATCTCTCCATCGGTCGCGGGCGTGGCCGGAACGGAGGGCGAAGGCGCGGGTCGTGGCGATACCTGCGCGCGCGGTGCCGGCGCAGGCGCAGGCGGTTCGGGCGGAACCGGCGGAACCGGGGGCACGAAGCCTTCGTCCAGCACGTCCACCAGCACGTTGCTCGCCATGTCATGGCGGATCTGCACCCCGGCGCTGCCATCCTCGCCGCGAACGGTCACCTTGCTGGCCGTGTGCGAGTCGGTCCGTTCCTGCGTGATGCGCTCGATCATGCGCTGTTCCACCGGGGCAAAGGCCCACTGGTTGATCGCCGCCAACGCCAGCGCAGCGGGCAGCATGATCACCAGCGCGGCCGCCACACGCACCGCCAGCGAACGGCCGTCAAACCGGCGCAGCAGCGGCCAGCATGCCACCGTCACCACGATCCCCGCCGCCGTGACCGCCGCGCGCCGCCACAGCAGGTCGGAAAAATCGCCCAGTTCCACCACCAGCCCGCGCACGGTGATCAGCATGAAATAGCACAGCCATAGAGCGACAGCGGACAGCACGACTTGCCGGGCGGGAACGCGCGCAATGCCAGGATCTGTCCCCCGGTCCGTTCGGGCGTCACTATTGGCCGATATCATGCCAGCCTGCCTAAACGCGAACGGCCCGACACACCAGAACGGTGGTCGGGCCGTCTGTGCGGTTTGTCGATGTGCGGTCACACCTTGAGGAGGTTTTCCTCCACAATCTTCTTCTTCCACACCAGCGGAGCCAGCTGGTGCACATTGTTCCCCTCGCTATCGACGGCCACGGTTACCGGCATGTCCTCAACGGTGAATTCATAGATCGCTTCCATGCCCAGATCCTCGAACCCGACGACCTTCGCCTGCTTGATCGCGCGGGCGACAAGGTAGGCCGCGCCGCCCACAGCCATCAGGTAAGCGCTCTTGTGCGCGGCGATGGATTGCGTGGCGGCAGGACCGCGCTCGGCCTTGCCGACGCTGGCGAGCAGGCCAAGATCGAGCATCAGGTCGGAGAAGCTGTCCATGCGCGTGGCGGTGGTGGGACCGGCCGGGCCGACCACTTCCTCGCGCACGGGGTCGACCGGGCCAACGTAGTAGATCACGCGGCCCTTGAAATCGACGGGCAGTTCCTCGCCTTTCGCCAGCATGTCCTTGATCCGCTTGTGCGCGGCATCGCGCCCCGTCAGCATCTTGCCGTTGAGCAGCAGGCGGTCGCCCTGCTTCCAGCCCTGGACTTCCTCGGCGGTCAAGGTGTCGAGGTTGACGCGCTTCGCCGCCGAATCCGGCGCCCAGTGCACTTGCGGCCATTCATCCAGCTTCGGCCGCTCAAGATAGCTCGGTCCCGAACCGTCGAGCGTGAAGTGCGCGTGGCGCGTGGCGGCGCAATTGGGGATCATCGCCACCGGTTTGCCCGCAGCGTGGCATGGCGCGTCCATGATCTTCACGTCAAGGATGGTCGAAAGCCCGCCCAACCCCTGCGCGCCGATACCCAGCGCGTTGACCTTGTCGAAGATCTCGATACGCATCCGCTCGATATCGGTCTGAGGCCCGCGCAGCTTCAATTGCGCCATGTCGATCGGCTCCATCAGCGCCTTCTTGGCCAGAAGCACACAATGTTCCGCCGTGCCGCCGATGCCGATGCCGAGCATGCCCGGCGGGCACCAGCCAGCACCCATCTGCGGCAGCATCTCGATTACCCAGTCAACGATCGAATCGCTGGGGTTCATCATCTTGAACTTCGACTTGTTCTCGCTGCCGCCACCCTTGGCCGCCACATCGACGGTGATCTTGTTACCCTTGACCATCTCGACATGAAGTACGCAGGGTGTGTTGTCGCGGGTGTTGCGGCGGGTAAAGGCGGGATCGGCCAGCACCGATGCGCGCAGCTTGTTGTCCGCATTCAGATAAGCGCGGCGTACGCCTTCATCGACCACGTCCTGCAACGACAGGTCGGATTCGAGGCGGCAATCCTGCCCCCATTCGATGAACACGTTGACGATGCCGGTATCCTGGCACAGCGGACGATGACCTTCCGCGCACATCCGGCTGTTGGTCAGGATCTGCGCAATCGCGTCCTTGGCCGCCGGGCCTTGCTCCGCGTCATAGGCATCGCCCAACGCCCGGATGTAGTCCATCGGATGGAAATAGCTGATGTATTGCAGCGCATCCGCCACGCTCTCGATCAGGTCTGCTTCCTTGATCGTGACCATTTCCGCCATATTGCCGACTCCCTCCAGAGGCCAAAGAACTGCGCAGGCGCATTACGCGGCAATTTGCGACAAGCAAATCCCTTGGAAAGGACAAGTCGATATTCTAAGGCACTGGCGAAACGTCAAAGGCCTTGCCTGAAGCAGGCGCGCAGGCTGCTCGAAACATGAGGGTTGAAATGACCGTGGTTGAAGACCGCACGGCAGCAGGCGACATGCAGATCGCGCGCCGCGCCATGATCGATAGCCAGCTTCGCGTCAGCGGCGTGAACGCGCCCGCCATTCTTGCAGCCTTTGCTGCTATCCCGCGCGAGGATTTCGTACCGGCGGATCGCCGGGCGGTGGCCTACGCAGACCGGGCAGTGCCGCTGGGCGATGGCAAGGCCTTGTCGCCTGCGCTGACATACGGCCAGATGCTCGAAGCGGCCCAGGCGGCGCGCGACGATTCCGTTCTGGTAATTTCGGGCAACGGCTACCTCGCCGCGCTGGCCGCGCAACTTTGCGACAATGTTTCGCAAGTCGCATCGCTGGAGCAGGCACAAGGTGGGCCATATTCGCTGATCCTGATCGATGGCGCGGCCGAAGTCCTGCCCGATTCGCTCGCTACGCTGCTCGCCGACGATGGCCGGGTGATTACCGGGCTGGTCGATCGCGGCGTCACCCGCCTCGCCCTTGCACGCAAGGCGCTTGGCCGGGTCGTGCCGACTGCACTGGGTGAGGCTGACTTCGCCGTCCTGCCCGAATTCGCCGCACCAAAGAGCTGGAGTTTCTGAAGTACATGTCGGCACGCAAGGCACTGCGCCTCCTCCTTTCGGCCAGCGCTACCCTTGCCGCTGCCGCACCCGCGCTGGCCGACGATCTGCGTGAAGCGCTGACCAGCGCTTACAATACCAACCCGACGCTCCAGGCGGCCCGGTCCACGCAGCGCGCCACCGATGAGGGTGTGCCGATTGCCCGTGCGCGCGGGCTGCCCAGCCTTTCGGGACAGGCCAACTTTACCGAATTCCTCAAGAAGAACCCGGTCGCGTTCACGGCACCCGACCGCGCGGTCACCGCCGACGTCAACTTTGGCGTGCCGCTGTTCTCAGGGGGCGCGGTCAAGAATGCTGTTCGCGCAGCGAAAACGCGGGTCGAAGCCGGACAGGAGGACTTGCGGGCGACCGAATCCGGCGTCTTCGCGCAAGTCGTCGCCGCTTACATGGACGTCATCCGCGACAGTGCGATCGTCGGCCTCAGCCGCAACAACGTCGAAGTGCTTGACGTCAATCTGCGCGCGACGAGCGACCGCTACGAGATCGGTGACCTTACCCGGACCGACGTCGCCCAGTCGAACTCGCGCCTTGCGCTGGCCCGCGCAGACCTGCGCACCGCCGAAGTGAATCTTGTTTCCAGTCGTGAGCGCTATATCCAGGTCGTGGGCAAGGCTCCGGTCGATCTTGCGCCGCCACCGCCCCTTCCCGGTCTTCCCGCGACGGCTGACGATGCAGTGGCCTTCGCGCTCGAAAACAACCCCGATCTGATCGCCGCGCGCGAACGCAGCAAGGCTGCGGGTTATGATGTCAAAGTGGCAAACGCGGCAAAGCTGCCCACCGTTTCGCTGAATACCGTAGGCAGTTACCAGGACTATCTCGGCACACTCGGCGGCGGGGTTCCCGGCGCATCGTTCCAGCAGCGCGCCACCACCGCGCAGGCAGGCGTCAGCGTTTCGATTCCGCTGTTCCAGGGCGGCGCACCCGCAGCGCAGACCCGGCAGGCACAGGCGCGCGAATCGGCCACGCTCGAACAGGAAATCGGCGTGGAACGCGATGTGATCGCTTCGGTCCGGTCGTCCTACGCCTCGTGGAGCGCGGCGAATGAGATCATCGCGATGAACCAGACCGCGGTCGATGCCGCCGCGCTCAGCCTTGAAGGCGTGCGCGCGGAAAACAGCGTGGGCAATCGCACGATCCTCAACATCCTCGATGCAGAACAGGAACTGCTGCGCGCGCAAGTGCAGCTCGTGACCGCGCGCCGCAACGCCTATGTTGCCGGTTTCAACCTGCTGTCGGCGATGGGTCGCGCGCAGGCGCGGGACCTTGGCCTTGATGGCGGGGTCCTCTACGATCCGCAGATCAACTATGACCGGGTCAAGGGCCGCGTATTCGATTGGGACCGCGATCCCGATCCAAAGCCCCTGTCGACACGCACCGTTGACACGCCAGCGCAGAATGCGACAATCGCGCCCGCACCGCGTCCTTGACAGAATCGGTTGCAGGGCAATGGGGGGAAGCAGTTTCGATGCGCCAGGCCGGTGAACCGTCCGTCGAGGAAATCCTCGAATCGATCAAGAAAGTCATCGCGCGCGATAATCGTGCCGAGGCCCAGAATCGTGCAGAAAGCCAGACCCGCCCCCGTACCGAACCCCGTACCGAACCGGTGCAGCGCGTGGCGCCACGTCAGGCAGAAGTGCTCGAACTGACCGAACCGGCGATGGAACTGGACGACGATTGCGACAGCGAAGGCCTGCTTGCCGATGCAGCCACCGCCTCGATGCGCGAATCGCTCGCCGCCCTGTCGATGCTGGCGCAGCCGGGCATGGCTCCGCAGATCGTCCGCTCTGGCGAAACCTCGCTCGAAGGGCTTACCCGCGAATTGCTCAAGCCGATGCTGGCCGACTGGCTGGAAAAGAACCTGCCCGCCATGGTCGAAAAGATGGTCTCTGCCGAAATCGCGCGTATCGCCGGAAAGCGCGGCTGATCGCGTGCAACGGCCATTATGACAAAGGCCATTATAACAAAGGGTTGTGGCACCCAAGCCTGACGATATGAGCAACCCGGCAAAACAGCTCGCCAAGGCGGAGCGCGTTCTCGAAAAGCTTGGCGGCTTTCGCATGGAACGCCACATCCTGATCTGTGCAGGCGCGGACAAGGCCAAATGTGCCTCGTCCGACGTGACCGACGAGGCGTGGCATTACCTCAAGACCCGGCTTTCCGAACTCGGCCTTGGCGGCGATCAGGGTATCCTGCGCAACAAGGTGGGCTGCCTGCGCGTGTGCCTTTTGGGGCCGGTCGCGGTCGTCTATCCCGACAACGTCTGGTATCATTCCTGTACGCCGCCGGTGCTCGAACGGATCATTCAGGAACACCTGATAGGCGGCACCCCGGTCGAGGAATTCCGGCTCAACCCGCCGAAGGCTATCCGGCCCGATGCATTACCTGAGGAATGAAGCCCAGCAGTTCGCTGGCAAGAAAACCCAGCGGGCCAATCGATTCGGCGCAACGCCGCCCCGCCTCGCCATGCAACCAGACTGACCATAACGCGGCCACCAGCGGTGGTGTGCCACGCGCGATCAGCGCCCCGGCGATGCCTGCCATGACATCGCCCGAACCGCCGGTCGCCAGCCCGACATTGCCCCCGCTATAAGCAAAGACCTGCCCCATCGGATCGGCAACTACGCTGATCGCACCCTTGAGCACGACCACCGCACCGAAACGTTCGGCACATTCGCGCACCGCCCTTTCGCGATCATCGTCGATCGCTTGCGCTTCGCGCTCCAGCAAGGCCGCAATCTCGCCAATATGCGGCGTCAATACAGCGGGGAATCTCCGCGCCTTCAGACCCTGCGCGTGATGACAAATCGCCATCAGCGCCGCCGCATCCAGCACCAGCCCTGCGTCGCCGCAATGGTCCAGCGCCATTTTTACCAGCGCCGCACTCTGCGTTGCACAACTCATCGCAGGCCCCAGCACAACCGCATCGCTGCGGGTCAGGTGCCGTTCGACTGCGGCTTGCGCCGCATCGATCTCGCCATCGTCATTCATCCGCAGCGGCACTACGCCGATTTCGGGCAGGAATGCCCCGATCATGTCTGCGACACTCTCGATAGTGGCGACCTGCACTTTGCCCGCCCCTGCCCGCAATGCGGCTTCTGCCGTCAGCCGAACCCCGCCCGGCACGGTGCGGCAACCGCCGATCACCAGCACACGACCCCGCGCATTCTTGTCCGCTGCTTCATGCGGCTGCGGCAGGGAATTGGCGCGCAACCATGCGCCGTCAAGGATCGTCGGGCTATCCACGCGAAGCGACCATCTCGTCCGGCGCGCGAGTGGCCGGCGTACCTTCGCGGATCATCGGCGCAACCACGTTGTAGCGCTCAAGCACCAGCGCACCGTCGCCGGTGGCATGCCAATCCCAGCGATATTGCGTGATCGCGCAATTGGCGACATCGGCCTCACGGTCGATGGCGAGGATCTCGGCCTCGGTCATGCCTTCGATGATATAGCGCAGGCACAGCACCACCACCTGATGCGCCACGATCATCACGCGCTTTCCGGCATAGTGCAGCGATATCGTATCGAGCAGCGCGCGCAGGCGGAAGATCACGTCCACCCAACTCTCGCCACCGGGCGGGCGATGATAGAACTTGCCCAGCACCTTGCGGAACTGCGCCTGATCGGGCTGGAAGCGGTGAATGCCGCTCGTGGTCAACCCGTCGAGAATGCCGAACTCCTTTTCGCGCAGGCGCTCGTCGATGCAGATCCGAAGCGCGGGATCGCACCCGCCCGCTTCACGGAACAGCTCCGCCGTCTGCACCGCCCGGACATAGGGACTGGCCAGAACCACATCGGGCCGCGCCCCCTCTTCGCCGCTGGCGAACCAGTGGCCGAGCGCGGTCGCCTGTTCACGGCCCAGCGGCGAAAGCGGCACATCAACGTCGCGATGATCGAGCGCGATGCGATGGGCGCCCCGCGCGTCGGCTTCGTCACGCGCCACGTTGCCCGCGCTTTGGCCGTGGCGGATGACCCACAATGTCTCTGGCCAGCGCAGGCGGGTACGGTTCATCTGTTGAAAATCGGTCATGCCATTGCAACCGCGCGGGGGCCGCGATGTTCCGCGCCGATGGTGCTGGAACCCCAGCCCTTGCGAAGGATTGTCCCGGTAACATCCCTGCTTTCAAGGACTTTCCCCATGGCACAGCCCAGCTATACCGACGCGATTGCCTTGTTGAAGGCCGATCACCGCACTGTAGAAGCCCTCTTCGAAAAATTCGAAAACGCCCGTGACGACAGGAAACAGGCGCTTGCCCAGCAGATCTGCAACGAACTGAAGATCCACACGACCATCGAAGAGGAAATCTTCTATCCCGCGCTGAAGGGCAAGATCGAGGAAGAAACCTATACCGAAGCCTATGTCGAACACGATGCCGCCAAGCTGCTGATCAACGACATCATGGCCTCATCGCCCGAAGACGATTTCTTCGACGCCAAGGTCAAAGTGCTAAGCGAAGAAATCAAGCACCACGTGCACGAGGAAGAGGCGCGGTCCGAAGGCATGTTCGCCCAGGCGCGCGAAGCCGGGCTGGACATGGTCGCGCTGCGCGACGAAATGCTCGCCCGGAAAATGGAGTTGCTGGCCCAGGCCAAAGCCGAAGCCCTGCCTGAAGCACAATTGCGCGTGATGCAGGCCTGATCTCTGCCCCGCGAGCAGACCTGTGAATGGGCGGGGGTTCAGTCCCCCGCCTCTTCCCGTTCGATCTCGCGCCAGCCAATATCGCGGCGACAGAACCCTTCCGGGAAGCTGATGGCATCGACCGCCGCATAGGCCCTTTCGCGCGCTGCCTTCACGCTCGGCCCCTTGGCGGTCACGTTCAGCACACGACCGCCAGATGCGCTGAGCACACCTGCGCCTGACAGTGCCGTACCGGCGTGAAACACCTTGGCCCCGGTCGCCTCGGCCGCCGGAATGTGATCGATCCGGCCGCCCTTTTTCGGGGTGCCGGGATAACCCTCGGCCGCCATCACCACGGTCATCGCCACGTCGTCCGAAAAGTGCGGAGACTCGATGCTCGACAGCTTGTTGTCGGCGCAGGCGAGCAGCACTTCCACAAGATCGCTTTCCAGCCGCATCATCAGCACCTGGCATTCGGGATCGCCGAACCGCGCGTTGTATTCGATCAGCTTCGGTCCCGCGTCGGTCAGCATCAGCCCGGCATAAAGAACGCCGGAATAGGGCATGCCTTCGTCCGCCATGGCCTTCACCGTGGGTGCGATGATCTTGGACAGCACTTCGGCTTCCAGTTCGGGCGTCAGCACCCGTGCGGGGCTATAGGCACCCATGCCGCCGGTGTTCGGGCCGATATCGCCATCGCCGACGCGCTTGTGATCCTGCGCCGATCCGAACGGTACGATCGTCGCCCCGTCGGTCAGCGCGAAAAAGCTGGCTTCCTCGCCGGTCATGAATTCCTCGACCACCACTTCGGCCCCGGCAGCGCCGAACGCGCCATCGAACATGTCGTCCACCGCCGCCTCGGCCTCGGCCATGGTCATCGCCACGACCACGCCCTTGCCCGCCGCCAGCCCATCGGCCTTGATCACCACCGGCGCGCCGAACCGCGCCAGCGCCGCGCGCGCTTCGTCCAGCGACTTTGCGCGGACGTAGTCTGCGGTCGGAATCCCGGCACGTTCGCACAAATCCTTGGTGAAGCCCTTGGACCCTTCCAGCTGCGCTGCCACGCGGCTTGGTCCGAACACCGAAAAGCCCGCCGCCCGCAACGAATCCGTCAATCCATCGACCAGCGGCGCTTCCGGGCCGACCACGACCAGCCCGATCCGCTGCGCTTCGCAGAATGTCACCACGGCGGCGTGATCGGTCAGTTCCAGCGCAACGATTTGCGCATGTTCGGCAACGCCCGGATTGCCCGGCGCGGCATAGAGCTTGCCCAGTCTTGGCGATTGGGCCAGTTTCCAGCTAAGCGCATGTTCGCGCCCGCCCGACCCGATCAGCAGGATATTCATGGCATTCCCTTCCACGCCCTACGATAATGAGGACAACAATCCGTCCGGCGGGCTAGTAGCGAGGGAATCGGCTGGCGACAACGCTCCGGCCCTTTCGATCTCCGAGATTTCTGCGCTGCTCAAGCGCACGGTGGAAGATCGCTTCGGCTTCGTGCGTGTGCGCGGCGAACTTTCAGGCGTGAAACGCGCCGCCTCTGGCCACCTTTACCTGAGCCTCAAAGATGAGAACGCCAAGCTGGACGGAGTGATGTGGCGCGGCGGTGTGCAGCGGCTGGGCTTCCGCCCCGAAGACGGCGTGGAAGTGATCGCCACCGGGAAGCTGACGACTTACCCCGGCCGTTCGAACTACCAGATCGTGATCGACCGCATAGAGATCGCGGGCGAAGGCGCGCTGCTGGCGCTGCTGGCCAAGCTCAAGGCGCGATTGGAAGGCGAGGGCCTGTTTGATCCAGCGCACAAGAAGCCGCTGCCGTTCCTGCCCCGCGTCATCGGCGTGGTAACGTCGCCCACCGGCGCGGTGATCCGCGACATTCTCCATCGCCTGTCAGACCGCTTTCCCACCCGCGTCATCGTCTGGCCGGTGCTGGTGCAGGGACAGGGCGCAGGCGCGCAAGTTGCCAATGCCGTGCGCGGCTTCTCGAACATGGTTGAAGATGGCCCGGTCCCCCGTCCCGATCTGGTGATCGTCGCGCGCGGTGGCGGTTCGATAGAGGACTTGTGGTGCTTCAACGAGGAAGATGTCGTCCGCGCTGTGGCGGAATGCACCATCCCGATCATCAGCGCAGTGGGCCATGAAACCGACACCACCCTGTGCGATTTCGCCGCAGACCTGCGCGCGCCAACGCCCACTGCCGCCGCTGAACTGGCGGTGCCGGTGCAGGCCGAACTTGCCGCCTTCGTCGCCGATCTCAACGCCCGTCAGCGCCGCGCCCTCGCCCGCCAACTGGCGCAGGCAAAGGAACGCCTGGAGGCGCGCAGCCAGCGGTTGCCGCACCCCCATGCATTGCTGCAAGGGCAGGCCCAGCGCGTCGACGATCTGGCCGATCGCCTGCGCCGCGCACTGGTTCATCGCACCGAGATCGCCGGATCGCTGCTCGCGCGCCACGCAGGCGCGTTGCGCCCTGCGCTGCTTTCCGCGCGAATCACGCGCGAACGCGAGCGGCTTGCCGCCCTGCGCCTGCGCCCCGAAGTGCTGCTCCAGCGCATCGACCACGCGCGGGGCAAGGTCGATGCGCTTGACCGCTTGCGCCTGTCGCTCGACCCCGAAGCCCCGCTCAAGCGCGGTTACGTGCTGGTGACCGACCGCGATGGCCATCTGGTCAAGGACCGTGCCACCGCCGAAAGCCGCACCGCGCTCACCCTCAAGTTTGCCGATGGCGCGCTCGATGTCATGGCCGGCACCTCGCCCTCGATCTCACCGGCACCACCCCGCCCTGCGCCAAAACCGCGCCCGGCCGCACGGCCCCCCGGCCAGCAGGAATTGTTCTGAAGCGGCATAGTCGCTACATTGGCCCCATGTTGATGTCCCAGCCAGACCGCCTCGCGCGGCTTCACTACCTTCCCGGCGGCTTGCGCCAGCTTTCGTCGGGCGATCATGTCCTGTGCGCCGTCACCGGCCAGAAAATCCCGCTCGACATGCTGCGCTACTGGTGCGCCGAGCGGCAGGAAGCCTATGCCACCTGCGAAATTTCGACGCGCCGCCACCTCGAAGGCCAATGACCGGCCAATTCATCGCAAGCCGGCGCGATTTCATCGTCGGAGGTGCAACAGCACTTGCCGCGCTATCGCTGGGCAATGCGCCCGCACTGCCAATCCAGATCGAACCGGGCGGGCAATTGACTCAGGGCGGCTGGCTGCGCGGACGGGTTCAGCCCGGCACCCGCGCGCTGGCGCTCGATGGCAAGCCGCTGCCCTTCGCCGACGACGGCCGGTTCCTTGTCGCGTTTGATCGCGATGCCGCGCCTGCCGCACAACTGCTTGCGATCCTCGCCGATGGCGCGAGCTTCGCCATGCCCCTCACCATCGCCCCGCGCGCCTGGCAGATCGAACACATCAACCTGGCGCGCAAGCCCGGCGGTATCACTGACGAACACTACCTGCGCCTGCGCAGGGCCGAACTTGCGCGTATCGCCGCGGCCCGCGCGCTCGATACCGGCGCGCAAGGCTGGCGGCAGGCCTTCATCCGCCCGGCCCCAGGCCGCTTCTCTGGTCGGTTCGGTTCGCAGCGCATCTACAAGGGTGAAGCGGGGTCCTATCATTCCGGGCTGGATATCGCGGGCGGCGAAGGCACCCCCTATGTCGCTCCGGCCGATGGCGTGGTGATACTGGCCGCTGCGTGTCCGTCGTCAGAACATTCGGCACAACTCGCGGCGTAAATTAGCGGAGTGCGGACCTCGTCTGGGGGTTGATGTTAGGCGGCGAGCTTGCGGTGTTGCAAGCGCCGATGTTCGATGGTCTGTCGCTTGATCCTTTCGCGCTGTTTGATGATGGCTGGAGCCCTGCCGAAGTAGGCATCGGCGGGCGTCACGTTGTTCAGGCTCTCGTGGTAACGCTGGTGGTTGTAGTACTCGACGAAGGCCTCGATTTGGGCTTCGAGGTCGCCGGGCAAAAAGTAGTTTTCCAGCAGGATGCGGTTTTTCAGGGTTTGGTGCCAGCGCTCGATCTTGCCCTGGGTTTGCGGGTGCATCGGGGCACCGCGCACGTGGCTCATCTTCCGGGCCTCAATGTATTCAGCCAATTCGCCGGCGATGTAGCTGGGGCCATTATCCGACAACAGCCTGGGCTTGTGCAGCACCGTGGCGCTGTCGCAGCCCGATGCGCCAAGGGCCAGGTCGAGCGTGTCGGTCACATCCTCGGCGCGCATGTTGGTGCACAGTTTCCAGGCGATAATGTAGCGCGAGAAGTCGTCGAGCACGGTCGACAGGTACATCCAGCCCCACCCGATGATCTTGAGTGGAGTAGGAAGCGCATAAGCGCTTCCCCTCCCCGAACCGTACGTGCACCTTTCAGCGCATACGGCTCTCTATTCAACCTTGGTCCAAGGCCATGGCGACATCACGATAGCGGGAGGTGACGGTGTTTCGGAGCTCGTCCCGATAGATGTAGGGATTTCGCTCCGGATTCCGCCACCGGAACTGCATCTTCTGGCTTGTGACCAGTCGTCGCAGCGCCTTGCCGACGGCATTGCCCTGATTGCTTCGACCGTAGACCAGCCACGTCTTCGATTGGCCGGTTTCCGGCATGCGGTACCATTTACGCATCAAAGGCTTGATACGGGACCGGTACTTCTGCGCCAACCAGTGCGCCATTTTCCAGAACACGACGGTGTCGATGCGCCGGAATGTGCGCGCCGTGAAGTCGGTGAACCTGTAGAACGCAGCCCATCCCGCCAGCTGGCGGTTCAGACCGTCGATCATGTCCACCGCGGCAACCTCATGATTGCCGGAGAGAGCCTCGACCAATCGGCGAGCGAAGGTCTTGGCCTTCTCCTTGGGTATCGTTGAGACCACGGACATGCGTCCGCTCGATCCCCGCCTGCGGATAATCCGGTGCCCGAGGAACACGAACCCGTCGTCGACGTGGGTGATATGGCTCTTGTCCATATTCAACGTCAGCTTCAGGTCGTCTTCCAGAAAGGCCCGGCATTCCTCGCGGATGGCCTCGGCATGTGCCTTGGTGCCCTTGACGATGACAACGAAGTCATCGGCGTAACGGCAGTAGGCGACAGCAGGTTTCCATTGCCGGTTCTCGCGAACCGTGATGGGGCGCCCCTGCTGGATGCCGAAGTTCCATGCCCAGCGATCCTTTCGCGCCTTGTCGCTCAGGTATTTCGCCTCCAGCCACGCATCAAACTCATGGAGCATGATGTTGGACAGGAGCGGCGACAGCACGCCGCCTTGCGGTACACCTTCGCTTGAGGCGACGAACAGGCCACGGTCGACGTGGCCCGCCTTCAGGAATCGCCAGAGCAGATCAACAAACCGATCATCCCGGATTCGCCGCCGAACGCAGCGAAGCAGAAGCCGGTGGTGGACCGTATCGAAGTAGCTCGCCAGATCACCTTCGATGATCCAGCGGCCCCGCGCTCCGGCACCACTATCCTGCAACTGTATCTTCACGGTCCGGACAGCGTGATGCACGCTGCGTTCCGGCCTGAAGCCGTAGGAGAGGCGATGGAAGTCGCTTTCCCAGATCGGCTCCATGGCCATCAGCATCGCGCGCTGGACGATGCGGTCTTTCAGGGTCGGGATACCAAGTGGTCGTTTCTTGCCATTGGCTTTCGGGATATAGATTCGCCTGACCGGCTGCGGGTGATAACTCCCCGTCAGCAAGTCCGTTCGCAGACTGGCCAGCTGTTCTGCCAGTACGGCCTGCATCCGTCGCTTGTCCATTCCGTCGATGCCCGGCGTATTGGCGCCACTCGACGCCAGCACGATCCGAGCCGCCTCGGCAAGCCACGCCCGATCGGCAATGAGCCGGAGAAGGCGATCGAACTTGCGGTTCTGGTCGCTCTCGGCCCACGTCGCGAGCTTGTGCTGCATTTCGCTGATTATCAAAGGTCTTCACCTCGTTTGGTCAGGTAGTTTGCACTTCAAGCTGATTGAACTGTCCCCCTTCGCCATGTGACAGGCTTTCCCTGTCGCGGACTACTACGGGGACTCCGCCAGCACGGTGGACATCGGGGCCAACTCCCTTGGCATTCCATCATGCCTTCCCTCGTTCATATGCTGGACTTTCGCGCGCTGGGGAGGCTGCCGGTCGCAGTCCTTGTCCTTGCGTCCCGCAAGTCGATGCCGATGCCATGGCCTGGCTGCATTCTCTCCATGGCTCCATGCGGACGGGCTACATTTCCGGCCACATTCGGATGTCGCCGACATACGTCTCCGGCGCCATCATCAGCATTCCGCCTGTTAAGCCGTGTAGGCGAAGGCGACATTTCAGCCCTCGGATGCGGATTAACCGGTTCGTGTTCCTCAACCTTCCAGCGCTACAGCCTCGGGGACCATCTCGGCGTAACGGCTTCGCCTCAATCCCCTTTACCTGCGGGCTACGTCACCCTGCCAGTTGACGGCAGGTCACCGCCGCTTGGGCTCATGCCCCCTCACAGCAGAGGGCAAGGCATTCGTTCAGTTCCTCCTTTCTCCTTTGCATTCCAGTCATATGCACCCCGGACCATCCGGGACGAGGCGCACAGTAGGTAAAATCAGTCTGCCACATCTCGTTTACCCGCGTGGTCTTGGTGTGGAACTGATCGGCGGCCTTGATCACGACATAGGCCGGGCTGGTGATCAGATCGTGGGCCTTCAACAGACGGTAAACCGTGGCTTCCGACACGAAGTAGCGCCTCTCATCGGTAAAACGCACCGCCAGTTCCCGGGGGCTTAGCTCGGACTGCCCCAGCGCCAGCTCGATGATCTGATCATGGATGTCAGGCGGGATCCGGTTCCACACCCGGCTCGGTGTCGATGGCCGATCCTCCAGCGCCTCCGGGCCGCCTTCGAGGAACCGGTCGTACCAGCGGTAGAAGGTCCGACGGGCAATGCCGAGCTCGTCCAACGTGTGCTTGGCTGGTAGGTGCGATTGCTCGACGATCCGGATGATCTCGAGCTTCTCCGATGCTGGATACCTCATTCGTCGTCGCCCCCATCCGCGATCATACTTTTTTTGAGCAGACGGTTTTCGAGCGTCAGGTCGGCAACGCATTCCTTCAGGGCACGGGCTTCGCGGCGCAGGTCCTGCACCTCGCCGGTGGTTGCGGCACGGGCAGTGTCGCCAGCCAGGCGACGCTTGCCCGCTTCCATGAACTCCTTCGACCAGGTGTAATACAGGCTTTGGGCGATGCCTTCCTTGCGGCACAGCTCGGCAATGCTGTCCTCGCCGCGCAGGCCATCCAGCACGATCCTGATCTTGTCTTCGGCCGAGAAGTGCCGACGGGTCTGCCGCCGGATGTCCTTCACCACCCGCTCGGCAGGGGCCTTCATCGGCGATTTTTTTAAGGAGTGTTGGGGCTTCATCTTCGTTCCTTCGTCACTACGACGAAGCCCCAACACTCCTTAAATCACAACCTCAAATCTGTGCCATTGGTGCTGACGGGGAACAGTAGCCATCGGCGGCGCGCAGCGCCGCCACGTAGGCCCGGCGGGTTTCTTTGGCTTCGACCAGATTGGCGCGGCCCCATGTAAAGCGGGGTAGGGTAAGCTGCACGGCCAGCAGGTCTGCTGCAAGGCGCGCATGGCGTCCGTTTCCATTGGGAAACGGATGGATGGCGACCAACCGGTGATGAAACCGCACCGCGATTTCATCGGCGGGGTAGGTGGCATGGTCGATCCAGTAGCGCACATCGTCCAGCAGTTGATGCAGGTCCATACCAATGCGGTAGGCGTCTACGCCGATGTTGCGCCCGGTCGTGCGGTATTGCCCGGCCCAGCGCCAAACTTGCCCGAACATCCGCTTGTGCAGGGATTTCAGGAAGCGTTCGTCCAGCACATCGCGCTTGCGTCCGAACGCCCAGCGGTCGGCCTCTTCGATGCCAATTTGCTCGGCCTCGTTTAGTTCATGGCGCAACGTGATGTAGGCTGGAATCAGCCCCTCGCGCTCTTCGGCGGTGAGGGGTGTCGCTGCGTCATCTTCATCGTCAAACAGCGAGTCGCTCATGCCTCATCCCATAAACGGCGCGCGGGACCGTCCAAATAAGCTGCAATCAGGCGTTCGCGCGCGTCGGCAAGGTCGCGCGCATCCAACGCCTGATCTTCTAAGCGCATGGTGTGATGCACGCGGGCCAGCTCTGCGTCGGCCAGAGCGACGGCGCGGGCGCGGCGCAATTCGTCCAGCGGCTTGGTTGGCACAATAGCGTAAACGAAGGTGCAGCCCATGGCCTCGGCAGCTTCGCGCATGCTCTTGATGGTGGTGCCGCCCGTTACCTCGGCCTTTTCCAGCGCGGATACGCGCGAAGGAACGACGCGAAGGCGCGCAGCCAATTGCGCGCTGCTCATTCCCAAGGCTTCGCGCAGCGCGCGCAGCCAGCCGCGCGCAGGGGGCGTTAGCTCGATTTCCCGCAACGGGGAAAGCTTGCGCTCTAGGTGCTTACGGGCAAGTTCGCTCTGGTTCATGACACTTATCTGTGAATTTATATTGCCTTGTTTATCACAAATATGTGCACTATTCCAGAATATTATTCATCAATAAGTGAATCTGTATCAGAACAAGCAGCCCTGCCTGCTGGCGTCGATATGCGCCAGCCAATCGGGCTTAGCTGCTTCCTCGTCCAGCCACGCCGTCACCTGCGCGACCACATCGCCGCCATGGGCGTCAACCGTGCCGATGGGTACGAAGTGCGACCGATAGCCGGTGCCGGTGATGGGCAACGCCGCCCCTTCGGGCGCGATACTGCGAATTTCCAGATGCTCAATAGCGGTCCAGCGGCGGGGCGTATGCACCACGCGAATGGTGATTGTCCGCCATGTCAGGCTGTAGGTTCGCGATTGCGGCTCCATATCAGTGCCCCGCGAACACGTGCACGGCATCCCATGCAGTCTGCACGGTGAACAGGTCGCCGTTCATTTCGGCATCGCGGGCCATGGCGGGCCAGTCGATATAGTAGCGGAGCGCATGGGGAATGGCGGTGCTGTCCTCCGTCACTTCCTGCACATAATCGGCAAGGCTGGCATAAGTGCCCAGATGGCGGTCCTCGATGGCCTCGCGGGCTTCGTCCAGTTCGCCGCTGCAATGGTCCAGCAAGGCCACGCCCAACGCGCCATGCTCGGCAATGAATGCGGCAAGTTCGCTCACATGGTCAAAGCTGGCATATTCCTCGATGCGCGCACCGCCGAACCCCTCATAATCATGGATGGCCCATTCTTCGGCCCCAGCGATGGGCGATGCGGCCAGCATGGCCTTTACCTCATCGTAAATGGCCCAAGGCTCCTGTGCGGCGTCGATCCAAGCGCCGTGCAGATAGCCGTTATTGTAGGCGGCAAGGCAGGCCACATAGATGCGGGGTTGTTCGATCTGGTTGGTGGTGAAGGCTCCCATTTCTGTCTCCGTCGGTTTGGGTTTCAGGTGCGATCTGAAACCCTGCCCATGCGGCGAGCATCGGGGGGCAAACGGAGCAAGTGGCTCCGCGGGGAACCGGCTGCACGCAACGCAGTGGAGGAAGCTGGGCGGAAGGCACTTCGCAGTGCGCTGGGGGCAGCGCCCCAGCCCTTGCGTTAGCGGTCGTCACCGGATGGCAAAAACGCCGCAGGCGGTTGCGGGCGCACCGCGCCTAGAACGCGTGCCGAAGGCAACGCCCCGCTAAGAATTGTTACGGAATCCCAGCATCATTGTTCTTGCCAACAAACGGCAAAAGGGAGGAGAATTTCAGGACGGGAGCGTCGGAATTATGATTGCCCCGTCAGAAGTGCATTTCTGGAGGTACTTTTTGGAGCTGAGAGCCTTTTGCGCGACGGTCGATCAGACATCGGGTGGCATCAATGACATCCGCGAGAGCCCGCAAGCGCTGTATGACTATGTAGGACTTAATTTTGAAGGGACCTACCAGCTCGCAGCGGTTCGGGATGCGTTGAATGAACAAGTCCGATCTGCATTTCAGTCTGGCCATCGGACCGCTGCAACCCTTTGTCGCAGCCTGATTACAGATTTAATTCGCGAGCATGTGCTGTTCGATCAACCTCTTGACCCATACTACGAGATTTTGACGCGCATTCGTGATGCTGCCCGGCAGGTCGATGACGCTGGAGAAATCGACGGTGATTGGAAGGCTGCAATCAAAGCGGCACGAGATGGCGTCGAACTCTCGAACTTCCCCCGATCCGACCTCCGCTCACCGCATGCACGGGATTATAATGTTGCCGAGGCGGCTAAGGCACTGAGATCGGCAGGCTATGCGATCCGCCTCGAACCGGGGTTCATTGCCGTAGAGGAAGCGGCCCAGACCTTACTTGTTGGCGAAATCGAGCGACTTGCGGCAGCGATTGGCGGTATCAACATTGCCAAGCGGATATTCGCCCGGATCACCCCGGCCTACGACAACGCGATGGGCCGATATCATCTCGTTCCTTCTATCTCGATGATGGGCGGCGGCAGTCCGCAAATTCCATTCGGCTATATCCTTCAACTGGCCGTCAAGCACCTTGAGGCAAGGGCCCCAATTGCCATGCATGATGCGCATTGGGCGCGACTGACCGGTCTGGCCACTGCGTATGCGGCGGTTATTGATGTGCAGCCCTACTATCCGGCGGTGTGGGGCACCATGGATGCACAAGGTCTGCTGAATTACCTACGTGAACAGGCCCTTTATGACTCGATGTTTCGGTTCCCGCAGTTGCGGGCATCCGATGTCCTCAAAATCTGTCGTGGCGCATTCTCATTTTATGACTCCGACCAGCAAAACCCCGGCGGTTGGACCTTAAGCCAGGCGTTCGATATCATCAGCTATCTGGTTTCACCTAGCCATGACGTTCGTGGCCCCGTCGTTGTCGACGAACGGGCGGTGAGACGCTGTCTGCCGCACATTCCCAGAGCGGCAATTTCCATTATTCTCAAAGAGGTTCTTTCACACCCGGCCGGAGGACCAAATCAGCATTTTTCCCTTCCAACGGATGCCCCCACGCCTGAAAATAAGGGAAAGGGTGCCGATTTTTATCTAAAGCCACTGATCCGCAGGCCCGGCAATCGCTATCTTATCATCGACAGATCGATGTGCGGTTGGGGTTACATCGAAGCTTTGCTGACCGCTTTAAGACCGCACGTCCAAGATCTTGATTCCAAAGTTGGAACCGCAATGGAGCGGTTTATCGAAGCAGAGTTTGCGTTACGCAATGTCGAGGCTTTCGGTGGAGACTATGATGAGGTTGGTCACGGGGAATGCGATTTGGTGGTGCCGACGCCTGACGTGCTTGTGTTTCTGGAATTGAAAAAGAAATCGCTCACCCGCTTGGCACGAGCAGGGGTGGATGCGGAACTTCTCCTGGCACTGGCGGGAAGCATGCTTGACGCCCTTGCCCAGGCGGGTTGGCACGAGCTTCGCATCGAGCGCGCAGGTTCTTTAGACCTCGTGAAGGATGGCACCACGCGCCGAGTTGCACTTGATGGTCGCAGAATTGAAAAAGTTGCCGTGGGCATGATGGACTTTGGCAGCTTTCAGGATAGAACCGTTCTCAAGCAGTTCCTTGAAGCGACCTTGAATGTAAATTTTGGCTCTTCGGACCCTGCATACGATAAGAAATTGAAAAAAATTAATGCTGCACTCGATGAGATCCGCGACCAATATAACGTTGCTCATTCTGGTAATTCCGAAGTTCGTCAACCTTTCTTCAATTGCTGGTTCATGAGCATCTCGCAGATTTTAATTTTGCTGGATGAGGTTTCGGATTCTGCGACATTCAAGGATGCTTTATGGAGCTACCGACATATGGTTACAGGGACATCTGATCTCTATTTTGAAATATCAAACATGCGCAGGATCAAAGCGGAAATTTCGGTGCAATCGCAGACCCCGGACTACTAATCACGATCCACGCCATTGAATGCAGCGACAAGCGCTTGTGCGCGCGTCGCCAATGCCCCCCCGCCCGCAGCCAATGCCACGACCCTATCGCGGGCGGAATCGAAGTCGAGAAAGCTCTCAAGATGGTTCCGCTTTAGGACCTGTCCGTCGTCAGAACATTCGGCACAACTCGCGGCGTAAATTAGCGGAGTGCGGACCTCGTCTGGGGGTTGATGTTAGGCGGCGAGCTTGCGGTGTTGCAAGCGCCGATGTTCGATGGTCTGTCGCTTGATCCTTTCGCGCTGTTTGATGATGGCTGGAGCCCTGCCGAAGTAGGCATCGGCGGGCGTCACGTTGTTCAGGCTCTCGTGGTAACGCTGGTGGTTGTAGTACTCGACGAAGGCCTCGATTTGGGCTTCGAGGTCGCCGGGCAAAAAGTAGTTTTCCAGCAGGATGCGGTTTTTCAGGGTTTGGTGCCAGCGCTCGATCTTGCCCTGGGTTTGCGGGTGCATCGGGGCACCGCGCACGTGGCTCATCTTCCGGGCCTCAATGTATTCAGCCAATTCGCCGGCGATGTAGCTGGGGCCATTATCCGACAACAGCCTGGGCTTGTGCAGCACCGTGGCGCTGTCGCAGCCCGATGCGCCAAGGGCCAGGTCGAGCGTGTCGGTCACATCCTCGGCGCGCATGTTGGTGCACAGTTTCCAGGCGATAATGTAGCGCGAGAAGTCGTCGAGCACGGTCGACAGGTACATCCAGCCCCACCCGATGATCTTGAAGTAGGTAAAATCAGTCTGCCACATCTCGTTTACCCGCGTGGTCTTGGTGTGGAACTGATCGGCGGCCTTGATCACGACATAGGCCGGGCTGGTGATCAGATCGTGGGCCTTCAACAGACGGTAAACCGTGGCTTCCGACACGAAGTAGCGCCTCTCATCGGTAAAACGCACCGCCAGTTCCCGGGGGCTTAGCTCGGACTGCCCCAGCGCCAGCTCGATGATCTGATCATGGATGTCAGGCGGGATCCGGTTCCACACCCGGCTCGGTGTCGATGGCCGATCCTCCAGCGCCTCCGGGCCGCCTTCGAGGAACCGGTCGTACCAGCGGTAGAAGGTCCGACGGGCAATGCCGAGCTCGTCCAACGTGTGCTTGGCTGGTAGGTGCGATTGCTCGACGATCCGGATGATCTCGAGCTTCTCCGATGCTGGATACCTCATTCGTCGTCGCCCCCATCCGCGATCATACTTTTTTTGAGCAGACGGTTTTCGAGCGTCAGGTCGGCAACGCATTCCTTCAGGGCACGGGCTTCGCGGCGCAGGTCCTGCACCTCGCCGGTGGTTGCGGCACGGGCAGTGTCGCCAGCCAGGCGACGCTTGCCCGCTTCCATGAACTCCTTCGACCAGGTGTAATACAGGCTTTGGGCGATGCCTTCCTTGCGGCACAGCTCGGCAATGCTGTCCTCGCCGCGCAGGCCATCCAGCACGATCCTGATCTTGTCTTCGGCCGAGAAGTGCCGACGGGTCTGCCGCCGGATGTCCTTCACCACCCGCTCGGCAGGGGCCTTTATCGGCGATTTTTTTAAGGAGTGTTGGGGCTTCATCTTCGTTCCTTCGTCACTACGACGAAGCCCCAACACTCCTTAAATCACAACCTCAAATCTGTGCCATTGGTGCTGACGGGGAACAGAGCTGAGGCTCAGTCAGGGGGCCGACTATCTTCAGAAACTCTACGACAGATCCGGGCCAGCCATGCGTTATCAGCAGCGGGAGCGCACGCGGGTTCGACGAGCGGATATGCAGGAAATGAATATCAAGCCCGTTAATAGGTGTTCTGTACTGGCCCAGGTCGTTCAATAGGCGCTCGCAACGCCGCCAGTCATATGAGGATCGCCAGTACTCGCACAGCTTTCGTACGGACTCCAACGGTGCGCCCTGCGTCCAGTTCTGCACAGTCTCCGGCTCAGGCCAGCGCGCACGCTCAAGGCGTTGCTTGAGATCAACGATCTGATCTTCCGGAACCCTGCTATAATATCTTTCTACGTCGAACATGAACCTGTCGCTGCTCCCCAAGGCGTCGCTTATTTTTGAAAGTATCGGGCAGAACCTTGCGAGTGGTCCGCTGCCGGGTATTGATCCTGCTTAACAAATGCTGCGTTCTCGACCCAGAGGCTCGGGGAGGTTCATTCTGACCCTCCGTCAGAAAGGCTGATTGTAGCTTTGCGCGCCCCGCCATAAAGACGAGCCTAGCAAGCCACCGAACACCGGCACTATCGTGCAGAGGCAGCGTTGGCGGCCAATGTTGCTAGGTTGCGGATTTGAGTAGGAGGATGTCATGAACGGATTTACCAGGATACCGGAAAGTCGCTGGTTGAGATCGAGGGATCTCAAACTGGAGGAGAGTTCTGCCCCAGCCTCCTTCTATACGTCGCAGGAACAGTTCGAGCTGGAGCGTGAGCAGGTCTTTCGGCGCGCTTGGTTATCGGTCGCGCGCGTGGAAGAGCTTCCCAACGCAGGCGATTTCGTCAATCTCGACATTTTGACACTCAAGGCCAAGCTGATCTTGGTCCGGGGCGACGACGGAGAGGTGCGCGGCTTCCACAATTCCTGCGCGCATCGCGGTGTGATGGTCGTACAGAAGGAGAAGGGCAACGCTGCCCAGTTCCGCTGCCCCTACCATGCCTGGGTGTATGGAACCGACGGCAAGCTGCGGACCATTCCCGGCGCCGATATGTTCCCGGATGTGAAATGCGGTCATGACGGTCTGCCGCCGGTGCATACGGGTATTTGGAACGGTTTCATATTCGTCAATTTTGCCAAGGAACCCGAGGAGTCCCTTGAGGAGTTCCTCGGAGAAGCCGGGGTTCTTTTCTCCGACTTGCCCTTCGAGGATTATAATCACGAGCTGCGCTTCCCTCAGCCGCTCGCGACGAACTGGAAGCATATCAGCAACGCCTTCACCGAAGGCTATCACCTGGGCTTCCTGCACAAGAATTCACTCCCGTTCGTCTTCGATCGCGAAAACCCACTGACGGATTATCCGACCGTGCGATTCATGGGGCGCCACTCCGCGAATATCACCGGAGCCAACAGCAAATGGCAGCCGACAAAGCCGGTTATGCGCTTTGCCCTGGAAACCGGGTTCGCAGCAGACGCCGAGTTGGAGCCGGCCGGCAAGAAGTTGATGGATCATCCGGCAATCAACCCAGATCGTATAGATCCGATCATGGAAGAGGCCATCAATATCTTCCCTAACACTCAGATCCAGGTTCTGCGTAATGGCTATCTGTGGTACCAGTATTGGCCGTCGGGGCCCAATGAAATGCTGTGGGACGTGCGTCTTTTCCTCGATAGGGCACCGCACAGTTTCAGGACGGAATTCGCAGAAGCCTCCTATGTCGCGGCCAGCCGCGACGTGTTGGCCGAAGATTCCTCGATGGGCGAACTGCAGCAGCAAGGTCTCATCTCGGGAGGACTGGAACGGGTCAAATATGGTGAGAACGAGTTCATGCTGCGTCACTTTGCGCAGACGCTGACGAATTACATCGAAGGCAAGGTTTAGATCTAAGGGTTGCTGGCGCCGGACGCGCCAAGGAGAATTATAATGTCAACGATTGAAAGAGGCGTCAGTCCGTCGCTGCCTGCCGGCTTCGAGGCGCTCGAGATGTTCCTCGAGGAGTGGGGTGATCTCGAGACAGAGGACGAGAGATACCAACTTCGACGCCGCAAAAGCCTCGAGGACTTGAAGCTCTTCTATGATGCCGTGACTCCGAGGCTCGAGGATGTGTTCCGGCATCTCGACCAATTCGAGTATGGCCCGCTGCCCAGAGCCGAGCAGGGACTTTTCCGGCTCGCTCTCGGGCTGGCCGAGGTCGCCCAGGCTGTGGAGGTGATCGGGCATCCCAGTGTCCCCACCACCTCTGCCCAGCACACTATTCAAATTTCTCGGCCACGGAGCCTGAAGTAGAAGCAGGTTCTTGAGGAGGGCCGATCGGGCGGTCCCGCTCGGAGCGACCAAGTTGCCGTGGTCGGGAAGGGCAGCGGCTAACCGGGAGACATCGTGTCACGCTGGTTCAAGGTGGCTCGACACTGGCATCACAGTTTGAGGCGCCGCTGGCAGCGGTAAATATCGGCTATGATGACGTCGAGGCGGCCAAAGACCGTCTGGAGGCGGCGGGTTACCCCGTGCTGTATCAGCAGGCGATGAAGTCGGGTGGAACCGCCTATCATTTCGGGAAAGCTTTCCATGGCATGCCACTTTTTATTCATCCAAGCTCGGCAGACGCGGAAATGATCGGCGTGTAATATCATAGCGGGTGCGGAGCGATTACCGCTCACGCGCTAAAGGAACGGGAGCAATCACGTGGCTAATTCTGACGGCAACAAGGAACTGGTTCTACGGTTTATGCAAGCCATCGTGGATGGCGACGTCGCGACCCTCGAGACAATTATCCATTACGACGCGAGATGGTGGATCAACGGGATCGGGGACCTCGATCGAGCGGGCCTCTTCAACGGCCTTAGCGCCCTGATTGCCGCCAAAGAGCGGACGATGGTAGTGACCCATGCTGTGGCGGAAGGCGATCACGTCGCTGTGGAGGCGGTCGGCGAAATGGTCTATGATAACGATGTCTATCGAAATCAGTACCATAATGTCTTCCGGATTGCCGATGGCTGTATCATAGAGGGCCGGGAATATATGGATACGCAAGCGGCAGCCGCGTTTATGGCTAGGCGGTAGTTTCCGGGCCGAGGGGAGCCCCCGCGGGCAATGGCCTACGGCCTAGCATTAAATGCAAGCAGAGCGGATACTGGGCAATGCCTTTCGCCTGCTACCTATGTTAAAGGAAAGCAAATGCAGCGTCTGGCAAACAAGGTCGCGATCGTCACGGGCGGCGGCGGCCGTATCGGTGCGGCAACGGCAAAGCGTTTCGCTGCCGAGGGCGCAAAGGTTGTGATCGCAGATCTTAGTGAAGAGGGCGCCGAACGGGTCGCGACCGAGATCGGGGACGCGGCGCTGGCCGTCCGGTTCGATGCCGGCGACGTCGAAAGCATTGCTCGCCTGGTACAGCGCACCGTCGATCATTTTGGCGGACTTGACATCCTTCACAACAACGCCGCGCTTTTGGATCTGGAATTCCTCAATCGTGATCGTACCGTGGTCGATACCGATATAGAGGTGTGGGATCGCACAATGGAAGTTAATGTGCGCGGCTACATGGTGGCATGCAAACATGCGATCCCTCATATGCGTCGACGGGGTGGCGGATCCATTATCAATACGTCGTCGGGCGCGGCGGCAGCGGGGGACAGTTCGCGCGTCGCTTACGGTTCATCAAAGGGAGCGATCCTCGTGATGACCAAATATATTGCCACACAGCATGGTCGGGAAAATATCCGATGCAATGCGATAATGCCCGGGCTCATTCTCGACCCGGAACTTGAGCCTAAGATTGCCGAACTCGCCGCGCTCATCAAACGTCACCAGCTCATCGAACTGTTCCCCGTCAGCACCAATGGCACAGATTTGAGGTTGTGATTTAAGGAGTGTTGGGGCTTCGTCGTAGTGACGAAGGAACGAAGATGAAGCCCCAACACTCCTTAAAAAAATCGCCGATGAAGGCCCCTGCCGAGCGGGTGGTGAAGGACATCCGGCGGCAGACCCGTCGGCACTTCTCGGCCGAAGACAAGATCAGGATCGTGCTGGATGGCCTGCGCGGCGAGGACAGCATTGCCGAGCTGTGCCGCAAGGAAGGCATCGCCCAAAGCCTGTATTACACCTGGTCGAAGGAGTTCATGGAAGCGGGCAAGCGTCGCCTGGCTGGCGACACTGCCCGTGCCGCAACCACCGGCGAGGTGCAGGACCTGCGCCGCGAAGCCCGTGCCCTGAAGGAATGCGTTGCCGACCTGACGCTCGAAAACCGTCTGCTCAAAAAAAGTATGATCGCGGATGGGGGCGACGACGAATGAGGTATCCAGCATCGGAGAAGCTCGAGATCATCCGGATCGTCGAGCAATCGCACCTACCAGCCAAGCACACGTTGGACGAGCTCGGCATTGCCCGTCGGACCTTCTACCGCTGGTACGACCGGTTCCTCGAAGGCGGCCCGGAGGCGCTGGAGGATCGGCCATCGACACCGAGCCGGGTGTGGAACCGGATCCCGCCTGACATCCATGATCAGATCATCGAGCTGGCGCTGGGGCAGTCCGAGCTAAGCCCCCGGGAACTGGCGGTGCGTTTTACCGATGAGAGGCGCTACTTCGTGTCGGAAGCCACGGTTTACCGTCTGTTGAAGGCCCACGATCTGATCACCAGCCCGGCCTATGTCGTGATCAAGGCCGCCGATCAGTTCCACACCAAGACCACGCGGGTAAACGAGATGTGGCAGACTGATTTTACCTACTTCAAGATCATCGGGTGGGGCTGGATGTACCTGTCGACCGTGCTCGACGACTTCTCGCGCTACATTATCGCCTGGAAACTGTGCACCAACATGCGCGCCGAGGATGTGACCGACACGCTCGACCTGGCCCTTGGCGCATCGGGCTGCGACAGCGCCACGGTGCTGCACAAGCCCAGGCTGTTGTCGGATAATGGCCCCAGCTACATCGCCGGCGAATTGGCTGAATACATTGAGGCCCGGAAGATGAGCCACGTGCGCGGTGCCCCGATGCACCCGCAAACCCAGGGCAAGATCGAGCGCTGGCACCAAACCCTGAAAAACCGCATCCTGCTGGAAAACTACTTTTTGCCCGGCGACCTCGAAGCCCAAATCGAGGCCTTCGTCGAGTACTACAACCACCAGCGTTACCACGAGAGCCTGAACAACGTGACGCCCGCCGATGCCTACTTCGGCAGGGCTCCAGCCATCATCAAACAGCGCGAAAGGATCAAGCGACAGACCATCGAACATCGGCGCTTGCAACACCGCAAGCTCGCCGCCTAACATCAACCCCCAGACGAGGTCCGCACTCCGCTAATTTACGCCGCGAGTTGTGCCGAATGTTCTGACGACGGACAATCGAACGAACCGGGCGGCCCGAGGATATTGCCGCCTTGGCGGCTTTCTTCGCGTCAGACGAATCCGGCTTCATCACCGGGCAGTCGCTCAGGGCCGATGGTGGCGTTCTCGATCATCAGCCTATGTTCGCGGATGAATTAGGCCGTGAACCCATTAACGCGACGGTGTCTGAGCCTTCTTGATCTGTCGCACCGCCCAGATGACAATCGGAATTGTCAGAATCAGGAACACGATAAGTCGGGTGTTCCACTGCTCACCGCTGAAGAATGCGATCAAGGCAGCGGCAAAGAAGAATAGCGTCCAAGACATCCAGGGCTTCATAGGGTTCATCGTAACACGCCTTTCCTTGTTGAGCGAAAGCTGATTCAGGGACTGGATGAGCCGATATGACCTGACCGATTTCGAGTGGCGTGTGATCGAACCAATGTTGCCCAACAAGCCTAGAGGCGTGCCACGTGTCGATGACCGGCGTGTGCTGAATGGCATCTTCTGGGTGCTGCGGTCAGGGGCGCCGTGGCGAGACTTGCCGGAACGCTATGGCCCGCGCACAACCTGCTACAATCGCTTCGTGCGATGGCGAAAAGCCGGTGTGTGGGATCGAATGATGGACGCCATCACCGCCGCCCATGATGGCGATATCCAGATGATCGACAGCACTTCCATCCGGGCGCACCAACAGGCTGCGACGGCAAAAAGGGGGATCGAGATCATTGTCTCGGTCGCTCCCGAGGCGGGCTCACCACCAAAATCCACGCGGTCGTCGATGGGCAAGGCCTCCCGATCCGGCTCAGCCTGACTGCCGGGCAAAGCCACGACGGGCAAGCGGCTGACGATCTACTCAATCACGTTGGCGCCGGAACAATCGTGCTGGCAGACAAGGCGTATGACGCCGATCGTATCCGAGCGTCTCTCCGCGAAAAGGGATCGTTTGCCAACATTCCGCCCAAGGCAAACCGGAAGTCGAAACCGTACTTCAGCACATGGCTGTACCGCGAGCGGAACCTGATCGAACGCTATTTCTCCAAATTGAAGCACTTCCGCAGAGTAGCTACCCGCTACGACAAGTTGGCCGAAAACTTTCTGGCCATGGTCCAACTCGCCTCAATGCGCCTGTGGCTGCGCGTTTATGAGTCTACGGCCCAGTTTCAGCGCAAGCAACGGACCCCAAAGAGAAGGCTTACATTCTGACCCTGACCTGTTCGGTGGTGGCGTCATGGTTCAAGGACGAACCGATGTATGCCAAGACCAGCGATGCCATTTCGCGCACAGCCACGGTGCTTGGCTACTCCAAGAAAAAGCAGGCGCAGGATATTGTCGCCATGAGCAGCGTTCTGGGAAATGAAAGGCGTTCCAATCCGACGATCATGGATCGGCATCGGGCGGCCTGCCGCCGTTATGGATTAGCTAGCTAAGCCCGGCGGCTGGATTGTTCGGCGCTCGTACATCGGGCACCGACTGTGGGGCAGGAGCGGCGTTACTGCCAACGGAAACGCCCGCAGCAGCGAGTGCTGCACCGATTTCATCCATTTCGGCAGGCACCACGGCATTTGGAGTGGGTGCGGCTTGCCGTGACACTGCATCCTTGGAAGCGGTTTGGCTTTGGCTGGCCGCCTGCGCCTGTATCCCTTCAATCTCTTGCAAGTTTGCCTGCGCGGTGCTGAGCAAACGCGGATAGTCAGGACTATCCTTAGCGCCGTGGTCGCCCGCGTCTTGTACTTGATCGAGTTGAAGCTGCGCGGCTTGTCGTAGGGCATCCGGGGTGCCAATGGCGCGCAGGCGGTCGATTTCTTCCTTACGTTCCTGCTCGCGCTTGCGGTAGGCGGCTTCCTCTTCAGCGTTTTCAAAGCGCAGATAGGGATCGAGCACTTTCTTCTCGAACAGGTCGCTATTCAGGGCGTCCATCGAAGCGTGCACGCGCTCAAGCCGTGCTTCCAGCGTTTCGGCGCTTTGCGCACTGGTCGCGGTGGTGCGGGCCTGCTGCGCCACGGCCCCACTCTGAGCAACAATGGCGGCAATATCGCTGCGCAGGCCAGCGAGCGCGGTGGCACCGGCGGTGCCTACCTGCCGCATGGCGGCGCTGAGGTTTTGGAGCTGGGTTTCCAGTGGGCCGGTGCTGGCCCCGCTGCGGCTGAGTTCGGCCAGGACGTTCTCAAGGTCAAACTGAGCTATGGCCAGTTTGCCAATCAGTTCGGCGCGCTGGCTAGCCAGCGGTTCATCCGTGGCCGGATGACCCGGCTCTGAAACTGTCATGTCGGCGGCGATAGATTACCTGTCTCGCGCGAGGGTGAACGTCACACAGCATACCTCAAAAATCGCTAAAACTTGGTTAATATTTGGTTGATGGGTGGGCGGTTTCGGCAGGGAACCTCCCCGCACTAGCGCGTGGAATGGCGCTGGCCGTGTCGCGTATGGCCGACCGCGCGGAACGGGCAAGGCGCGGCGCTTCCGTGGCCCATGGCATATCCGGGCCGTGTGCAGCTTGCCCGCCGGGGGGCGGTGCCAAGGGCAGCCGGTGCCCGATGCGCTTGGCCGGTCGGCCTGTGGCTCCGGGTCCATCGTGCAATCCAGCGCGGGGCGAACCGGGAGGAACCCATGACCGTGACCGCCACCATCCTGCTTATTAACGCTATTGCTCAACTTGCGGCTTCCGTGGCGCAACTGGTGCGGGCGCTTCGTCACGGGCGACGGCAATAGGTAGCGCTTGCGGCTGCGGTTGCTGCCACTATGCTTCGGGGATGAGCCGTGAATGGGACCATTATGATGTTGAATGCAGCGGTTGCGGCGCAACCGGCAGCATTCGTATGTGGTCCGACGACTGGAACCGCTGGGGCACAGAATGGGACGGTTTCAAAGGCATGACCTATGTGACCGGGCCGAAGCCGGAACGGGTCGAATGTGAGAAATGCGGCAGCAGCAATCCTGCTATCATCCGGCGTTAGCCGAGCGCTGAGTAGCTCGTCACACTGACATGGAACACAAGCATAGCTTCGCGCTTGGTGTCATTGACGCTGCGGATGCTGGGATGGCAAAGATGTTCGCTGTCACGGTAGCTGATCCAGAAATCGCGCCCGCCTTTGTAGACCCAGACCATATCGCCGTCATCATTGGTCCATTTTCCAATCAACTGCCGCTTTGAGCGCGCCATGCTTTTCGATTCCTTCGTCTGAGGGCTGACAGGCCCGTGCTGTCAGAAAGCCGCCATAGCAATGATCGAACAAAAATAGAACAAAGAGGCTTCGATTCATCGGTGGATAGTGCGTCTAATATGGAGTGGTTGCGATGGCCGCGCTCCGTTCGGGGCGCTTATGGCCACCATGCTCCCGGTTCCGTGAGCATTTCGCGGGCGCGTCGCCGGTTCCGGCTTTGGCGCGGTTGGCGTCCTGTTCAGTGCGCCAACAGTAGGGCTGTTGCGTATGCTTTTTCTTTTACCCAGCAAAAGCTGATGGTTTTGTACAAAATGAGCAATGTTCGATGTTGGATTGGCTTACTCTGCTGACCGTTACCGATCAGCACCGTCATGCGCCATTTGATTGACAACTTCTTAATCAATCAAATCGCGTCCCATTCTCCGATATCATCAGGTATATTCAGGCTCCCGAGATCGACGCCGTTTGAGGGTGAATATGTATGTCCGCCGGAGGCATCATCTGCTGCGGCCATTGGTGAGTGATATGAGCCCAGATTTTCATTATCATACATGATGATCCAGCGGCCTTGATGGGCCAGAATGAAGACCGGCCCACGTCTAGTTTGGAAGCGATAGCCTCTCATATACGAACTCCGTCACGTCTGGTGCGGGCGGGGGGAATCGAACCCCCAAGGGCAAAGCCCGACGGATTTTCTTACCAGCTACGGCTTTCGCCGCCGCCCGGATGGGCGTTTGTGGTCTGGACTATCCCTTCACCATGCCCCGGCTGGCGGGGGTTAGGTGCTGCCCGTCTAGTCTCTACACCTTCCCGAAAGCGGGGCTTTCGGGCTTGGCTCGGGATTGCCATTTCAAAGGTTTCCCCGACTTTGAGCAGTTCTACATCGCAGGTTTCCCCGCGCGCACTCAATGGCCTAAGTCCGTTGCGTCTACCAGTTCCGCCACGCCCGCACAGCCGGGGCAACCTATAGTCTGCACAATAGAGAGTGCCAAGCAGGATATATCATTTGTCCGCATTATCGTTGCTGGACTGGCTTTCGCCGGAAGGCTGCTTTTTCGGTTTGCGTTTTACAACATTGACGGCTCGAGCGTCGATCATGTCCTTAATATGTGCGGCATAGTATTTCTCGATCATCTCCACACTTGTTCGGCAGTTCTTTGCGATTTGATAAATGTCTGCGCCCTCAAGGAGGCGCATAGATATATATGTGTGCCGCAGGCTGTAGAATGTGCGGGGGTTTCCTTCTCGATCCTTTTTCATATCGAGTTCGCCAAGCAGCGCGTTGAACAGCTCGCGTTGCAGCGTTGGGAAAACCAGGTCGGTCGGCTTAAGGCTATGACGCTCCTTCATGCGGGTGAAAGGATGCACCGCGCCTGGCATGGACTTGGCCCAGCCGGTGCCGCGCTTTCCCCGAACGGCAATATGAAGGATGCGCTGGCCTTTGGGGCCATCCGGGACGATTTCAATGTCCCGGAGTTCAAGCCGTTTCGCCTCGTCGGGCCGAAGGCCGGTATTCACCATGAACAGGATATAGTCCAAGAGGTCTTCGCAAGCGCTGCGCCAGCGTTCCTTCTTTGGCGTTCTAGCCCGTTCCCGCGCCGCCTCGTAAAGTTGCTGATACTCGGCGGGCGAAAACCACGCCCGATGCGAAACTTTGCTGGGCGCGCGATACGGGTCAGAAAGGTCAGGCATTAGGCCGTGAACCCATTAACGCGACGGTGTCTGAGCCTTCTTGATCTGTCGCACCGCCCAGATGACAATCGGAATTGTCAGAATCAGGAACACGATAAGTCGGGTGTTCCACTGCTCACCGCTGAAGAATGCGATCAAGGCAGCGGCAAAGAAGAATAGCGTCCAAGACATCCAGGGCTTCATAGGGTTCATCGTAACACGCCTTTCCTTGTTGAGCGAAAGCTGATTCAGGGACTGGATGAGCCGATATGACCTGACCGATTTCGAGTGGCGTGTGATCGAACCAATGTTGCCCAACAAGCCTAGAGGCGTGCCACGTGTCGATGACCGGCGTGTGCTGAATGGCATCTTCTGGGTGCTGCGGTCAGGGGCGCCGTGGCGAGACTTGCCGGAACGCTATGGCCCGCGCACAACCTGCTACAATCGCTTCGTGCGATGGCGAAAAGCCGGTGTGTGGGATCGAATGATGGACGCCATCACCGCCGCCCATGATGGCGATATCCAGATGATCGACAGCACTTCCATCCGGGCGCACCAACAGGCTGCGACGGCAAAAAGGGGGATCGAGATCATTGTCTCGGTCGCTCCCGAGGCGGGCTCACCACCAAAATCCACGCGGTCGTCGATGGGCAAGGCCTCCCGATCCGGCTCAGCCTGACTGCCGGGCAAAGCCACGACGGGCAAGCGGCTGACGATCTACTCAATCACGTTGGCGCCGGAACAATCGTGCTGGCAGACAAGGCGTATGACGCCGATCGTATCCGAGCGTCTCTCCGCGAAAAGGGATCGTTTGCCAACATTCCGCCCAAGGCAAACCGGAAGTCGAAACCGTACTTCAGCACATGGCTGTACCGCGAGCGGAACCTGATCGAACGCTATTTCTCCAAATTGAAGCACTTCCGCAGAGTAGCTACCCGCTACGACAAGTTGGCCGAAAACTTTCTGGCCATGGTCCAACTCGCCTCAATGCGCCTGTGGCTGCGCGTTTATGAGTCTACGGCCTAGTATCAAGTCGTATTGTTTCAATTGAAGGCGGCCACGTCCTGTCATGATCGGCCTCGATCATCATGCCGGTCAACTGCGAATCGAAGATCCTCCGGGATTGGTATCCGCGCAAAAGCGCTCACATTTGATCGCCCGGTGTTACCTTCTGGTGGCCGCCCAGTCACCGCGCCAAGTGGGGCCAGAATGATCCTGACCAACTGCCCCAGAACTTCGCTCCATTCGTGCCGTCGCATCGCAATCGCCAGCATTGCACCGTGACTGGCGAGATGCGGGCCAAGATAGGGCTGCGAAACGATATGCACCCGCTCCAGGTGGTGCCACACAAGATCATCGTCGCCCGCTTCGACCGCTGACCGGTATGCCGCCATTTCGGCCGCGATCACCCGCCGCGCCGCGAGGCTCTTGGCAAGCCCCCGCCAGCGTCGCTGCCGGTGCCAATAGAAGATCTGCGCGAAGGCCCAGATGAACGGGGTCAGGGCTCCGGCCGAAACTTCGACCTCGTCGCTGTAACGCGTCCCGCCGTCCTTATCCGGCGCGACCGTAATCCAATGATCCCACTTCGAGATGATGGCACTATAGCCGTCATCTCGCAGTCGCTTGGGCCACTGGGTGCCCTTAGCTTCGTGCAGGGACGTCACGATCCACTGGGTTCCGAAGGGGATCATTCCGAACAGCCGGAGCTTAATCTGATAGCGCCCGCCGGGCTGAAAGCTCTCGAACGCCGCATCGTCGGCCGGGATGAAGCGCACCAGCGGCCAGGCGATATGCTGCAACAGGCCCGCCGTCTGGACCTCTGCCCAGACAGATTCCGGCTTGAGCGCGATACGTGTCGAACGGGAAACCTTCATGCCGCAACGCTCCCCAACTCACGCCGTGCCTGCCGGACAATCTGGATGCCGCCGCTGATCCCGAGCAGCGCCAGGATCGCTGCAACAATAAGGTCGGGCCGGGCCGTCCCGGTGCCGAACACGCCAAGTGCTGCCGCCATCACGGCGATATTGCCGATCGCGTCATTGCGCGAGCAGATCCAGACCGAGCGCATATTCGCGTCTCCGGTGCGGAAGCGATAGAGCATGATGGCGACACCGGCGTTGGCCGCGAGCGCGAGCGCACCGATGATCCCCATCAATTCAGGCTCGGGTGCAGCGCCGCCGAGCGCCGCCAGAACCGCCGTGATCATCACCCAGCCACCCAGACCGATGAGGGTAAGACCCTTGGCAAGGGCAGCCCGCGCGCGCCATGCCAGCGCCATCCCGGCAACCAGCAGGCTGATCGCGTAATTGGCAGCATCACCGAGAAAATCGAGTGCGTCCGCCTGCAGCGCGCGGCTGTCAGCAGCGGCACCTGCCGCCATCTCGACAGCGAACATGCCGGCGTTGACGCCGAGCGCGATCCACAAAGCCCTGCGCCAGCGCGGGTCATTCAGCGTTGCCGTCGTTCCGCACGCGGCCTTGCAGCAATCATCAGCCATCATCTTGCGTTCTCGACAACTCCCGAGTCGGCACTCTATCTACACCCTGTAGCAACTACAGGGTCAAGCCCGGAGGAGTGGCAATGAAAATTGGCGAGCTCGCGAGCGCCACGGCGACCAAGGTCGAGACCGTGCGCTTTTATGAAAAGACTGGGCTGCTGCCTCCACCCGCACGGACAAGCAACAATTACCGGACCTATGGGACTGATCATCTGGCGCGCCTGTCGTTCATCCGCCGCGCCCGCGATCTCGGTTTCACGCTCGAAGCGGTGCGCGAACTGCTCACGCTGTCGGATGACAAGGCCCAATCCTGCGATGCAGTTGACGGCATAGCGCGTGTCCACCTCACCGAAATCGACCGCAAGGTTGCCGATCTGACCGCGCTGCGCGGCGAGCTTGATCGGATCATCGGTTCCTGCCGTCACGGGACGGTGGCCGATTGCAAGATCATCGAGACCCTGGCTCCGCGCGGAAAGGACAAAGCTTGATGTATTATCTGCTCATCAAGGCCGTGGTATCTGCCATCATCATCGTGATCGTTTCAAAAACCGCGCGGCGTAATCCCGGCACCGGTGCGCTGATCGCTTCGTTGCCGCTGATTTCAGTGCTCGGCATGATCTGGATTTGGCGCAACACGCAAGATGTAATGCGTCTGGCCGACCATTCTGCGGCGACGTTCTGGTATGTGCTCCCAAGTCTACCGATGTTTCTCGTCATCCCTGCCCTGCTCAAGCGTGGTGTCGGGTTCTGGCCCGCCCTGCTTGCGGGGTGCGTTCTGACCATGGCGCTTTACGCGTCAATGGTCTGGGCCGGCCCGAAATTTGGATTGAAGCTATGACCATGCCCAACCTGCCAACGGCAATCATTTATGCCCTCGCCGCGATAGCCGAGATCGCGGGCTGCTTCGCCTTCTGGGCATGGCTGCGCCTCGACAAGCCCGTGTGGTGGGTGTTTCCGGGCATAGTTTCCCTAGCCTTATTCGCGTGGCTTCTTACGCTTGTTGATGCGCCCGTCGCGGGGCGCGCTTACGCAGCCTATGGAGGTGTTTACATCGCCGCTTCGCTGATATGGCTCTGGACGGTGGAAGGTGCACGGCCCGACCGCTGGGATGTCATCGGAGCCTCGATTTGCCTCGCCGGGGCCGGGTTGATCCTTTTGGGGCCGGGACGATCAGCGTGATGGGAGCCAATTGCAATCAATCAGACGCGCCGTAGCCCAATGAACTGGTGCCTAGCGAAGCTATGCCGTCAATGTCACGGATAACAATAGTTTCGATCCCATAATTAACAAGCCTTGACAGGATCCCCACCGTGCACACTCTCAAGCGGAAGCGATCCATAAAAAAGGCGGGCGCCCGGTCAGTGACCGAACGCCCGCCCTCATGCTCTGGTTATTCCCTTACGGGCAGCAGCTCATGGCCGCATCACAGCAAGCGAGCACGAGGTCGCAGCAGGACATAGCCAAGGACGCAACCTGATCAGGCGCAGCGGCAAATGCCGCCGAGCTGGAACCAAGCAGCACCGCTGCGGTGAGAATGTACTTTTTCATGATGGTATCTCCGTTGATGTTGAATTGAAGTGATCAGCGGAGAATTCGGGGAGGCGGCGGTTCCGGCCCTCCGATTGGAGAGGGCGGAGAATTGGCGAGAAGCGGGAGAAAGGTGAGTGACGAAAGATCGCGGGCTTCTAGCGGCGAAATGCGCGCTGCTGGCAGCGTCTGGCACAAGGCCAGACAATAGCTCTGACATTGCTGACGCTCATCATCCATGCAGTCGCCGCAGTCGCCTGCGTCCATCTCTGCCATGGGGGCGCACCCGTTCGTTGCATACGTTGCCTCGACGGGCAGCAGCGCGACCAGAAATGCCGCGAGATAGAGAAAGAGGCGCTGTGTCACTGGTCGAACCATACTGCGGTGTTCGGTTGGATCAAAGACATAGTTACACGGGTGTCTCGAATCCATCGTGCCGCCTGAATGACGATCTTCGCCTGTCTACTGAGCCGGTAATTTCGGAAACGTCGATTGACTGCGCCTTTTCAGGGCCGGTTTACCTCTGCGTTAAACCCTGGGGCGAAAAAGAATAACCCTGAGGCCTGCGTGAACCGCAGATCAGAAGGGGAGCGACTATCTGACAGGTCAAGTGTCACTGACCAATTTCAGCTCTTGTTTCGCGTGCTTTTGCGTTGAGTCGGACGAGCAGTTTTCGGGCGAGGGCGATGCGGACGACCATTTTGGGTTTACCTTGGTCGAGCAGGCGTTGGCGGAACTCTGCCATGGCCGGATCGAATTTTCGCACGATGTCGGCGACGAGGAAGAGGATCGAGCGGACAGAGCTTCTTCCACCACGGATAGATCGGGCACCGGATCGTTTGCCGCTGTCGTTCGCGATGGGCGCAAGGCCTGCAAGTTTGGCGATGGCCTTGTTCGACAGGGTTCCGATTTCGGGCAGTTCGGCCAGCAGGGTGGCAACGGTGCGATCTGCCACGCCCTTGACCGAGCGCAGTGTGCGATCAAGCGCGGTCCAGACGGGATCGTGTTCGATCAGGCCTGCGATTTCACGGGCCAGCGCTTTGGCTTGGGTATTGAAGAAGGCGATGGCCTCTTTCAGGCTGGCAAGGGCAAGCGGATCGCGGGTGGAATGCAGGCGCTGCTTTTGCACCGTGATATCGCCTGTCACTTGCCGCAACCGGGCAGAAAGCGCGCTAAGCCTTTGTTGTTCGTCGCAAGGTGGCGGCGTTGGCCGTAGCCGCCGTGCCGCAGCAAAGCAGGCGATGACCTCTGCATCGATACGGTCGGTCTTCTCCAGCCGCCCCATCGCCTCGGCAAAATGCCGTACCGCTCTGGGATTGGTCAGGGCACAGGGCATGCCTGCGCGCCACAGCGCCAGGAATGCGTCCTGTTCGAGCCCGCCACTGGATTCCATCACCACCAGCCCTGCGCCATGGCGACCGGCCCAGTCCACCAACGCAGCAATCCCCGCCTCATCATTGGCGAACCGGCGATAGCCGCCGGCCTCGATCCAGCCATCAAGCCAGGCCTTGCTAACATCCACTCCACAAATCGTTTCGATCACGGTAACCTGCCTTGTCCGTACGGTTGAGACACCTGCCGACTATTCGGTCGTGCGTGACAAGCGGTGCTGGTCCCAGGCTCCCTTACGGTTACTGCCTGAGGGGTGACGGGCGACAGCACCGCAGCGCCGGGGTGGGTGGCCACCCACCCCGGCGATCAGCCGATTACATCGCAATCAACCAACAACGTCCAGATACAAGGGGGAGGGGATGTGTGCCCGGGTGATTGCCGGGTGTACATCAGGAGTCACGACCATGCTTATTCCCTTTTCCCGGCTCTATCTGAGCGATGCCAATGTGCGCAAAACGCGCAGCGAAGAAGACGATATCCAGCTTTCCGCCGACATCGAAGCGCGCGGCCTTTTGCAGAACTTGCTCGTTACTAAGAGCAAGAAGCGCGGCAAGTTTGCCGTGATCGCCGGTGGTCGCCGCCTGCGGGCCATCGAGATGATTGTGACGCGCGGTGCCTGGGCCCCCGACACCGAGATCGAATGCAAGCTGCTTGAGGGTAGCGAGGAGGACGCTGGCGAGGCCTCGCTTGCCGAGAACTTCCAGCGCGTCGGCATGTCACCGGCTGAGGAATGCCGCGCCTTCCAGCACTTCATCAAGGAAGGCAGCGATGTTGCCGCGGTCGCCAAACGCTTTGGCCTCACCCAGCGCTTTGTGGAAGGCCGTCTGCGGCTTGCCAATCTCGCCGAGCCGATCTTCGAAGCGCTTGCCAAGGGCGATGTCACTCTCGAAATCGCGAAAGCCTATGCTGCTACCGATCAGCACGAGGTGCAGCTGCGGGTCTTTGAGCAGATGCGCTATGCATATAACCCAAGCGCCGATGCCATCCGGCGTATGGTGGCGAGCGGTTCCATGCGCGGCAATGACCCAATCGCGCGGCTGATCGGCGAAGATGCCTATGTGGCCGCCGGCGGAAAGATCGAGCGCGACCTCTTCAGCGAAGCGGCAGATGATCGCTGGATCGACATCGAGATCGCTCACAGACTTGCGGCCGAGAAAATGGAAGCCGAAGCCCAGCGCATCGCTGCTGAAACGGGCCTTGCCTGGATCAGCCCGGTGGCGTCGACCAATTCCTGGCAGGCGCGAAGCGAAATGGGCGTCAATGCGGTTCGCCTCCCGCCCGCGCCGCTCTCAGAAGAAGCACGTGCCAGAATTGACGCGATCGATGCCCGCATGGAAGAAATCAGCGAGATCATCGACGAAGGCGAAGAGGGCGGTGATACCGATTTCGGGCAGCTCGAGGCCGAATATGAGGATCTCGATGCTGAGCGCAGCGACCTCAATAACCCGGTGCGCGAATTGCCCGAAGAATGGCGCAGTGAGGCCGGACGGTTCCTGGTTCTCACCACCCGCGGCGAGATGGTGCTCGAGGCCGATTACTACAGCGAAAAACGCCTGTCGTTCGAGACCGATGAGAATGGCAAAGTGACAGCGACGGCCGAAGAGCCGGTCCCAGGTTCCACCAAGCGCGGTAGCGCTGCACCTTCCAGGCCCGAGGCAGTTGCGCCGGGCACGGAGAAACCGATCAGCGCCCGCCTGTTCGACGAGCTTTCGGTTCAGCGCCGCAATATCCTGTCGGCATCCCTCCTCAGCGATGCGGGGCTCGCGCTCGACTTCGCCATCTTCGCGCTGGCTGACAGCCGCAGCTATGAAAGCCGGGGCACCTCGATCAAGGGCGGACGACCCAGCGATCCTGCGACCGGAGAACTTTCGCAATCCACAGCTGAGGGGATTCTCGCCGAGGCCGAAAACGCGCTCGACACGACATGGCAGGAACATAGCTGTGCAGCCCAGCGCTTCATTGCCTTCCGCGAACTTGCCGACGAAGCCAAGGCGGCGTGGCTCGCCTATGCGGTGGCCATCTCGCTCGAAGCCAAAAAGGGCTATGGTTCGGAATACCATCCGATCCATGCTGTCATTGGCAGCATGCTCGACATCGACGTTGCAGCGATGTGGCGGCCGACAGCCGAGAATTTCTTCGACCGGGTCAGCAAGACCTCGTGTCTTGTCGCGCTGACCGAAGTCGGCGGCAGCGATCTTGCGGCGCGTTATGCCGCATCGAAGAAGGCTGACCTTGCCAAGACCTGCGAGACGATCTTCGCCGGCAAGGCGATCATTGAACAGGACGTCAAGGAAGCAGCGCTGGCCTGGTTGCCTGAAGGCATGAAGTTCACGATCGCTGCCAATCCCGCTGATCCGGTCATCCCGGACACCGACGAAAGCGATCCCGTCGCCGACCCCAGCGACTGTGATGGCGATAATCGTGGAGCCGACAGCGAGGCCGATGAACTGATCGATGACCATGAACCTCAACACGCCTGTGAAGAAACGGCGGTAGCCGCCTGAGGCGGTCAATCACCCCTCCTGATGACCTGGCCCGGCCACTCGCCTGAGTGAGCCGGGCCTCTTTTTGTTGAGGAGCAGGCCAATGCGCCAACGACCCAAGCGCGACGTCGCGCAGGAAATCACCAATCTGATCATCGCTACAATCGAGGCCGGAACGCTGCCCTGGCGCCGGCCCTGGAAGAAGACCGGGATGGGCGGAGCGCCGCTGCGCGCTGCAGGCGTCCCTTACACAGGGGTCAACCGCCTCTATCTTTGGGCGGTCGCCGACCACTATGGCTATGGCTCACGCTACTGGATGACCTGGCGGCAAGCCATCGAGCTTGGCGGACAAGTCCGCAAGGGCGAGGCCGCCGAGCCGAGCATCTACTTCAACAGCACGAAGAAGACTGCGGTCGACCAGGCAACGGGCGAGGAATCGTCAAAAACAATCCGCTTCATGCGCGCCTACAGCGTGTTCAACGCCTCTCAGATCGATGGCCTGCCGCCGCATTTCTATCCGAGCCCGGTGCCCGAAGCGCCGCCGACGCCTTCGCAGAAGGCCGCTGCGATCGAGCGCTTCTTCGCACCCGTTCCGGCTGACATACGCCTCGGCGGAGACCGCGCGTTCTACTCGCCGGGCGCTGATTATATTCAGCTTCCGCACCCCAATGTCTTCAACACCGAAGACGGGTTCGTGGCCACGCTTGCCACGAACTTTGCCACGCGACGGGACATGTTGACCGACTTGCCCGTCCCTCTCTCATTTCCACGAAGCGCGAGGACTACGCCCGAGAGGAATTGGTTGCCGAGCTAGGGGCGGCGTTCGTCAGCGCGACCATCGGCATCAAGCTTCACGATCGTGAAGACCACGCCGCCTATCTGGCGAGTTGGCTACAGGCCCTGCGCAACGACAAGCGGTGCATCTTCACCGCCGCCCGCCTAGCCCAGGACGCGTCCGACTGGCTCTTGAGCCGCATGGCCGTTGAGACGGCCCCTGAACTGGACGAGGCGGCATGAGCGCCCCCACGATCCCGGCCCCGACGAGGGCCGGGACGTGGCGGCGCGACTGGCCTATGATCCCAAAATCACGACCGTCGCCATCATTGACGGCGGTGAGCGCCACCTTTTCAATCAGCCGCTACTTTCGGGGTTGCCGACGTGCAAGCCAGGTCCGCATTTCGGCGATCTCGCGCCTTTGGGTTGCCACCACTGCGGCCGCGAGGCGGCGCACGGCGGGATCTCGGCCATACTTCAATTCGATTTCAGCCATCGCGATAGCGCCTTCATGATGGGGAATCATCGCGCGCATAAAATCGGCGTCGGCATCACCCGTGAAGGCTACGTCCATATCGCCATGCATCTTGGCATTTGCGGCCCGGTAGGCCCGCGTAGCGGGCGGCTCGTTTAGCGAGCCTGACACGGCACCAGTTGACCCATGCTGGGTATGCTGTGCCTTCGCGGAAAGCGGGGTTAAGACGGCGGTCATTGCCAGCATCAGCGCGAACGGCCTGTTGCTTCCGATCATTACGATTCGTCTCCAGTGATAGTGATTTGGTTCATGGGGCGGGCGAAGGTGGCTCGCTTCAGCGTCCAGACTGCCGCCCCGCCGCCGCGTCGAGCTCGGCCACGGCTTGCGCCGCGGCCTCGCAGTCGCTGCCGGTCTCTTGGCCCCGCTCGCAGCGTGTGACGACCAGTCTCGCCTCTTCCGCGTGGAAGCGGAAATAGCCGGCGTCGCGTGGTTTAATCAGCCCGCATCCGGACAGAACGATTGTTGCGGCAACGGCGATGATCGCCTGCTGCTTGCTGTTCCCCATTATGTCGATCCTCTCCATATTCCGGCCCAACGCCACTTCCCTCCGTTGCGACGCCATGCGTGAAATCCGCTGCGGTGAAGCCTTCCAACCAATCTGATGAGGATGATCGCGCTGGCTGGTGAGATCAGGCTAAAGGCACGTGCAAAGCGTGTGATGCGGACAAGCATCGAAGCTGCCATGAGCCAAAGGCCGGCAGGAAACGCGGGCAGCAGGTCAGCCATCAATGGCCACCCCTTGATCGCCCGAAAGTCGCGACCCGCCAAAGATACCAGATGACGGCCAGCGCGAGCACGGCGTTGCTGACCGGTTCGATGACGCTCGCCACCTGGCTATAGCGTTCGCCCAGCTCATAGCCCGCCAGCACGAGGATAACGGTCCATATGGCCGAGCCGGTGAGCGTCGAGACCAAGAATGGACCAAGGGGCATCCCGCTGACCCCTGCGGGCACCGAAATCAGGGTCCGGACTCCCGGGACCATGCGCCCGAACAGAACCGCCCAACGACCGTAGCGGTCGAACCAGCGGTCGACATGATCGACCTCACCGGGCGTCAACGTCAGCCATCGGCCGTGGCGGGAAGCAAAGCGCTTCAATCGTTCGATGCCGATCCAGCGGCCGACATAGTACCACAGCACCGCCCCTGCAGCCGATCCGAGGGTGCCGGCGATTGCCACCACCCACAGCGAGCCGCGCCCCTGCGCAGCGGTGTAGCCGGCAAGTGGCAAAATCACTTCCGACGGGATTGGCGGAAAGACGTTTTCGGCCAGCATCAGCAGGAAGACGCCAAAGCCGCCGAGTGACGCGAGGATCGATGTTATGATGTCGAACACAAACCAGCCTCGTCAGAAGATCCAATAGGAGATCGCGCAAATTACGAGCAGGAGGGCGGCGACGGACCCAACGATCCGATTTTCCAGGCGCGGACATTCGACGTTCCTGATCCGCACGGCGACCTGCCAAGCGGGTCGAACCGGACACCGCCATGAACCTGCGGCAATCCGATCCAGCTCGGCATCAGACAATCCGAAGAACGATTTTGCTTCACCGCGCGATCGTCCCGCCAACCCCATCACCCGCAGCACCACGTCGCTCCATGCGACATCGATCGCGCTCGGCCGATCGACCATCGTGCCGCGCGCGTCACCGCCCGCCCACGAGGGGGACAGCAGGCCGATGATCTGGTGGGGATTGCGCTCCAGCAGCGTCGCCCAGCGCAGCAAGCGATGTTGGCGGTCTCGCGCCGCGATGGTCGTCGCCGGTGACCAGCGCCGGGTAAGGGATCGCACAGGCCGCATCCATCGGCTCGCCCAAGGGCTCGTCATGGGCTCGCCGAGCTGCCGACGTCGCCATTGGTGGCACGCTTGAGCGGACGAGAGCAGCGCAGGGTGAGGAAGGTGGTGGCGCTCAGGATGAAGGCGATGTCGTATAGGCCGTAGCCTACGGCCGCGCCGAGAGCCCCAGTCGCCCACAGACTGGCCGCCGTCGCCGTACCTGACGCCTTGTCGCCCTTCTTCAGAATCGCGCCGCCCCCGATGAAGCCGACGCCCGTAATCAGACCTTCGAGCAACCTGGCTTGCGCTGGAGACGTGCGGCCGAGGATCGCGATGCCCACCAGCACGAAGCCGCAACTGGCGATGGCAACCAACGGGAATGTACGGATGCCTGCGCTGCGGGCGTCCTTCTCGCGATCCCAGCCAACAGGAAGGGCGAGCGCGTAGGCGACGGCGAGACTGATGATATGGGTGGCGATCTCCCACCACGAGCTTTGAAACATGCCGGCCTGCCTGTTCTACGCGATTGCTCCAGATCGGAGGTAAAGGGCTAAGGTCGGGACGAGAGTCCCACAGACGTTCAGGCCCAAGGCGGGGATCGCGAACATCGGCGATCCCTACCGGTGCAGACATGCGATGATGGCTGTCACGACGGCGGTGGTTTCCGCAACGTCGCGCACTCTCACCGTATCGAGGCCAATTTCAGCGGCGGGATAGTCATTCCCACCGGGGAAGATCGCGTCGCCGATGAACAGCATCCCGTCGAGCGGGACGCCGCTTTCAGCACTCAGGCGCTTCAGGCCATAGCCCTTGTCCACCCCTGCCCTGGTCACGTCGATCGATGTCGTGCCACCTAGATTGATCGAGAGGTCCGGCAGCGTCGCGCGCAACGTGGCCTGCAACGCGGTCCTCTTCTTTCGGTCGGGATCCCACGCTTCCTTTTCCTTTAGCGGCGCTCCCTGCCCCAGCCCCGAAAAGGTGATCTGGCTGCCCCGGTCCTCGATCCGTTCGCCCCAGATACGTTCGTCGGCGAGGCTGGCATCGGTCAGGGCTTGATCGAAGGCCGCGCGGATCGTCGCCTTCTCTGCGTCGTCGAACAGCTCGGCATAGACCGCGCGCCAAGCGCCGTTGATGAACCGATAGAGTTTTGTGCCTGTGGTCGGCATCAACCAGAGACGGTCAAGCGCGGCGCCGGCAGGAAGACGCGAGGCGACCTGCTTTTCGAACTGCGGCCAGTCCCCGCCCGAGATCACCGCCACATCCGTGACGGCGAGCAATCGGGCGAGGGTTGTGGCCATATCCTCCGACAGCGGCCGCTTGCTCTCGGCAAGCGTGCCGTCGAGGTCGAAGGCGATCATCCACTTCATGCCGCCTTCCCCGCCGGATCGCGGTAGGCGAGCAGCCTGAGCGCATTGATGACAACAAGCAGCGTTGATCCCTCATGAACCGCCACCGCTGGCCCAATGCCGAGGCCGAGGATGGTAGCAGGCACCAGGAAGGCGACGACACCCAGGCTGACGAAGACGTTCTGCCGGATGATTCCACGGGTATGGCGGCTAAGACCGACTGCGAATGGCAGGTGCGCCAGATCGTCGGCCATCAGCGCCACGTCGGCTGTCTCCAGCGCAACGTCCGACCCCGCCGCGCCCATCGCGATGCCGACCGTGGCGCTTGCCATCGCCGGCGCATCGTTCACGCCGTCGCCCACCATCGCGACCTTGTCTTCGCCGGCGAGCTTCTTGATCGCGGCAACCTTGTCTTCGGGCATGAGGTCGCCCCACGCTTCGTCGATCCCGACTTCGTCGGCGATCGCTTCGGCGACTTTCTGGTGATCGCCGGAGATCATTATCATCCGCGACACGCCCATCTCGTGCAGCCGGCGCAGCGCGGTCTTTGCCGCTTCGCGGGGCGTGTCCATCAGGCCGATCGCGCCCAGGTCGCGGTCCCCCTTGCGGACCACCATCGTCGTGCGACCGTTCTCGCGCAGTTTCGCGATCGCGTCCTGCGCTCCCTGCCCCAGCGCCGGAATACCCTCACTCCCGAACATCTCGGCCTTCCCGATCCAGACCGTCTCGCCATCCACGCTCGCGGTGACGCCCCGACCGGTCAGGCTCTTGAGGTCGCCGGCAGTCGGCACGGCACGATCGTTCAGTCGTTCGCGACCGTCCTTGACGATCGCTTGGGCCAGAGGATGGTCGCTCAACGCTTCGACGGCGACGGCCAGCGCCAGCAGCTCGCCTTCATCGGCGCCATCGACGGGCACCACATCGGTGATGCGCGGACGACCTTCGGTCAGCGTGCCCGTCTTGTCGAAAGCGATCGCCTTGAGCGACCCAAGGTTTTCGAGCGGTGCACCGCCCTTCACGAGCACGCCGCCCCGCGCTGCACGGGCAACGCCAGACAGGACAGCGCTCGGAGTTGCGATGGCGAGCGCGCACGGGCTTGCCGCCACCAGCACCGCCATCGCGCGATAGAAGCTGTCGCGGAACGGCTCGTCGACGACCACCCATGCGAAGAGCAGGAGCACCGACAGGATCAGGACAGCAGGCACGAAGATCCGCTCAAACCGATCGGTGAAGCGCTGCGTCGGCGACTTCTGCGTCTCCGCTTCGCTCACCATCTTCACGACCTTGGCGAGTGCGCTTTCGTTGGAACGGCGCGTCACCTCGATCTCGATCGCGCCGCCGCCGTTGATCGTACCGGCAAAACCCGGCTTTCCGCGTCCACCGCATCGGGCTTTGCGCGTGCCGCCGCAGCGTCGGCGACCGGCACCTTGTCGACCGGGATGCTTTCACCCGTCACCGGGGCCTGGTTGATCGCGCTCGTGCCCTTGATGACGAAGCCGTCGGCGGGCAGGCGCTCATTCGGGCGCACGATGGCGATGTCCCCGACGACCATCTGTTCGACAGGGATTTCGCTAGTTTCCCCGTCGCGACGCACGGTCGCGGTTTCCGGGGCGAGCTTCGCCAGCGCCTCGATCGCCTTCTTGGCGCGACCCATCGCGTAATGCTCGAGCGCGTGACCAAGGCTGAACAGGAACAGCAGCAGCGCGCCTTCGGCCCATGCGCCCAGCGCAGCGGCGCCGGCGGCAGCGACCAACATCAGCGTGTCGATCTCGAACTTCTTCATCCGAAGGTTATCGATCGCCTCGCGCAGCGTGAAGAATCCGCCGAAAAAGTAGGCTGTGATGTAGCAGGCGGTCGGCAGCCACTCCGGTGCGCCGGCAACTAGCCTCTCGATCGCATAGCCGATCCCCAGCAGCGCGCCGCAGGCGAGCGCGAAGATCAGCTCGGTGTTGGGGCCAAGAAACTCGGCATGGCTATGGTCGTGGCCATCGCCGGGACCGTGCTTCTCCTCGCTCATGCCGTGGCCCCCCGGCCCGTGGTCGTGGCCGGCATGGTCGTCGGCCGCGACCCGCTTGCCCACACCGACCTTCAGCTTGCGAAGCGCAGCGCGGACCTCCTCTTCGGTGGTTTCGCGTCGATCATACTCGACCCGAACCGAGCCGCTGGTGCTGGCGCTTGCCTGGACCACGCCGGGCAAGGCGCACAGCGCATCGCTGACGGTGCGTGCCCGACGCTCGTGATTGATACCTGTAACCTGCCAGATTGCATGGCCGTAGCGGTCGGTGATCTCGGCGCCCGCGGCGCGCACCATCTCGCGCACGCGCGGCAGCGGCAGCTTGGCAGCATCGAAATGGATGCACAGCGCCGCCGGCGTGTCGCCGTCGAGGCAGATCACATGCGCCCGCTCCACGCCTTCGCGCTTGGATAGGGTCGACACAAGACGGTCCAGGCAGGCATCGGCCGCATCAGGCAGGTCCGGCAACAGCACTGGAATATCGAGTTCGAGCTTGTCGTTCATGACGACCTCCTTTCGCTTTTCTTGGTTTCGGCGCGCGCATCGCGCAGGATTTCGACACCGCCCTTGATGGCGATGATGGCGGTGGCGAAGCCGACCAGCAGGTCCGGCCAGTTGGTGCCCAGCCACAACACCAGCACGCCGGCGATCAGGATGCCGCCGTTGGAAATGAAGTCGTTGAAGCTGAAGGTGGTGGCGGCCCGGAGATTGACGTCCGGATCCTTGAGGCGCTGAAGCAGCCGCAGGCAGAGGTAGTTCACGACACCGGCAATCGCCGACATGACCATCATCGTCGGTCCGATCGGCTCGCTGCCTTGCACGTAGCGCCGTGCGACATCGAGCAGAATGCCGCCCGCGAAGATCAGCAGCATGACGCCCGACGCCATCGCGGCGCGTGTCTTCCATGTCTTGCCCCGGGTGAGCGCCACGAGGCTCAGCGCGTACACGGCGGTGTCTGACAGGTTGTCGACGCCGTTGGCGATCAGCGCGCTCGAATCCGCGAAGAAGCCCGAGACGAAGAAGCCTGCCGCAATCGCCGCGTTCAGCAGCAGGACGATCCAGAGAGTGCGGCGCTCCTGTCCGCCGTTGTTGTCATTGCTCGAGATCATCCCATAATCTCCTCAAGCGTGAGCAGGGCCAGGAACCCCACGAAGAACATCGAGCTGATGAGCGGGGTGTCGGGTTTCTCGTGCGCCTCGACCAGCAGCTCCTCCGTGACGAGATAGAGCAGCGCCATCAGCCCGAAGCTGAGGAAGCCGGCGACCATCACCGGCGACAGCGTGGCGACGGGCACGGCCGCAAGCGCGCCGAGCGGCAGCAGCAGCGCCAATGCCGACACGATCACGATAATGCGAAGGCGCGAGCGATAGGTTTCCGCCAGCTCGTCGGTCAGCGTCAGCCCTAGGAACAACACTTCCAGCGTCAGCGCGATCGTCAGCAGGAAACCCGCCTTTTCGCCCGCCACGAAGGCGAGGCCGAGCACCAAGCCGTCGACCAGAATGTCAATGCCGATCGCGGCGAGCAGCGCCATCGGTCCTTTGAAGCGGGCTTCGAATGCCTTGAGCCCTAGCATCGTCGCAACGCCCGCCGCCCCGCCGATCAACGTCGCGCTGGGCGACGCCTCATGCTTGACCTGCGGCAGGATTTCAGTCGCGGCCGCCGCGAACACGACCCCTGCCGCGAGATGCTGGAGGCCGGCCACAAGGTTGGGCTTCAACTTGGTGCGGCTCGCTATGATCGCGCCGAGCACGACCGCCAGCACAGGCGCAAGCGTGTAAAGCAGTGCCTGCATATCCTATGATCCCTCCGGGGTTCGGTGACAGACGTGGATTTTCCCGCGCCGCATGAAGGCGATCGCCCCGCCCGCCACGACGGCCCGTGACTGGTTGCCGCGAAATTCATCACCGGTTCGCTGGGCGCGCAGGATCTCGGTCCTGCCCTTCGGCAGCCAGGTTACGGCCATCTTCAGGCCGTCGTCGATGAAGTCGACATCGGCGCGGGTGCCGTCGTCGCAATACATGATGCGCTGCGCGATCAGCCTTGGCGTCACACGCTTGTCGTGAGCCGGTTCGACAGGTTCGCTCGGAGCCGGGTTGCACGCCCCTACAATCACGCCGGTGACGAGAACGACGCCAACGCGCGCGATCGTCAGCCCGGGCAGATGCAGCAAGGCGCGCATGCCCATCACCACAGCACCCCGTGGTCAGGTGTCAGCGGCTCGGGGGCCGGAAGTCCCGCGGTTTGGAGAAGGTCGATCTCGATCGTGCGACACATTGCCGTGAGCGGGACATCGTGGACGCTATTGGCGAACGGATCGGTCAGATCCTCGCCGATGCTCAGCACCGCGAGGAAGACGAGTCCGATCAGCGTCGATCCGATCGGCGTGGCAAGGCCCAGGGATTCGACCAGCGCGATCGGGAGCAGCACGCAGAACACACGCGTGAAGAGGTTCGGGAAGAACCGAAAGCCATTGGGCAGCGGCGTGTTCTTGATCCGCTCCATGCCGCCCTGCGCATTGGCGATGTCGATCAGGACGCGCTCCACAGTTGCCTGCTGGATTTCGGTGATCCGACCTTCCGCGAGCGCGTCGGCGTAAATGCCCGATATGTCCTCCAGGAGCGCGTTGGCAGGGTTCAGGCGGGCGACCGCCATATCGGCGACTTCCGTTCCAGCGACCCGGGCAATCTCTTCATAGGGCGATTGTCGGCGAAGCTGGCAGCGCATCGAGTGCGCAAAGGCGATCTGCCGCAGGATGATGTTGTGCCGCATCTCACTGCCCTCGGGTTCCCCCTTGGTCAGGCTGCGCGTGATCCGGGCCAAGCTGCGCGAGGCATTGATGAGCGCGCCCCAAAGAGTTCGCGCTTCCCACCAGCGTGCATAAGCGGCGTTGGTCCGAAACCCCATGAAGAGCGCGATGGCAGTGCCGAACAGCGCCGTCGGCAAAGGCGGTTCCTTGATCGGGGTCATCATGTGGAATGCCGTCACCGCCACGTCCCACACGAACAGGATCGTGAGAGGCTTCCAAACCTCGACAATAATCTGCTTGAATCGTGGCCTTGTGCCGACAATCATACCAATACCGCCTTAGTTATCTTCGCGATCGTCATCCGATCGGCATGTTCATGATGTCTCGATATGCAGACAGCAGCTTGTTCCGGACTTGCAGCGTCGCCTCGAAAGTAATGGATGCACGGCTCTGGATGAGCGCGACGGTTGCAATGTCGGTGGTTTCGCCCCGTTCATATGCTTCGGTGACGACATCCTCCTGCTCCTGGGTCTCGTTGACCTTCGCCACCACGGCATTGAGGGTGTCGGCAAAGGTTGAGGCTGGAGCGGTCGGCGTCACGCCGGGCGGTGCCGTCGGCTGCGCCTCGCGCAAGGCGCGGCTTCGCGCGATTACTTCGGCGCGAATGGCCATCACATTCGAGATCGACGTGTCAGACATCGTTTCTCTCCCGTTGCGGTGCGACGTGTCGGAAGACATGACGGTTCATCGGGTGCCCTCCCGTTCGCAGGTCCGCGTGCGGCCTTCGCCTTCCACGATGGTGAGCTGCGACCCCTTGAAGGTCGCGGTGGCTGTCTCGCCGACATATTGGAGGCCCTGCGCTGGCGCGGTCAGCGTCATGGGCACGGCGCTGCTGGAGCGCCGCAAATCGATCTGCAGGCCGTTGTCCTTGTAGTCGACGAACAGCGGTTCCCCGTCGGAACAGCGATAGGGATGGCGCCCCATTTCCCCGGTCGCCACGGCGCTGTCGGATGAATGGATTTGCTGCTCCGTTGGCGGGGCTGGCGGCTTGCTTTCCGTGCAAGCCGCCAGCCCGACAACGAGGATGAGGGCGGGCAGTACCCGCTTCAACGGCGTCATCGCGCCTTCCTCCTGTAGCGGGAGGGGACGCGCTGACGATTGATCCCACGGGCAGGCTGACCCACCCGCCAGCGCAGATAGGTCGCAAGTCGATCGTCGGCATCGACCATCAGGGACCGCAGACGACGCAACATCATCGCCGCGAACGGCAAAGACAGCGCCCCGCGCAGCGTGCAGCTATGTGTTAGCCTGGTGCCACCGTCGTCCCCTGCCAGCTCGTACCGCTCTTCGAGCGTGAACAGATAAGGGATGCCGCAGGACCAAGCGAAGGCGTGCGGCTTGTCGAATTGATCGACCATGGCCGGCGTCCGAATTGGCCGGGTGATGCCCTGGATCGCGAAGGTACATTCCGTCTCGCCAAGCTGGCACGGGTTGTCGAGGAATACGAGCGGACTCCAAGCCCGGCGATGATCCGGATCGGTGATCGCCGACCAGATCCGCAGTGGCCCGCCGTGAAGCATTGAGCTGGTTATGGTGCGAGGCATATCCCCATCTCCCAGAGATGAGCGGGGCGATCGCGGATCGCCCCGCGCACCCATCAGGCCAAGTTGTTCACGAAGGTCTGACCGTGGTCGTCCCCTTCATGCTCCTCATTGTAGTGCTCGGGCTTCTCGATCGCCTTCTGCCCGAACCGGGCGTAGAGCGTCGGCAGCACGAACAGCGTCAGCAACGTCGCCGAGATCAGGCCGCCGATGACGACGGTCGCCAATGGCTTTTGCACCTCCGCGCCCGCGCCCTCGCCAAGCGCCATCGGAACGAAGCCGAGGCTGGCGACGAGCGCGGTCATGACGACTGGCCGCAGACGCTGCATTGCGCCGACATGGGCCGCCTCCTCGCGCGATAGCCCCGACCGGATCAGATCCTGGATTGAGCTGACCATGACGAGGCCGTTGAGGACCGCGATGCCCGACAAGGCGATGAAGCCCACCGCCGCCGAGATCGAGAAGTCCATGCCGCGCAGGAAGAGCAGCAGGACGCCGCCCACCAGCGCGAAGGGCACGCCGGTGAACACGATCGCGGCATCGCGGACCGATCCAAGCGCACCGTAAAGGAGCAACAGGATCAGGATGAAACAGGCCGGAATGACTAGCTTCAGCCGTTCGCTCGCCGATTGCAGGTTCTCGAACTGACCGCCCCATTCGAGATAGGCACCGGCAGGCAGCCGGACCTGGCTGCCGATCGCCGCCTGCGCGTCTGCAACGACGCTACCGACGTCGCGACCACGCACGTTGGCTTGCACCACCACGCGCCGCTTCCCGTTTTCGCGGCTGATCTGATTGGGACCGTCGACGACCTTGATGTCAGCGACACTGGACAGCGGCACATAGCCGCCCCCCGCCACCGGCACCTGCACCTGTTCCAGCAGGCCAATGTCAGCGCGCTGCGTCTCCGACAGGCGGATCACCACCGGGAAGCGGCGGTCGCCCTCGAAGATCTGGCCCGAGGTGCGTCCGCCGATTGTCGCGGTGACGGTATCCTGCACATCCTGCGCGGTGACGCCCAGGCGCGCCATCGCGTCACGATTGACGCGAATGTCGAGCATGGGCAGGCCCGTCGTTTGCTCGACCTTCACGTCCGCCGCGCCCTGCGTTTTGCGCAGTACGGCGGCGATTTGCTCGGCCGTCCGGTTCATCGTGTTGAAGTCGTCGCCGAACACCTTCACCGCGATGTCACCGCGCACGCCGGCGATCAGCTCGTTGAAGCGCATTTGGATAGGCTGGGTGATCTCATAGGCGTTGCCCGGGATTTTTGCGAGATTTCCCTCGATCCGGCTGACCAGCTCCTCCTTGGCAAGATCGGGATTTGGCCAATCCTTGCGCGGCTTCAGGATGACGAACATGTCGGTGGCGTTGGGCGGCATCGGGTCGGAAGCGAGTTCCGCCGTGCCCGTCTTGGAATAGACGAACGCCACCTCCGGCTGCTTCGACATCATCCGTTCGATCGGCACCTGCATCGCCTGACTTTGCTGGACCGACGTGGCGGGGATGCGCAGCGATTGGATCAGCAGGTCGCCTTCATCGAGCTGTGGCAGGAACACCGAGCCGAGCGTCGTGAAGGCGAGCGCCGCCACGACAAGGCTGCCGACACCCGCGCCGATCGTCAGGGTCGGGCGCTTCATTGCCCGGTCAAGACCGGGCTCGTAGCGCTTCTTCAGCCACGTGATGATGCGGCCGTCCTTCTCCTCAACCTTCTTCGACAGCCAGATCGCGATCATGGCCGGCACGAAGGTGATCGAGAGGATGAAGGCGAAGGCGAGCGCGATGATGACGGTGAGCGCCATCGGCACGAACGTCTTGCCCTCCACGCCGGTCAGCGTGAGCAGCGGCACATAGACAAGGATGATGATCGCCTGCCCGTATACCGAGGGGCGGATCATCTCGCGCGCGGCGGCCGCCACGGTCGCGAGCCGTTCCCTTACGCTCAGCAAGCGACCTTCATGATGCTGTTGCTCGGCAAGCCGTCTCAGCGCGTTCTCCACGATGATGACAGCGCCGTCGACGATCAGACCAAAGTCCAAGGCGCCAAGGCTCATCAGGTTCGCCGAGACGCCGGCACGCAGCATCCCGAAGCCGGTCAGCATCATGGTGATCGGGATGACCAGCGCCGCGATCAGCGCCGCGCGGAAATTGCCGAGCAGCAGGAAGAGCACGACGATGACCAGCACCGCGCCTTCGGACAGGTTTTTCGCGACCGTCTTGATCGTCGAATTGACCAGCTCGGTGCGGTTCAGCACCGGCTGAATTACGACGTCAGGAGGCAGCGAAGCGTTGATCGTCTTCAGTTTCTCAGCGACCGCGGTCGACACGATGCGGCTGTTCTCGCCGATCCGCATGATCGCCGTGCCGACGACGACTTCGGTACCGTTCTCCGATGCCGAACCCATGCGGATCGCCTGACCCGTCTTCACAGTCGCAACTTGTTCGACCGTGATCGGCACGCCGTTACGTGTCGCGATCACGGTCCTGGCCAACTCGCTGGCATTGCGAACGAGCGCATCCGAGCGAACAGCCAGACCTTCGCCATTGCGATTGACGAAGCCACCGCCGACGCTGGTGTTATTGCGCTCCAGCGCATTTCCCAGGTCCGTCAGCGTGATGCCGAGCGAGGCCAGCTTCTGCACGTCGGGCACGACGAGGAACTGCTTGGCGTAACCGCCAATCGAGTCGACACCGGCGAGGCCCGGTGTGGTCTTCAGAAGCGGCGTCACGATCCAGTCCTGCGCGGTGCGCAGGTAGGTCGCCTTGTCCTCTTCGGTCGTCAGTCGCTCGCCCTCTGGCGTGATGTAGCTGCCATCGGGCTGTTGGCCCGGTTCACCGGGCTTGTGCTTGTCGTCCTCGCGATGATCGAGACGAACGGTGTACATGTACACCTCGCCCAGGCCTGTCGCGATCGGACCCATTTCAGGGTTCACGCCGTCGGGCAGATTCTCTTGCACGCCCCGCAGACGCTCGCCCACCTGCTGGCGGGCGAAATAGATGTCCGTCGCGTCCGAAAAGACCGCCGTGATCTGCGCGAAGCCGTTGCGGCTCAACGAGCGCGTATATTCCAGGCCGGGGGTGCCGGCGAGCGCGGTTTCGATTGGAAACGACACCTGCTTCTCGACCAGCTCGGGCGAGAGGGCAGGCGCGCGGACGTTGATCTGGACCTGATTGTTGGTGATGTCCGGCACCGCGTCGATCGGTAGCCGGTAGAGGGAAAAGGCGCCGATGGCGGCGACGATGACGGTGAGGAGCAGGACTAGCCAGCGCTTCTCGACCGCCCAGGTTACGATACGGGCGATCATGGCTTAATCCTCGTGGCTCGCTTCGCCCTTGCCGATCTCGGCCTTGAGCGTGAAACTTCCGGTGGTGGCGATCTGTTCGTTGCCGGTCAGGCCCGACCGGACGATCACCGTGTCGCCCGACGCATCGCCGAGCTGGACCGGGGTCGCCTTGAAGCCGGTGGGCGTGCGCACGAACACGACCGACTTGCCCTCGAAACTCTGGACCGCCGTCGTCGGCACGCGGACCGCCCCGCTCCCGCCGCTGCCCGTGAGCTGCACGGCTGCCGTCACAGGCTCGCCGACCCGCCATTCGCCACCGCGATTGTCGAGGGTGGCGAGCGCAGGCACGAGCCGCGTCTGCGGATCAAGCGCCGGCGACACGAAGGTCACGCGGGCGGTCGCCTGACGGCCTGCCGCCTTCACCAGCACCGTATTGCCGGGACGCACCCGGCCCGCATCCTCGGGCTTGAGATTAAGCGCGATCGACACCTGGCTCAGGTTGGCGATGCGATAGAGTTCGGCATCCGCCGCGACCGTTTGTCCCAGCGTCACGGGGCGCGCAATGATCTGGCCCGAGATCGGCGCGGCAATGCCGAGCCGGTTGAGCCCGCCGCCGCCGACACCCGCCGCCGAAACCATGCTCTGCGCCTGCGTCAGGGCGATCCGCGCCTCCGTCGCCGCTGTGCGGGCGGCGATCAGATCCTGTTCAGGGGAGACTCTCTGCGCGAACAGCCGCTGTTCGCGCGCGAGGTTCGAATTAGCGAGCTGAAGCCGCGCCCGCGCCGCCTCGACCTCGCCCTTGATCTGCGCCGCCTCGCGGCTTTCGATGACCGCAATGGTCTGGCCGCGTCCGACCGATTGGCCGAGGTTACGGGTGAGCGCGACCACGCGTCCCGCAATTGCGGCCGAGACGACCTGCGTTCCCTGTGGGTCGCCCTCGATGATCGCGGGCAGCTCGATCGTCCCGGCCCCGCCGATGATCGGCCGTCCAATCTGCACGCCCGCTGCGGCGATCTGATCGGCGCCCAGCGTGACCACGCCTTCATCGGCATGACCGCCTTCGGCACCGCCCTTTTCCGTGCCTGCCGCTTCGTTACCGGCTGCGGCATTGGCGGTCGCCTCGTTCCCGGCATCCTTGCCGCCACAGGCAGCCAGCAGCAGGGCGAGCGATGCGACGCCCGCGAGATAGAAGTTCTTCATCACTGGTTTCCCCCATTGGGCGCAGGAGCGGTCAATCGCTCCACCTGCGCGCGGGCATTTTGATAGTTGGCGAGCGCGTCGATCGCGGCGACCCGCGTCTCGGCGAGGGTGCGTTCCGCATCGAGCAATTCGAGCTGGCCGAACTTGCCCTCGCGATAGCCAATCCGGGCGATGCGGGCGGCCTCCTGCGCAGCCGCCAGCGCCGGCCCCGACGCCGCGCGTGCGGTCGTCGCGGCATTGGCCGCCTGTGCCTGCGCGTCCGTGATGGCCTGTTCGATGTCGAGCGCGGTCACGCGGCGCTGTGCATCCGCCTGCGTCCGCTGCGCGGTCGCCTGCGCGATCGCCGCGCGACCGTTGTTGAACACCGGGATCGGGATCGACACGGTGAACACCGCCGCCATGTCGTTGGTCGCTTCCAGTCGGCGGATCGCAGGTCCGACGTTCAGGTCAGGGACGCGATTAGCGCGCGCGAGCCGCACGCCGGCCTCGGCGATCGAGAAATCCGCGTTGGCCGCCGCCAGCGCCAGCGTGCCGGTCGTGTCAGCCGGCGCGATCGGCCCATAGACGTTCGCCCCCGGGAGGCGATCGAGCAGCGTGTCATCGAGCGCACCGTCAATCGGTCGCCCGATCCGGCGCGCCAGATTGGCCCGCGCCGCCTCAGCCAAGCGAAGCTGCCGCTCCACATTGGCGTCGGCGTTGATGCGCGCGACATCTGCGCGCTGTTGCTCGAGCGGGGAGGCGCGCCCCGCCTGCACGCGAACGCTCGCAGCCCGCAGCGCGTCGCTGGCGATCCGGGCCTGATCCCGCGCCGTCGCCACCCGGCGATCGGCCGCGACCGCTTCGACATAAAGCTGCGTCACCTGAAGCCGGACATCCGCCGCGATGATCGCGGCCTGGATCTCGGCCCGGGATAATTGCGCATTGGCGACCGCGACGCGGGCGCCGCGCTTGCCGCCTAGCTCGATCGGGATCGCAAAGCCGACCGTGGATTCCGCGCTGCGGACCCCACGATACGGACCCGAGCCGATGACGTTCTCAACCTGGCCCTGGACAACCGGGTTGGGCCGCAGTCCGGCGACCGTGCGGCCCGCGCGGGCCGCATCGATCGCGGCTGTTGCCGCTTCGGCAGCAGGGGCCGAACCGCCCGCTGCACTGACCGCTTGGTCAAGCGTGTAGACCGGCGCGTCCTGCGCAAAAGGCGCGGACGGTCCGACCTGCGCCTGCGCCATAGTGGCGCACGACGCTGCGGCCAGCATGGCCGCGAGGATACGATGCATGAAAATAGGACTCCTGACGATGATCGACAGGGGCGCGCCAACGCGCGCCCAAATCGGACGTCAGGCTTGGGGGGGCCTCAAATGGACCATGCCGGTGCGGCCGTCGAGCGACGCAGAGGCGGAGATTGTCGGCTTGGGCACTGTGAGGACGGGGGTATATTCCATCGTCGTGCGCGCAGGCGCGCCGACGTCGTGTCCGTGACAATAATTGTGATGATGCGGGACATTCTTGTCCGAGTCCGATGGCACCTGATCGATGTCACCGGCGGTATGGACCGTGAACTCAACGCCCGCGATGCTTCCCCCCGCCAGATCGGCGGCATGGGCCATGCCGGAGAAGCTGGTCAGGACCAGCATCAGGCATGTCAGGAAAGGCAAAAAGGCTCGCACTAGCTTGCCTCTATCACGGAAGGGTTTTCATGTCATTGCACTAATTCGAACCAAGGGTCACTGAGCCGGAACCCGAGCGGGATCGGTCGCGCCCGTTCCAGGCGAACCCGACCGCAATGGCGACCGCCATCAGGAGTTGCGCCAGCACCGATTGCCAAGTGGGAAACACGCCGAGCATCGACAGCCGTGGCACGTCCGCGAGCGGTGCGATGTTGATAAGGCCGGCTTCCTGGAGCGCGGCGACGCCTTTACCCGCCAGCACGACGGTCAGGACCGCCATGAGCCAGGAGCTATAGCGGAAGAACTGCGCGATCGGCAGCTTGCGACTGTAGCGAAGCATGGCCCAAGCGATCAGGCTGAGCAGTCCAATCGCCGACCCGGCCCCCGCGAGAAGCATCCCGTTGTCACCTTGCGCCGAAAGCGCGGCATAGAACAGGATCGTCTCGAAGACCTCGCGATAAACTACGACGAACGCCAGCCCGAACAGGAACCAGCCCGACCCGCCCGAGAGCGCCCGCGACATCTTCTCGCGAATATAGCGCTGCCACTGATCGGCCTGCGCCTTGCCGTGCATCCAAATCCCGACCGAGAGCAGCACGACCGCGGCGAACAGCGAGCCAAACCCTTCCGTCAGCTCCCGGCTCGCACCGCTGATCCCGATCGCATAGGTGGCGACCGCCCAGGTGATCCCGCCCGCGATGATCGCGCTGACCCAGCCGCCATGCACGTACCGCAGCGCCTCGCCGCGCTCGGCTTTACGCAGGAACGCGATCATGGCGACAACGATGAGCAGGGCTTCGAGCCCTTCACGCAGCAGGATCGTGAACGCGCCCAGGAACGTGGACGCTTCGGTGGCGGCATCAGGCGCGAGCGCCGCTTCCGCATCGTCGAAAAGGCCGCCCAGTACTGCGACCTTCTCCGCGAGATCATCGGGCGACGCGCCCCGGTCGATCGAGGCGCGGAACTCCCCCATCGCGCCCTCGATTCGACCCATCAGCGTCGCGTCGCGCGCGGTGAGTGTTGGCTCGATCGGCTCGAACCCATCGAGATAGGCCGACAGCGCCAGCTCTTTCGCCATGCGCGCATCGCCGCGCCGCGCAGCCGCCACGCTTTCGGCGAGTTTGGCGCGGGCGACCGCGAGCGAGCCGGGAGCCTGTTGTATCACCTGTTCGGGATGACGACGCAGGAACGCGAGCACTGGGTCAGCCTTGGCGTCGCCGATCGCCGCGCCGAGCGCGGCCGGGGTGAGCGCGACCAGGGTTTTCAGGTCCGGAATGCGCCGGCGAAGGGTCGGGTCGGATTTCCAAAGCCGCTCGCCTTCGCGCGCCTGCGCATCCGTGAAGGCGAAGCTCCCGGCTCGGAATGCTAACGCCCAGCGCTGATCGTTGGGCAGATCGGCGAAGCTCTGCATCGCGGTCCCGTCGATGCCTTGCGTCACCACCTGATAGAGCGCGAACACGCTGCGCTGGCGCGCGCGCTCGGCATCGGTGAAAGCAATCGGGGGCGTAGCGAGCTTGGCGGCGTCAGGGCCACGGCCGTTGCCCGTCATCCCGTGGCAGGACGCGCAGGATTGTCGGAACAGGGCATCGCTGGAGACGAGGTTCGGAGCCTTATCGGGCGCGAGCGGCACCGGGTAGGCGCGCAACAGATCGGCCGCGAGCCCGTGCGCCAATGTTGCCACCTGTTCAGTCGGTCCCTTTTCCGCGATCACCGCCTGGAGGTTGGCAGCCCGCTGGATGAGGGCTTGACGCTCCGGCTTCGCCGGCAGGCCCTGAAGCCGTGTCGAGACCGACGCGGCGAACTCCGTCATCTCGGCATATTCCGACGTGCTCTTGATCCGACCGTTGGCGACCGCGCCGCCATAATCGACGGCCATATAGTCGAGCAGCCGCCATGCGGTTTGCACGTCGCCGGGTTCGGCGATTGCCGCAGCAGGGATCAGCAGCGCCGCGAGCGCGGAGAGCAGCCGCAACGAGAGCATTGCCCGGATCAACGCGAGCAGACGCACTACCGCTCTCCCAATTCGCGCCGAGCGCCAGTGACGATTTCATAAGCGGAGTGGAGGAACAGGAGGGCGATGAGGCCGGCGACGGCGAGGTCCGGCCAGGCGCTTCCTGTCCACGCCACCAGACCGGCCGCGGCGATCACCGCCACGTTGGCGAGCGCGTCGTTGCGGCTGAACAGCCAGATCGCGCGAACATTGGCGTCCCCTTCCGGAAAACGCGCAAGCACCAAGGGCGGACACGACATTGATCGCGAGCGCGACAACGCCGATTGTGCCCATCAGTTCGGCATCGGGCGCGGTTGCGTTCAGGGACGCGCCAAATCGCGAAACCGATTACGCCCACGCCAAGCGCACCGAGAAACAACCCCTGCGTCAGCGCGACCTTTGCCCTCGCCCGTGCGGACCAGGCAAGCGCGAGAAGACCGATAAGGCTGATCGACCCGTCGCCCGAGAAAATCGAGGGAATCCGCTTCAGCGCTTGGCTATCGGCGATGAACCCGCCGAACAGCTCGGCGACTCCGAAGCCGAGGTTGAGCACCACGACGGTCAGCAGCGCACGGCGATAGGCCGGATCGGTTTGCGCGCGCGCGGGCTCCCCGTGGCACCCGCAGCTTTCGGTAGAAGCATTCATGCGGCCTTCCTTACCACCTCCAGTCGCTGTAGAAGCAAGCGAAATGTGCGACACGTTCGCATAAGCAAGGATGGCATGATGAAGCCGGTGATGATTGGGCAGCTCGCCAGCGAGACCTCGACGAAGGTGACGACGATCCGCTTTTATGAGTCGATCGGGTTGCTCCGATCCGCCCCTCGCACGGCGTCGGGTCGCAGAACCTACGATGCCAGTGACATTGAGCGTTTGCACTTCATCCGCAACGGTCGCCGGCTTGGCTTCTCCGTCGACGAGATCCGTTCGTTGATGGGGCTGGCGCAGAACCCGGACCAGGATTGTGGTGCCGCCTCAGCTATCGCTGCTCAGCACCTCAAGGATGTGGAGGAGAGACTGGCGCAACTCGCGGTGTTGCGGGATGAGTTGGCAATGCTCAGCCAGAGCTGCACCAAGGCGCGCATGGCCGATTGTCGGATCATGAAAGGCGAGCGGCAAAGGCCACCCATCAAGCCGATCAATAATAATCGGCCAGCCTGAGCTCGCGCACATCACCCGAGGCCAATCGTCAGCTTACGAGGGTGCCAGCAGGCCGGGAGCGCACTTGCCAGAGCTCCCCACGGCGTATAGTTCGCCATCGATCGAATGGCCGTTCACCGCCACTATCCGGTCGCCGACCGCCCAGCCAGACCTTTTCCGCGGGACTGTTCGCCGCCACATGAACAAACGGTGAGCGCCGTTGGTGAGGCTGCGAGGCCAAGGCCGCTACGGTCCTTCAGCATCGGCAGGCGACGACGAGGACGCGTGGCCGGAGCCACAACGAATCCGGCGGTCACGTCGAACACCAAGTCGAATTGAGGCGATACGCGGTAGGGCCGACATTGCCAACCGCTGTCATGTTGGAGAGCCAAGCTCTCATCCCCGAGTGTGGGGACGTTTCGCAGACGCCAAGCCCTTCGATGTTGATGTTCCTGTGATCGTGAAAGCCATCGTTGACTACGCACAAGCCAGTCGAGCCGCCGAATCGCCGCGGTCGAGAAACGAGCTTCCCGATTCAACGCCCTTGATCGCGTGCATAGGCCGACGAGGAGCATCATCGCGGCCAGCAGCTGCCAAGATTCCGATCAAATCAAGGCACGGGAGGCAAACCCGAAGACGGAACAGCTCGAATGAACACTCCTGCTTTTGGCACAAGTGCTCCGAAGCGCGACAGCGCGCCCAGTCGGCAGGCGAGAAACGTGCCTACTTGACGACCGCCATACCCTTTTCGCGAAATCGACAGCGCGGGGGGGGGGTGCACTACCCTTGAACATATCGGCCCCGAGGCGGATATCGATCGGTCCGTCCGAAAAGGCCGCCGACACTGAACTCAGATCACCAACGACGGCAAAGGGTAAGCGACGGGTTTCGCGGGCGAGCTGTACGTCGATGTCGCGGACCAGCAGCACCGGGCCTTGGCGCTCAGGCCCCAGCCGCTAATCATTCGCCGCTCACCATCGTTCAAGCCGAGCTTCGCCGCGAGCGCCGTGCTCATGATCGACGCGGCCGCTGCCCACTGGTCGAGCACCGCCCGCACCGGCACTCCGCGCACTTGTGCCGAAACAAGGAGGGTATCACCCGTGCCGACTTCCAGCGGCTCCCATTCGAGGTGAGCCGCACCGAAGTTCCACGAGCCCGCAGACCGGGAAGTCTGTCGCGCGGCGTTGGAGAACCGAGCACCAAGCCGGTTCCACAGGCCACCAGCCGCGCCACTAATGAGCGTCGAGACATACCGATTGCTTCAACACGGGCCGTCAAAAAGCCACCTCCAGCCCCCCGTCCGCAGGAGAGCAAATGCGGTTACATGCTCCAGCCCTGGAGGAGCAAGTGCTTTTGGTGCGCCCGAAAATCCTCAGAAGCGCTTGGAGAACTTTAGATGAAGGATGGTGCAGACCGCTTAGATGCCTTCCCGATAACGAACGGTTCCGGGGGACGCTGGGCCGATCGGGACCGCGAACGGTGTAAACGCTCGCGCTAAGTGGCGGCATTCTGATCGCGCTATTTGTCGGCGAGCGTCGCTACGCGGCTAACCGGCTTGGTCTCGGCCGATCGCACATAGGCGTAGAGTTTTGGCTTGGAGATGCCGAGCATCGAGCAAATCTTGGCGATCGGCATCGTGTTCTCGTGGTAGAGCCTGACGGGCAGGTCGCGCTTGTCCTTGCCGAGTGCGGCCGGCCGGCCACCCTTCTTGCCGCGGCGCGGGCTGCGGTGAGACCGGCCTGGGTCCGCTCGCGGATCAGTTGCGCTCGAACTCCGCCAATGCCCCGAACAGGTGGAAGGTAAGCTTGCCCGACGTGGTGGTCGTGTCGATCGCCTCGTGCAGGCTCAGCCCGACCTTTTCCTCGTCGAGGTAGGTCATCCATCCGATCAGATCACGGAGCGAGCGGCCGAGCCTGTCGAGGCGCCAGACCACCAGTGTGTCGCCGGCGCGAAGCAGCTCCTTCACCTTTTCCAATCCAGGGCGAGCGGCAGTCGCCCCGGAGGCCTTGTCGTGATGACCTTCTCGCAGCCGGCAGCCTTCAGCGCATCACGCTGGAGGTCCAGGTTCTGCTCGGCGGTCGATACGCGGGCGTAACCGATTTTCATGCGTAGGGCCGGTGGCGCCCGATCGGGCGCGGTTTGGGAAGAAAGTCGTCATCGGCAGGTCTATGTTGCCCTAGTTTTCTTTACCGGGTAGATTTACGTCGAACAGGCCGGTTTGGCAACGCGAGCGGACTCGCATGGCGATGGGCAGGCAAATCTCCGTTTTCCTTACCTGCGACACGGACCGTCGGCGGTGACGCATCCGGCGCTTGTCCCGCCGCTGGCGATCGAGCGCTACCGCGTCCTTGAACCGCACCTCGCCGATGGCATCCCGCTCGCGGACCTCGCCCGCACCGGCACGCTGAGCGAGCGGACGTTGCCTGCGCTGGCTCGGGCGCTACCGTGCCGAAGGACTTGCGGTCTCGCGCGTCTGCCGCGCAACGATCGGGGCAGGCTGCACCTGCCGGAACATCTGGTCGAACTGACCCGCACTCTCGCCACCAAGCGCCCGCGACCCCCGGTCGCCGCCATTCACCGAAAGTGCAGGAACTCGCCATCGCGCATGGACACCGAACCCCCAGCTATGCGGCCGTCGCGCGTGTCGTCAGGGCGATACCGGCAAGCCAGATCGCCGCAGCCTCCGATCCGGCCGTCTACCGCGACCAGCACGAGCTAGTGCATCGGCGCGAAGCCGCGACCTCGAACGAGATGTGGCAGGCCGATCATACCGTTCTCGACATTCTCGTGCTCGATGATGCCGGAAACCCCGGTGCGTCCTTGGCTGACCGTCATCGTTGACGATCACAGCCGAGCCATCGCCGGTTACTCCTCAGCCTCGATGCCCCCAGTGCCCTCAACACGGCGCTCGCCTTGCGGCAGGCGATCTGGCGCAAGCCCAATCCCGAATGGATCGTCAGCGGCATTCCCGAACAGCTTTACGTCGACAACGGCTCGGATTTCATCTCCGAGCATATCGAGCAGGCGTGCATCGCCTCAAAATCCGCCTCATCCATTCGCTGCCGGGGCGTCCTCGCGGGCGCGGCAAGATCGAGCGGCTGTTCCGCACCATCAACGACATGTTCCTGCCCGACCTGCCCGGCCACCTGATCGCGGGCAAGCCGCTGTCGGCGCCAGTGCTCACGCTCGACGAGCTGCGCGCCCGCTTCGAGGCGTTCGTGTGCGGCGTCTATCATCGTCCCCGCATGGCAGCACCGGCGAACCGCCGATCACGCGCTGGCAGAAGGGCGGGTTCCTGCCCGCAATGCCCGACAGCCTTGAACAGCTCGACATGCTGTTCGTGCACGTGCCCAAGCCCCGTAAAGTGCTGCGCGACGGCATCCGTCTGATGGGCAGGCGCTATGTCGAACCCACGCTCGCGGCCTTCGTCGGCGAGCAGGTCGAGGCGGTCTATGACCCCCGACCTGACCGAGATCCACGTCTACCACCAGGGCCGGTTCGTCTGCCGTGCGCTCAGCTCCGAGCACGCTGGGCACCCGTCGTTGCGCGCGATCCAGCGCGCCCGGCGCGGCGCGAAGGAGCGCGACAAGCAGGTGCCTGCCCCCACGGAGACCTTCGATGGCGACCAAGAGGATACGGCTTCCCGGCCCACCACCTACCGAGGGCTCCGGCTCTACGCCGCTGACGATTGAGTTCCTGGTCGAGCAGCCGTTCCTGGCGACCCGCGAACATGCCCGGTTCGTCGAGTTTGCCGAAGCCTGCGCGCACTACCGCTATATCGGCGTGTGTCATGGCGGCCGGGCGTCGAAAGACGCGATCGGCGCGGAGTTTTCCAGCTTCCCCGACCTGGGGGAATATGCCGCGCTCCGTCCCATTGCCGCGCTCCTTGGCGAAAAGGTCGCTCGCTGCCGCGCCGTCTTCTACACCGTGTCGGTCAGCAACACGCCCAAGACGATCGACGCGGTGTGGGCCTCAACCTCATTAAGCTGGGCTATGCCCGGCTGACGGTCGCGGGCGGCTCGCAGGACGAAATCACCCATGACGCCGCCCGCATCGCCTGCCCCCTCGTCATCGTCGACGAGGCCGACCGCCTGACCATAAAGTCGCTCGAACATCTCCGCGACATGGCCGATCGCCACGGCTTCGGCTGTCCTGATGGGTATGCCGGGCTTGGAGAAGCGCCTCGCCCGCTCTATGCCCAGCTCTACTCGCGGATCGGCTTCGTCCACGAGTTCAAACCCGCTTACCGAGACCGAAATGCGGCTGCTGCTCGCGACCCACGCCGGCGATTTCGGGATCAGCTCGACCCGGCCCAACTCGACGCGATCGAAGCGCAGGCAGCCGTGATCCGCATCACGCGCGCAACTTCCGGCTCATGGAGCGCCTGTTCGCGCAGATGCGGCGGATCATGACCCTCAACCGCGTCGAGGAGGTCACCGCTGACATCGTTCAGGCCGCGCGCGATTGCCTCGTCATCGGACCCGGCAACTGACAAATAGCGCGATCAGAACGCCGCCATTTAGCGCGAGCGTTTACACAGGATAAGATCCATACCGTTTCCGGAACCACTTTCTTGTTTCCTCTTCGAAATTGGACTGTGCTGATGAGTTTGAGCGATGGTGGCTTCGCTCATACACTACGCGCTACCAGGCCCCTGCCCGTTTCTTAGGCTTAACGTTGTAGCTCAAGACCCCGGGGGCTCAGCCTCCCTTCTCCGGTTCTTGCCGCTGCGCAAATCCCTCGATCTACCTGCCGCCGTCGTGTGGTCGCACGCATCATCCAAAGACCTATTTAGGCCGTCATGACTAGCCAATCTTCGCCATAAGGCGCCCCGCCGCCCCCTGCTCTGCCGCGAGATTGCGATTATAAGCGAGCGGCATCCGCGGCGACTTCCACCGCAGCGCGTCCATGATGCCGGCCAAATCCTCCCCGCTGGCGAACAGGTCCTGATTGAGCCCGATCCGCGTCGAGTGCGCACTGATCCCCTTCAGCAACCGCGCCAGATCGTCCGCCGTCAAATCGGGCAGCGCGCCACGGTCGAACGCGCGGCCGATGATCGACCGAAAGATTGGTCCGATCGAGCCCGGGTGCAGCGCCACGGTGCCGATGTCATATTCGACGCGCGCCTTCACCGCCGGCTTGGACAGCGTCTTGCGCAGATCCCACGTCTCCCGGCCCGAGATGCTGTCGATCGGCCGACCGCGCACGGCTGCCCGCGCCTTGTAGCGCCGCACCTGCACCCGCCGGAACAGCGGCCCTGTCGTGATCCCCGCCGCTTCGGTCCACGCCGCGATCGCCGCGACGGTGCGCGGGCTGAGGTAGGCGGTCGCCCCCTCCCCGTCTTGATCGCCCTTATGACGCAGAATCTGCAGCAGCCGCGCTTCGGGATCGATCGCCTCCTCAATATGCTCAATGGCGACCGCCACCAGTTCGGAGGCGCGCAGCCCGGTGTCATAAGCGGCCGATAGCAGCGCCCGATCACGCAGCCCCGGCAGATCCTCGCCACAACTCTCGAGCAGCGCGCGGATGTTGAGCCCCCGCGCCTTGTCGCGCTCGACGTCGCGCACCGGGCCCTTGAACCGCAGCGGCCGCGCCTGCTTCTGCGCAGCCCCCTTCTCGCGGCGCACCGTCTGGAGCCGCAGCTTCACCAGCGGCGCCGGCGTCGGATCCTTGAGCTCGAGCAGCTGGTGGATCTTGGCGATCGACGCCTTGTAGCGGGATAGCGAGGCCGGCCGGCTCCCCTTCCCGGCCCGCGCGTCGAGATAATCGGCCACGGTCTCGGCCGTCGCCGGCAGCGCGATCCGGTTGGTGCGCCGACACCACGCGTCGAACGCTTCGACGTCGGATTTGAGCGCGCGGATGCTGTGGGGCGACGAGGCGCCCTGATAGGCGGCGATCAGCGCCTCGTTGACGTGATGCGCTCGCCGGCGCGCATCTGCACGATCGTCCAAGCAATGTGGCCGAAGCCCCGACGACCGGCAGGGTCGCCTCAGGCGCCGCCACAACGGTTTTCTGCCCTTCCTGGCGGTTTCGATAGCCATGACACGCCTAGCTGCTCGGCGGCGCTTGTACCGCACGTTATAAGGGGTGTCAAATCTGCTTATGTGGATAACTGTATTATCGCAATAAAGCGTTTTCTCGATCTAGCACCATGGAGTGCCGTCAGCAGTCGACCAATCATTGTCCATTCAAAGCCGGTTTCCCGACTTCCCAAATGCGGACATGTTTTCCCGCTTGCTTCCGGGTCGCCCAATGTCAGAAAAGTCGACGTTTGGGACTGTCCGGATTTACTCGCCAAGATGGAGGAAGCGGTCTTTGATCTTGGCCTGATCCGCTCATGCCAGTGCTACGTCCCAGCAAGGGAATGAGCGATCATTCGCGAAGGCGTTTGCCGAACCCGATCTTCGAGGACTTTCGGTTCCCTGGCCGAGGCCACGTCACGACTTCGCCGGCCCGGTCGGGAATCGCGTTCTACATCTCGATCCAGAGATGATCGATCTGGATCGGAGACAGGCCGGCGAGTCGTTGATGATGGGATCGCAGGAACGCCAGGCGCTGCGCTGCATCGTGGCCTAGCAGCGCCAACTTATCCGTGACCGACCAGTTTTCCACTGTGTCGCCTACGATCGCATCAACCCAGCTATCGAGCTGCTGTTTCCAATGCGGGATGTCGTTGACCTGGACATAGCCGATCATCGCGGCACGGCGATGGCTGCCACCGTGGTGCCCAGCCTTAAAGCGCTGAATCCCACCGTCGAACTGAACCGGCTGATCAGGTACTCGCGTTCGTCGCGATCCGCCGCTGCGGGCGTGGGCAGGCGCTTGCATTCGATCGGGAGCAAGGTGCGATACTCGGTGTATTCGCGCCCTTCGATCCAGATTGATGGCTCCGCTCGGGGCGAACGGCAAGGTCGATCGCGCGGGCGGCCATCAGCTTCATCAGGCTCCTGCGCTTGACTGGATGAAATCCCAGCCTGGCGCGTGGCGAGAGAGACTATTCAGACCGCGAGCAGAGCTGCGCCGTCAGCTTGGTCTCGCCGGTCGCCGCTTCGCGCGCCGGATCATCGCGCCAGCCCGCCAGCGCACCGCCGATGAAACCGACCAGCGCCGACAGCCATTCTCCGGGCTGGATGGATACCGACACTCAGCGCTCCCGCCGGTCTACCGCGTTCGCCTTCGTCCGCCAGCACCTCAGAAGCCCTGCGCTCTGAGGTCGGCGAGCACGTCGTCGGCGTCCCGAAGCGCGATGGCGGGCGTCCAAAAACGATGGCGATCGGGCTTCAACAAGAACACGAAAGCCGTCGTCGTAACAAGCGGTAATCCGCGTGATCGTCAGGCTGGTGCCCCGGCGCTCTTGGAGCAGCGCATCGAGCTTCTGGCGCAGTCCATCCGCGCCGGTCCAATCCACCTCGCCATCACCGAAGACATAGGCCTTGCAGATCGCCCCAGGCCAGCGCTGACCCGGCAGCGCCTTCAGGGCGGTACGCGGATAAACCGCATTGATCTGCCGGGCGAAAACGTCGTCGAATTCGGCAAGGGCTTCGCCCGGCGCGGGCCGCATGACGGCGGCGCCGGTGCCGAGGCGGATGAATTCGCGCTGGTGTTCGACCACATCCGCCGCAACGATCCGCTCGTTCTCGCTGAGGTCGAGGTCATGATCCTCGGGATAGGGCACGGCCAGAACGTCGGCGCTCAGAATGGCGGTGGCGCGCTGCGTGAAGAGCCGAGCGCTGATCCCCGCCACGTAGGCACGCAGAACCGTCGCTTCTCGGAAGAGCCAATCGTTGATCGCGCTCAGCGCACCGAGTTGCTCCGCCGGGGCCGCCAAGCCGACGATCTCGTGCTTGTAGGCGAGGTAGTGGCCGTTCCACACGCCATGGTGCAGATCCTCGTGCTCCTTGATGAGCAGCAAAGGCGGCGTGAAACGCCGCGCGGTCTTGGTGTCCTTGATCGGCTTGTCGGGCACGACGTCGAGAAAGCGCGTATCGAGCCCATCACGCGACAGGTTGCTGGTCGGAAGCAGCGGCTTGCCGACGAGGTGCTCCGCTGGGCGCGAGATGCCCTTCCGGCCGGCGATATAGCCTTCGCCGAAATCCCACTGATGCTTCTGCGCGAAATCCCGCAGAGTCGGATAATCGCGCAAGCGCTGGATCAGGTCGTGGACGCGGCTTCCGCCGAGCAGGTTCGCCCGCCAGATGTCGCGAGACTTCTCCGCGATCGCGTTGCCGAACCAGTGCAGGTCATAATAGTCGATGTCGAAGCCCTGCTCGGCCGTCGCCCGGCCGTTGCGGCGAAACACGGCATGAAGGAGGCGGCTGTCGGCGGTCGGCTGCACCGCCTCGGCAATGACCACGACGACCTTCGGGTCGGCCTCGCCCTTCTTGAAGAGGCCCCGAACCGAGACGAAGTCCAGAACCTCACGGACCGACCAGCGGCTGAAGAAGGACTGACGGAACGTGAGAGCGTGCTGGTTGTAGAGAAAGCCCGCGGGCTCGACCATCGCGAGCACGCCGCCCGGCGAAAGCAGCTCCATCGCCTCGCTGAGAAAGAGATAGGCGAGCTGGTTGTCGGCGAGCGCCCCATGCGCCTTGGTATAGGCGGCATAGCTTCGCCTCGCGCCGTCCGTCGTGAGAGCGGATTCGAACGGCGGATTGCCTACGACGACCGCGACCGGCGCCTGGACCAGGCCGCGCTCTTTGGCCTCGAAGAAGCAGCTCCAGTGGAGCGTGTTGTCGGCGAGCCGCGGAAACAGCTTGACGCTGGAGCGGATCTCTTCGGGCTGGAGAGCGTCGCACAGGCTCAGGCACAGGCTGAACGCGGCCAGTTCGACCGCCCCCTCTTCGAGATCGACACCATGCACGCGCTGGAGCAGCGGACGCAGATCGTCGACATCCGGACGCGCCCAGCCGTTGCGCCAGCGCCAGTGCAGCACCAGCCGCTTGTATGCCTCGACCAGGAAGACGCCCGATCCGCAGGCCGGATCGAGGATGACCCCGTCCCCGGCCATGAGCCGGTCGATACGGTCCCAGCTCAGCGTCTCTTCCAGCATTAGCCGAACCAACGCCGGCGGCGTGTAGATCGAGCTGGCCGCGTCTTTCACGAAGAGCTGGTAGATGTTGCTGATAAGCTCCACCGGCAGGTCGCGGAAGGAGTAGAGGCGCCAGAGGCTGAACTGCCCCGTCGAATCCTCGAAGCCCTCGACCAACCGCGCGTAGCTGGCGAGTTCGGTGCTGTCGGCCAGCGCTGCGCGCTCTGCATCCTTCAGGCGGAACACATGTCCGTTGAACCGCTCTTCGAGCGCTTCGAGCAATGTTATCAACGCCGGACCATTGCCCAGAACCTCGAAAAAGTGGGTGGCGCCAGGCAAGGCGCGAGCGAAGTCGTCCGGCAGAAGGACCGACCGTTCCTCGAGATAGGCGATGAGCAGTGAGAGGATCAGTAATCGCCGCTGCAGCCCGCCATCGAGCAACCTACGCTCGCCCATCTGCCTAGCGAGCTCGCGGACTTCTTCGACCAGTTTACGATGGGCCGATTTCTGAGCCGAAAGCATCAGGCGGCAGGCATCGGGGTCGTCCCAGATGGCGCCATTGCGGATGCGAGCGGCATCCCACCATACGTCCTGCACCGCGATCTCCGCGCCGATCGCCAGCGTGCGGATCGGCCGGCAGATTGGCGTGTCGTCGGGACCGACGAAATCGGGCGCATGCGCGCAGCGGAAGAGCTGAATCTGCCCCGGACCGGCGCGGTAGACGATCGGGACGCCGCTCCAGCTCCACAGCCGCTTGTGCAGCTCAGCGAAAGCCCGATCGTCGGCATGCGCGGCAGCATCGAAAACGAAGGCCTGCGCGACCGATGCGCGACCATGCCGGCCAGCTTCGAAAAATACCGCGCGCGCGCCGTAGCTCGCGGCCTTCTCGATGAAGGCGACTTCCTCGGGGGGCCGCCCCGCCGGAACATAGCCATCGACAGCGACCAGGCCATCGACGGCGGGCAGATCGCCCCCGCGCCCGATCGCGAAAAGCCATTCAGCGCCTTCGAATGCAGCGCCGGGTGTGTGGAGCGTCACATCCGCCTCCTCGGACCGAGGGCGGATGGAAGGGCGAACGGCACCACGATCATTTCTGCCGCTTCTTCTTCGAGAGCGCGAAGCCCTCCTTCAGCAGATCGGTCATCGTGATCCCTTGGGAGACCGCGAAGCCCTTGAACTCTTTCTTGAAGTCGGGACTCACCTTGAAATTGAGCGACTTGTTCTCGCCGTCGCCCCCATGATCCTCGTCGGCCGGATGGGTTCGACTGCTGGCCAAGATACGCCCTCCCACTGCGGCCATGTTCCCTCTCGGCTGCTTCGGTTTGGGCAGAAATACAGATTTCCGCCTTTCTGGCAATCCGGAAAGACGGAATTCCTGAAATCTGGAAAGACAGAAATAAAGAAATCTGGATCGACTCCTCGACTCACGCTGGCTCAGGCGGATTGATGGAAACGGCTAAAAACCGTTGTCATAACGAGAACACAATAGGAACATTTGGTCAACCTGCGGCTTTGTGGCGCCGAATAGAAAACCGACCCCTATTCGTCCAGACTGGCTCCGGTCGACCAACGCTCGTCGCTCGGTTTCAGGAAATACCCTTCCTCGCAACAGGCCGGCGCCAGGGCGTGGAGCGGCGCCTGTTCGTCAAGCCATTCGCCGATCGCGAACGGATCAATCAGGAGAGGCATGTCCCTGCTCGCGCGGCCGACGATCGCGTTCGCGGCGGTGCGAATGCCAGCGCAGTACATGCCGTCAGGCCCATCAGCGATACGGGCGTTGATCCGTGAGGCGATTTGGCGGCTGCTTACGACCAGTTTAAGGCGCTCGCTGTTGCCGGTTGGAAGGACAGGCACTGCCAAGAGCGGTCGCCCGCTGATGGCATGCCTGTCCGGTGACGAACGATGGAAAAAAGGGCGCGATCCAGAATATGGGCAACCGGGCGGTCGCTTTTTTTGATTTGGGTATGCCTATAAAGGAACAAGCCCTTCCAAAACGGCTTCCCAAAAAAATCCGGCAAACTTGACGCGCCACTAGGGATCGTCCGTGAGCGAGGCAGCCAAATAGACACTTGCTTCAAATTTTGCTTCGAGCGTTACGAATTTTGTACTCGATGTCGGAAATTTTCCGACTGATGTCGCTGCACCGGCTTTCGCCCTCTGCAATCCATGAACGTAGTTTGACGATACGCTGCTCAGCGCTCGCAACCCGGTTGCGGTAGTCTAGCAATTTTGCAGCGGCCTCGGCTCTGCGCTCCTCACGGGAATGTGTGGTCGCAATCTTCTCTTGCCGCTGTGCCCATTCCTGTGACGGCGGACTCAGCTGCCTTTCCAGAAAACCTTCCGCTTTTGCCAGTCTTTCCTTATTGGAGTGTATGCTGTCCGATATTCTGGATTGCGTGGATTCCAAACGAGAAATTGAGTCCTCCCACCGGCTGATATGCCCATTCAGGCGGTCTACCATCTCGTGATAATTATTGCTCCGCTGCATGTGATCGAACAGCAAAAACAGCCCAACTGCTTTGCCCAAATTCATACGTGAACTCCAAAAGTGTGCAGCCGTGAGGCTAAGTCGTGCCTGTGCTGCTGGATAGTGCAAATGCTAGAGAGAAGGCGACGAGTCAGTCGGGTCCTTGCAGCTGTGGCGGTAGTGTCCCGCTTGCAAGGCCGCTCAATAAGCGTATGCTACGGGGGCTTCGAACCAACTGCAAATTCATAGCCTTTGCTACGAATTATCTTGTCGGTCGCGGCAGGGAATCTCGCGGATTGGCCGCGCGATACCTTTTAAATGGAGATTTTACATGGTTGCGAAAAGCGCGATTCTCGTCGATTTCGACAACGTTTTCATCACCCTTTGGGATCTCGATCGCGACGCTGCATTACGGTTCGCTTCCGAGCCCGCCGACTGGCTTCAGGTCCTCGCTAACACGCACCTGTCGGGCGATTCCCGGCGCTGGCTGGTGGCGCGCTGCTACCTCAATCCAGCCGGTTACTTGCGCGCGGTAGGCGAGACCAACGACCGCCTGTACTTCTCCCGTTTTCGCCCGGGACTCGTACGTGCGGGGTTCGAAGTTATCGACTGCCCCGTAGTGGCGCGGGGGGGCAAGAACGCGGCCGACATTCGCATTGTCATCGACGCGCTCGATCTTCTCGGCCACGGTACTCGTTTCGACGAGTTTGTGCTCGCCTCCGGGGACTCCGACTTTACCCCGTTGCTCCAGCGCCTGCGTGCCGAGGACCGCCGGATTACGATCATATCGCCGGGATACCTCTCATCCGCTTACACTGCTCTGGCAGATAGCATTGTCGGGTACGACGCTATTCGTGCCCTCGTCGCGGCAGACACGGAGGAATCCACCGAGGAGGACCCGCCCGCCCGCTCTGAAGTTGCTGCAGAGGGCGACAAGAATGCCGAGGCCTCCGAGACTGCATTCGCCGATTTTGTGCGAAAGAGGTATGAGGGGGCCAGCGCCCCGCTCAACCTTGCTGCCCTCGCGCTGGAGGCGGCCCGGGCGCTTCCCGGTGCCAAGCGTTCTCGCTGGTACGAGCACGGTAGCTTTTTAGCGGCCGTCGCCGCCCTAGGGCTACCGCATGTCCGCTTCTCGCAACACCACCTGTGGGATGAGGACAGGCACCAGCCTCCGGCCGGCGCCACGGCCGGTGAAGCCGCTCAGCAACCGAAGCCCGTCGAACTCCTCTCAAACGCCCTTGATCTGCCGCGAGTTAAGCAAGAGCATTGGCCGAGGCTATTCGACGCCCTGTCGACCTTCGCCGCGTCCAACGAGTTCAACCTAACGGAAGCGACGCGCTGGTGCCGCGATGCGCTTGCCCGCGATGGTGTGTCCGTCCCTCGCGCCACGATCGGATACGTGGCGCGAGGCTGTCAGTTCGGAGGGGCCCGTCTAGACGCGGAGGTTCCACCGAGTGCGCAGGAGATCGCAAGGGCGTTCCTGGACGCAGTGATCGAGCGAGCGGGAGCTGTCGGCGTGGCGCTTGATACAAGAGCAGAACAAGAGATCGCCAGTTGGCTCGGGTTGACACTTCCGCCAGCAGGGTAAGGCGAACAGTGACCATTGGAATACTGTCGTCGCTCCTCCGAGCCATCTCGGCGGAGCCAGTCAAGATCCACTATAGCCAAGAAGGCTCGGGGAAATGATTCTCCGACGCGGTAGGATGGACCCTATGGGCGAGAGCCAGCCTGCACACGGCCAGTCCCGTTTATAGGTACGAGAGTGAACATGGAATAATGGACGGCTGCTCTTGCTAAGAGCGGCCGTTCATCGCGCGCAGTCGGAACGGCAGGAATGTCCCAAACTCAGTCATTCCAGCTTGCGAGACAGGCGACCAACCGCTCCTGCTTCGGCCGCTAAATTACGATTATAGGCGAGCGGCATGCGGGGACTTTTCCAGCGCAGCGCGTCCATGATCCCGGCCAAATCTTCGCCCGCGACGAACAGGTCCTGATTAAGACCCACCCGCGTCGAATGAGCGCTTATTCCCTTCAGCAGTCGGGCCAGATCGTCAGCGGTAAGGTCGCCCAATGCGCCGCGATCGAACGCACGCTGAATGATTGCCCGCCAGATCGGGCCGATCGATCCCGGATGGAGCGCCGCGGCGCCGATGTCATACTCGACCCGCGCCTTCACAGCGGGCTTGGACAGCGTCTTGCGCAGATCCCAAGTCTCACGGCCCGATATGCTGTCGATCGAACGACCCTTCACAGCCGCCCGCGCTTTGTAGCGCCGTACCTGCACCCGCCGGAACAACGGCCCCGCGTCGATCCCAGCGGCCTCTCTCCACGCCGCGACAGCCCGCACAGAGCGGGGCGACAAATAGGCTGTGGCTCCCTCGCCCTCCTGATCGCCTTTGCTTCGCGCGATGGCGAGGAGGCGCGCTTCGGGATCAAGCGCCTCGAGAATGTCATTGATGCTGATTGCGACGAGCTCCGATGCACGGAGCCCCGTGTCATAGGCCACCGACAACAGGGCTCGGTCCCGCAGGCCTGGCAGATCGCCCGCGCACGCCTCCAGCAAAGCTCGCACATTCAGTCCGCGAGGACTGTCGCGCTCCACGTCTCGCACTGGCCCCTTGAAGCGCAAGGGACGCGCCTGAGCCTGCGCGGTGCCCTTCTCGCGCCGGATCGCGCGTAGCCGCAGCTTCACGAGATCAGCCTGGGTGGGATCCTTGAGATCAAGCAGCTGATGGATCTTGGCGATCGACGCCTTGTAGCGGCCAAGCGAGGCGGGCTTGGCCCCCTGCCCTGCCCGCGCGTCGAGATAGTCGGCGACGATCTCGGGCGTGGCCGGCAGTTGTCGGCTGCCAAAGTTTCGATCATTCCTGACGCCAAGTTCAGGCCCGCTCTGCCATAATTGATGGCAACGGATTGGCTGCTTGAGGCCATTATCTCCTCACCTCGCGCAGCATTCGCGCGGTTGCGTTGGATGCCGGAGCCAGCTTGCGGCCATATCGCAGCGCGGTGGACGTCGACGTCCACCGCAGCGCCTGCGCGATCGGTCCGGCGTCTTCGCCGGTGGCGAACAAATCCTGGGTCAACCCGACCCTGAGCGAATGCGTACTGAGCGCCGCGATCGCCGTGTCGAGGTCCTTGCCGACGAGATTGACGAGGTACTCGTCTGCTGCCCGCTGTGCGACCCTCTTGATGATCAATCGCACCGCTGCCGGCGTCAGCGGTTCCTCGCCGATGACATAGGTTGTTGTTGCCAGCACGGGTTTCGTGTCCGGAGACACTGTCGCGCCGGCAGGCAGCCGCCACTGGAACCCCGGCGGGGCCGGGAGTGCTTCGGTTGGCGCAGCGGCACGCGCTTTGGTGCGAACCACACCGATACGCCGAAACAGCGCCCCCTCAGAAATTCCGCTTGCTTCACGCCAGGCTGCAAGTCGCCGCATGGTGTCGGGCGAGAGCCAAGCGTAAGCCCCCTTCCCTTCCTGATCGGTTTTGGAATTCGGCACAGTGAGCACCGCCGAGCCATCGGGTTCGACCGCAATGTGATCGCAGGCCACCCGCACCAACTCTGCCACGCGCAACCCGGTGTCGTAAGCCAGCGAAAGCAGCGCCGCATCGCGCAGACCCGGCAGCGTCTCCGGACAGGCCTGCAATAGCGCACTCAAGGTGAACCCTTTGGCGGGAACGAGGCCGATCCCCTCACCAAACCGCAGCGGCCCCGCCTGGCGCTGCGTCACATCGACCCGGCGACGGAACCCGCGCAGCGCATCCCGCACGATCGGTCCCCGCGTGGGGCTTGGCGCACTGAGCAGCCCGTGCACCACGGCAAGGCTGGCCAGGCGTCGGCCCACCGTCGCCGGTTTGAGCTGCCGCCTTTCGCAATCCTCCAGATAGGCAACGATCCGCGCCTCGCTGGCGGGCAGAGCAATGCCGCCCGTGCGGGCGCAGAAGCCAGCATAGCAGGAGAGGTCATTGGCTAGCGCCTTGACGCTCATCGGGGCGCGCGCTTCGAGGCTCTTGCGGAAGGCGAGATGGTCGATCGCTGCGTCTTTGCCGACGAGCCCCGCGAGCAGGTCGGTAAGCTGGTGAACTCGGTCGGTAGCGCGTCCGTCACGCCTTCGCGGCAGTGTGTGACGCACCATAATTGACGTCATGCCGGGTCCAAGCGGAGCCTTTAGCGCTTCAACAATAGTGACATTGGCCTGCTTCTGCCTCAGCCGCTCCCTCGCAACTTGCCCAGCACCCGTGCGGCCGCATTATTGCCTACGGCAAGCTCGCGGGCATATCGCAGCGCGGTGGTCGGCGAGGACCAGCGCAGCGCCAGCGCGATCCCTGCGCCGTCCTCGCCCGCTGCGAACAGGTCCTGTGTTAACCCGACCCGGAACGAGTGCGCGCTCAGCCCACGCACGGTGTCACCTTCCATCCCGGGCTCGACTTCGACGAGACCGCAATCGACCGCCTCCAGCACCCGGCGACGCAGGATCGCAACCACCCCCTGACGCGTGAGCGGCCTGGCCCCGATGTAGTGCCGCACAATTCGCTGCCCGGAGGCGTCTGGCGGACCGCTCAGAACATTGATGCGCCGAAACACCGGACCCTCGCCGATGCCGCTTGCGAGCAACCAGGTCGATAGGCGCGCCATGGTGTCGCCCGACAGCCAGGCCAGAGCCCCCTCCCCCAACTGGTCAGTCTTGGAATGCGCGATGTCGAGCCGTCCGCTGCCATCGCCGACTTGGCGCAGATCGGAAACCGTGGTGCCGACCAGTTCGGAGACTCTTAAGCCCGCGTCATAGGCGAGACTGATCAGCGCTGCGTCACGCAGACCGATGATGTCGCTGCCGCACGAGGCCAGCAGTGCGTTGACGGTTACCCCCTCGGGCGGTGCCTGACCCTCCTGCATCGCCTCGCCGAGCCGTAGCGGCGCAGCCTGCTTTTGCCGTTCACGCTTTTTGCGGCGGATGGCTTTCAGCGTATCGCGCACCATTCCAGCCTGGGTGGGCAGCGGCTCTGTGTCGCCAAAACCCAGGATGCGGTGAATGCGCGCGATCGAGGCGATCCGGCGGGCAAGGGTGGCGGGCTTGGCACCCGCGCGCGTGTCCGATCCTTTAGACAACCAGTGCAAGTAGTGGACCAGCGTTTCCGGTTCGGCGGGAACAGCCGTGGCGACAGGCCGTCGCGCCTTGCACCACCCTAGAAAGCATTTGAGATCGGCCGTGATGGCCGCCTTGGTCGCCGGCGCCATCGCCGCGACTGCGGCCTCAAGCGCCAGCGGACTGGCGGCGCGGGTATCGATCAGCATCCCGTGGCCGCCGAGCACCAGTTCCACCGATGACGGGAACGGACGATCGGTTGTCATGCGGAAGGATCGTTTTGGGTGGATTTCATGGGCACTTTATGGGCCAAAATCGGCACTCTGGGCAATGCTGATTTTACCATAATATTAGATTATGGAAATACCGCCGATTTACGATGCTATGGATAGGATACCAAAGCGTAGGTTTAGTAAACTCTGTGTTGACGACGATTCCCTGTCCCGTTAGCCAGTTCGCAGCCTCCAGAGCGAAAGCCTTGAATTGAGCAGCACGATCGACGCCGGCCCTATCGCCTTCCGTATCGGCCAGATCGATGCTCTGGCCAAATGCCTGCTGGCCTCCGACACCTGCTATTCCGCAGAAATGCGCGCCGCACTCGCCCTCCACTGGCTCAGCCGTGCCTGGGAGCAATACCGCCAGGACCGGGCGATTACCCTCGGGGCCTCGCTGATCGGCGCCGAATGCATGGGCGAGCGTAACGCCTTCCTCGCCCTCTTCGAGCACGCCCTGCCAACCCCCGAAAAGGTGATCGCCGAGGCCATCCGGACAGTGCGCAAGATCGCAATCCTGCCGATGGCCAGCGAAGCCCGAGAGACCGAAACCATCGTCGCTGCCAGCCTTCCCGAACTCAGTGCCGTACTCGACGCGCTGGGTCACGCCAAGCTGCCCGGCGATCCACTCGAGCGGCTGCTTTCCCTCGTCGAGCGCTTCCGCTATTCGCGCGGGAACGAGCCCGATGCCCTGACGGCAACCGCCCGAACCCCGTGCTGGGCAATCAACCTGGCGGCGAGCGCGCGCGGGCATGCCTTTCGGCTGAGCGAGACCCCCCTCCCCTTCCCCGGCCTTGTCCAGCGCCGACTGTTCAGGGCCGACCGCGACCCCAGCCAGCGCCGCGCCCAAGCCCGCGAGAGTCTGCACGATGCACTCTATGCTACTGCCTGCGATATCGCCCGTTTCCCGCGCGGCGCCGATGTTTTTGCGCGCGAGTTTCCGAGCCAGCGTTCGAACTCGCGCCTCTATCATGCCTGGATGCTGCTGTTCGGCCTTGGCACCCTCACCCCCGCCCAACTTGCCCGCGCGCTTGGCGCGACCAAGGCCGGTGCTGCCAAACTCCTGCGCCAGCTGGAGGCAACACGCATGGCCTACGCTCAAGGCCCGTTCACGACCTTTGTCTGCGCCATTACGCCAACCCTGGCACTGCCAGATTGGCGGCATCAAGCAAGCTTCTAGACGGCCAGGCTGCCGTCGGCGGGAGAGGAAGACCCTCGTAGCGCGCGAATTCCGCCGCCAGCTCCCTTTCTTTCTCCTGGCGTTGGCGCACAGTGCCGTATGTGGCGATCAGCGCAAAGATGTCGCAGGTCCATTTGGATCTGGGCTTGGGGAGCTTGCAGGTCCGCAGACGCAATGCACCTCGAACCGGCGTTTCAATTCTACCTTCAGTCAGCGGCCTCTCGGCCAGTCTGGTTGCGATCATACGCTCAAAGCGGTGCGCGGCTTTCGTACGTGGGCTGTGCGCCAGCGCCAGCATGCCGATCCGTTCGCGCGCAAAATGGTACTGATTGGCTACGAACTGCTCCTGATAACGCTGGTATGGCGGCGCAAGCCCCACCCAATCGCTAGGGCGCATCAGGCAGTCGATCACTGTCTTGTTTCGCGCAAGCGCGGCAGAAGTCGGTTTGATTTTCCATTGAATTCTGCGAGATCGCATCACGGCATGCGCCAAGAACGCCTGCAATTGCCGCCCCGTGTCCTCCAATGGAAGGCTCCGCATGTCGGTGAGCGGCAACCCGTGCAGGCTGCATAGCCAGGTCGCCCGAAAAATCCATTCGCGGCGCACGATTATAGGCCCGCCAGCCAGATGCGCCTCGTAACAGCATAGCGCACAGACGTAATGGCGGTGCGCAGAGGGCAGGAGCGCCTCCGCCTCACACGCGAGAAAGGTCGCATTGATCTGCTCGGGATCGATTTCGACCGCCCATGCAAGCCGTTCCACCATCGCATCGCAGGCCGCATGCAGCGCCGGATCGAGACCGCCCTTCCCTCGCGCCAGGTCCAAGCGCGAAAGACCCGGCGCGATCTCCAGATGGCGGAACAATTGTGCCCGGCTCACCCGGTGGGCGGCGGTCAAGCGGCTCAACCACGAATCAAACGCTTCATCTCTGCGTGGCTTGATCGGGAACGCCAGCGTCTCAGGCTCAAGATTGGGCGACCACTTGGCGGCCATCAAGCTGAAGCCGGGAGCATCGCTGCTGCTGCGCGCAAATCTGCAAATTCAACACGCTGACGACCGTCGCGAGAGGCAATCTTATGGCCCCAATGCAAAAGCCGTTTGAAATTCCCTGTCACGCCATGGCTGGTGCGCCAGATGAATTCGGCCATCTCGGGCTCAGCGAAGCGTTCCGGCTCGATGATGCGCAATCCCCGCGCCAGCGCAAGGATCAGGCGCTGGGATGGCTCTCCAGGCGGCCAGAGCGGCAATCGCAGGACGATCGAGCGATAGGCCAGCTCGACGTCCTCGGCAAAGATGTCTGCGGCGATTTCGAGACCGGCGACAACCATAGACACATTGCCTTCGCTCATCAGAAACCGGAATGCATCGAGGGTGTCACGCCTCGCCCTGCCGCCCGCGGTGAGAATGGCGTGAACATTGTCGACCGCCACTAACCGCGTCCGCTGTCTGCCGAGCAATTCAACGACTTTCAGGTCGGCAATCCGGTGGATACTGGTGGTGATCGGCCAACCCTGCTTCCACAACAAGGTCAGGTTGATCTTGAGCGACGTCGGACTAGCTGGGATCACGGTCCTGAGGACGGGAGCATACCGGGCATCCCGCCACCCTTCAGGCTCTGGAAAGTCGCATTCGATACGCCGCTGGGCTTCGCGCAGGATCGATGTCTTCCCCATACCGGATTGACCCACGAGAATGACGCAGGGCGGCCGTTCATCAGGCTCGTCATGTGCGATATCAACCAGCGTTTCCACGGCAAAACGCGCTTCGTCGAAGTCGATCCAGAAAGCGGAACTGTGCGGCTGACCTAATCCCTCCATTTGAGCCACCCTTCATCGTGTAAGTCGGCCACCGATACCCAACTGGGTACATTGGAAACCTCCTGATTTGCCGGCTGAGCGGCGTGGGATACACCTTCCCTTTCCAGCCTTTTTCGCGCGTCTCGCAAGCCCCGCGTCCGGGATTTCGCGTTGAGAACTTCCTGCCTGTTGGCATGCACAAGCCGCGCAATTTCAGCCTGACCCCCAGCATGCTGGTAAACCACGCCGGAATGGCGCCGTGCAGCGACCGCAACATCCCATTCAGGCCTGGTCACGTTCGGATAATTGCCCACCGCAGCAGCAGCGACAAGAACTCCATCGATGACAGGATAGACCTCCTGGATAGTCCTGTCGTCGTAATGGATCATGACCTTGAGACCCAGGCGCGGCGCCAAACTTTCGTGCCAATAGCGAATATGATCAATCTTCACGCCGCCCGATTGAACGGTCCGCTCGACCCACGGCAGAAATCGGCGGGTTAGCTGCTCGATATCGACACCTGGCGGCGCCAGCGGCCCGTGGCTCTCGACACCCGTGGACCACATTTGCGCAGGTGCGACGCGACCCAGTCCTTCGTGAGGTGTATGATGATAGCGGCAAATCTCCCGGACCAACCACCGCTCGAATTCCTCAAGCGTCATCGCCGCGTCCGCTTCCGCATCATGGCCGTCTCGCGCCGTAACATTACCTCCGGTCGCCCCCGGAAGAAGCCGCATTCTACGCGTCATGGTGCCGATCAGACGCTCGATATGCGTGCCATAATGCGCCGGACCACGTGGGCGGACGTCCGGATCGATGCCATAAGTCTTGCAAGCGCTTCTAAAAACTTCCGCGCGATGAGATCCGGCGTGATCGGCATGCAACTTCCTGAAAAAACCATGCATTGGATATTCGATTTCGAGACCGAGACTCTCGAGCAACGGCTGTTTCGGCAACAGAGCATTGGCGATTGCCCGTCCGCATCGAAAAATCGAAGGTGCCCCAAAACTCACGTAGAAGCCGAGAATGCATCGGCTCCAGACGTCGATGAGCAAGGTCACCCACGGTCGGCCCAGAGCCATACGGTGTGTGCTGTCGACAAGTATGACGTCGGCGGGGGTGTGATCCATCTGGACCACATCGAGCAAACCATCGCTGTGGTATTCCCCCGGGTGCGCCTCGTGGGCGGTACGCCGTTTCGAACCCATGAAACGAGCCTTCTGCGGCTCGCTTATCTCCCCGATTATCCGCTCGATCGTTCGAAAACTTGGAACGATCCCGGGATCGAAGCCGTAGTCGCCATTATCGGCGATCAGCAAATAACGCACCTGCTGCGCCGCTTCCCGAACACTGAGCGGCACTTTCGTCAGAACGATTTCTTCAATGAGGCCATCGATCGCCACGAGGACCTCTGGCGGCGCTTGTCTACTTCCTGGCTTTGGACCGCGCGGCCGTGAGGCCAGGCTCTCGGCAATGGGCTTGCTGCGATAGCGCCGCGCCAACTCCCGAATTCGCCGCTCGCCCAAGCCAGTTTCCCGGGCAATGACAGAAACAACGTCGGCCGCCAGCGGCGCGTCCAGCGGAACCAATTTGCGGAAAGTTTGATAGAGGTCCGCGCCGCGCGTTAGCGCAGCTTCCGAATACGCTGCCATTCTTGGCGGTTTGCGTTCGATCATAGGGAAATTTCCCTCTCTTTCGGCCGCGCAGACTGTCGTTTGTTTTGACCACCGTTGAAAGCAGAATCTTTTGTGCGTCATATTTGACTGTCACTTTATCGCGAGAATATGACTTTAATTCAATAGTTTACACCCGATGTTGGAAACTTTGTCGCGTGACACCTGCTCGCGGAGATGACCCGCAGCCGCTGGACGCCGCTCGCCGACGCGGCGCTGGGGCTGGAAAAAGCCTGTCTGGCGCTGCGCGATCCCGACAGCGCTGCCGCCGTCGAAACCGCAAAGGCCGCGATCGACGAGGCCGCGGCCCTGGTCGCGGCGCTCGAGCCGGCCCCCCTCCCCTTCACCGCTCTCGCCGCCCTCCACCGCGCCATCGGCCAGAGCCCGCGCTTCGCTCCCGCCGAGCGGACGACCGACACGATCGCGCTCGCGAACCGGCAAGTCGTGATCGAGCGGCCGCGCCCACCTTCCCCGCGCTGGGCGATCGAATGCGCCTTTGGTGCGCATCTCCAAGCCACCGGCGCCCATGGTGCGGCGCTGCCGCTGAACGGTCTGATCCGGCTCGACACGGTGCGCGCGGCCGACGTCGACGACAACCCGGCGCACGCCGCCATTGTTCAGGCCGAGGCGTTGCGCGATGTCCTGGAGCACCTCTACAGCCTGGTCGCGAAAGCCCGCGACACGCGCCAGGCGCTGGCCGATCGCTACCGTGCGAAGCGGGCGAATTCGCGCGTGCCCCAGCTCTATGGCCTCCTCGCCAGCTTCGGTCCGCTGCGGTCGTCGCAGATCGAGGCAGTGCTGGGCGTCACCCGCCTTGGGGTCCGGAAAATGCTGGAGGCCTTGTCGGAAGCCGGCGACCTGGCCATCGAAACCGTTTCGGGCGTCAAGCTCTACTCGGTCACGCGCGGCAGACCGTCCGTTCCCCCCACCGCCCTGGCCGACGAACCGAGCCAGTTTTCCAGCGAGGCGATCGAGGACTATGATGCCGCCCTCGCCAAGATCGACGCCTTGCTGGCACGCTATGACGATCAGTCGGACGACCAGGCCTGAAAACCGGCAAAAATTTTGCCCCCGCAAATGCCCCTTACAGCGCCAAAACGGGCGTAGGCCAGCCCAGACTTACGGCAGCGACCCCAAATCGCGCTGTACGGGCTTCTGAGGGCGATTTTGCCAACCGAGGCCGCCCGGCCCGCGATCATTCGTCCATTTTTGCGCCGATGCGCTGTTCATCGAGCGATAGAAGCCATAATTGTCTCCAGGCCCCGCGGGGCGACCGAGCGGCTCGCCCCGCGCTTCCGCGCGCTGGGCAATGGACAGATAGGTTTGCAACAGCATCGGCAAATCGGGTTCCCAGCGGCGGCCGCGCCTGGGCCTGTCGATAGCCGCCTCGATATCGATTCCCTCGACCCTCGGCTGCGGGCGCCGGAAGAACCCCCTCCCCTCCTTCGCAAGCTCGCTCCGGCTGAGCGCGACAAAGCGCTCGAAGCGCCGCGCCGGTTGCGCTCCGCTGCTGTGCCGCAAGGCCAGCAACCGGATCCGCTCGCTCGAAAAATGAAAACGGTTCGCGACGATGGTCTCGACATAGCGCCTGTACCGCTGCGGAGTGACGCCATCGTCGCCTTTGCGGAGAAATTCGATCACGGCCCGATTGTACGCGATCAGCCGCGCCGTCGGGCGCGCCGCGCGCACGATCTCGCGCGCGGCCGCCTCGAGGCGTCCCAGCATCGCCGCAAGGCTACCCTCCCGGCGCGGCCAGTCCCATGCCGGCATCACCGACAAGGGCAGCTGATGCTCGTGACACCACCAGCTCGCGCTCCATATCCAGTCCTTGCGGATATAGAGCGGCCGCCCTTCGGCGATCAGCCCGGACCAGCAGCAAGCGCAGCCATAGCGGCGCAGGGTCAGCGGCAATAGCCAATGCGCAGGCCCAGCGGCAAAACCGTCCATCACCGCATCGCGATCGACGTCCACCGCCCAGCCCAGCCCGGCAACGAGCCCGTCGAATGTTGCATGATGCCGCGCCGGCAGGCCGAGCTTACCCCTCGCGAGGTCATAATTTGCCAGATCGGGATCGACATCGAGATAGCGGAACAAGGTTCTCCGCGAGGTTTCGTGGCGGCGCACGATCCGGTCCAGCCACGAATCGAAGCCCTCCGCAGGCTGGGGGCGCACCCGGAACGCGAGCGGCGTGCGCTCCGGCGCTTCCGGCTTCATAAGAGCCGGTAGGGCGGAAAACGCTTCAGCGCATTGTCGATATCGTCGCGCCTAATGACGCTGCGACCATCGCTTTTCGCGACCTTGGCCGACCAGTGCAGGATCCGCTTGAAATTGCCCGTCACGCCATGGCTCGCAGTGCAAATCGGTTCGGCGAGATCGGGCTCGGCGAGCCGGTTAGGCTCGACAAGGCCCATGCCGCGCGCCAGCGCCCGGATCAGCCGCTGTGACGCCTCCCCCGGCTCCCACAGCGGCAAGCGCAGGATGATCGAGCGCGAGGCGAGTTCGACATCTTCGGAAAAAATATACTCGGCCACGTCCAGGCCCGCCACAACCAACGGCACATTGCCGGCGCTCATCAAATAGCGGAAAGTATCGAGCGTATCGCGGCGCGCCTTGCCGCTGGCCGTCAGAATCACATGGACATTGTCCACCGCGACAAGCCGGGTGCCCTGCTTGCCGAGCAGATCGACGACCCTGAGGTCCGCGACCTTGTGGGTCGTGCTGGTGACAGGCCAGCCTTGCTGCCACAGCAGAGCGAGATTGATCTTGAGCGAGGTCGGGCTTGAGGGGATGACCGTCCTCAGCACCGGCTGATAGCGCGCATCACCCCAATCGGGCGGCTCGGGAAAGTCCGCGGTCAGCCGCCGTTGCACTTCACGCAGGATCGAGGTCTTGCCCATGCCTGAATCGCCGACTAGGACGATGCACGTTGGCCGTTCCTCGGGATCGTCATGGGCCACGTCGACGATCGTCTCGACGGCATTGCGCGCTTCGTCAAAGGCGATCCAGAAGGGCAGCGATGGTGCTGGTCCCATCAGCCGATCCGGTCCCAGTCTTCGCCGAGTTCGGCCGCGGGTTTCCAGATCACGGGCTTGGCCGCCGGCGTTTTTGGACGCCGCAGATCGGCCACGGTCGCCCCCTCCCCTTCGCGGCGCTTGGCCTGGCGCCGCGCCTCCTTCGTGCGAACGCGGGCGCGGTGTATTTCCTGATTTGCGGCGGCCACCGCCCGCGCCGTCGCCGCGCGGCCGCCATCGGCCTGGTAGGCCCGCCCCAGCGCCCGCACGCCTGCCCTGGCGGCTTCCCAGTCCGCCTCCCAGACATCGGGATAGTCGCCGATAACCGGCAATTCGACATAGCGGCCATCGAGATCGGCGTAGACATGCTGAATCGTCCGCTCGTCCCAGCTGATTTCGATCTTTTGGCCGATCCGAACGGCAAGCTCCGGATGCCAGTAATGGCGATATTTGATCTGAATGCCCTTGGCATGGACCGTCAGCGACTTCGACGGCAGAAACTGGCGGAACAGCGCGTCGGAAGCGACCGACACGGGCAGCAGCGGGCCGTGCTTCGCCGCTTCGCGCGCCCACATCTGGGCCGGGCACAGGCCGCCCAGCGCGCTATGCGGCGCGTGATGATAGATCGCGATCTGGCACAAGAGCCAGCGCTCGAATTCTGCAAGCGTCATCGCCGCGTTCGCCTCGGCATCATAGCCGTCGCGCGCCGCCACATTCGATCCGGTCGCACCGGGCAAGAGCCGCAGCTTTCCAACCATCGTGCCGATCAGCCGCTCGATATGTCCGCCAAGGTGAGCCGGCCCGGGCCGCCGAACATCGGGGGCGATCCCGTTTCGGATACAGGCGCGCCTAAAAGCCTCCGAGCGATGCGGTTTGGCCTGATCGGCATGCCAGCGCCGGAAGAGGCCGTGCATCGGATAGCTGACGTCGACGCGCAGGTGGGAAAGGACCGGCTCTTTGGGCAACACAGCGCTCGCTACCGCCCGCCCGCACCGGAAGATCGAAGGGTCGCCGAAGCTCACATAATAGCCCAGAATCGACCGGGTCCAGATGTCGATGAGGAAGGTGATCCACGGTCTTCCGAGATGTTCGCGCCGCAGGCTATCGACCAGGATCACATCGCCCTTGGTATGATCCATCTGCACCAGATCGAGAAATCCCTCGCTGGCATATTCGCCGGGGTGCGGCTCATGCGCGCTCCGCGTCTTCGATCCCATCGTCGCTTTCGCCCAAACACGGCTCGGAATCTCGGCCAGCAGCCGCTCGATCGTCTTCTCGCTCGGGATCAGATCGGCGGGAAACCGATGATCTCCGTTATACGCGTGCAGCAGGCCCCAGATCTGCCGCGCCGCTTCCGCGCGCGATGGCGCGACCATCTTGAGCGCGATTTCGTCAATCAGCGTATCGATGGCGACCCTCACCTCGGGATCGATCCTGTGCGATCCGATAGCGGGTCCGCGCGGTTTTGGCGCCAGCGTTTCGGCAACGGGATGCAGCCGGAAGCGCGCGGCAAGTGTCCGTATCCGCCGCTCTTTGAGGCCGGTTGCCTCGGATATCGCCTGAACCTGCGCCGCAGTCACCGGGCCGCTAAGCGATATATGTCGCCGGAAATGCGGGTAGAGCGCCAGGCCCGTCTCGAGAGATTTGAGGCGCCGACGGGGCGCAGGAGACGGCTTGCGCTCAATCATGGAACGGGCTCCCCAACGATTTTTGCTGCCCGCGGAATGTAGCTTATTTTGTCTAAGGCCGCGACGTGCATATCGCCCTGGACAGATTTACTTGCAGCTCATTCGACATAATCTATTGATATTACTAGGCATTATGGAAATGCAGCCTATTCTGTCGGCTGACATCTGGACGAGTTCGCTGAATTTGACGGTTGGCGGCAAGCGCTGCTCTCAAACGAGCCGCTTGAATGGCGCGATGCTCTTCCCACGTCGGTGGTCGATCCACCCGGGGCGGCCGAGCACCCTCCCCTCATTCGTGCCATCGACCGTGTCCGGCAATATTCACGGCAACTCGGCACGATCACGCCCTGGCTTGGTCTACCCTTCTCCCTTCGTGATCAGGGTCTATCCCACGTCCCACTGCCCTGCCTCTGCGGCGGCGCCAAGGCTATGCGGCTGAAGCCGCGGCTGTCCGACGCGGACTGGCTGCCGATCGTGAGGTCGCTGCAACGTGCAGCCGCTGATGGGACTGAGCGGCTCGATCAACTCGAACGACTCTATCGTGACGCGCAGCGCGCGATCGTCAGCGAGTACAGACCGGGCGCCCTCCCCTCTTTGGCCGCTCTGACCATTCACCGTCCTCTTCTCTCACCGCAATTTGTCTCCGAGGCTCTCGGCCTCACTATAACTGGTGCGAGCAAGCTCCTCGAGCGCGGTGTCGGGTCTGGGTTGCTGGTCGAAGTCACGCGGCGTCGTTCCTGGCGCGTTTTCGTGGCCGGTGATCTCGCGGTGGCATTCGGATATGCCTCTCCCCAGCGCGGTCGACCGCGATTGGAGCCCCCTCCCCCACCTGCCGATCGAAGCCTCAGGCAGGTTTTCGACTCGTTCGATGAGCAGATGGCGGAGATCGATCGCCTTCTGTCCCGCTCTTGATCCAGCTATCGTCGCGATGAAGACGCCGTCGACGCGAGAGTCGCGTGCTGCGGTTTGGCCGATTTCCACCGTTTTCTCCCTGTGCCGCGTTATGTGCCGCGTGTTGTAACGCGCTGGGTGCCGCGATTGCGCTCTGCCTAGCGTTCGCGCGGCGCAGCGCGCTGGCGCGTGCGGCATCGCGAGCCGCAGCGCGTGCGCTTGTGCGTTTACTGGCGCTTGCGTCCTCGCTGCTAACGGCGCTTGCTGTTGCGCGTGTGCCATTCCCAGCGCGGTCAGTAGCGCGGTCGCCTTGCACCGCGCTTACACAGGCGCTATGAGAAGCGCAGATCAATTGTGCCGCGCTGCCTGTGCCACGTCACATGGGTGCCGCGCCCGCGACCCACAGGGAGCTATTTCGTGCCAGTCATCACTATCGCGCAGAGCAAGGGTGGAGCAGGCAAGACGACGCTTGCGCTTGCCCTCGCATCGGAATTCGAGGCACTGGGCGGCTCGGTGTTCATGCTCGACGCCGACCGTCAAAACAGCCTGTTGAACTGGCACCGGGATCGGATCGCAGCGGGCAGGGGAGGGGACTCGCGCATCGCCGTCGAGGACGCCTCGCAGCTGCGGGACTCGGATATCGGTGCCGCGATCGGACGAGCGCGCGAGGCGGCCCAGCTCGTCGTCGTCGATTCCGAGGGAACGTCGAACTTCAAGACCGCCTATGCCGCTATGGATTCCGACTTTGTCGTCATCCCGACACGGTCATCGCGGCTCGATCTCGAGCGAACCGTCGAAACCAGCGATATGCTCGAGAAAATGTGCCGCGGCGTCCCATACCGCGTGCTCATCACCCAGACAGGGCAGGTGGCCCGCTCCAAAGCCGAGTGGGAGATCGACGGTCAAATCAGGAAAGCTCTCCCGACCTTCACCGACCAGATGTTCACCCTCGACGCCTTTCGCGCCATGTCGAACTACCGGATGACCCTCGCTGAGGTCGAAGCTGCCAACCTCGCCAAGACGGAGAAAGCGCGCCGCATCGCGCAAAGCGTCCTCGCCGATATTCTCAGCGAAATTCAGAACAAGGAGGCAGTCGATGCCTGAAGAAAAAGCCGCCGTGAGCAGCATGGGCGACATCATCGGATCGACACGGCAGCGCCTGGAGCAGCCAGAAGCGCCCGCCGATCGTCTCCGCGGGCTCGTTGCCGCTACAGCCGCGCCCAAACCTGCCAGCACGCCGCCAGTCCAACGCGAACCCGCCGGATCGGCGCTCCCAGCCAACTATTTTCCGCAGGTTACTGCCGATCTCGGCGTCACACCCAAGCGCAAGCCCCATCGCGGTCCGGCCCGGTCGCTCCATATCAGCATGCGCCTGTCGCCTCCTGAGCGCGACCGCCTCGTGCGCTGGTGCGACGACCGCAACCTCAGCCTCCCGGACGGGATCATGGCGCTGATCGATCTGGCCGAAGGGGAGGGGAGGGCGCCCGAATAGGCCCGGTCTCGCTTTATGTGAGGAAACGGGGGAGGGCAGGCTATCCCTAAGGCCGGCCACGAAGCCCGACGAAACTTTTGCAGAAGCCTTCCCAGGATTTGTAGAGCGGCACGCCCGTCAGGGTCTTGAGCCGGTCGCCCATCTTCTCGCGAAACGCCCCGGCGATCAGATCCTTGTCCCAGCCGCCCCCGAAATCGGCCACAATCGTCAACAGGCGCTGATCCCCGCAGAAATGCATCGATCCAGTGGGGAAGGGCTTGCTCGACGGCAATGCCGCCACAGGGGCGGCCGCCGGAATGGCCGCGACCTCCTCGACGCTGCCATCGCGCCTGGCACGGCGTCCGACCTTGGGCCGATCGAGCTCCTTTGCCGTCTCTTCCTGCTCAACAGGGTCCTTGGGGCTGAAGGTCAGCTTGACCGCCTCGACCGGCCGGCCGCGCCCGGACCCCCGGATTTCTTCCCATTCCACGATGAAATCGGCGAGCTGGTCGATCTCCGCCTTCGATTTGACGAGCACGTCACGCCGAAACTCGGCGAAGTTCTTGAAGCTGCCGTCGGGCACACCCAGGCGTCGGCGCAGTTCATCGACGTTCATTTTGACGACGCGGTTCTGCCGATTGATGATCAGGCAGCCAAGATCGTACAAGGTGAGCGAATAGCGCGACTGGAGCGCAAGCATCACCCCGAGGTTCACCCGCGCATAGTAATCCGAACGCTGGATCACGCGCTTGAAGCTCTCTGAGAACTGAAACTCCACGACGCTCATGCCGTCTTCGGAGATTTCCTCGACGCAGCTCGACAGCAGCGACTGCGACATGATCGCAGGCTTACCCTTCTTCGAGGTGGTCCGGATACGGACGATCACGCGTAGCAGTTCGTCCATTACCGGCTGGATGCGCTCGTTACCCTTGTGCGAGCCGCGCAGTTCCTTCTTGGTGATCGTGAAAGTCTTGCTGTCTTCGCCGGCTTCCGGTCCCGCTTTCCGCAACATCAGTGCGAAAGCCTTTCTTCCGGCCGCACTCAACGACCCCGTCTCGAACTCGGATTCGACTAATTCCCCAGGTTTACTTACAAAGTCGAGGTCGCGGCGGCGAATCACGTCAGCAACCCGCAACGTCCGACTCAGACCCTCCAGGTCAGGCGGAACCTCGATTTCCACGGTGTCCGAATCGAGCTTCATGTGAGTTGCATACCATCAGCTTGTCATAATGAGAACCGCCCCCCGTTCACTCACATAGACGTGCCCCCAGACGCTCATAGAGACGTCGTTGGCCCATGCGATCACCAGCCCCCAAGCGCTCACATAAAGCCGCCGAGCCCTCGGCACGCGACTCGCGTTCCCGAGCCGAGTCGCGATCACTCCCCCGAAAACTCACATAAAAGATTCGTGTCGCGTGGCCGCGTCGAAGCGGCGAGCAGGGCCGCGCAGCGCGTGACCCCCGCCGACTCACATATAGATCTTCATATCATGTTGGTTTAATTGGCTTTTCTTGGCATCCCCCAATCGCTCACATAAAGGTGGAGAAATTCCTTATTTCGAACGCCCCATTTTCGCGGGCCGCCCCCGAGACCTCACGCAAAGATCCGCACGCCTCGGCCACGATCCCCCAATCGCTCACATAAAAGAGCATCTCCGATGTCGGCGATCTTCCCCGAAGCAAAAACATACGGGGATTCAGGGATTTCCCGGCAGCTCTTTAGCCCGTTTCGCCTGAGTCCCCCGAGAACTCACATTGTCCCCCGATCACTCAGGCTCCAGCCCCCCCTGGCTCGCACAGACGCCCCCGAGCCCTCACACTGAAGCCCCCGTCTCCTCACAAGGAGAGCACTCAACCTATTGGTTTACCGTCGTAAACGGCCCCTGAATCTTAGAATCAATGAATCTATGAAGCTCCCGCGCTCCGCTTGGGCGTTTTTAAGATTTGATTCTTCAAGAGGAGCAGAACGACCGTCCCGCAAAGCCGGTTAGCTGCGCCCCAGGATAAGGTGAGCCGGCAGAGAGGCAAGGGGGAGCATGGGCCGCGAAAGGAACTGCCAATGGCCCTTGTCGCGCTCAGACCAACCCAGGACCTCATCGATCTAGTCGGCTCGCTCGGGGGAACCTGGCACGGACGCACCGCGATGTGTCCGTGTCCCGCCCACGCCGACAGCACGCCCAGCCTCTCCATTCGCCAAGGCAACCAGGGTATTCTCGTCACCTGCTTTGCCGGCTGCGACCGGGAAGATGTTCTGCGTGAGCTTCGGCGGGTCCCGAGCCGTGGTCGCTTCGCCTACACCGACACGCCCACCGCGCGGTCCGGCAACGCCGAGCGGCTCTGGGACGAGGCGCTCCCTCTCGATGGCACGCTCGCCGAGCGCTATCTTCGCCTGCGACATCTCTGGCCTGTAACCCATGACCTGCGCTTCCACCCGCGCTGCCCCTATCGGCCCAAGCCGTGGACGACCTATCATCCTGCGCTGATGGTCGCGGTGCGGGAAGGGCGGCGCCTGACTGCCGTCCAGCGGATATTCCTCGACCCGTTGACAGCCCGATATCGGATGAAGCTGATGCTCGGCCGGCCGGGGCAAGGCGCATGGCAGGGAGGAGGGCAGGCAGTTCCTGTGCTGGCGCTGGCCGAGGGCTTCGAAACCGCGCGCGCCTTCACCATCCTCCACGACATACCTTGCTGGACGAGCCTTGGAGCCCGCCGGCTCGACCAGCTCCTGCTTCCGTCATCGCTGACCTCGCTGATCCTGGCCGTCGACAACGATGCCGAAGGCGCGATCGCGGCAGAGCGGGCAGCCCTGCGTTACGCCAGGCCGGATCTCGCGATCACCCCCATGCCCCCCAAGGGCGTCAAGGACTGGGCCAAGGTTCTCGAGATGAGCCGGCGATGACCAGGGTCTCGCCAACGGCAGCCTGGCATTGGCGCGGCACCTTGGGAAACTTCCTGATTGCCGGAGGCAACGCGGGAGAGGAAGGCAATGTCCGGAGGAGCGCATGGCACGCATTGCGATCATCGATGGACACCCCGATACTGATCGGGCGCGCTTCGTTCACGCGCTGGCGGATGCCTATGCGGCGGGTGCCGAGGCAGGCATCCACGAAGTCCGCAGGATCGATATCGCGTCCCTGGATTTTCCGATTTTGCGCTCGGCCAAAGAATGGCGCGAGGCCAATCCTGTAGACACGATCCACACGGCGCAAATCGACATTCGGTGGGCCGACCATCTCGTGATCCTCTATCCGCTTTGGCTCGGCGACGTGCCCGCTCTCCTCAAAGCCTTCCTCGAGCAGGTCATGCGGCCCGGCTTTGCGATCGATGAAACCGAACCTGATCAGCCAGCAAGACTGCTCGGTGGCTGGTCGGCGCGTATCATCGTGACGATGGGGATGCCCGCACCTTTCTATCGGTTCTTCTACCGGGCCCATAGCCTCAAGAGCCTCGACCGCAATCTGCTCCGCCTCGTCGGCATCGCACCCGTTCGCTATTCGATCATCGGCGGCGTCGAGAAGGGTGGCGGACACCGGAAACACTGGCTGCACTGCGTCCGCCAGCTTGGCCGGGACGCCCGATAGCACTGGTTCGGAAACTGTCGGCGAACCCAAGGCTTTCCGCGATAGCGTAGCCGGCCCCTGCCAACCACCGCGCGACTGGGCAAAGGGAAGGGGGATCGAAGGATTGATGCTGCCGATGGGGCAGCCAGTCCGGAGACCCCACCATGTCCGATCTCTTCGATACCGCCACCGCGGCCGAACGCCGCGCGGCCACGCTTCTCATCGACCGCCTCAGGTCGACGGACCCGATCACCCGGGCCGACCTCAATACGGCGATGATCGAAGGCTATGGCGGGACCGACGCGGACGGGCTCTGGACCCAGCGCGACAGCTTCGAGATTCTCGAGCATGCGCTCGCCCACCACCTCCAGTTCGGTCCCTATCCGCTGACCTCGCTCGATGACGTGATTGCGGCCTGCGACCTGCTCGACCGGCTGCCCACCCAGACCGTTCGCAGCGAAGATCAGATCGAATGGCAGCAGTTCTCGACGCCCGTCGATCTTGCCGCGGTGGCGGTTGTCCTCGCCAATATCCAGAGCGACGATGTGATCCTCGAGCCGAGCGCCGGCAATGGGCTCCTCGTGGCGCATTGCCGCGACTTCGGCTCCCTCCAGCTCAACGAATATGCGTCGGGCCGCCGGGCGCGTCTCGCCGATGTCTTCCCCGACGCGACCGTCACTGGCCACGACGGCGCCACGATCAACTCGAGCCTGGCGGCAGCGGCGCGCCCCAGCCTGATCCTCATGAACCCGCCATTCTCCCGGTCGGTCGGGCTGGGCGCGGACGCACACGCCGCTGTCCGACATCTCCAGGCAGCCCTTCGCCGACTGCAGGCCGGCGGCCGTTTGGTTGCAATCATGCCCGACTGGTTCGGACCCAATGCCCGGATGCGCGATCTCTTCGAGACCACGCTGCGCGATGTCAGCGTGCGGACCTCGGTGCGGCTCGAGAAATGCTATCTGAAGCACGGCACCAGCATCGCGGTCCGGCTGTTCGAGATCGACAAGGTCCCCGGCACGACCATTCCCGCGACGATCCAGCGCACCTCCATCCGCGAGCTCATCGGCGCGCTCACGATCCACGAACGCGCGACCCTCGCAGCGCCATCGGCGCCGACTCCCAAGCGATCGAGCAGCCCCTCGCTGTTCCGCGCCATGAAGAGCAATCGCGCGCAGCCGCGGCCCTATCACGCTCCGGTGCGCAACAACGTACTGCCTGTCGACTACGCGCCGCTCGACACGCCGGCACCGCTGCTCGACCAGGTCGGTGTCTATCTTCCCTATCGTCCGAGCCGGATCACCTTCGACGCCGCCGGCGAACATCCGACTGCCCTGGTCGAATCCGTCGCGATGGGCTCGATCGCGGCGCCGATCCCGGCCTATGTGCCGCGGCTCCCCGAACGCACTGTCTCCGAACGCCTGCTGTCGGCCTCGCAGCTCGAAACCGTCGTCTATGCGGGACATGCCTGGGACCAGTTTCTACCGGGGAAGTTCAGGCCCGCCAAGGAAGGCGTCGGCCTTGAGGAAGCGCAGGATGGCCGCGCCTATCGCATGGGCTATTTCCTCGGCGACGGGACCGGGGCGGGGAAGGGGCGGCAGGTCGCCGCGTGCATCCTCGACAGCTGGCTCGCCGGCCGCCGCCGGAACATCTGGATTTCGAAGAACGAGGCGCTGCTCGAAGACGCGCGGCGTGACTGGACCGCGCTCGGTGGTCTCGCGGCCGACATCCAGCCCCTCTCCAACTGGAAGATCGACCAGGCGATACCGCTGGAGCAGGGCGTGCTCTTCGTCACCTACCCGACGCTTCGTTCGGCACGCGGTGACCACAGCCGCCTCCAGCAGGTCATCGACTGGGCAGGCGACGACTTCGAAGGCGTGATCGGCTTCGACGAAGCGCATGAGATGGGCGGCGTCGCCGGCGGCGAAGGGGCGCTCGGCAAGAAGGAGGGCTCGCAGCAGGGCATCTCCGGGGTCCTGCTCCAGAACCATCTGCCCGGCGCGCGCGTGCTCTACGCCTCGGCAACCGGCGCCTCCGACGTCAACAACCTCGCCTATGCCGTGCGGCTGGGCCTGTGGGGGCCGGAAACCGCCTTCAGCAACCGCGAGCAGTTCATCTCCGGCATCCGCAAGGGCGGCATCGCCGCGATGGAGCTCGTCGCTCGCGATCTGAAGGCGCTCGGCCTCTACACCGCCCGCGCGCTCAGCTTTGCCGGCGTCGAATATGACATCCTGCGGCATGAACTGACGCGCGAGCAGATCGCGATCTACGACGCCTATGCCGACGCCTGGGGAATCATCCACCGCAACATGGAGCATGCCCTCGAATTGACGGCTGTGGTCGACGGGCTCGAAAATGCGACGCTCAACAGCGGCGCCAAGGCGTCGGCGCGCTCGCGGTTCGAGTCGACCAAGCAGCGCTTCTTCGGCCAGCTCCTCCTCAGCATGAAACTCCCGACCGTGATCGCGGCGGCGAAGGCGCATCTCTCAGCGGGCCAATCGGTGGTCCTTCAGCTGGTCACGACCGCGGAATCGATCCTGGATCGGCGGCTTGGCGACCTCTCGCCCGACGAGCGGGCGAACCTGGAAATTGATCTCAGCCCCCGTGAGTACATCATCGATTACCTCGAGCGTGCCTTCCCGACCCGGCAGATGCGCGTCTTCAAGGATGATACCGGCACGCCGCGCTCACTTCCGATGGTGAATGACGACGGGCACCCGGTCTACAATCCCGAGGCCCAGGCCGCACGCGACGCGCTGATCGAGACGCTCTGCGCCATGCCCCCGATCATGTCGGCGCTCGATGCGCTGCTCGAGCATTTCGGCCATGACAATGTCGCCGAGGTCACCGGTCGCACCAAGCGGCTCATCACCGCAAGCGACGGGCGCCAGAAGCTCGAAAGCCGCTCGGCGCGGACCAGCCAGGCGGAGGCCGCGGCCTTCATGGCCGGCAAAAAGCGGATGCTGGTCTTCTCCGACGCCGGCGGTACGGGCCGCAGCTATCATGCCTCGCTCGACGTCATGAACCAGGAACAGCGCGTCCACCTGCTCCTCGAACCCGGTTGGCGCGCCGATCGCGCGATCCAGGGGCTCGGCCGAACCCACCGAACCCATCAGGCGACAACGCCGCTGTTCCGGCCGGTGACCACCGACTGCAAGGGCGAGCTGCGCTTCACCAGCACGATCGCGCGGCGCCTCGACAGCCTCGGGGCGCTGACGCGCGGCCAGCGGCAGACGGGCGGGCAGGGGCTCTTCGACCCGGCCGACAATCTCGAAAGCGAATATGCCTGCGCCGCGCTCCTCTCCTGGTTCGACCTGCTCGCGGCCGGCAAGCTCTCGAGCACCACGCTTGACGACTTCCAGCATCGCACCGGCCTGGAGCTCTGCGACAAGGATGGCGTCCTCAAGGACGAGATGCCGCCCATCCAGCGCTGGCTGAATCGCATCCTCGCCCTGCCGATCGCGCTGCAGAACAATATCTTCGACGAATTCCTGTCGCTGATCGAAACCCGCGTCTCGGCCGCGCGCGAAGCCGGCCGCCTCGATGTCGGCGTCGAGACGATCCTCGTCGACAAGGCCACGCTGATCGACGACGTGGTGCTGCGGACCGATCCCCGCACGGGCGCAACCTCGCATCTGCTCACCATCGAGATCGCGCGACGCCGCAACCCGGTCTCGCTCGAGCGCATCCTGCGGATCGCCGACGGCGATGCCAGTGCCGGCTTCATGATCAACCGCAAGTCGGGCAAGGTTGCGCTCAGGACACGGGCGCGTTCGCTCATGGAGGAAAAGGAGGGCACGCCGATCCCCCGCGTCGAGATGATGCGGCCCACGCGCAACGAATATATGCGCGAGGACGATCTCTACGAATCCTCCTGGGAGGAGGTGACGCGCGACGCCTTCACGGCAACCTGGTCGGACGAGGTGGAGGCCGCCCGGCAGACCGTCGACAGCGAGACGATCCGGCTCGCGACGGGCCTGCTTCTGCCGATCTGGTCGGCGCTGCCGAGCGATCATATGGCGGTGAACCGCATCGTCGATGGCGAAGGGCACTCCTGGCTCGGCCGTCTCGTGTTCGACGATCACGTGCCTCAGCTGTTCACCAAGCTCGGCATCGATCGTTCCGAGGCGCTGCCGGCGGACGCCGTCGCCAAGGCGGTCACGTCCGGGCGCAGCGTCGACGTCTCACATCCGTTCCCGCTCACCATCAAGCGCTCGGTCGTCAACGGCTCCCAGCGGATCGAACTCGTGGGTTGCCCGCACGACCGCTTGCCCTGGCTCAAGTCGATCGGCTGCTTCACCGAGGTGATCCAGTATCGCACGCGCATGTTCGTGCCGATGGCGACCGCGGAAGCCGTCCTCGGTCAGCTTCTCGCCTAGCGATGGAGCGGGGGGCTCGCAGTTGTAAACTCGTGTAAAATCACAAGAAATGGACGGCGCGATGTGGCGGATTGCCCGAAAATAACCTATCAGGCTCGTTGCGGGCAAATAACGATAGTGTAACAGGAAGATCATGCCGTGACGGACGTGGATTCCTCGTCTCGCGGCGAGGTACAGCCTTACATTCGCCCCGATAGCGAGATCGTTCGGGAGATGCGCGCACTAAGGGGATTCATCGACGAGGCCCGCTCCGCCCGCACCCTCGATCCGCTCTTCGGCTATCTCTATGACGCGATCGAGCGGCGAACGCCCGAGCAGGTTTGGACCGAAGCGGCATGCGGTCCGCGCTGTGCCTGGTGTTGCCACACCCGCGTCTCGGCGACAGCGCCGGAAATCCTCTTCCTCGCGCGAAATCTGCCCACCGGCGTGACGGATGGCATTCCGGCATTGGCCAGGCGGCGCCGTGAGGGCTGGGATAAACCGCTCCTGGAGAGTCTGGCGCCCTGCGCGGTCCTCGCCGATGGTCTCTGCACGGCGCATCCCAGCCGTCCGATCGTCTGCCGCACCACCATGTCGCTCGACGCGGACCAGTGCCGGCTCGCCTGCAGCCTTCCGGACGAAGCCGTCATCCCCTCTGCGCTCGCATCGGTCGCCCTGCGCGCAGCCTATGAAATCGCGCTTCAGGGAGCGCTCCTCAACGCCGGTTATTGCACCGACAGGTTCGATCTTGCGACCGCGCTTGCCGATGCGGTTTCGCATCCGGATGCGGAATCGGCGTGGCTCGCCGGCGGCGACGTCTTTCCCTCCGCGCTCCGGGTCGAACAGGACGGCTATCTCGACGAGCCGGTGAGACGCGCCCTCTACGAGGCAGCGTTTGATCCCGGCGTTAGCACGGTCTGAGCGCCGCCCCGGGGACCGCACCCAGACCTCCGGGCAGGCGCTATGCGAGCGCCTTCGTCCAGATCCTTCCCAATCGGGCGGCGAAACCGCGCGGATCGGCCGGAAGCTCACCATCGGCAATCCGCGCCTCGTCGAGAAGCAGCCGAGCCGAGTCCTCGCGCAGGTCCGCATCTGCAGCAAGGCCGGCAAGCTTCTGCACAAGATCGTGACGAGGGTTGATCTCCAACACGGGCCGTGCCGCCGTCCCGCCACGCCCAGAGGCTGCCAGCAGCTTCTCGAGCTGTCTGTCCATTCCGTGTTCGGGCGCAACCAGGCATGCCGCGCTTTCGGTGAGTCGCTCGGAGGCCCGCACGTCCGACACCTCGTCCTTGAGCACCTCCTTCACGAACTCGATGAAGCCGGAAACCTCATCGGACGTGGAGGCGGCCGGCGCATCGCCTTCGGTCAAAGGTATGAGCCCGAGATCGGCCGAGCCCTGCGTCACGGACTTGAAGGGCTTCCCTTCGAAGTCCAGTCCCGCGGTCACCCAGAAACTGTCCACCTGATCCGTCAGCAGCAGCACCTCTATCCCGCGAGCCCGGAAGCCCTCGAGCTGAGGCGAGGACGCCAGACGATCGAGATCGGGTCCGGTCGCATAGTAGATCGCCGTCTGGTTTTCCTTGATCGCCGCGACATAGTCCTTCAGCGAACGCCACTCGGTGCCGGAGGTCGTCGTCTTGAAGCGCGCCAGACCCAGCAGCGTTTCGCGCCGGCCATAGTCCTCGTACAGCCCCTCCTTCAGCACCGCCCCGAAATTCATCCAGAATTGCTGGTAAGCATCGGCGTCATTCGTCGAGAGCTTCTCGAGCTCCGACAGCAGCCGGTTCGCCACGCCCTTCTGGATCGCGGCCAGCACGGGGCTCTCCTGGATCATCTCCCGCGACACGTTCAGGGGAATGTCGCTGGAGTCGACGAGACCGCGCACGAACCGGAGGTAACGAGGCAGGATTTCGGCTTCGTCGGTGATGAAGACCCGTTTGACATAGAGCTTCATCCGCCCGTGACGTTCCGGGTCGAACAGGTCGAAAGGCTTCATCTCCGGAATGAAGGCGAGGACGGAATATTCGTGCAGACCCTCGGCCCGATAGTGCAGCGTAAGCGCAGGCTTGTCGAACTGCCCGGCCACGCTGCGGTAGAAGTCGGTGTAATCCTCTTCGCTAATTTCGGACTTTGGCTTCGTCCAAAGGGCGGCGCCGTCGCCTATCTGGACCGGCTCAGCATCGGGCTTCTCCAGCAGGAAGATCGGCACGGGGACGTGGCCCGACTGCGCCTTGATGATCCCTTCGGAGTTGAAGCGCTGCGCATATTGGGCCGCGTCTTCCTTGAGCTCCAGCACGACCCGGGTGCCATGCGTGGGGGCATCCGCAAGCTCGGCAATCTCGACGCTGTAGGTCCCAAGACCGTCCGACGACCAATGCGCCGCGGTATCCCCACCGGCCCTTCGCGAGAACACGTCGACTTTGTCGGCGACCATGAACGCCGAATAGAAACCGACGCCGAACTGCCCAATCAGCTGCGCGCCTTCAGCGTCTTTCGCCGAAGCGACGCGTTCCATGAAGGCTTTGGTCCCCGATCGCGCAATCGTGCCGAGCGCCTCGATCATCTCGGCCTCGTTCATGCCGATGCCATTGTCCTCGACGATGAGCCGCCGCTGGTCGGGGTCGAGTGTCACTGTGATCCGCGGGAGTTCGCCCGAGCCCAATTCGGGATGGCTCAGCATTTCATAGCGAAGCTTCTCGCAGGCATCGGCGGCGTTCGAGATGAGTTCGCGCAGGAACACATCTTTGTCCGAATAGACCGAGTGCACCATGAGGTGCAGCAGCTTGGCAACGTCCGTTTCGAAGGAACGGGTTTCAGGCGCAGCATCCAACGTCGTCGTCATGGCTTCTTTCCACAATCTCCTGGGTTTCGATCGCCGATCAGATGGCGAGACCGCCAAATGCTTTCAAGCAGACGCGGTGAAGACATTCCTCGATCACGCGCCGCTCCGGCATGTGGACTTGGACGAACAATGATCGGCAGGCGAAAAAAGAGCCTGCCCGGCAGGACCAGGCAGGCTTTATGAGTGGGAGGCCGCCGAAACTTTCGACTCGAAGGCCCCTCGGGTCGCAGCAAGATCGTATCGTAACGCGCCTGCATTTCCTTGCACGGATGCGACACTCGCGTGTCGCTAGAGGCGCCCGCATTCGACGAGCAGATTCGTCGCCGTTTCGAGCCGGTCCGGGGTCGGCTCTGGAGGATTGCCCTGGCGCGTCGTGCCCGGCGTCAGCGTCCATCCGCCCTCGTCCATGACAATCCGCAAACGGAGGATCGTCTTGCCCCGATTTCGAGCGTCGGCCAGGCCCCGTCCGACGGACCAATAGGCATGCTGCGCCATGATCCAGATCTCGAGCACGCGCCCGACGAAACCGGCCGGCGAGAGCTCACGCCAGCTTTCCGCCTCCCTCCTGGCCCGGCTGAGGGGCAATCGATCGGGATTCTCGAATGGGTGGCCCTGGTTCGGCGCTTCGCGGAGGCAGAGAGCAAGGGCCGCGACAATGGCAGTAGGAAGCCTTTCCTGGTCGCGAAGGACTTTCTGCAGGGAGCGAAGATGTTCGACGGGATTTGTGGTGTCCTTCGACGCGAGAATCCACTCTCCAGCGCTATCCGCCAATGACGTCTCGTCGAGGGCATCGATGAAGGCCTGTGCGAGCTGCCGGGTGGAACGGGAGGCAGGTAGAAGCGCGCCGATCGTCCAATAGAACAGACCTTCGAGCGCGAGCCGGAACAGCTGCCGGATCTGGACCGCTCTCCATTCGTCCGCCGCGATCGGGCGGTCGTTCGCGTTGCTCCATGCGTCGGCCCGATCGGCCATCCGCATTCTGATATCCTCGTACGTCGCCTCCTCGTCCGCCAGATCCGCAACGGCCGCCAGAATCAGAGCCACGCCTTTCTGGCGGGCCGGCGCCGCGCGTTCGCCGCCGAGCCTGGCGAACATGGCCTTCGCTTCGGCCGCGCGAGGCTTGTCCATCGTCCAGAGTTTACCCCAGCGCTCGGCGTCCGCCCGCTTCACGCTGACGCTTCCGAAGCGATTGAACGCCTCGTGGTCCAGCTCGCCCTCGAAGCGTTTTTCGAAGGCGTCGAGCACCGGCTCGAGGGCAGGATCGGGCTGGAATATGCCAGCGGCGCCCTCGACCGGGATCAACCAGCCCATCGTGCGCAGGCTTGGGCCGTAGTTCAGCGGCGATATGAAGCCGGTGGAATAGCGTCTCATGTTGCGCCGGGCTTCCCATTCCTCGCCGCCAAAACGATAGCGCACCGTATCCAGCATCGGGCGCATGGCCTGTGCTCCGGGTATGTCGGCTTTCGGATTGATCAGAAACTGCGACCACGCGTAGATCGCCTCGATCCGGTCGACGAAATCGCGCATCTCCTCGGCCTGTGCGCTCTGTCGCCTTCCGCGCTCGAGGATATGGCGGACGCGCCGCCAGGCCCAGGCCATCAGCGTATAGGGCCGGATGTGGCTTGCGACGTTGTTGAGGTCAGGGAGCACCCGGTCCATCAGGCCGAAATTGATCTGGCGCAGACCGAGCGGATCCACGCCGCCCATGCCGACCTTGCTTCTGTCGACCGGCTGGGGCTCGCCGGCGGTGCGGGCGACATCAAGGAGTTCGTTCAGGTCCATCACGTTCAGCAATCCCGATTGAGCAGGATTCGGCCGCAGCAACTCGCCAATCCCCGCAGCCGCAGATCTTCTCCGGCCGCAAGGGGAAGCCGCATATGGCAACGCGGGCACGACGCTCGGAAGGTCTCGAGTACCATCAGCTTGGCGAACGAGGCGGGATCGCGCAGCGCCCGGTCAAGACTGGGCCAGTGCGGCGACGAGCGAAGGCTATCAAATCCGACATCGGGACCATGCCCATCGCCGGCGGCAAGATAGGCGTCGATTTGCTCGCCCACGGTCCTTGCCGTCAGCACTTCGCCGAGAAAACCGTCGAGATCGATGCCTTCGCCGAGCAACGCCATGAAAGCCGGGATGACATCTGGAGAGACGGCAATGGTGGCCGGATCGATCCCGCGGCGCAGGAAATAGCGTCGCGCCCGAATGGCATTGTCGTCTCGTCGGTCGGCGGCATGATGAAGGAGGATGGAAGCGGCGGCGAGGTCGCTCTCGGGGCCGTCAAGCGCGGCGATCTGCGGCAACACCTTGTCGAGCCAGAGTTGCACCTTGGCCGGTGCCGGCCTGATCCGGTCGGCCAGGAAATGCGACAGCGACAGCGCCATGAGCGCGTTACGACCCGCAGCCTCGGGCGCCAGCATGGTCGTCAGCAGTTCGTCGAAGATCTGGAGCGACCGATAGTTCGCCGCTTCTTCGGACCTCGCTCGCTTCTCGCGGTCCTTTTCATCGTCGTCGTCGTCATCGTCGGTTTCGCCGCCGGCCCCCCAAGGACCGCGCGACTGCCTGAACACGGCACGGATCAGGGCCATGGTGCGCCGCCACGCGGACGATGTTTCCTCTCCGGGCGCGCCCGACAGCAAATTGGCGCCGAGGGCAGCCGCATTGAGGTCGGCGAGCGTCACCATGCCTTCGGTCCCGTCTGGCCGGCCGCCACTTCCGCCACCGCCGATGCCGAGCGATGCGGGCATGCGACTCGGATCCTCGCGAAACCACGCCAGGATGGCGGCGACGTCGGTCGGCGTTTCGGTGCCGGCGAGCATCGCCATGAGCCGCGTGGCAATCGAACCTGTGCGCCGGATCAGCTCGAGCGCCGCCGCAATCGACACGAAGCCTTCCCAGCAGCGGCTGCCTTGCTCAAGTCCGAGGATCAGACGACCGTTTTCCCAGCTTTCGAATTCGATGCCCGGCGCGTCGAGCTGGAAATGGCCGTCGCCAGAGACCACGACCGGACCCAGCGCATGGGATCCCCTGGGGGTTCGCAGCACGGCGCTTGCGTTCCCGCCAAGCCTCGGTGTCAGCGCGCGCCCCGCTATCCGTTCTCCTTCCAGCGAGGCGCTCAGGATTCCGACTGCGGAGTCGCTCGTCTCGTTCTCGTCCAGCGCGTCTGCCGGGAGGCGGGCAGGGGCCGTTCCCGGGGCCGTGACCCAGTAGCTCTTGCTGGCCCGCTGGACCCGGAGGACCCCGGCCTCGACGTTTCGCCCGAACAGACCGGCATGCGTCACATTGGCGCTGCCGCTGAGAAGGAGGCGTCCTTTGCGGCAAACCAGTTCGATCGACTTGGCATGGAGCGGTCTGTCATCGTGGCCGAACGCATCAGCGACATCGACGGGCTGCCACTTGGACCCGCCCTCGAAGGGCCAGGCATTCGAACCCGGACCGCGGACCGTTCCTGCGGGATGGGCATGGAGATGCGCTTTTTCGATACCCAGCAGCGTCGCGAGCGCACCCAGCCCGTCGGCGCGTAGATCGTAATAGGGCGAGACCGTCGTGAGGCGCGTCACGCCGCCAAGATCGTCGGCATAGAGCGCCAGCTGTTCCGCGATCGGCGCATCGAGGCTGTGCACCATATGGATATTGCCCGCCCGCGGCTGTCCCTGCGCCGATCGTCGCAGGGAACCGGCGATCGTCTCGCAGGCAGGCCCTGCCGTCGTGATGATCTGAGCCGACGCGGCGAGCTGTTCGAAAAACGCCGCCGCATCGTCAAAGGCGTCCGCAGCGAAGCTTGGATGCAGATGCTCGACCAGCTCGAGATTACCGCCCCACCCCGCGAAAGTCAGGTTGCCCGATCCGACGAGCAGATGGGCATCGTCATCGCCGAACAGCGCGCCCACTTTTGCGTGAAACACCCCATGATTTGCGCAGGCCACGGCTTCGATCTCATAGTCGCGGCCGACCCTGCGCGCGCCTTCCTCGCTCAGGCCGGCGCGCACGCCTTCCGGATCGGCCAGGATGAGGGCATTGCGACCACCCCCGCGAAGCAGCGCGTCGAGAAGCACCGCCTCGAAAAACGACAGCGAAAGCGCATAGGTCGTGAAGGCAGCGCGCCTCCATGGCGCTGCCGAGATCAGATCAAGCGGATTCACACGCACCCCCTTGGTTCAAGCCTAATCGCTCCCCAGTTCACCGACAGTAAAAATCGAGGCTTGCCGAAAGGCGATCGCTCGGCGGCTCAGCCGCTCGCCGGTTCGCCGCAAGCCAATCGGGGAAAGGGAAGGGGGGACGGAGCTGGTGTCCGGGATGATCCGGACGCCAGATGGAGCTCCTTCCCATGACCGCATCCGTTAAGCTCGCCAAGCTCACGCTTTCGCCCATCAACGTCCGCAAGCGACCCGACGAACTGCTCGAAATCCCGCAGATGGCGGCCGATCTCGAAGCGCGCGGCGTCCTGCAGAACCTTCTCGTCACCCCCGTCCGGAAACCGCGCGGCACCTTCGAGGTGTTCGATGGCGGTCGCCGCCTGCGCGGCCTGCGCCTGCTCGCCGAGCGCGGCGTGATCGACCCGGAGACCTATGACGTTCCCGTGAAGGTCCTGGTCGGTGACGAGGCGACCCTGTCCGAGACTTCGACGGCGGCCAACTTCCACCAGCTCAAGATGACGCCGGCCGAGGAATGCCGGGCGTTCCAGTATTTCATCGGGCTGACGGGCGACATCGACGGCGTCGCCAAGCGCTTCGGTCTCACCCGGCGCTTCGTCGAGGGCCGCCTGCGCCTTGCGACTCTCGCCGAACCGATCTTCGAGGCGCTGAGCGAAGGCACGATCACGCTCGACGTCGCCAAGGCCTATGCGTCGACCGAGAACCAGGAGAAGCAGCTGCTCGTCTGGAACAGCTACGGCACCAGCTACTCCAACGCCGACACCATCCGCCGTGTCATCGCCAACGAAACCATGAACTCGACCGATCCCGTCGCCATCCTGGTCGGCGAGGACCGCTACGCGGACGCCGGCGGCAAGGTCGACCGCGACCTCTTCAGCGACAGCGGCGACAAGTGGGTCAATCCCGAGATCGCGCAGCGGCTCGCCGCGGACATCATGGAAGCGGAAGCCAAGCGCGTCGGCGAGGAATTCGGCTTCGGCTGGATCCGTCCGATCGCGTCCAACTATACCCACAGCGCCGCCGCCGGCCTCTATCGCGTCATCCTGCCCGCCGCGGACCTGACCGAGGAACAGCAGCGCCGGCTCCAGGAGATCGCGGAACGTCAGCAGGCGATTTCCGTGGCGATGGACGACGAAGCCATCGGCGAGGACGCCTATAAGGCGCTGGACCAGGAATATGACGAGCTCAGCGCCGAGGAGCATGCGATCCGCAACGTCGCGCCGGTCCTGCCGGACGAACTGCGGCCGCTGGTTGGCGCCTTCCTCAAGCTGACGCCCAAGGGCGAAATGGTGCTCGACGCCGAATATTACAGCGAGGAGCCGATCCGGATCGGCGGCACCGAGGACGAGACGGGCGCCACCGCGGACAAAGGCTCGCGCAGCCGGCCGAGCGGTGCCGGCAGGGAATCCGCGAGCCCGGCCTCCCGGCCGGAAGCGGTGGCTCCGGGCGGCAAGCCGCTCAGCGCCCGGCTCTACGACGAGCTCGCGATGCAGCGGCGCGACGTCCTGGCAGCGACGCTCCTCAGCCACCCGGCCCTCGCGCTCGACTATGCGCTCTTCGTCATGATCGACGATCGCATGACCGCCGAAAGCGCCTATGGCTCGACCATTCGCGCGCGCTCGCCCCAAGACCCGGTCACTGGCGAGCAGCCTGCGACCCGCGCCCGTAGCTATCTCGCCGAAGCCCATGACGGGCTCGATGCCGGCTGGACCGAGTACCAGTCGCAGGTCGACCGGTTCGAGGCCTTCCGCGGTCTCGACGACGACGCCAAAGCGGCTTGGCTCGCCTATATCGTCGCGATGTCGCTCGAAGCGCCGAATTCCCGCGCCGAGCATTCCCCGCTGCACAACCGGCTTGCGACCATCATGGAAATCGATGTCGCAAGCTGGTGGCGGCCGACCTCGGAGAACTTCTTCGACCGGGTCAGCAAGGGTTCGACCCTGACCTTGCTCGCCGATGTCGGCGGGGCGGCGCTCACGGCGCGTCACGCAACGATGAAGAAGTCCGAAATCTCGGAATCGTGCGCCAAGCTCTTCGCCGGCGAAGCGATCGTCGAGCCGGAGGTTCGCGATGCGGCGCTGGCCTGGGTCCCGAACGCGATGAAGTTCCTCGATTCTGCTCCCGCCGACGATCTCGATGTCGACGACGAGCCTGAGGACCAGGGCGTCGATCAGGAGACGCTCGCGGTGAACGACGCCGATGGCGAACCTCAGCTGGAGGATCGGGACGCGCTCGCGGCTTGAGGCCTCTCACCTCCTGGAGTGCTGACCGCCGGCGCGCAGACACGCGTCGGCGGTTCCCTTCTCGTCCGCACGGGAGTACCCACCATGACAGCTTCACGTCGGTCCAACCGCGACGTTGCCGCGGAAATCACGGATCTCATCATCCGCAAACTCGAGGAAGGCGTTCCGCCCTGGTCGCGACCTTGGCGGTGCAGCGGCGCCGGCGGCCGCCCGCTCCGGCACTGCGGGACGCCTTACACCGGCATCAACACGCTCTATCTCTGGGCGCTTGGCGATGCGATGGGCTACCGCTCACGCTTCTGGATGACCTATCGCCAGGCCGAGGCGCTCGGTGCCAATGTCCGGCGCGGCGAGACCGGCGCGATCTCGGTCTATTATTCCTCGTTCAAGAAGACCGAGGAGCATCCCGAAACCGGCAAGGAGGTCGAGAAGAACATCCGCTTCCTTCGCCACTATGTCGTCTTCAATGCCGACCAGATCGACGCGCTCCCGGCCTATTTCTACGCGCCCGAAGAGGCGGAGATTCCGGTGGAACCCTCCACGCGCCAGGCGGCGATCGACGCCTTCTTCGACGCGATCCCCGCCGACGTCCGCCATGGCGGCAACCAGGCCTACTTCACGCCGACCTTTGACCATATCCAGATGCCGAGCCGCACCTCGTTTCGCAGCATGGATCTGTACGCGTCGACGAGATGCCAACTCGGGCATTGGTCGGGCCATGCCTCGCGGCTCACCCGCGAGTTTGGCAAGCGTTTCGGCGACAAGGCATACGCTTTCGAGGAGCTGGTGGCCGAGCAGGTGAGTGCGCGAATTTGCTATGAATTGGGTCTGCCGGCAGACCTTCACGAAAGCCATGCCAGCTACGTCTCGCACTGGCTGGAGATCCTCAAGGCCGACAAGACGGCCATCATCACCGCAGCCGCGAAGGCCGATCAGGCGTTCAACCATCTTGCGGCCTATTCGGGCTACCAGAGCGAACCTGCAGAGGAAGAGAGGGAGGAAGCCGATGAAACGGCGCCAGTTCCGGCTTGTGCTTGAGCCAACCCCCGAGGAGGTCGTTCGCCTCACCCAGCTTCACCATTATGCCGGCGATGTCGCAGGCCGGGGCAGGGCGCCCATTGGCGGTGTGCTGGCTGAGTATATCGCAGGCCTGTTCCCCCAGAGGGATCCACGCCAGGTGCTGGACGGTCTTCTCGGCAAGGGGGACGCCGGTTGGTCACTTGGCACAGCTCCGGATCAAGGCCGAACGCTCATCATCCAGACAACCGAAGCAGGCGCTGCGGTATCGGCTGTTGCGCGAATCCTCGAACAAATTGCGCCAAACACGCTGCTGCGACCGATGATCTACGAGCCGTTGCCGCTGCAGGGCCTAAGCGAACATCGTCGCAGCCTGCATTGAGGGAAGGGGGATGGGGCCATTGCATCTTGCAATGGAAAGGAAGCCTCATGTCCTGCGACATCGATTACCGTTACCGCCGCGCACTTCAGCCTGATGGGCTGACAACCTTCGAGAATGCGCTGCGGGCATTGAACGAGGCCGTGGATGATGTTCGCCTTGCAGGCCGGCAGGCGGCAAACTGCCCGGCAGTGCTGCTCCTCACCCGCCACCTTCAGCGCATTGCCGACGGAAGGCCGACCGAATGTGAAGCAGACGACCAGGCGCTGCGATCCCAGTGCATCGAACGCCTTGCCGAGCTCAAGCACAGACCGGCGATCATCGCGCTGGTCAAGCGCGGGATCGACTATCGTCCCGAAGAGCTGCGCCACTATCGGCGCGAGGGCACGCGCGCACTCCGCCAGATCGCAGCAGGGATCGGGCTCGAGCATGCCAATTACCGCATCAGCTATTACACCTCACAGGAACAGCTCGCGGGCGAGCATGTGCTGGAAGCCGAAGGTATCTATGTCCGGATCAGCCCGGAAAGGTTCGGCGAGCCGGGTCTCGCCTGGCGCAACCCGTTCTGGAAACCGCCTGGCGCGGTGATGCGCAAAGCGCCGATCACCGCTCTTGCAGACATTCCCGCACTCACGGCGCGGATCGCGCGCGAATTGAAGATCGCACCTCCGGCGCAGCCGGGGCTCATCTGAAGGAGAACACGCATGGGCTGGCTTTACATGCACCGTGCCGGAATGGGGGGCTTCGACACTCCCAAGGCCTATCTCGACAATCAGCTCACATGGGAGCGCGAGAATGAAGAAACCGGCACCTTCGAAGGATGCCGGGTCATCAGAAGCGTGTCCACAACCGGGGCCTATTACGCGGCTGTCCAGCGCTATGGACCGAACAACCAGACCCACGCCATCTCCGCGGTAATCTGTCTGGTCCGCTGGAACCCCAAGGCAGCCGACGGCCTCCTGTTCGGCTACAAGGACATGGATGAGAACTCCGGGCCGGTGGAGGCTGGGTGTCCCAGAAGTATCCTCGAGGAACTTGGGCCAACCAATCACCCTTATGCCCTCGACTGGCGCAACCGGTGCTACCGGCAGCTGCGGCTGAAGGAGCGCAAGATCGCCGATGGCGACATGATCCGGCTGCCTGAACCCATGAAGTTCACCGACGGGAGCGAACACGCCGAATTCAGGGTGACAAAGCGCGGCGCGAAGATTGAACTCAGCACGCCCGATGGCCGAGGCCGGTTCCGCATCAGCAGATTGATGGAGCGCCGGTTCGAAGTCGTGCCCCCCAAGCGTGCGCCGCGCACATTCTTCCCGGCAACGCCGTAACGCTCGGGAGGTAACCCATGCTGCTTCAGAGCCTCGATCCCCGAAGGGCGATCCTGTGCGGACGCGCAAATGCTGAGCGCCTCGCCATCCGGATGACAGCAAATTCCGGGCAGCGCCATGCCGTGGTGAGGACGGACAGCAAGCTCCAGCCCTTCTGCGTTCTGCCTGCAGAGCAGGGCGTGCCCGGTGTGATCGAGCTGCAGGTTGTCGTCCTGTAGGCCATCTCGGACAAATGGGGCTCTTGCCCTTCATCACTTGTTCAGCTTGCAAGTGTACCAATATCAGTACAATGTTTCGGGAAAGGATGAAGCTATGGATGTTATCACCTACTCAGAAGCGCGCGCCAATCTGAAAGGCATTATGGATCAAGTGGTCAGTGACCGGACACATGTTGTGGTCACGCGCCAGAAAGCAGAGTCGATCGTGATGGTCTCGCTCGAAGATTGGAACGCGATCGAGGAGACCATGTACCTCCTTTCGAACCGCACCAATTCCGACCGCCTAAGGCAGTCGATCGAGCAACTGGATGGTCAAGGCGGCAATGAGCGCGGGCTGATCGAGCCTTGAAGCTGGTCTTTGCTGACAATGCCTGGGAGGATTATCTTCACTGGCAGCAAGCCGATGACAAGGTTCTCACCCGGATCAACGATCTCATCAAGGAATGCCAGCGAACGCCTTTTAAAGGAACTGGAAAGCCTGAGCCGCTCAAAGGCTCCCTGGCAGGCTGGTGGTCGCGGCGGATCACCAAAGAAGACCGTCTGGTCTATCGCGTCACTGGCAAAGGAAATGAGCAACAGTTAGAGATTGCCCAATGCCGGTTTCACTATTAAACTGAGGCTCCTGCATGAAATCCCATCGCGATGCGGAAGATAGCGCGCGTGATCCGCGCAAACTGATAGCGCAGCTGGGCACAACGGGCGATGAACTCGCGCGCACTCTTGGTCTCGACAAAGATGCTACCCGCCGCATGGAATCAGATGACAATCAGCGGCGCATAGGCTCGATGAGAGAGGTGCTCAGCAAGGTGGAACCGCGTTTCGGTTCTATGATCATGGCCTATACCTGGTATCGTTCTGAGCCGCTTTCCGGTTTTTCCGGCCAAACTGCGAAGGAGCTTGTGCGCTGCGACCGCGTGCAGGACGTGCTCACTTATATCGATGCCGTGGACGCAGGCGTGCATGCCTGAGCACCGCGATGTAACCGGAATGTCTATTCCTCGATCATCCCTCCGAGGCCGGGATCGAGATACCACGATGGGCCTTCGGTAAAGTCGGCATTGCGGGCAGGAACCGGGCCATCAGGCTCTGACGAGACGTAAGGGTTGACCATCGGCGCAGGGTGCTGGCCCGAGCGCAAAAGGTGCCCCGACATCTGGCACCGTGGCCCGAGGAGTCCGAAGAGCCATTCGAGATCGTCGAGCATCTGGACAACCCCGCGCCCTGCCAGCGCATAGTAGAGGCAGCGCTGATAGTCATCGCAATGGCAGGACAGGATCTGTGTCAGCCGAGACTTGGCATTGGGCAGGCCCTGAAACACGCCCTGCAAGGTCTCATAAAGCTCGCGCGCCGAGTAATAGGCATCGAACGGCTCCACTCCGATCGAGGCATTGGCGAGCATGCGCTTGGTTGGACGGCAATTCGGATCAAGTGCCGCATCGCGCAGCGTGACATCGAGGTCGAACTTGCCGATATCAAAGACCTTGTTCATTATTCATGGGCTCCTGCTGATTATGAACATATAGTGAACAAATGACAGGGTCAAGGCGTCATCATGCATGTGGCTGGTAGGTAAGGACACCACAGGAAAGACCGGCAGGGTCGCCATCAGCGGCGAGTTGAAGGCTGCGCTGGTGCGGTGGTATACAGGCCGGGGCAGCAAGGCCGACCACCGCGCTTGCGTCTCACTGGTCTCTACCGCGCGAGAGAACCACAAGTGGATCGCCTGCGATTGCCTTGGGGCAGAGCGGCCGCCGCCGCTGATGAGCGCGGCCTATCTCAGTTTTCAGGAAACCTATTATCTCAGGCGTCTCACCTCGCGGCCAGGCCACGAGCCCGGATGCCCGTTTCATCTGCCGCAGGCGCCGCCGCGCATCCGCGAGACCATGAAGGACTCGCTCTATGCCATCGGCCTTCCAAAGGGCCTGTTCAGCGCACACCAGAAGGCGCCGGAGAAGCTTGCACAGAAGCCAGAGGACATAGAGCCTGACGACCGTTCACGCGGCGTCGCCATCCCGCGCCTTGGCAAGCTGCTCTGGCTGCTGCTCGAACGCGCTGGCTCGAATATCCTGCGCGAATTACCGCCCAGTGGCAGGCGCGCAGGCTCGATCAGCGAAGAAATGCGCCACCTCAAGCGCGCCGCTCAGGGCCTCGAAATCGCGCCGGGCATCCGGCTGTCGGATCATCTCTACACCAACGCGATCGATTACGAGAAACGGCGGGTCCATGCCCGGTTGCGAGCCGCGGCCGAGACCTGGCCGCCCGAGTTTGCGCCGCAGGCCTTTCTGCTTCTCGAAGCGAGCGAGGTCACATCGAGCGAGGTGGTGACGGGGCTCGGAACTGTCGAAATCCGCAATCGCATCCAGCACACCGGGATCATCCGGGCCGAGGTCGAGCCACCCTTTCTCGTGCTGGCCGTCGTCGGGGAGCATAGTCGGCGCGAAGGATACCTGGCGCTGCGCGCCTATGCCCAGCCTGTCTTCAGCGGAAACCAGTTCGTGCCCGCCGAGCGCGACCATGATCGCGACGTGCTGCGCGCGCTCCAGCAGGCCCAGTATGAATTGCGCCGCCTCGGTGTCAGGATGGCGGTCAAGAAGATCCTCTTTGACATCGCGCTGGCTTCGGGCTCGGCGAGGCCGGACTTCCTGGTGGCGCTGCTCGATGAGCATAGCGGGGTGGAGTGCAAGTTCGCGCTCCAGATCCTGCAGTCGGATGATGCCGACTATCTTGAGCTGCGCAGCATCGAGCGAGAGCGTCTCAGTCAGGCCGGGCTTGTCATATCCATGGCCGTCAGCAGCGTGACGCCTGAGGCAATTATCAGCGAAGCCCGCAGCCTTCTCGAGTGAAGGGGAGGGGGAGGATTTGAGCGAACCTGAAGAAGGAGAGTTCGCTCATGACATGCTTTGCTCCGTCGCCGCGCCCATCGACATCGATCTGGGGCGCAGTCCAACAGGCCGATCAGCTTGGCCCCGGCATTTGGTCGGTGATGACCGCCAGCCACGGCGGCATCATTCTGTCCGATCAAAGGCAGGCCGCCATGCCGCAGGCGCTACTGATCGAGGGCGGCTCCTACGAGGAAGACTGCGACTGGGCGCTCCCGATCCTTGCCTTCGCCAGCGAGCTTGAACGCCAGCGCTCCTGCTCCGCGGGCTTCCTCCAGCTTGCCCGCGATACCGCCCGGTGTTGGCACCCGGACCGCCTCAGCGCCTTCACCGGCGAGGCCGTCGAGGAGAATGCGTCCGCGATCCTGCGGACGCGCAAGGCCTACATGGCCGTGATCGGCGAATTCTGCACGACCACCGCCTGGGGTGATTGGGCCGACTGGGTGCCGGACGGAAAAGTCGGCGTGATTGCCCGGCAAGTCGAGCGCGTCGATCACCTGGGCCGGCCAATCTATGGCGAGGCCGAAGTCTGCGCGCTCATTGCAAAGGACCTCTACACTGCGCGCGGCGAGGTTACGGCGCTCCGCGATACGGCGCACGAGATCATCCCCATGCCTGAGAATTTGCGGCCGAAGCGCGTGGGCTGAAGAACAGGCCGAAGGCGGCCCGGCTCCGGCCATGCATCAATCCGCCGATCTGAAGGGGAGCGACTATCTGACAGGTCAAGTGTCACTGACCAATTTCAGCTCTTGTTTCGCGTGCTTTTGCGTTGAGTCGGACGAGCAGTTTTCGGGCGAGGGCGATGCGGACGACCATTTTGGGTTTACCTTGGTCGAGCAGGCGTTGGCGGAACTCTGCCATGGCCGGATCGAATTTTCGCACGATGTCGGCGACGAGGAAGAGGATCGAGCGGACAGAGCTTCTTCCACCACGGATAGATCGGGCACCGGATCGTTTGCCGCTGTCGTTCGCGATGGGCGCAAGGCCTGCAAGTTTGGCGATGGCCTTGTTCGACAGGGTTCCGATTTCGGGCAGTTCGGCCAGCAGGGTGGCAACGGTGCGATCTGCCACGCCCTTGACCGAGCGCAGTGTGCGATCAAGCGCGGTCCAGACGGGATCGTGTTCGATCAGGCCTGCGATTTCACGGGCCAGCGCTTTGGCTTGGGTATTGAAGAAGGCGATAGTCTCTTTCAAGCTGGCAAGGGCAAGCGGATCGCGGGTAGAATGAAGCCGCTGCTTCTGCACTGTGAGGTCGCCTGTCACTTGCCGCAACCGGGCAGAAAGCGCGCTAAGCCTTTGTTGTTCGTCGCAAGGTGGCGGCGTTGGCCGTAGCCGCCGTGCCGCAGCAAAGCAGGCGATGACCTCTGCATCGATACGGTCGGTCTTCTCCAGCCGCCCCATCGCCTCGGCAAAATGCCGTACCGCTCTGGGATTGGTCAGGGCACAGGGCATGCCTGCGCGCCACAGCGCCAGGAATGCGTCCTGTTCGAGCCCGCCACTGGATTCCATCACCACCAGTCCCGCGCCATGGCGACCGGCCCAGTCCGCCAACGCAGCAATTCCCGCCTCATCATTGGCGAACCGGCGATAGCCGCCGGCCTCGATCCAGCCATCAAGCCAGGCCTTGCTAACATCCACTCCACAAATCGTTTCGATCACGGTAACCTGCCTTGTCCGTACGGTTGAGACACCTGCCGACTATTCGGTCGTGCGTGACAAGCGGTGCTGGTCCCAGGCTCCCTTACGGTTACTGCCTGAGGGGTGACGGGCGACAGCACCGCAGCGCCGGGGTGGGTGGCCACCCACCCCGGCGATCAGCCGATTACATCGCAATCAACCAACAACGTCCAGATACAAGGGGGAGGGGAAGGGCGAACCAGTGCGATGAAGGACCCTTTGCCATGAACACGACAATCATCCGTCCCAGCGTCAGCCCGAAGACGATCACCAAAGTCACGCGCCTCTTTAACGGCACCATCGGCGATATCCTCGGCGAGCTCCTCCAGAACAGTCGCCGCGCGGGCGCGTCTCGGATCGATATCGCCTGCTGCGCAGATCAGGACGGAGCGCGCCTGACCCTGGTCGACGACGGAACCGGTGTCGCCGACCCCCAGACGATGATTGCGCTGGGGGATTCGGGCTGGAACCAGCGCATCCATGAGGCCGAAGATCCGGCAGGCATGGGCGTCTTCAGCCTGGCGGGCAAGGACACCTGGATCAGCTCGCGCCATGCCGATGCAGACATCGGATGGTCGGTCCATGTCCCAGCAGATGGCTGGACCGGTGCGCAGGACATTGCCGTGGTGCCCCTTGCTCGCCCGGTTGGGACGACCATCACCTTCCTGATCCCCGGGGTGAGCGAACAGACGACCGAGCGGATTCTGCGCGAGGTCGCGAGGTTCTACCCGCTGCCGGTGTTCTTCAATGGCACGGAAATGCCGCGCGAGGACTTTCTCGCCAAGGCGATCTACATCGCCGAATGGAACGGCAGCCAGATCGGCGTGTTCGAGGGGCGCGAATACAACCAGGATCCCACCACGAACTTCCATGGCATGGTGCTCACCCGCAAGCTTGCCAGCGTCTCGGAGAGCCTCGGCGGCAAGACCTACCATGCCCGGCTCGATATCGGAGCCACCCGGGGCCTTGCCCTAGTGCTCCCGGCACGCAAGGAGTTCGTCGAGAACGCCGCATTTGCGGCGCTTCAGACAGCGTGCAAGCGCACGATCTATGCCGCGCTGGCGGACAAGGGCCAGCACCGGCTTTCCTTCGACAACTGGAAGGAAGCGCGCGATCTGGGGGTCGCCCTGCCGGAGGCCGATCCCTGCCTGCCTCGCTGGCATGCGGCCATCGCGGAAAGCGACAACGTCAATGTCGAGTATGAAGAGGTCGCTACAGGACCGCACACGATCCTTGTTGCGGATCTTGAGCCCGATATCGGGCAGGGGCTGGAGCGCGCGCTGCGCGCCCATCCCTTGCGCCCGCACCTCGTCGAGAACCATCCTCCTTACGCGGGCTATGGCTGGTATGACGCGCTGCATCAGGTTGGCAACGTGCGATTCTATGTTGAAGCGGGGGAGCAGGGCCACGTTATCGCCGAGAACGGAAGCTTCCCTCCGCTCGAGGGCCATGTGCGTGCCGAGACGATCGAACTGAGGTTCTGTGTCTTCCACCGCGCCACCGAAACCCAGCGCGAGGAACGGATCCCGGCAGATGTCGCCTTCGTCGTGGGCGAGGATGGCTGGTACAGCGGTGTCGATCAGATCCGCATCGCTTATGTGCCGGGTCCGGCGCTGACCCCCGAAACGCTGGTCGATCTGATCGAGAACGTCTGTTTCTGCGCGAGCGACGACAGCGAGGCCGACTCCTGGGACACCCAGCACGAGCACTTCTTGCGCGATGCGCGCGAGCTCGCGGCCCGGGTGCTGCTCGGCGAAGACGAGGCCATTGCGGCGCGTATCCGCGACACACTCGCCGGTATCCTGTGGGCCATTCCCAAGGATCGGCAGGTTGCCATTACCGTCGCCCCCGGGACCGCGATTGATGTTCAGCTGTCCGCTTGTCAGCCTGCCGGCTGAGGCTCGCGAGGCCGTCCGGTTCCCCGCTGATCGCACCTTTGATCGGGAGGAGACCTCCAATGCATGACACATCCGACCTCTCTTGCGCGCAGCAGCGTACCGAGCGCATCGCGCTGCTCAATGATGCCGCACGCCAAGGCCGTGACCGAACGGCCCGCATCGTCATGACCTCTGGGCTGCTTGCAGAACTCGGCGGCGGCACGGTGGCACAAAGCATGATGGCACAGGCTCGGTTGATGGCCGCTCTGCGCCATTGCACCTTCGCCCCGGATTCGCCCGAGCAAGACTTTGCAAGCATGGATGTCGATGGCATCAAGGTGCTGATGAAGGTCGATTATTACGACACTGAACTGGCGTTCGGGTCAGAGGATCCGGCCAATCCAGCGATGACACGGCGCGTCATCACGCTGATGCGGCCAGCGGACTACTGATCAGCGTCAGGGGCTGACATGTCACTGCGCCGCGGGGCATCGGCCCGGTAAATGGTGGGGAGGTAACGAGCGCATGAGCAGGCACAAAGTACCGCTTCGTGACGGGATTGCAGCGGCAAGCGCCTATGTTGGCTGGGATCGCCCGCTTCAGACCTATTTCGCACAGGTGCTGAGCGCTCCCGACGAAGACGGAGAGGAGATCGAACTCGTATGGGTCGGAGCCGCCTTTGGCGAGCTCCCCTGCGCGGTTGACGCAATCCGCGTGCTCGAACCCTATTGCCAAATCGAGGCAAGTCTTGCCGCACAGCTCGAGATCGACAGGATGGCCTGCCTCGCCACGCGCGATGGACCCAATCAGCTCGAAGCCACGGCCTTCATGGCGCGCCTCAGCCAGATCAAGGACGGGTCCGCGCCCGAAGCTTAGGTCGGTACAAACCGCCGAGGGCTCGAAGCAGGGCCAATTCAGCTCCAAGCAACCTATCAAGACTCCTCAGCCCTCCGGGCTGGACAGGATGACGCGCGCCTGCGGTGGCTGGCGCACGGGCCGGGCAAGAGGCCCGGAGGAGAGGGGGGATGGGAGAAGGTGTTCCGGACAAGGGGTTCGGACAGCATCAGGAGAATGTGACATGAACATCGGCACCCTCAAGGCCAACGCAGAAGGCGTTCACATCGGCCGCATCACCACCCTGACCTTCAGCGCGACCGTCGCACTGCGGGCCTTCGAATCCACCAACGAGCGGGCACCCAAGTTCGACCTCATGGCGCTCTCGGCGGACCGCCGCAGCTGGGTCAAGATCGGCGCGCTCTGGGAATACTCGTCGAACGAGACCGGCGAGTGCTTCCTGTCGGGCCAGATCGACGACCCCAGCCTCTCGGAGCCGATCCCGGTGGCGATGTTCCAGCAGAACGACGGCAGTTTCAATGTCGCCTGGCGCCGTTCGAAGCCCAAGGCATCGCTCGACGGCTTCGGCAGCGAGAGCGAAGGTGCCCTGCCGCCGCTGACCGCCACCGGCGACGAACCGGCCAGCGACCGCGGCGCTGCCAGCGGCGACGGTCTGGGCGAGAGCACCGCTCCGGCACCCAAGGGCAAGACGCGCGTGAGCGTCGACGGCTGACCGGGACAAGCCCCCCCCGTGACCGGTGCCGCGACCCGCGCCGGTCACATCGGGAAGGCCCGTCCGCGCATTTGCCGCGGGCGGGCCTTTTCTTTTGCCCACTGCTTTCAAGCTGACCAGACCTGCTGCAGGAACTCTGCCTGCGAGAGAGGAGGGGGAGGTGCCGTTCAAGCAAAGGAGGCTTGAATGGCACAGGCAGACTGGACTCTCGATCTTGGCGGCGCTCCGTGGAACGAAGACTGCGCGCAGATCGGCCATACCCCCAATTTCGATCTCGTGAATACCGCAGAAGCCATGCTCTACAGAGCTGCGCTGATTGCGGTTGCCGGATCGCCGCCTGTCGGCATCAGCTTGCGGATCAAGGCCAACGCTCATGATTTCGGGACCTACCGGACAGTCGAGGCAAGCATCGACAATGATCAGGACGACGGCAGCCATGCCAGCTATCTCGAGACCCTCGAGACCGGCATCGCTTTCTGGCATCAGGCCGGGTTTGCACCGCCTGAATTCAGCAAGCTGACGGCCAGCGATCAGCTTGCAGGCTTCGTCGTTGATGCCGTCGCAAGCGCGCTGCGGATCACACGGCCGAGCAGCACCGGCGCCTTCGTTCCGGCGTCCTCCGGGCCGCTCCACCGGAACCTCATCGCAGCCTTTCCGGAAGCGGCGCAGCGCGCCTTTTCTGCAGGGGGCCTGCCATGCTGACCGATAGCGAGCGCTTCGCTTTCACTGTCTGGCGGATCCATGCTTTCGGCTCGAGCGGCAATGCCTACGACGCCGTGCAGACCGATGAGTCTATCGCTGCTGGCGAAACTCTGCTCATTCTCGACGAACGGGTCGTCGGTGTCGCGATGACCTGGCCCTTTGCTATCACCGCAGAGGCAGGCAAGCTTCATGCGGTCTGTGAACCCGGTGCTGGCGAAACCCTTGGGCACATTGAAAAGGCGCTCGATGTTCCAGACGGGTCAATCGCTCGAGCCTGCCGCCTCGCAAGGACTCTCGGCTTTGCGATTGATGCGGGCCTCGTCCCAGTGTTGCCGGAGCTGCCGGCGACAGAGGTGGAAGGCTAGCGCGGCGATCGTCGCCACAGAAATCTTGCTATTTTGGCCATAATTGCTATTTTGAGACCACGAGGAGATACCAGCATGCCAGCGACGGCAAATGAGCACCCCAGGGTTCCCCTGACCCGGTTTCACAACAACACCGGCGAGTTCCTCGATCTCGCAACCAAGCAGCCGGTCGTCCTCACCAGCCATGGCCGCGAGCGGCATGTGATCGCAGATAGCGAGTATTTCCGCCATCTCGAAGAGGCGGCGCGCGGCGTGATCGCGGGCCACATGAATATTGAAGCTGTCGCTGCGTCCGACATGACCGAAGCCGACCGCAAGGCTTTTGCCAATGCTCGGCCTTCGGACAGCGAACTCGCCAATGACCGCTGGGAAGACTGACCGCCCCGCCGCAGGCCATATCCTCCGATACGTTTACCTCTTCGAGGAAGAGTTCAGACGGGGCCGCGACGAAGGCGTGAAGGAACGCTTCGTCGTCGTCGTGGGTGTGGGGGGGTCACGCTATCTGGTCGCCGCGATCACCACCAAGGGCGAAGGGCGCAAGAACGCCATCGTGATCCCTGATGAGATTGCACGCACAGCCGGGCTTGCTCCGGGTAGCGCGATCGTCATTTCGGAATTCAACCGCTTCACCTGGCCCGGGTTCGACATCAGGCCCCTGATGAAGCAGCCCGGGTACGTTGCCGGACGTCTCCCACCGCGGTTCACGGCAAAGATCATCGATGCCATTGCGGCCTGGGGAGCAGCTCCCGTCGATCGGGACTGATTGGCGCAACGTGCAGACAGGCCCCCTCGTGGCCTTGTCCAATTGTGCATCAACGCGAGGCCAATGGCGGCAACCCTGCGGATTGGCATCCCCAAATGGCCAAGGTCAGGTCTTCCTGACGACTGCCGCCAAGGGACGATTCGCTCCCCGAACTCGGCGAGGACGGATGATCAATCCTGCGATCAACGCCAGTGACAGCAAGCCGAGACGCGGCGAGGTTGATATTCAGGCACGCAATCCGCCCCAGTACCAACAGCACATCCGCCGCCCAGTGCCCCTGCCTCTCTGGTCGAGCTTAGGGCCAACCTGCAGAAATGCGAGCCGTGTTGCCCGGCAAGCCGGGCTGCCCGCACCACCTCGATTTCCGAGGTTTCCCGCGCGAGGGCGCGCGGTGTCCCAGCTCTCCCGCCAAGGCTCGATAAGGGCACCGGCGGACGAGCCGTCGGCACCAAGGAGGCTCTTGCAATGAACATCGTCAACCTCGTCGGCCGTCTCGCCAAGGATCCTGTCGCCCGCGATCGCAGCGACACCCGCATCACCGAACTCATCCTCGTGACCGAACGTCCGGTTATCCGCGACGGCAAGGTCCAGAAGGACCCTGAAACCGGCTACCCGGTCAAGGATGCTGAATTCCACAAGATCACCGTCTTCAACGGCCTCGGGCTTCCGCTGCGCCAGCACAAGGCCAAGGGTGACCAGCTCGCCGTGACGGGCCGCATCCACTACTCGCGCTGGCAGGACGCCGACGGCAATGACCGCTACGGCTGCGAGATCATCGCCGAGAACGTCGAGTTCCTGTGACCGGCAGGGCGGCGCGCAGGCGTCGCCCGAGCCCTTTCAAGGGGGCGACAGCTGGACACCGGTGGCGTCCAGCTTCGTCCCGCGGTGACCGCAGCTGCAGCGCAAATGCCGCGCGACGATCTCCAGCTTCATCGGGATGGATTTGGCAAAGCATCGGTCTCGGAGCGTGGCCGCTGGCACGATCACAACGCGGTGGCATCCGAGACATTCTACCTGCGCGTTGAGGCCGTGGCGAACCAGATCGGCCAGGGTATCGAGACGTTTGCTGCTCATGGCTGCGTTAGAACATTATAAGAACATGGGCTGTCAAGCGTGCTGGGTGAATGCACAATCGACCTGATCGCCAAGGTGTGTGGACCGAACAACACGACGCATTGCGCTGAAACAAAAAAGCGCAGTAATCCCGCACATTGCAACTGAGGAGCATGATGCAGTGGCACTCTTTGAGGTAGCTCTCGATGAACAGCTCGAGCACTGTCCGTCGTCAGAACATTCGGCACAACTCGCGGCGTAAATTAGCGGAGTGCGGACCTCGTCTGGGGGTTGATGTTAGGCGGCGAGCTTGCGGTGTTGCAAGCGCCGATGTTCGATGGTCTGTCGCTTGATCCTTTCGCGCTGTTTGATGATGGCTGGAGCCCTGCCGAAGTAGGCATCGGCGGGCGTCACGTTGTTCAGGCTCTCGTGGTAACGCTGGTGGTTGTAGTACTCGACGAAGGCCTCGATTTGGGCTTCGAGGTCGCCGGGCAAAAAGTAGTTTTCCAGCAGGATGCGGTTTTTCAGGGTTTGGTGCCAGCGCTCGATCTTGCCCTGGGTTTGCGGGTGCATCGGGGCACCGCGCACGTGGCTCATCTTCCGGGCCTCAATGTATTCAGCCAATTCGCCGGCGATGTAGCTGGGGCCATTATCCGACAACAGCCTGGGCTTGTGCAGCACCGTGGCGCTGTCGCAGCCCGATGCGCCAAGGGCCAGGTCGAGCGTGTCGGTCACATCCTCGGCGCGCATGTTGGTGCACAGTTTCCAGGCGATAATGTAGCGCGAGAAGTCGTCGAGCACGGTCGACAGGTACATCCAGCCCCACCCGATGATCTTGAGTGGAGTAGGAAGCGCATAAGCGCTTCCCCTCCCCGAACCGTACGTGCACCTTTCAGCGCATACGGCTCTCTATTCAACCTTGGTCCAAGGCCATGGCGACATCACGATAGCGGGAGGTGACGGTGTTTCGGAGCTCGTCCCGATAGATGTAGGGATTTCGCTCCGGATTCCGCCACCGGAACTGCATCTTCTGGCTTGTGACCAGTCGTCGCAGCGCCTTGCCGACGGCATTGCCCTGATTGCTTCGACCGTAGACCAGCCACGTCTTCGATTGGCCGGTTTCCGGCATGCGGTACCATTTACGCATCAAAGGCTTGATACGGGACCGGTACTTCTGCGCCAACCAGTGCGCCATTTTCCAGAACACGACGGTGTCGATGCGCCGGAATGTGCGCGCCGTGAAGTCGGTGAACCTGTAGAACGCAGCCCATCCCGCCAGCTGGCGGTTCAGACCGTCGATCATGTCCACCGCGGCAACCTCATGATTGCCGGAGAGAGCCTCGACCAATCGGCGAGCGAAGGTCTTGGCCTTCTCCTTGGGTATCGTTGAGACCACGGACATGCGTCCGCTCGATCCCCGCCTGCGGATAATCCGGTGCCCGAGGAACACGAACCCGTCGTCGACGTGGGTGATATGGCTCTTGTCCATATTCAACGTCAGCTTCAGGTCGTCTTCCAGAAAGGCCCGGCATTCCTCGCGGATGGCCTCGGCATGTGCCTTGGTGCCCTTGACGATGACAACGAAGTCATCGGCGTAACGGCAGTAGGCGACAGCAGGTTTCCATTGCCGGTTCTCGCGAACCGTGATGGGGCGCCCCTGCTGGATGCCGAAGTTCCATGCCCAGCGATCCTTTCGCGCCTTGTCGCTCAGGTATTTCGCCTCCAGCCACGCATCAAACTCATGGAGCATGATGTTGGACAGGAGCGGCGACAGCACGCCGCCTTGCGGTACACCTTCGCTTGAGGCGACGAACAGGCCACGGTCGACGTGGCCCGCCTTCAGGAATCGCCAGAGCAGATCAACAAACCGATCATCCCGGATTCGCCGCCGAACGCAGCGAAGCAGAAGCCGGTGGTGGACCGTATCGAAGTAGCTCGCCAGATCACCTTCGATGATCCAGCGGCCCCGCGCTCCGGCACCACTATCCTGCAACTGTATCTTCACGGTCCGGACAGCGTGATGCACGCTGCGTTCCGGCCTGAAGCCGTAGGAGAGGCGATGGAAGTCGCTTTCCCAGATCGGCTCCATGGCCATCAGCATCGCGCGCTGGACGATGCGGTCTTTCAGGGTCGGGATACCAAGTGGTCGTTTCTTGCCATTGGCTTTCGGGATATAGATTCGCCTGACCGGCTGCGGGTGATAACTCCCCGTCAGCAAGTCCGTTCGCAGACTGGCCAGCTGTTCTGCCAGTACGGCCTGCATCCGTCGCTTGTCCATTCCGTCGATGCCCGGCGTATTGGCGCCACTCGACGCCAGCACGATCCGAGCCGCCTCGGCAAGCCACGCCCGATCGGCAATGAGCCGGAGAAGGCGATCGAACTTGCGGTTCTGGTCGCTCTCGGCCCACGTCGCGAGCTTGTGCTGCATTTCGCTGATTATCAAAGGTCTTCACCTCGTTTGGTCAGGTAGTTTGCACTTCAAGCTGATTGAACTGTCCCCCTTCGCCATGTGACAGGCTTTCCCTGTCGCGGACTACTACGGGGACTCCGCCAGCACGGTGGACATCGGGGCCAACTCCCTTGGCATTCCATCATGCCTTCCCTCGTTCATATGCTGGACTTTCGCGCGCTGGGGAGGCTGCCGGTCGCAGTCCTTGTCCTTGCGTCCCGCAAGTCGATGCCGATGCCATGGCCTGGCTGCATTCTCTCCATGGCTCCATGCGGACGGGCTACATTTCCGGCCACATTCGGATGTCGCCGACATACGTCTCCGGCGCCATCATCAGCATTCCGCCTGTTAAGCCGTGTAGGCGAAGGCGACATTTCAGCCCTCGGATGCGGATTAACCGGTTCGTGTTCCTCAACCTTCCAGCGCTACAGCCTCGGGGACCATCTCGGCGTAACGGCTTCGCCTCAATCCCCTTTACCTGCGGGCTACGTCACCCTGCCAGTTGACGGCAGGTCACCGCCGCTTGGGCTCATGCCCCCTCACAGCAGAGGGCAAGGCATTCGTTCAGTTCCTCCTTTCTCCTTTGCATTCCAGTCATATGCACCCCGGACCATCCGGGACGAGGCGCACAGTAGGTAAAATCAGTCTGCCACATCTCGTTTACCCGCGTGGTCTTGGTGTGGAACTGATCGGCGGCCTTGATCACGACATAGGCCGGGCTGGTGATCAGATCGTGGGCCTTCAACAGACGGTAAACCGTGGCTTCCGACACGAAGTAGCGCCTCTCATCGGTAAAACGCACCGCCAGTTCCCGGGGGCTTAGCTCGGACTGCCCCAGCGCCAGCTCGATGATCTGATCATGGATGTCAGGCGGGATCCGGTTCCACACCCGGCTCGGTGTCGATGGCCGATCCTCCAGCGCCTCCGGGCCGCCTTCGAGGAACCGGTCGTACCAGCGGTAGAAGGTCCGACGGGCAATGCCGAGCTCGTCCAACGTGTGCTTGGCTGGTAGGTGCGATTGCTCGACGATCCGGATGATCTCGAGCTTCTCCGATGCTGGATACCTCATTCGTCGTCGCCCCCATCCGCGATCATACTTTTTTTGAGCAGACGGTTTTCGAGCGTCAGGTCGGCAACGCATTCCTTCAGGGCACGGGCTTCGCGGCGCAGGTCCTGCACCTCGCCGGTGGTTGCGGCACGGGCAGTGTCGCCAGCCAGGCGACGCTTGCCCGCTTCCATGAACTCCTTCGACCAGGTGTAATACAGGCTTTGGGCGATGCCTTCCTTGCGGCACAGCTCGGCAATGCTGTCCTCGCCGCGCAGGCCATCCAGCACGATCCTGATCTTGTCTTCGGCCGAGAAGTGCCGACGGGTCTGCCGCCGGATGTCCTTCACCACCCGCTCGGCAGGGGCCTTCATCGGCGATTTTTTTAAGGAGTGTTGGGGCTTCATCTTCGTTCCTTCGTCACTACGACGAAGCCCCAACACTCCTTAAATCACAACCTCAAATCTGTGCCATTGGTGCTGACGGGGAACAGTTTCGATTACCCTGAGCTTCATCTTGGCTTCGACTGCGCCTGGAACCCCTACAATTACCGCAATGCCATCCAGAAGATCGGACGCCTGATCAGAAAGGCGGAGCAGAAGCCGGGCAGCACATACTATTATGCTGTCGACGCGCTGAGCGTCGCGGTCTCCCGCTCGCGGCAATACTACCGGTCATTTTTAGACCCCATGCGGGAGGTTTACGCTGCGGAGGACGAGCTGACATTCTCACTCGATACCCTTGCGGACGTGGCCATGCTGAAGACCAACATCAGTCCCGACGGTCAGTTCAGCACCACCGTTCCTAAGCGCACGGCTATCAGGCTGGCGGGCATCAATATCCCTGTAGAGCGGGTGCCCCTGTTCGATGTGGAATTTGCAGCCGGCTCAATCCAGCATTCGCGCATCGAACTCTCGAGCTTCAGCAAAGGGAATTCGACGATTCAGGCTGAAGCGCTCGTTGAAGACATCATCCAGGGTCGCGCAAAACTGCGGCAATATGGCGACCTTAGCCAAGCCGAAGAGAGGCTGAAGAATCTTCTGTCCCCCAGCTTTCCTGGACACCGTCCTGATTTACGCGCCCGCCTGATCGCGTCTGGTCACTTGCAGCCTCGCGCTGCCCGTATTGAAGCAACAAGAGCAAAACTTGAGGGACTATTATGCGGGATCGAGAGCGGAGAAGTGCGCTGGAATAGCAGGCATCCGGACTGGAAGTGGTTGGAAAAGTATTCCAATCCGACCTGCAATTGCTTTCGGCCAGAAGTGCGTGAGCGGCTGATCAAGTGCGGCGCATTGAAGCCAGCTGGACCACGACTTGAGGCGAAGGTCCGGCTTAACTTAGTAATGGAGAAGGTTCTCGCCAGCCAGAAGTTGCCACCGCAAAAGTCGGCAGATCGCGCCTTTCTCAACCAGTATCTCTCACGTCGAAGCTCCAAATTCGATGCTTTGGTCCGCAAAAAGGTCGAACATCTTCTCGGGAAGCGGCCCAATTCTGTGATCCAAGGGCATCTGGACCGGCGTGATCGCAAGCGTCTAGAGGATTGCTCGTACGCTTGGCTTGCTGCAGGCTGGGCTCCGCCTGGCTGATGTGCTGATCGCGGTGTTCCACGAGACGGCTTCGGCGCGGCTTGGATGAAGTGAGCCCAGGCCGTGTTCAGCTGCGCTGGAACTGCCCGCCTGAAATTTCCACATAGCCGATCAGCTCTGCCGAATAGCTGAAATCGCCTGTCGCCAATCCCTTGTGTTTGAGCTCTCGCTGGAGCGTTGGCTCGACCACATTGCCGAAAAATTCCACTCTTTCCTCAGCCGTTAGGAAGGGTTTGGCCAGCGGCGCGTTCAGATACTGACCCGACTGCCTTTCGACAGCGGGCATCCGTGTGCCGTCTGGTTGCACTGCAATGGTTTGGATCGTGGTCCGCCGCTCACCATTGGCGACAGCAGATTCTACAATCCAGAAGGACAGGAGTGTCGGGCTCAGGTCGTCGCTGGAAACGGAAAGACCCAGTTGTTCTGGCTCCAGCCCCCTCCACCGGCCCAGCTCTTCCTGAACCAACGGGTGGTCTAAGCCGAGCAATTCGATACCTTCTTGGCTCGTGGCGACATCGCGATCGAGCGTGAAACGCGCCTTGCGTGACCCATCAGCGGACGTCAGATCGTAGGTTTGATCATCCACCTTTGCGAGCCGCTGGTGTCGGTCGGGAAGAGAGGATGACATGAACTGGACGATCCGCCCCATGCCGGTCGAGACGTCGGAAAATGGCTGATACTCATCCAGGCTGAATCCATCGAGGTCCTGAAAAAGGTCAAACACAACTTCCCGAGCCTCTCGGGCATTGGATAGCGCGGCCTCGAGCTCGACGGTGGTTCGCTGCAGGGTGGGGTCGGAGAGCGCCTCTTGATAGACGCGGTCGTAGTTCAACCGTTCGGATAGCTGTCCCAAAATCTGGGCCCGGAGATCCTCAGCGGCATTCCCATGATCGTCGACCTTGCCCAGTGTCCGGGCGATCTCGGTGAGCTTGTCGTCCAGGAGCAGGAATATCCGCCCCTCGATCGTGTCGGAAAGAACGAGATTATAGACTTGGGCAGTGTTCCCCGTCAGCACCAATGGCACAGATTTGAGGTTGTGATTTAAGGAGTGTTGGGGCTTCGTCGTAGTGACGAAGGAACGAAGATGAAGCCCCAACACTCCTTAAAAAAATCGCCGATAAAGGCCCCTGCCGAGCGGGTGGTGAAGGACATCCGGCGGCAGACCCGTCGGCACTTCTCGGCCGAAGACAAGATCAGGATCGTGCTGGATGGCCTGCGCGGCGAGGACAGCATTGCCGAGCTGTGCCGCAAGGAAGGCATCGCCCAAAGCCTGTATTACACCTGGTCGAAGGAGTTCATGGAAGCGGGCAAGCGTCGCCTGGCTGGCGACACTGCCCGTGCCGCAACCACCGGCGAGGTGCAGGACCTGCGCCGCGAAGCCCGTGCCCTGAAGGAATGCGTTGCCGACCTGACGCTCGAAAACCGTCTGCTCAAAAAAAGTATGATCGCGGATGGGGGCGACGACGAATGAGGTATCCAGCATCGGAGAAGCTCGAGATCATCCGGATCGTCGAGCAATCGCACCTACCAGCCAAGCACACGTTGGACGAGCTCGGCATTGCCCGTCGGACCTTCTACCGCTGGTACGACCGGTTCCTCGAAGGCGGCCCGGAGGCGCTGGAGGATCGGCCATCGACACCGAGCCGGGTGTGGAACCGGATCCCGCCTGACATCCATGATCAGATCATCGAGCTGGCGCTGGGGCAGTCCGAGCTAAGCCCCCGGGAACTGGCGGTGCGTTTTACCGATGAGAGGCGCTACTTCGTGTCGGAAGCCACGGTTTACCGTCTGTTGAAGGCCCACGATCTGATCACCAGCCCGGCCTATGTCGTGATCAAGGCCGCCGATCAGTTCCACACCAAGACCACGCGGGTAAACGAGATGTGGCAGACTGATTTTACCTACTGTGCGCCTCGTCCCGGATGGTCCGGGGTGCATATGACTGGAATGCAAAGGAGAAAGGAGGAACTGAACGAATGCCTTGCCCTCTGCTGTGAGGGGGCATGAGCCCAAGCGGCGGTGACCTGCCGTCAACTGGCAGGGTGACGTAGCCCGCAGGTAAAGGGGATTGAGGCGAAGCCGTTACGCCGAGATGGTCCCCGAGGCTGTAGCGCTGGAAGGTTGAGGAACACGAACCGGTTAATCCGCATCCGAGGGCTGAAATGTCGCCTTCGCCTACACGGCTTAACAGGCGGAATGCTGATGATGGCGCCGGAGACGTATGTCGGCGACATCCGAATGTGGCCGGAAATGTAGCCCGTCCGCATGGAGCCATGGAGAGAATGCAGCCAGGCCATGGCATCGGCATCGACTTGCGGGACGCAAGGACAAGGACTGCGACCGGCAGCCTCCCCAGCGCGCGAAAGTCCAGCATATGAACGAGGGAAGGCATGATGGAATGCCAAGGGAGTTGGCCCCGATGTCCACCGTGCTGGCGGAGTCCCCGTAGTAGTCCGCGACAGGGAAAGCCTGTCACATGGCGAAGGGGGACAGTTCAATCAGCTTGAAGTGCAAACTACCTGACCAAACGAGGTGAAGACCTTTGATAATCAGCGAAATGCAGCACAAGCTCGCGACGTGGGCCGAGAGCGACCAGAACCGCAAGTTCGATCGCCTTCTCCGGCTCATTGCCGATCGGGCGTGGCTTGCCGAGGCGGCTCGGATCGTGCTGGCGTCGAGTGGCGCCAATACGCCGGGCATCGACGGAATGGACAAGCGACGGATGCAGGCCGTACTGGCAGAACAGCTGGCCAGTCTGCGAACGGACTTGCTGACGGGGAGTTATCACCCGCAGCCGGTCAGGCGAATCTATATCCCGAAAGCCAATGGCAAGAAACGACCACTTGGTATCCCGACCCTGAAAGACCGCATCGTCCAGCGCGCGATGCTGATGGCCATGGAGCCGATCTGGGAAAGCGACTTCCATCGCCTCTCCTACGGCTTCAGGCCGGAACGCAGCGTGCATCACGCTGTCCGGACCGTGAAGATACAGTTGCAGGATAGTGGTGCCGGAGCGCGGGGCCGCTGGATCATCGAAGGTGATCTGGCGAGCTACTTCGATACGGTCCACCACCGGCTTCTGCTTCGCTGCGTTCGGCGGCGAATCCGGGATGATCGGTTTGTTGATCTGCTCTGGCGATTCCTGAAGGCGGGCCACGTCGACCGTGGCCTGTTCGTCGCCTCAAGCGAAGGTGTACCGCAAGGCGGCGTGCTGTCGCCGCTCCTGTCCAACATCATGCTCCATGAGTTTGATGCGTGGCTGGAGGCGAAATACCTGAGCGACAAGGCGCGAAAGGATCGCTGGGCATGGAACTTCGGCATCCAGCAGGGGCGCCCCATCACGGTTCGCGAGAACCGGCAATGGAAACCTGCTGTCGCCTACTGCCGTTACGCCGATGACTTCGTTGTCATCGTCAAGGGCACCAAGGCACATGCCGAGGCCATCCGCGAGGAATGCCGGGCCTTTCTGGAAGACGACCTGAAGCTGACGTTGAATATGGACAAGAGCCATATCACCCACGTCGACGACGGGTTCGTGTTCCTCGGGCACCGGATTATCCGCAGGCGGGGATCGAGCGGACGCATGTCCGTGGTCTCAACGATACCCAAGGAGAAGGCCAAGACCTTCGCTCGCCGATTGGTCGAGGCTCTCTCCGGCAATCATGAGGTTGCCGCGGTGGACATGATCGACGGTCTGAACCGCCAGCTGGCGGGATGGGCTGCGTTCTACAGGTTCACCGACTTCACGGCGCGCACATTCCGGCGCATCGACACCGTCGTGTTCTGGAAAATGGCGCACTGGTTGGCGCAGAAGTACCGGTCCCGTATCAAGCCTTTGATGCGTAAATGGTACCGCATGCCGGAAACCGGCCAATCGAAGACGTGGCTGGTCTACGGTCGAAGCAATCAGGGCAATGCCGTCGGCAAGGCGCTGCGACGACTGGTCACAAGCCAGAAGATGCAGTTCCGGTGGCGGAATCCGGAGCGAAATCCCTACATCTATCGGGACGAGCTCCGAAACACCGTCACCTCCCGCTATCGTGATGTCGCCATGGCCTTGGACCAAGGTTGAATAGAGAGCCGTATGCGCTGAAAGGTGCACGTACGGTTCGGGGAGGGGAAGCGCTTATGCGCTTCCTACTCCACTCAAGATCATCGGGTGGGGCTGGATGTACCTGTCGACCGTGCTCGACGACTTCTCGCGCTACATTATCGCCTGGAAACTGTGCACCAACATGCGCGCCGAGGATGTGACCGACACGCTCGACCTGGCCCTTGGCGCATCGGGCTGCGACAGCGCCACGGTGCTGCACAAGCCCAGGCTGTTGTCGGATAATGGCCCCAGCTACATCGCCGGCGAATTGGCTGAATACATTGAGGCCCGGAAGATGAGCCACGTGCGCGGTGCCCCGATGCACCCGCAAACCCAGGGCAAGATCGAGCGCTGGCACCAAACCCTGAAAAACCGCATCCTGCTGGAAAACTACTTTTTGCCCGGCGACCTCGAAGCCCAAATCGAGGCCTTCGTCGAGTACTACAACCACCAGCGTTACCACGAGAGCCTGAACAACGTGACGCCCGCCGATGCCTACTTCGGCAGGGCTCCAGCCATCATCAAACAGCGCGAAAGGATCAAGCGACAGACCATCGAACATCGGCGCTTGCAACACCGCAAGCTCGCCGCCTAACATCAACCCCCAGACGAGGTCCGCACTCCGCTAATTTACGCCGCGAGTTGTGCCGAATGTTCTGACGACGGACATTGGGCAGTATGTGCCTGGCCGTAGCGATGGTACCGGTCTGCAAAGGGGCGCCGTCCTCACTAGCCGCTCTTATTCACGGAGGGTGGCTTGAGGGGTTGGCGGGAGTGGCATAAGCCTCTGATCTGAATTAGGAACTGGGTGTCTAGTCCGAACCTGCCGCAGGGCAGAAAATGCCACAGGCCACACCCGCCATGAACGACGATATCGCAACCTCATTCCGATTCCCAGCGGTTGGCGGGAAGAAGACCACAGCTGCGTTTGACGGTGGCCGCCTGACCTCGGACGGCGGCGTTCTGCTGCTGGCGCAGGCCGAGCGTGCGATGGGGATTTGCCGGAGGCTTGCGGCGTGCATTGCCGATCCGCGTGACCCTGTGCGGGTGATCCATCGCCTCGATGACATCTTTCGTGCCCGCGTGTTCGCGATTGCCTGCGGCTATGAGGATGCCGATGATCTCGACGCCCTGCGCGACGATCCGGGGTTCCGCCTGGCGCTGGGCAAGTTGCCGGGATCGGGCGCGGGGTTGGCCAGCCAACCGACGATGAGCCGCTGGGAGAATGCGCCGAGCACGCGTGAGCTGGCCCGGATGATGGCCGAGATGATCGGGGTTTACTGTGCCAGCTATCCGGCCCCGCCAGCGGCGGTGACGCTGGACATTGATGATACCTGCGATGTCGTCCACGGCTATCAGCAGCTCTCGTTCTGGAATGGCCATCACGGTGAGCGCTGCTTTCTGCCGATCCACGTCTACGACACCGCGACCGGCCGTCCGGTGGCGATGCTGCTGCGCACCGGCAAGACGCCATCGGGCGCCGAAGCTGCCGGCCACATCCGGCGCCTGGTGCGTCATATCCGCCGGCACTGGCCCGATACCCACATCACCATCCGGGGCGACGGGCATTACGGCCGCCCCGAAGTCATGGCCTTCTGCGAAGCGCACCGCGTCGATTACGTGTTCGGCTTGCCGACCAATGCCGCCCTGCGTGCCGATCCGGCTATCGTTGCCCTCGCCGATGCCTGCGCGGTCAAGCGGGCCAAGGCCCAGGATCCGGTGCTGCGGAGCTATGCCGAGACCCGCTACGGTGCCAAAAGCTGGAACTGCCAGCGCCGCGTCGTCGCTCGGATCGAGGCCAGCACGCTGGGCATGGATATCCGCTATGTCGTCACCTCGCTGGCTGAGGGTTCGGCTGAGCACATCTACGATACGCTCTACTGCGCACGCGGCCAGGCCGAGAATCTGATCAAGCGCCACAAATCCCAGCTCGCCAGCGATCGCACCTCGTGCCGTTCGGCCAATGCCAATCAGATGCGCATCATCCTGCACACCGCTGCCTACTGGCTGATGTGGCGCATCCAGCAGGCTGTCCCCAAGACCACCGCGCTGGCCGCTGCCGAGTTCGCGACGCTACGCCTGCGCTTGCTCAAGGTCGCCGCCCGCGTCATCGAAACCGCATCGCGCATCCGTATCGCCTTCGCGTCAGCCTGCCCGGATGCCGGCGTGTTCAAAGCCATCACCACCAGTCTCCGGCCAGCACCGACATAGCCAGTGCGGCAGTGCCGCACAAAGCCCGAGCCCTCGTCCTTCAATCTCGAAAAGCCCATCGCTCCTGGCACGGTGAAAAACGCCGCCGCCGGCGCTCGCCCACATCACGCGGCAACCGACCCACCAAACCCAAAACACCAATGTGCAGCGGGCTCATGAATAAGACAGGCTAGGAGGCGAATCGCCCCGCTGAGGGCCATGTTGCCGGCTGATCCGCAAGGGAGAGCCCAACTGACCGGTGACTGCGCCCGATCAATCGGATATAGGGCAGTCAAATTCAAAAGATCGTTTGGAGGGTGCATTGGCTAAACAAACGACGAAACGGCAGCTTTTGGGTAGAGAACGTTACGATCCCGCGTCCAAAATTTTGAGAGTCATGGCCGCCGCCCGAGAGGAATTTGCCCTGTCTGGGTTTGAGGGTGCAAAAGTTGAGCATATAGCCCGACGCGCGGGGGTAACTAAGCAACTTGTCTATTTCTATTTCGCCAGCAAGGATGAATTATACAGCGAGGTACTTCGAGACATTGCTAAAGGAACATATGAGAAACTCCTAGCAATAGACTATGATTCCTTGCAGCCTGTGGATGCTGTTCGCCAGTATATCGGTGCTCTTTATGATAGATATTCCACCGATCAGGCAACCGCGATCGTGACAATAGATCAGAGCCTTCATGACGGCGCGCAAATCGGTCGTGCACCAGAAGTCGCTGTGCTGTGCAATACATTGTCTCAAAAAATTGATAGCGTGCTAAATCGTGGGAAAGATGCCGGATTGTTCGGCCCGCATGTCGACACTGCGGCACTTGAGTTTATGATCCTTATAATTGTCTCGGGCAGCGTCTCATCCCGCCGAATGTTGACGCGCTACAATGAGCATTTTGGACTAGAGGAGCGCGGCACTGCATTCTGGCGGGAATATGCGATTGACTTTATTCTGCGGTCGATAAGTCGCTGAGCCGCGTGGGTGATACCAACCTGCATTGATCATGACCCACGCGCCCATTTGCGGCGACCGATGGTCATGATGTGCCAAGGCAGATCGACGAGCTTGTTCCAAGCCTCGCAGCAGTGGTCGATGACGTTGTCGTAGGAAGACGCGGTTGGAGAGCCAGTTGTCGCGCATGAACTGCCAGATGTTCTCGACCGAGTTCAATTCAGGACATTTTGCCGGCAGAGCAATGATGCTGATGTTATCGGGCACGACGAGCTGTCCGGTCATGTGCCACCCAGCCTGGTCCATCAGCACGACCACGTGAGCGCCAGGGGCGACGGGGGGCGATATCTCTGTCAGGTGCAGTGTCATGGTTTCGGTATTGTAGAAGGGCAGCACCAGCCCTGCGCCCTAGATGTTCCACGGTTCGTCCTCCTCGTGTGAGGATAGGCTCGGCCCACCCGAGCAACCCTCGGAGCACCAGTGTAGGGCGAACCAACCTCTTTCACGAAACATGAGCGCTGTTCTCAGCCCACGTAGATCCAGGGCATGAGTTCATGAACGCGATTGGCCGGGTAGCCGTTGGCGAGCGCGGTCATTGTCTTGGTCAGCCATTCGTGGGGATTGATGTCGCTCAGCTTGCAGTTTTCGATGAGGGTGGCGATGACCGCCCAGTTGCCGCCTTCGTCAGAGCCGGCGAAGAGCGCATTTTTTCGATTATGCATACATTTCCATAACCGCAATTATGCGAAGCGCCGGATTATGTGCAGGTACAGATTGCCTGCGATGTTGACCGCGCGGTTTTCTGTCGCCTGCGATGCAGCATGACCGATACCATCTGCACATAATACCGTCCCTCTCCGCCCAACCATCTGGAGAGGAGCGTTTTCATGAGGTCCGATCTTTTACAGCCTGAGCCGCGCCGGTGGCTATCCAGCAGCGTCATCGCATCGGTCGAAGAGGAGTATGTCGCTCATCTTCGGGCAGGCAGGTATCATCCCAACACCGTGCGCGTGTATTTGGCCTGCGTCGCTCACTTCGCGAAGTGGGCCTCCGAGGCAGATGTGGGCCTTATTTTGATCGATGAGGCTGCGCAGCAGCAGTTTCTCGACGCCCATTTGCCGTTTTGCACATGCCGCCCGCCCGTGCGTAAACTGCGCCACGAGCTGCGCGCGGCTATTCGTCATCTCTTGCACGTGCTTCGCGCTCAGGGCCAGATTCCTCCTGCGGAACAGAAGGATCGCCTCAGCAGCGAGCTGGCGGCTTTCGATCGCCACATGCGGGATGTCGGCGGTCTGGCGGACACGACACGGCGGCAGCGGATTCAGATCGTTCGCCGATTGCTCCTCGAACGGTTTGGCAATAGCGAGATTGATCCTGAGAAGCTCGATCCTGCCCACGTTCGGCGTTTTATCCTGGGCGAAGGCCGAGGTTGGAGTGCCGGTGCAGTATGCGTCGCCGGTGGAGCGGTCGGCTGTTATTTGAAGTTTCGCAAGATGTTGGGCGACGACGTTGGCAAGCTTGTACGGGAGGTCCCTCGCGTGGCGCATTGGCGCTTGGCGGCGTTGCCCGACGTTTTATCACCGGCCCAGATTGATGCGGTACTCGCGTCATTTGATGATCGACTGCCGTCCCGGCGGCGCGCTTATGCGATGGTGAGATGCATCACCGACCTTGGACTCAGGTGCTCCGAAGTCGCCAAGCTGCGGATCGACGACGTTGACTGGCGGAACGGGATCATTCGCATAGCCAGAACCAAGACGCATTTCACCGATAGCCTTCCACTGCCTACCGCCACTGGTGACGCGATCGCAGATTATTTGCGCCATGAACGCCCCCAGACCAACAGCCGCGCGATCTTCGTTCGACACGTCGCGCCCTATGACGTCCCCATCAAGGCGGGCGTCGCCAAGCACGCAGTGATCGCCGCCTTCGCTCGATGCGGATGGCATCGAACCGATCCGCGCGTGCTTCGCCACAGTATCGCAAGCAGACTGCTCCGCGATGGTACGCCTATGAAGCACATTGCCGATATCTTGAGGCACCAGAGCCTCGACACGTCGAAGATTTACACCAAGATCGATCTCCACCGGCTGTCTGCCGTGGCGTTGCCCTGGCCTGGGAGGGTGTGATGACAACCAGGATGATGGCAACGCACGTCGAGGCCTTTCTTGCTGAACGGCGAGTCTTGGGGTTTCGCACCAATGGACCGAGCGCGAGCCAGTTACGCTCCTTCGCTCGATTCTTCGATGGCACTGACCGCAAGGGATCTCTGACAACAGAGCTCGTGGTCGAGTGGGCAAAGGAACACGCCCGAACCGATGGGCCGCGCGCGTGGGCTCGGCGGCTTGATGCCCTTCGGCCCTTCGCGACCTATCTGTTGCGAGAAGATCCAGCCACGGAGTTTCCGCAAACCCAGATATTCGGCAAATCCCAGCGCCGGGCCACCCCTCACATCTACACCGAGGAAGAGGTTCTGGCGCTGCTTGCTGCAGCACGTCATCTCGAACCAGTGGGCGGCCTGCGACCCGCCGCATACGAGGCTTTCTATGGTTTGATCGCCGCAACCGGCTTGCGCATTTCCGAGGCGATCAAATTGCGCTGCGCCGACGTAGACCTTGGAAGTCGATGTTTGACGGTTCGGATGACGAAGTTCAGCAAGTCGAGGCATGTGCCGTTCCACTCAACCACCGCCAGTGCTCTTGCCGACTATCTGGCCGTGCGGGACCGATTCCTGCCGCGCGCTGCGGAGCAGTCGTTTTTCGTCTCGACGCCAGAACGATCACTAAAATCGCGTGCCGCGCATTGGACCTTCCAGAGGTTGCGCAGCAAAGCAGGGATCGTTGCTCGCGGTGCCTACCCCGAAGTCCGCATCCATGATTTCCGCCATACATTCATCTGTCGACGCATCCAGAGGTGGCGAGCTGACGGTGCCGATATCGATAATGCAATCGCCGCGCTCTCCACCTACGTCGGCCATGCGAAGATATCGGACACCTATTGGTATCTGACCGGCATCCCGGATTTGATGGCTGCTGCTGGCAATCGGTTCGAAGATTTCGCATTCGGGGAGAAAGGCAATGGCTGAACACGCCGCCCCCACTTTGTCGACGCTGGTGCAGCGCTTCTTCATGGATCATCTCATAGAGCAACGTGCCGTCAGCCCTCAGACCATCGCTGCCTATCGGGATACCCTGCGCCTACTCCTCAACTACGCTGCCACGGCGTTGAAGCGAACGCCCAGCGCCATCACATTGTCCGATCTCGACGCGCCAATGCTGCTCGCTTTCCTTGATCATCTGGAGAAGGAGCGCGGCAATAGTGTGCGAAGCCGCAACGCACGCCTGGCCGCAATTAGGACGTTCCTGAAGTTCGCGTCGCACCACGACCTTGCCTCGCTGGCCACGATTGAGCGAGCGCTGGCAATTCCGTTCAAGCGGTTCGATCGGCCGATGGTCGGTTTTCTGTCTCGTGCCGAGATTGGTGCCATCATCGAAGCCCCGGATCGGGCCAGTTGGGCTGGACAACGCGATCGGGCATTCTTCAGCATGATGTACAATACCGGTGCCCGCGTTTCCGAGATGATCGGCATCCGGTGTCGGGACGTCGTGCTTGAAGGCCAACCTGCTGTCCACTTGCGCGGCAAGGGACGTAAAGAACGAAGCGTGCCGCTCTGGCGACCCACCGCCGCACTCATCAAGTCGTGGCGTCGCCGGATCGGCGATCCTACTGGAGAGAGCATTCTTTTCCCAAATCGCAGCGGTGGCCGGATGTCCCGCTCCTGTTCCCCGTCAGCACCAATGGCACAGATTTGAGGTTGTGATTTAAGGAGTGTTGGGGCTTCGTCGTAGTGACGAAGGAACGAAGATGAAGCCCCAACACTCCTTAAAAAAATCGCCGATGAAGGCCCCTGCCGAGCGGGTGGTGAAGGACATCCGGCGGCAGACCCGTCGGCACTTCTCGGCCGAAGACAAGATCAGGATCGTGCTGGATGGCCTGCGCGGCGAGGACAGCATTGCCGAGCTGTGCCGCAAGGAAGGCATCGCCCAAAGCCTGTATTACACCTGGTCGAAGGAGTTCATGGAAGCGGGCAAGCGTCGCCTGGCTGGCGACACTGCCCGTGCCGCAACCACCGGCGAGGTGCAGGACCTGCGCCGCGAAGCCCGTGCCCTGAAGGAATGCGTTGCCGACCTGACGCTCGAAAACCGTCTGCTCAAAAAAAGTATGATCGCGGATGGGGGCGACGACGAATGAGGTATCCAGCATCGGAGAAGCTCGAGATCATCCGGATCGTCGAGCAATCGCACCTACCAGCCAAGCACACGTTGGACGAGCTCGGCATTGCCCGTCGGACCTTCTACCGCTGGTACGACCGGTTCCTCGAAGGCGGCCCGGAGGCGCTGGAGGATCGGCCATCGACACCGAGCCGGGTGTGGAACCGGATCCCGCCTGACATCCATGATCAGATCATCGAGCTGGCGCTGGGGCAGTCCGAGCTAAGCCCCCGGGAACTGGCGGTGCGTTTTACCGATGAGAGGCGCTACTTCGTGTCGGAAGCCACGGTTTACCGTCTGTTGAAGGCCCACGATCTGATCACCAGCCCGGCCTATGTCGTGATCAAGGCCGCCGATCAGTTCCACACCAAGACCACGCGGGTAAACGAGATGTGGCAGACTGATTTTACCTACTGTGCGCCTCGTCCCGGATGGTCCGGGGTGCATATGACTGGAATGCAAAGGAGAAAGGAGGAACTGAACGAATGCCTTGCCCTCTGCTGTGAGGGGGCATGAGCCCAAGCGGCGGTGACCTGCCGTCAACTGGCAGGGTGACGTAGCCCGCAGGTAAAGGGGATTGAGGCGAAGCCGTTACGCCGAGATGGTCCCCGAGGCTGTAGCGCTGGAAGGTTGAGGAACACGAACCGGTTAATCCGCATCCGAGGGCTGAAATGTCGCCTTCGCCTACACGGCTTAACAGGCGGAATGCTGATGATGGCGCCGGAGACGTATGTCGGCGACATCCGAATGTGGCCGGAAATGTAGCCCGTCCGCATGGAGCCATGGAGAGAATGCAGCCAGGCCATGGCATCGGCATCGACTTGCGGGACGCAAGGACAAGGACTGCGACCGGCAGCCTCCCCAGCGCGCGAAAGTCCAGCATATGAACGAGGGAAGGCATGATGGAATGCCAAGGGAGTTGGCCCCGATGTCCACCGTGCTGGCGGAGTCCCCGTAGTAGTCCGCGACAGGGAAAGCCTGTCACATGGCGAAGGGGGACAGTTCAATCAGCTTGAAGTGCAAACTACCTGACCAAACGAGGTGAAGACCTTTGATAATCAGCGAAATGCAGCACAAGCTCGCGACGTGGGCCGAGAGCGACCAGAACCGCAAGTTCGATCGCCTTCTCCGGCTCATTGCCGATCGGGCGTGGCTTGCCGAGGCGGCTCGGATCGTGCTGGCGTCGAGTGGCGCCAATACGCCGGGCATCGACGGAATGGACAAGCGACGGATGCAGGCCGTACTGGCAGAACAGCTGGCCAGTCTGCGAACGGACTTGCTGACGGGGAGTTATCACCCGCAGCCGGTCAGGCGAATCTATATCCCGAAAGCCAATGGCAAGAAACGACCACTTGGTATCCCGACCCTGAAAGACCGCATCGTCCAGCGCGCGATGCTGATGGCCATGGAGCCGATCTGGGAAAGCGACTTCCATCGCCTCTCCTACGGCTTCAGGCCGGAACGCAGCGTGCATCACGCTGTCCGGACCGTGAAGATACAGTTGCAGGATAGTGGTGCCGGAGCGCGGGGCCGCTGGATCATCGAAGGTGATCTGGCGAGCTACTTCGATACGGTCCACCACCGGCTTCTGCTTCGCTGCGTTCGGCGGCGAATCCGGGATGATCGGTTTGTTGATCTGCTCTGGCGATTCCTGAAGGCGGGCCACGTCGACCGTGGCCTGTTCGTCGCCTCAAGCGAAGGTGTACCGCAAGGCGGCGTGCTGTCGCCGCTCCTGTCCAACATCATGCTCCATGAGTTTGATGCGTGGCTGGAGGCGAAATACCTGAGCGACAAGGCGCGAAAGGATCGCTGGGCATGGAACTTCGGCATCCAGCAGGGGCGCCCCATCACGGTTCGCGAGAACCGGCAATGGAAACCTGCTGTCGCCTACTGCCGTTACGCCGATGACTTCGTTGTCATCGTCAAGGGCACCAAGGCACATGCCGAGGCCATCCGCGAGGAATGCCGGGCCTTTCTGGAAGACGACCTGAAGCTGACGTTGAATATGGACAAGAGCCATATCACCCACGTCGACGACGGGTTCGTGTTCCTCGGGCACCGGATTATCCGCAGGCGGGGATCGAGCGGACGCATGTCCGTGGTCTCAACGATACCCAAGGAGAAGGCCAAGACCTTCGCTCGCCGATTGGTCGAGGCTCTCTCCGGCAATCATGAGGTTGCCGCGGTGGACATGATCGACGGTCTGAACCGCCAGCTGGCGGGATGGGCTGCGTTCTACAGGTTCACCGACTTCACGGCGCGCACATTCCGGCGCATCGACACCGTCGTGTTCTGGAAAATGGCGCACTGGTTGGCGCAGAAGTACCGGTCCCGTATCAAGCCTTTGATGCGTAAATGGTACCGCATGCCGGAAACCGGCCAATCGAAGACGTGGCTGGTCTACGGTCGAAGCAATCAGGGCAATGCCGTCGGCAAGGCGCTGCGACGACTGGTCACAAGCCAGAAGATGCAGTTCCGGTGGCGGAATCCGGAGCGAAATCCCTACATCTATCGGGACGAGCTCCGAAACACCGTCACCTCCCGCTATCGTGATGTCGCCATGGCCTTGGACCAAGGTTGAATAGAGAGCCGTATGCGCTGAAAGGTGCACGTACGGTTCGGGGAGGGGAAGCGCTTATGCGCTTCCTACTCCACTCAAGATCATCGGGTGGGGCTGGATGTACCTGTCGACCGTGCTCGACGACTTCTCGCGCTACATTATCGCCTGGAAACTGTGCACCAACATGCGCGCCGAGGATGTGACCGACACGCTCGACCTGGCCCTTGGCGCATCGGGCTGCGACAGCGCCACGGTGCTGCACAAGCCCAGGCTGTTGTCGGATAATGGCCCCAGCTACATCGCCGGCGAATTGGCTGAATACATTGAGGCCCGGAAGATGAGCCACGTGCGCGGTGCCCCGATGCACCCGCAAACCCAGGGCAAGATCGAGCGCTGGCACCAAACCCTGAAAAACCGCATCCTGCTGGAAAACTACTTTTTGCCCGGCGACCTCGAAGCCCAAATCGAGGCCTTCGTCGAGTACTACAACCACCAGCGTTACCACGAGAGCCTGAACAACGTGACGCCCGCCGATGCCTACTTCGGCAGGGCTCCAGCCATCATCAAACAGCGCGAAAGGATCAAGCGACAGACCATCGAACATCGGCGCTTGCAACACCGCAAGCTCGCCGCCTAACATCAACCCCCAGACGAGGTCCGCACTCCGCTAATTTACGCCGCGAGTTGTGCCGAATGTTCTGACGACGGACAGTCCCGCTCCAACGTCACCCAGCGCTTGGATCTCGCGGTAGCCGCCGCAGGCCTCAAGAATCCAGGCATCCTTGAACGTCCGGTTAAGAGACCTGTGCGCGGGTGGGTGTAGACAAGGGCATTTATTCCTGATTCAATTGGTTTTCCGAAGAGGAGAGTTGGGCGTGGCACATCGTTCGATTGGTCAGGAGCGATTTGGATTTGCCGGACGCGCAGGGGCGTCATCAACGCTGGACGAGCTTGGCAAGCTGATCGACTGGATGTCAGTCGCTGCGGTTTTGGATCCGCTCTATTGCGCAGCCAAAGGCGAACCCGCCTGGCCGCCACTTGCCATGTTCAAAGCTCTGCTACTGTCGATCTGGTACGACCTGTCAGACGTGAAATTGGCTGAGGCGCTCGATGATCGCGCGTCGTTTCGCCGCTTCTGCGGGTTTTCGGCAAATGAGGCGACACCCGAGCGCACCGCGTTCGTCAGATATCGCAGGCTGCTGGTCGTGCATAAGCTGGATCGATCGCTGTTTGATATCGTTACCGCTCAGCTCAAATCGAAAGCAGTGACGGTCAAGACCGGAACACTGGTCGATGCCACGATTATCGCGTCCGCCAGCGAAGACGATGAAGAGGCCCGTTGGGTAAAACATAAGGGTAAGCGGGCTGTTCATGGCTTCAAGGCCCATGTTGGAGCGGACGCCGATACAGCGCTGGTTGAGGAAGTATCGATCACCTCTGCCAATATCAACGATGGCAAGGCCGGTCCCGATGCGCTGCCCGACAACCCCGGCGAGGTGTTTGCTGACAGTGCCTATCGCGGCAATCATTTCCGTGACGCAGTCTTTGCAAAGGGTGGCGTACCGCGGATCGTCGCTACGGGCGCATGGGGCCGCGACGAACAGGAAACACTGCGAAAGCTCCATGAATGGAACCAACCCATCCATCGCATTCGCGGACGGATCGAGAAGATCTTCGGGACGTGGAAGCGATCCTATGGCCTGCGCCGAATGCGATGGCGAGGTCTCGCCAAAGCCGCCATCCAGGTCCACCTCACCGCCATCGACTACAATCTCAAGCGCACGATGAACATTCTCGCGGCCCAGGCATAAAGGAAACTACAGCCTGTGCCTGAGTGATCGGGAAGCAGCGCAACCCGCACTAAAGACCAAAAACAGATGGCTTTTCAGTCTTCTACACCCACCCGCGCACAGGTCTCGTAAATTAGGTCAGCCAGGGTTGGGGCGAGCCCCAACCCTGGCTGAAGTGTTATGCAAGCCACGGAACTCGCCCTTCAAATGGAAAGCAGTGCTAAATAGAAATGACACCCCTCCGCTAGATAGAGATGACACTCTTGGGTCTTGGCGGCGAACGCGGTGTTCATGGTCTTCCCACGGGAGGATCAGACTATGCCCGTAGAAAGCGGGATGTTGGTGCAGCCGTTCAGAGCGGCGACCGGATGTGAGGTTGTACAGGGTCCGGATACCGGGGCTCAGACCTTGGATGCCGACGAGAAGGATGGATTAACGTGATGAACTCCTTGACCCCAAAACCCTCATGTGAGGAGTTGGTGGCTCTCGCAAACCCGGCACGATTCGATCGTTGCTGACCCTAATTACTCTGACGGTCTAGGCCGTAGACTCATAAACGCGCAGCCACAGGCGCATTGAGGCGAGTTGGACCATGGCCAGAAAGTTTTCGGCCAACTTGTCGTAGCGGGTAGCTACTCTGCGGAAGTGCTTCAATTTGGAGAAATAGCGTTCGATCAGGTTCCGCTCGCGGTACAGCCATGTGCTGAAGTACGGTTTCGACTTCCGGTTTGCCTTGGGCGGAATGTTGGCAAACGATCCCTTTTCGCGGAGAGACGCTCGGATACGATCGGCGTCATACGCCTTGTCTGCCAGCACGATTGTTCCGGCGCCAACGTGATTGAGTAGATCGTCAGCCGCTTGCCCGTCGTGGCTTTGCCCGGCAGTCAGGCTGAGCCGGATCGGGAGGCCTTGCCCATCGACGACCGCGTGGATTTTGGTGGTGAGCCCGCCTCGGGAGCGACCGAGACAATGATCTCGATCCCCCTTTTTGCCGTCGCAGCCTGTTGGTGCGCCCGGATGGAAGTGCTGTCGATCATCTGGATATCGCCATCATGGGCGGCGGTGATGGCGTCCATCATTCGATCCCACACACCGGCTTTTCGCCATCGCACGAAGCGATTGTAGCAGGTTGTGCGCGGGCCATAGCGTTCCGGCAAGTCTCGCCACGGCGCCCCTGACCGCAGCACCCAGAAGATGCCATTCAGCACACGCCGGTCATCGACACGTGGCACGCCTCTAGGCTTGTTGGGCAACATTGGTTCGATCACACGCCACTCGAAATCGGTCAGGTCATATCGGCTCATCCAGTCCCTGAATCAGCTTTCGCTCAACAAGGAAAGGCGTGTTACGATGAACCCTATGAAGCCCTGGATGTCTTGGACGCTATTCTTCTTTGCCGCTGCCTTGATCGCATTCTTCAGCGGTGAGCAGTGGAACACCCGACTTATCGTGTTCCTGATTCTGACAATTCCGATTGTCATCTGGGCGGTGCGACAGATCAAGAAGGCTCAGACACCGTCGCGTTAATGGGTTCACGGCCTAATTCCAGCCACCCATGGCGCCGGGCATATTTCAGCACCTGCCTCAGGCAGACAATCTCCTGATGAAGTGTGCTGCGGGCAGGGGGCTTGCCGTTGCGAGGCCGTTTGGCGAGTTCGGTAGGCTCGCCAACCTTCGGCTTGCTGAAGCTGCCCTTAGTCATTCGGTCGATTCGGTAGTCCTGAATCATCCCGGAAGTGATCTCTGTCAGAACCTTATTGCCGAAGAAGGGTATCAGATAGAGGTCGAGTCGGTCGCGATGCCGCTGGAGATAGACAGGGCTGCGATGCCCTTCGGTGAGTATCTTGAATTCCACATAGAAACGCTCAGCCGCAAATTGAAAGGTCTTGCCGGTCTTGATCTCGCCCCGTGCAGCCTTGCCTGCGAGGGTCAGATACCAGTCCTCGGCCACGTCCTTCGCCTGAGCCAGTGAAGTCTGCTTGGTGCTGTGGCGGTGTTGCGCGCCGCCGATGCTGGCCCGGCAATGCCACCGCTTGCTGTTTGGCCGCTGGAAGAGCTGTACCTTGCCGCCAAGGATTTCGTGGATAGCCTCCGCCATAGGGTAGCGCCTCCTGCTGCGCTAAAATGTGCTAGCTGTGTGCTAACCTCATTGCCCTATAAAAATGGCAGAAAACTGGGAAAAATCAAGTAAAATCAGTGCTTTTAAGTCCCTGGCGTCTACCATTCCGCCACGTCCGCATATGTTCGATGCGCTTGCCACAGCATGAAAGCCGCCGCAACGCCCGGTTGCGGCGGCTTGTGCATGCCGGTACTGAAAGCGGGCGTATCAGTCGGCGTTCAGCCGGACCCGCATTTCCTTGCCTGCCTTGAAATAGGGTACGCGCTTGCCCGGAACTTCCACGGTTTCGCCAGTGCGCGGGTTGCGTCCCTTGCGCGCATCGCGTTCGCGCGTGGAAAATGCGCCAAAACCACGCAGTTCCACCCGTCCCCCTTCGGCGAGCCGCTTGGCGATCTCGTCAAAGAATACATCGACCACGCGTTCGATTTCCTCGCTGCGCATGCCTGGGCTCTCTTTTGCGAGCGCCTGCAACAGCTCCGACCTTATCATTCGATACCCTCCGCCAGACGCCCGCAGGCGTCCCCCAATTGACGATCCCTGCGCCCGAACCCCCGAACGGCCGCATTCTGCGATCCTGCCACGCGGGAACCGGCATTACAATCGATGGATATCGACTTTATGGTACAGAATTGGACCGTTTCAGGCCATTTCTGCAAGGTCTGCCGCCTTCAGGCCAAGCAAACGCATCCGCGCGGCAATTTCGGGCCATTCATCGCGAAGAAACGACTCGCGCTCCCGTGCCCGCAAGGCAGCTACCGCACCGGCGGCCACGAACATGCCGATCCCGCGCTGCACGGTCACCAGGCCTTCGTCCTGAAACTGCTGGTACGCCTTGGCCACCGTCAAGGGATTGGCACCCTGTTCGGCTGCAAAGGCGCGCACGGATGGCAGCATCGTGCCCTCGGCATAGCGACCCTCAAGGATACCGATGCAGATCTCGTCACGCAGGCGCAGATATACGGGGCGGTAAGCACTGCTCATGGGTGATGCACTGCCATAATACAGCGAGGCGCACAATGGCGGCGTTCCCCGCGCCAGTGGCGTCAGCCCGGAATGGTTGCGATTGAAAATAGTTTCTTGCCGTTTGCGTTCGTGCCACTAATGCCGGTCAGCCTTGCGCAGGAGAGGCGCACGGCAACCGCCAACAAAGACGAGAACGCCCGCCGCATGGCTCAGGACAACATCAGCGCACCCGCCATTCCGCAGCAGTCGCATGGAGACTGGTTTGGCCATCCGGCCCAGTTGAAGCGCCTGTTCACCACCGAGATGTGGGAACGGTTCGGCTATTACGGCATGCGGGCGATCCTCACGCTCTACCTGGCCAAGCATTTCCTGTTCAACGACACGACCAGCACCGGCATTTATGGCGGATTCACGGCGCTGGTCTATCTTACCCCGCTGATCGGCGGATTGATGGCGGATCGCTATCTCGGCTCGAAGCGCTCGGTGAAGTTCGGCGCGATCCTGATGGCGCTGGGCTATTTCATGCTCTGCTTCGGTGGCGATGCGGCGCGGCCCTATGCCACGATTGACGGCCAGCGTTATGACGTGAGCATTTCCGAAACCGGCGGCGACGAAGTCCGCTCGCTCGAAATGGGCGGACAGCGCCTCGAAATCATCGGGAACGAGGACAAGTCGGTCTCGCTGAAGGCCGCAGACGGTACGGAAGCACGGCGGATTGCGGCCGGCGGCTTTGAGTCCGATGGCGAACGGTCCCCCTTCTACGTCGCCGTGCTGCTGATCGGTCTGTCGATCGTCACTGTCGGCAACGGCTTCTTCAAGCCCAATATCTCCACGATCGTCGGAACGCTTTATGCCGAAGGCGACAGGCGGCGCGATGCCGGGTTCACCATCTTCTACATGGGCATCAACCTCGGTTCGCTGATTTCGCAGTTCTTCTGCCCGATCCTGGCTGAAGCGGTGGGCTGGTGGGCGGGCTTCGGCCTTGCCGCGCTGGGCATGACCTTCTCGTGGCTGCTGGTCCAGTTCGATGGCGGGCGCCTCGATGGATACGGCGAAAGACCTGTGGGTGCCGATGCCAGCAAGGACTGGCTGATTTATGGAGCAGCGCTGGTGTGCGTCCCGCTGTTCTGGCTCCTGTTCATGAACCTGATGGCCTACGTTCCCCCACAAGCGGGCGAAGGCCTTGCCGGGTACGTTCTTGGCCTGCCGATCATGGGCAAGCTGATGTTCGGCACCTTCCTGATCGCAGTTCCGGGTATTCTGATCTGGGCGCTGACGGCAGGCAACCGCGTCGAATTCCAGATGATGGTCGCAGCAATGGTGCTGATCGTCTTCAACACCGTGTTCTGGACGTTGTTCGAACAGGCCGGTTCCTCGCTCACCCTGTTTGCCGAACGCAACACCATGCTGGAAGTGGGCTGGACACGCCCGCTCTTCGCAATGTTCCAGTCAATCCAGGCCAGTTATTACGTTTTCTTCGCCGTGCTTCTGGGCGGCCTGGGCTGGGCGCTGGCCTGGTTCTTCGGACAGGGTGAGGTTGCGGCAACACGGACGAAGCTCAACATCGGCTTTGCCCTTGTCATGATCGCGGGCTTTCTTGGCATGGTCTATGCGCGCGCGCGCGGCTTCGGCAGCGATAGCGTCTATGTCATGCCGGCAGGACAGACACAGATCTTCAATGCCTTGTTCATCGTCACGCTGGCCCCGCTGTTCAGTGTGATGTGGAACGTGCTGGCGCGACGCGGGCTGGAACCGTCAATCCCGCTCAAGTTCGCCATCGCGCTGATGGGCGTGGGCGGCGGGTTTCTGCTGCTCGTATGGGGTTCGCAGTTCGCCGACGCCCAGTTCAAGGTCGGACTTGTCTGGCTCGCCGGACTTTACCTTATCCATTCGATGGCCGAACTTTGCATTTCGCCGGTCGGCCTCTCGATGATCACCAAGCTTTCCATGGCCCGCATCGTGGGCATGATGATGGGCGTGTGGTTCCTGTCCATCGCCGTCGCGCAATATGTGGCAGGGCTGGTCGCACAGGTCGCCAGCGTCGAGACGGTCGGCGGGCAGGTCACCAACCTCAAGGTCAGCCTCGATACTTATGTCGGTGTGTTCACCACCATCGGCTGGGTTTCGGTCGGCATCGGTTTGGTACTGCTGATCGTTGCCGTCCCGCTCCGAAAGCTGATGCACGGGGTAACCTGACCTGCAAATCGCCATGCCACACGCGATTTCAGCGCTCTGGAATGCGCTTTTTCACAGCGCACCGAACAATCCATCCGATACGACACATTTTGTGTCTGATCATTTGACGGTTTCCGTATCGCATGGAGTTAATTTGTATTAACCCTGCATCAACTACTTTCTGCTCTTAGGGCCAAGGTGGTTATACATAAAAATTCAATCGGTATTACAAATGCTTAGAGATGTAGTCCCGATAACAACAATAGAATTGTTCGGGTAGGAAAGGTGAGGCCGGTGGACAACACCCACATCCATCTGACCATAGCGATGGCCAGTTTCGTTCTTTCACACTTCCTGATGTCAGGCCCGCTGCGACGGACACTTGTATCTGCCATGCGCGAACAGGGCTTCGCGCTATTCTATTCGATGGTTTCGCTTTGCACTCTTACTTGGGGCATCGTCGCGTTTGACCGCGCCTTGTCAACCACGCCTGTATGGGACGGCACTCATCCATTGCCCTGGCTGCTGGGCAGTGTGCTGACGATCGTTTCACTGGCGTTGCTGCTGCCATCCTTCGTCCGCAATCCGGCTCTGCCCGGCGTCAAGGCGGCAGGCCTTGGCACTGTCATCCCGACCGGGGTGTTCAAAATCACCCGTCACCCGATGATGTGGGCATTCAGCTTGTGGGCGATCGGGCACATCATCGTGGCCCCCGAATTGCGCATGTTCATTTTCATGGGTTCGATCATTCTTATCGCACTGCTTGGATCGCACTTTCAGGACAAGCGCAAAGTGGCGCAGAACAATCGCGAATTCGGGCCATGGCAGCGCCGCACCACGTTCTGGCCGGATGTGCGCCAGTTCGGACGAATCGGCATCGTGTGGCTGATCGCCGTGGTCTTGTGGTTTCTCGCCACGACGCTGCACTGGGAATTGTTCGGCATCCCGGCAGGTCTCTGGCTGCTGTTCCGTTAGAGCCTGATGACCTTGCGCGCGCGAACCATTCAGGCCCGCGCTTCGCTGACCCCGGCGCTGTTATGCCGCAGCGCCTTCAGCACTGTGTCGACGATGTTCGGCGCATTGAGACCCGCCTCGTCATATTGCTTGTCCGGCGTGTCGTGGTCCTGGAACACGTCGGGCAGGCGCATCGTGCGGATCTTCAGGCCTGCATCGGTCAGGCCCTCGTCGCTCGCCATGGTCAGCACGTGGGCGCCAAGCCCTCCGATGGAGCCTTCCTCGACCGTGACGATAACTTCATGCGTGGTCATCAACTGGCGAATCAGCGCTTCGTCCAGCGGCTTGGCAAAGCGCAAATCGGCAACCGTGGTGGAAAGGCCCTTGGCCTCCAGCTGGTCCGCCGCCTTGAGCGCCTCGGCCAGCCGTGTGCCGAGCGAAAGCAACGCAACCTTGGTGCCGTGCCGCACGATCCGGCCCTTGCCGATTTCAAGCCGCTCAGGCACGGCGGGCATGGCAACGCCGGTGCCGTTACCGCGCGGATAGCGGAAGGCAATCGGCCCGCTATCGTGGCAGGCGGCGGTATAGGTCATGTGAACCAGTTCCGCCTCGTCAGCCGCCGCCATCACCACCAGATTGGGCAGCGTGGCAAGGTACGTGATGTCGAACGATCCGGCATGGGTTGCGCCATCGGCACCCACCAGCCCCGCCCGATCGATCGCAAAGCGCACCGGCAGGTTCTGGATCGCGACATCATGCACCACCTGGTCGAACGCGCGTTGCAGGAACGTGGAATAGATCGCGCAGAACGGGCGCATGCCTTCGGCGGCAAGCCCTGCTGCAAAGGTCACCGCGTGCTGTTCGGCAATGCCCACATCGAAGGTGCGTTCAGGGTGCGCCCTGGCAAACTTGTCCACGCCCGTACCGCCGGGCATGGCAGCGGTGATCGCGCAAATGCGCGGATCGCTGTCCGCCAGCATGGAAAGCGTCTCGCCGAACACGTTCTGATAGGCGGGCGCGGTGGCCTTGGCCTTGACCTGCTCGCCCGTCACCACATCGAACTTCTGGACGCCGTGATACTTGTCAGCCGCCGCTTCGGCCGGACCGTAGCCCTTGCCCTTCTGCGTCACCACGTGGATCAGGCACGGCCCTTCGGCAGCATCGCGCACGTTTTCCAGCACCGGGATCAACTGTTCGATATTGTGCCCGTCGATAGGGCCGACATAATAGAAACCCAGTTCCTCGAACAGTGTGCCGCCCATGGCCATGCCGCGCGCGAACTCGTCGGTCTTGCGGGCGGCTTCGTGCAGCGGACGTGGCAATTTGCGCGAAAGGCGCCGCGCGATTTCGCGCAGGCTCAGGAACGGACGCGACGATACCAGCCGCGCGAGATAGGCCGAAAGCCCGCCCACCGGGGGCGCGATCGACATGTCGTTGTCATTCAGGATAACGACAAGCCGATTGCCCGCGCCCTGGGCGTTGTTCATGGCCTCATAGGCCATGCCTGCGCTCATCGCGCCATCGCCGATCACCGCGATGCCCTTGCCGGGGCGGTCGGTCAGCTTGTTGGCGATCGCAAAGCCGAGTGCAGCGGAGATCGAGGTCGAGGAATGCGCGGTGCCGAACGGATCGTATTCGCTTTCGCTGCGCTTGGTAAAGCCCGAAAGCCCGCCGCCCTGCCGCAAGGTGCGAATGCGGTCGCGCCTGCCGGTCAGGATCTTGTGCGGATAGGCCTGGTGGCCCACGTCCCATACCAGCCTGTCTACCGGCGTATCGAACACATAGTGCAGCGCAACGGTGAGCTCCACCACACCCAGCCCTGAACCGAGATGGCCGCCAGTCGTCCCGACGGCGGAAATCATTTCGCTGCGCAGTTCGTCCGCCAATTGGCGGAGCTGCGATGGCGCAAGCTTGCGGAGATCTGCGGGCGTGCTGACGGTGTCTAGCAACGGGGTTGCCGGTTCTGGACTCATCCCACTGCCCTTACACATGTGCAAAGCCGGTGTCGAACACGATCAGCCGGATTCAAGCTGCCCGAAATGCCGCCTCACAGCGCCTCGCCCCTGGCGCATTCGGCGCAGTGCCCGCGAATCTCCACGACGGGCCGTACTTCGGCAAAGCCGGCCGATTGCGCGGCTTGCCGCAGCGCCCCGGTCAGCCGGTCGTCATCGATATGCACGGCCGATCCGCACACGTCGCAGATCAGGAAGATGCAATCGTGGCGACAGCCGGGATGGCTGTTGGCAACATAGGCATTCGCGCTTTCCACCCGCCGCGCCAGATTGGTCCGCACGAAAAGGTCGAGGATGCGATATACCGAATTGGCTGCAACCCGCTTGCCCCGGCCGGTGCCGACGCTTTCGGCAATGTCATAGGCCGAGGCGGGTTTTTCACACCCGGCGAGGGCTTCGAACACATCCGAGCGCATATCGGTCCATTGCTCGCCCGCCGCCACCAAGGCGTCGCGCGCAGCAAGGACCAGCTTCTCGCCAGCGAAATCGTGATGGTGATGGTGGCCTGACATGATCCCTAGATAGGGGGCCTGCCGCACCAGCGCAAATCAGTTGCGCGTGAAGATCGGCTTGTACAGATCGGGGAACATCCGCTTCAGCGCCGTGACCTTGGGCGCGTCCCAGCGGCGGATATAGCCGTGGTCCGGGTTGTTCGCCATGAAATCCTGATGATAGCTTTCGGCCGGGTAGAACGCCTTGTAAGGCTCCACCGTCGTCACGATCGGCTGCTTCCACAGATCCAGTCGCTTCAACTGGGCTAGATACCCCGCCGCAACCCGCGCCTGTTCCTTGTCCAGCGGCACCAGCGCGTTGCGGTATTGCGATCCGTGGTCCGGTCCCTGGTAATTGAGCTGCGTGGGGTTGGCGCCCACCGCAAAGAACACGCGCAGAAGCTGATCGTAGCGGATCTTCGAAGGATCGTACGTCACCCGCACGGCTTCGGCATGGCCGGTACGCCCGTTTCCGACAGTGTCGTAATCGGCATCCTTCTTCGATCCGCCGTGGTAGCCCGATACGACGCTGCTCACGCCCTTCAGATGGCTGAACACCGCCTCGATGCCCCAGAAGCAGCCGCCTGCAAACACCGCGACCTTCTTGCCCGGCGCCTCGTTGGCCTGCACCGCCGCAGCGGGCGTAGCCATCACGCCTTCGGCCAGAGCGGGCTGCTGGCAAGCGGCGGTCATGATCCCCACCGCTGTCAGGACGGCAAGGATCGGACGCTTCATGTTACTGTGCAACCTGCTGTGTGGTGGACGAAGAGGCAAAGGCGGTGGCTCCGGCGGTCATGCCCATGACGGCAGCCCCCATCAGGAAACCAAAGGCCAGCGAGCGGAAAAAGTCAGGCTTGAACAGGCCCATGGTCGTGCTTTCTTGTCGTGTTTTCGTATCGTCGTGGCCTGCATGGCGCATGCTGCCTTAACGTGCAGTGACGCCATGCACAGGCGTTCGCCTATTCCGAGAATCATTCAGCAGGCCGTTGCGCATGTGCGACAGGCCGAGTCAGGCTCGCAGTTGCACCCACACCGGCGCATGATCGCTGGCCTTTTCGCGCCCGCGATAGTCCTTGTCCACGCCCGCGCTCACCATCCGGTCTGCCAGTTCGGGCGAAAGCAGGGCATGATCGATGCGGAATCCGTGATCGCGCTGCCACGCGCCCGCCTGATAATCCCAGAACGTCCACACCCCGCCCTGCGGGTTGAGCGTGTCGATCGCATCGGTCCACCCGTCATTGAGCAACCGGCGATAGGCATCGCGCGATCCGGGTTGCATCAGCGCATCATCGGCCATCGCCTTGACCGAATAGGTGTCTTTGTCTTCGGGGATCACGTTGTAATCGCCGATCACCATTGCCGGCACTTCCTCCGCCGCAATCGCCTTCATCCGGGCGCGCAGCCGCTCCATCCAGCGCAGTTTGTAATCGAACTTCGGCCCCGGCTGCGGATTGCCGTTGGGCAGATAGATGCACACCACGCGCAGGCCGAAGACGTCGGCTTCAAGATAGCGCGAATGCTCGTCCTCCGGCTCCCCGGCCAGCCCGCGCTGCACTTCCACAGGCTTTTGCCCATCGGCAAGGATCGCCACGCCGTTGAAGCCCTTCTGTCCGTGCCAGATCGCATGATAGCCGATCTTCTCGAACTCGGCCGCCGGGAAGCCTTCGTCCTGCGTCTTGATCTCCTGCAGGCAGGCGATGCCGGGCCGGGTTTCCTCCAGCCATTCGAGCAGGCGCGGCAGGCGGGCCTTGATCCCGTTGATGTTGAACGATGCAACCTTGATCATATCGCGAAGCTGGACCCGCACCCGCACCCCGAAGCCGCCTGCGGGTTGCTCACCCGGAAGGCCGCGCCGCCCAGCGATTCGACATATTCCACCACGCTGCCTTCCAGCAGGTCGAGGCTGACCGAATCGACCAGCAGCTTCACACCATCGGTTTCGGTAACCGTATCATCCGCTTCGGGTGCATCGGCGAGACCGAATTTGTATTGAAAGCCCGAACAGCCGCCCCCCTCTACCGAAAGCCGGAGGATCGCAGGCTTCGCCTGCTTGGCGGCAATGGTGGCCACGCGCGCGGCGGCGCTGGGAGCGAGCGAGATGACAGGTTCGGACATGGACCCAAGATAGGAGCGATAGCGCCAAACCTCAACGTCCGAGACGTCAACGATTCCGCTCATCCTCCAGCGGGTCGAGGATCGATTCATCATGGCCGGTCCCGCTGGACAGGAACACCAGCCCCATCAGCGCCGCCATCAGCATGATCGTCAGTCCGACACCCAACGCCGTGGCGATGTAGAAATGGACCGAAACGAACCCGATCCACGAATACAACAGCGCCAGAACCAGTATCACCACCGCTGCGGTGAACCCGCCCATCCACTTCATCAGCAAGCGATAGCGCGCCCACGCGAAACTTGCGTTGTGCGGATCGTCCAGGGGGGATCGGCCTGCCATCGATATGGTCCTTTTCGCATCGCGAATAGTGGCGGGGAAATGGTGGAGGCAAGTGCTTTCGCAACGGCCGGATCGGTGGCATGATCCAGCAGGGAGACAAGCGGAACGCAAGACGCCCATAGGCGCATGTGACCGGTAACAGGATGGAGGATGCCATGACGATTGCACAGGTCATTGCCGGACGCAGCGAAGTGTGGAGCTGCAGCGCCGACGATTCGGTGTCGGATGCGGTCGATATGCTCGCCACGCACCGGATCGGCGCGCTTCCCGTGCGCGATGGCGACATCGGCGTGGCCGGGATATTTTCAGAACGCGACATGATGCGCTGCCTGCACAAGCACGGTGAAGCCGCGCTGCACATGAAAGTGCGCGACATGATGACCGCGCCGGTCATCACCATCACCCCGCAAACCAGTGTGCTCGAAGCGCTGGCCCTGATGACCCAGCGTCGTTTCCGCCATTTGCCCGTGGTCGAGGGCGGAAAGATGGTCGCCTTCGTTTCCATCGGTGATCTGGTCAAGCACCGCATCGACAAGATCGAGGCAGAAGCCGACGCGATGCGGGTCTATATCCAGCAGGCTTGATCCCAGCGCCCGGTGGCAGTGCCTCGCATTGCCGTCGTTCGTCGAAACTCTCTCCCCTTTCATCTGAAACCATCTACGGTTTCGCGCGAAGGGGAGATTCATGCATTTCAACCGCCGCACCGTGCTGACCGGAGCTGCCGCCACCGCCGCGCTTGCCGCCACCGTCCGCGCGCAAGTCCTGCCCCCTTCAGGCTTCGCCACGCCTTCGGGCACATTCCCCTTTGCCGCCGACGTCTATCGTGAACGCCGCGCCCGCCTGATGGCCACGCTCAAGGACGGCGTCGCGGTCATCCATGGCGCGAAGCGTGGGGCCACCAGCGGACCGGTCAGCCCGCCGTTCCATCAGAGCGGCGATTTCGCGTGGCTTACCGGCATCGTCGATGAACCCGGCGCGGTGCTGGTCCTTGCCCCGGCAGAGCGCCTCTATCGCGAATTCCTGCTGCTGCCTTCGCGCGATGTCGAAACCGAACGCTGGGATGTGGAACGTCTGCCGCTCGGCTCGCAGATCGAGGCGCGCACCGGCATCCAGCGGGTGCGCCGCACATCCGGCCTCGATGCGCTGGTTACCGGCATGGCCGCGCGCAGCCGCACCCTGCATTTCATGGGACCGATCGCCAGCGCCTCCAGCCCGGTCCCGGCGGCGCTTGACCTCTACAACCGCGTAATGGCACGCGTGCCCGGATGCACGCTAAAGGACCAGAGCGCGCTGCTGCCCGCGCTGCGCACGGTCAAGGAACCGCGCGAGCTTGATCTGATGCGCCGCGCCACCGCCGCCACGAAAGCAGGCCACCTCGCCGCGATGAAGGCCGTCCGTCCCGGCATGACCGAGCGCCAGTTGACCGCAATCCTCGAAACCGGCTTTCGCGAAGGCGGCGGGGAAGGGCTGTCCTACGATTCCATCGTCGCCACCGGACGCAACGCCGCCTCGCTCCATTATGCCCATGGCAATGCGGAGATCGGTGCCAGCGATCTGGTCCTGATCGATGCCGCCGCCGCTGTTGGCACATATGCCTGCGACGTTACTCGCACTTTCCCCGCATCGGGCAAATTCACCACGCAGCAACGCGCCGATTACGAACTGGTTCTTGCCGCGCAGGACGCCGCCGCGCGGATGCTCAAGGCAGGCGTGATGCACGAGGACATGACCGAAGCCGCCAGCGCTGTGTTCCGCAGGGCAGGACGCATTGATGACTTCACCCACGGCCTCGGCCATTTCGTCGGTCTCGATGTGCACGATGCTGGCGATTACGCCAAGCCACTGCCCGCAGGCGCGGTCCTGACCATCGAGCCCGGCCTCTACAACCAGCCCCTCAACCAAGGCATCCGCATCGAGGACATCTACCTCGTCACCGCCACAGGCGCCGAACGCCTCAGCACTGGCATCCCACGCACGGTCGACGAAATCGAAGCCTTCATGGCGCGGTGACGGCGCTTACCCCAAACGCGTTGCGACCAGTGCCTGGAGGTCCGCTTCGGGACGGGCGCCATAGTGCGAGATCACTTCCGCCGCGCAAATAGCCCCCAGCGTCAGACTCGCGGCCAGTGGCTTGCCCCGCACGTAGCCAAACAGGAATCCGGCGGCAAACAGATCGCCCGCGCCTGTCGTGTCGATCACCCTGGCGATCGGCTCGGCAGGCACATGGGCATGTTCGCCCCCGCTCATCGCGTGGGCGCCCTTTTCGCTGCGGGTGACGACCACGGTCGGCACTTTTGCGGAAAGATGCGCCAGTCCTGCGTCGAAATCGTCAATCCCGGTCAGCGCGGCCAGCTCGTGTTCGTTGGCAAACAGGATGTCGATTTGCCCAGCTTCGATCAGCGCGCGGAAATCATCGCCATGGCGCGAAATCACGAAAGGATCGGACAGCGTGAACGCGACCTTGCGCCCGGCCCCGCGCGCAGCGGCAATCGCGCGACGCATCGCCTTGCGCGGCTCTTCCGGGTCCCACAGATAGCCTTCGAGATAAAGCACACTTGCCGCCGCGATGGTCGCATCGTCCAGCGCTTCGGCGGGGAGGAATTGCGAGGCCCCCAGGAACGTGTTCATCGTGCGCTGCCCGTCGGGCGTCACGAAGATCAGGCAGCGCGCGGTCGGCGGTTCGTCCGTGCGCGCCGCCGTGTCGAACGCGATTCCCCCGGCGCGAATGTCATGCGCGAAAACTTCGCCCAGCTGGTCGTCTGCAACCTGGCCGATGAACGCGCATTTTGCGCCGAGCGCGGCCAGGCCCGCCAGCGTATTGGCCGCAGAACCGCCCGAAATCTCGCGCGCAGGACCCATCGCATCGTAGAGTTCGCGGGCGCGGTCCGTGTCGACCAGGGTCATCCCGCCCTTGGCCAGCCCCAGCGTCGCGATTTCGGCATCATCGCAGGGCGCCATGACATCGACGATGGCGTTGCCGATGGCGATGACGTCATAAAGCGGTTCGGACATTTGCGCTGTGGCTCCGTGCAAGGGCAGTATTTCAGGGTGATTTCGCGGCGGGCCTAGCGGCTTCGCCGGACTGCGGCAAGCGCATGCGATCAGCGCCGGACTGCACTGGCGATGCGCCCGGTGGTTGGCAGCAGCGTTGACCAAAGCGCACGGGCGCTCCATTCCCGCAGCGTGATCATGGTTCCCCACCGCTTCGTCCCCCATCGCTTCGCTGTCGCGCTTGCGGCGCTTGCGCTCGCCTCTTGCGGCGGCAGCGGCATGCCATCGGGCGGCAAGGCCCCGGTGCGCTCGGCTCCGCCCCCTGTCCGCACCACCGTACCACGCCCGGCGCCGGTCACGCGGCCATCGGCGCAAGTGCTGATGATTCCCGGCCTTGAAGGCGTGATCGGTGCCGATGCGCTGCAACTGGGCAAGGTCTTCGGCACACCGCGGCTCCACCTGATAGAGGATGATTCGCGCAAGATGCAGTGGACCGGCCCTGCCTGCATCCTCGACATCTACCTCTATCCGCAGCAAGGCGCATCACGCCCCACCGCGACATATGTCGATGCCCGGCGCGGCGATGGCCGCGAGGTTGATCGCGCGGCTTGCGTCGCCGCGCTCAGGAAGGCTCCGTAACCGCGCATCCGGGGGAGGGCGGGGCCAGGCTCCACGGCGCAAACGCCGGTACCCCTTCGCGCGATACGTCCGCCAGCGTATAGCGGTCAAGCACACCGAGAAACGCCGCCAGCGCTTCGGCCAGAACGCTGCTCAGCGCACAATCGGCCTTGAGCGCGCAACTGGCGCAATCGGCCAGACGCAACCCACGCTCAAGCCTGCGCACGACATCGCCCACGCGGATATCCGCAGCATCCCGTGCCAGCGCGATCCCGCCACTGCGCCCGCGCTGGGACTTGGCAAACCCTTCGCTGACCAGCGCCTGCGCCACTTTGGCGACATGGTGATAGCTCAATCCCTGCTCGGCCGAAAACGCAGGGAGAGACACCGCGCCGCCCTTGCGCGCCAGCACGATCAGCAGGCGCAATCCGAAATCGGTATGCTGGGTCAATTGCATGATCGCCAATGTCGAATTTCTGCTTGATTTAATCAAGTAGATTAAATACCAGTATTTACCTGATTGGAGATACCGCATGCGCACCGCTTCCGAACACGCCAAGTCGATCGTCAAGGCAACCGCCCCTGCCATTGAAAAGCACGGCGTTGCGATCACCACCGCCATGTACGCACGCCTGTTTCAAGATCCCGATGTCGCCGCCATGTTCGATCGTGCAGCGCAGGAAAGCGGCGAACAGCCCCGCCGCCTCGCAGGCGCAATCCTCGCCTACGCCAGAAATATCGACAAGCTTGAGAACCTCGGTCCGGCGGTCAACCGCATGGTCGCCCGCCATGTCGAAACCGGCGTGAAGGCAGAACACTATCCGCTGGTGGCGCAAGCCCTGCTGCCCGCCATTCGCGAAGTGCTCGGCGCGGATGTCGCCACCGACGAAGTTCTCGCCGCATGGGGCGAGGCGTACTGGATGCTCGCCGATATCCTGATTGCCGCCGAAGCAGAGGCTTACGCCAAAGCCTAAGCCCCCGCTCAGGCTTTGGCGACTGCCCGCCGGCTACCGCTCCCTACGGTAGCCAGCGGGTGTTTCCTTGGAACTTGGCCCTTACAGCTTGGGCAGCGTCACCCCGCGCTGGCCCATGTATTTGCCCGCACGGTCGGCATAGCTGACCTCGCACGGCTCGTTCCCTTTCAGGAACAGGAACTGACACGCGCCTTCGTTGGCATAGATCTTGGCGGGCAGGGGGGTGGTGTTGGAAAATTCCAGCGTCACGTGGCCTTCCCAGCCCGGTTCCAGCGGGGTTACGTTCACGATGATCCCGCAGCGCGCATAAGTGCTCTTGCCAAGGCAGATCACCAGCACATCACGCGGGATGCGGAAATATTCGACCGTGCGGGCCAGCGCGAACGAATTGGGCGGGATCACGCAGCAATCGGTCTTGCGATCGACCAGGCTCGCCCCGTCGAAATTCTTGGGGTCCACGATCGCCGAATCGACATTGGTGAAGATCTTGAACTCGTCGGCCACGCGCGCGTCATAGCCATAGGACGAAAGCCCATAGCTGATGCACCCATCACGCTTCTGGCTCTCGACAAAAGGCTCGATCATGCCCTCGCTCAGCGCGTGCTCGCGAATCCACTTGTCGGAAAGAATGGACAAAGTTGCTCCCCCGGAGTCGGTTCAGTTCAGGCTCGCCGGCCCGAATGCGTTGGGCAATAGCACTGACAGGCGCATTTCCACCACCTCGGTTTCGCCCACGCAGAGCACCAGCGGATCGGTCGCGCCCAGCGCTGCCAGTTCATTGAGTATCTGGCGGCACCGCCCGCAGGGACTGATCGCCGCATCCACCCGGCCAGCCATGCCGCCCAGCACCGCTACCGCCAGCAAACCACCGCGGCGCCCGGCGTGGGCGGCGATCGAACAGGCGACGGTCTCGGCACAGAGCGAGAGACCGTAACTGGCGTTTTCGAAATTCGCCCCTGTCACGATCGCCCCATCGTCGAACAGCAGCGCGGCGCCAACATGAAAGCCTGAATAGGGCGCATAGGCGGAACCCATCGCCCGGCGCGCGGCCGCGATCAGGTCTGCGCGGCGATCGGTCAGAACATCGCTCATCGCTGGACCACCACCCAGCGTATCGGCCCCGGCGCGGCTTTCAGCCGCAGGCGCGCGGTCGCCGTCCACATCACCCACGGTCGTCCGGCGTAGCCCGGCGCGATGAAATCCTGCGAAACCCAGATGTTGCGGTCGATCACGGCCGCCAGATGATACCGCTGCTCCAGTCCCCGCGAAACCATCAGGATCACCGGCTTTTCGGCATGCTTTTCCACCTGATTGAGGAAGGTGGTCAATTCGCTCTGCATCTGCGCCTCGCCCGGCGCTTCGGGGCAGGTTCGCGAATCGATGTCGAGTGCGATGGCTGGCGGCAGCAATTCAGGATCGCGCGGCACCACCGTCACGAAATTCGCCGCCTGTGCCCCAGCCGGGGCGCACAGATCATAGACATGCACCGCGCCGACCTGCATCCCGCGCCCACGCGCCGCCTCGACGCCCTCGGCAAAGGCGCCATCACGCATGGCAACGCCTTCGCTGGCGGTAAGATAGGCAAAGTCGGCACCCGCTGCCCGCAACAGCCGCCAGTCTACCGCGCCATCGTCATCGCTCAACCACGCGCCCTGCACGGGATAGTCGGCACGATCCGGCAACCATGTGCGCGCCTTCCACCAGGCAAATCCCGCCGCGATCAGCGCCAGCAGCAGCAATGCCGCAGCCATGCGCCTTCGCGCCGTGTTTCGTTTCTTCGCCATGATGAAGTTTGCGCGCCCCGATATTCACTTCGGCAGAATCATGCCGGGATTTATGTCATCCCTTGATATGCAGCACGCAGATCAGGGTAAAGAGCCGCCGCGCGGTCGGGAAATCGGTTTCGATCTTGCCATCCAGCCGCTCCAGCAGCATTTCAGCTGCCTCGTTGTGAACACCGCGGCGGGCCATGTCGATGGTTTCTATCTCGGTCGCGGTGGCCTTGCGAATCGCCTGATAGTAACTGTCGCAGATTGCGAAATATTCGCGAATTGGCCGCCGGAACCGGCCAAGCCCCAGAATCACCGTTTCCAGCGCGGTTCCGGCCTCGTCCGCCATCGCCATGACCAGCCGCCCGTCATCCACGGCAAGCTTCAGCCGGTAAGGGCCTGCATGGCCAGCCTCGAATGCGCGCAATGGTTTGAACGTGTTTTCTTCGATCAGGTCGAAGATCGCGATGCGGCGCTCCTGCTCGATATCGGCATTTCGCCTGATAATCGTCGTTTCGTCCAGCTCGATATGCGAGATGCGCGGGTCGCCCATGAATGCCCTGTGTTGCAGAGGCGAAACGCGCGGGCAAGGATTTTACCGATTCCCTCCCCGCTATCCACAACCCTGGCCCGTTGCCCCCGGTCACCCGGTCGGGCACAGTGCGCGTCATGTCAGCCAGCGAAGCCATCCTGTCCCGCGAACCGTCCGAGATTCGCGCCCTTCCTTCCAACGTCGAAGCCGAAGCCGCCTTCCTCGGCGCGGTCCTGATCGACAATCGCATTCTCGAAGAACTGCAAACCCCGCTGAAGCCGGAGCACTTCTTCGCCGCCGTGCATGGCCGGGTTTACGAACGTATCCAGGCCCTGATTGATCGCAAGGCCGTGGTCACGCCGGTCACGCTCAAGCCCTATTTCGAAACCGATGAAGGTCTCAAGGAACTGGGCGGCACCGCCTATCTCGCGCGCCTCACGGCTGACGGGCAGGGCCTGCTCAATCCGCGCGAGCTGGCCGAACAGGTCTATGACCTCGCCCTGCTGCGCGAACTCATCACCGTCGGGCGCAATCTTGTCGAAGGTGCGCTCGATACCAGCGATTCGGTCGCCCCGCTCGAACAAGTCGAAAAAGCCGAAGCCGCGCTCTATGCCGTGGCCGAAGGCGCGCAGACCGGCAGCGAGGCGCAAAGCTTCGGCGCAGCCACCCGCACATCGCTTGAGATGATCGAAAAGGCGCTGCTTTCGGGCGGCCACATTTCAGGCAAGACCACGGGCCTCACCTCAGTCAACGAAAAGATCGGTGGCCTGCATGATTCGGACCTGATCATCCTCGCCGGGCGCCCCGGCATGGGCAAGACCTCGCTCGTCACCAACATCGCGTTCAATGCGGCAGACCGCCTGCGCCGCGACATGGACGATGGCATCGCGCTCAAGGATTCGGTTGGCGCGGGCGTTGCTTTCTTCAGTTTGGAAATGAGCGCGGACCAGCTCGCCACGCGTATCCTTGCCGAACAATCGGGCATCAGTTCCGAAGCGCTGCGCATGGGCCGCATCAGCCGTGAGGATTTCCAGCAGCTTTCCTTCGCCAGCCAGCGTCTGGCGGAATTGCCGCTCTATATCGATGATACCCCGGCGCTGACCATAGGCGCACTGCGCGCCCGCGCCCGCCGTCTCAAGCGCCGCCACGATATCGGGTTGATCGTGGTCGATTACCTTCAGCTCTTGCAGGGTTCGGGCCGCTCTGGCGATAATCGCGTCAACGAAATCTCGGAAATTTCCCGCGGATTGAAGACCTTGGCCAAGGAACTGTCGGTTCCGGTGATTGCCCTGTCACAGCTGTCCCGTGCGGTCGAACAGCGCGACGACAAGCGCCCGATGCTGTCAGACCTTCGTGAATCAGGCTCGATCGAGCAGGACGCCGACATGGTGTGGTTCGTCTTCCGCGAGGATTACTACGTCGCGGCCAAGGAACCCAAGGTGCCCCAAGGCAGCGACGATGCAAAAACGCAGGAAGCCCACGCCGCATGGCAGGCGGAAATGGAGCGCGTCTACGGCCTTGCCGAACTGATCGTGGCCAAGCAACGCCATGGCTCCACCGGCAAGGTCCGCCTGCGCTTCGAAGCCAAGGTCACCCGCTTCAGCGACCTCGCGCCGGATGATCTGCGCGCCAACTCTTACGGAAGTGATGAATAGCAGATTTCGTCTGCCATGGCCCAATTCGGGCATGCCGCCTTTCTGTATATATGGACAAGGTATTGCACCGCGTTATCGTGCCGACCATGAGACACAAGATCGAACGATACCAGCGAGCGATCAAGGGACTTGTTGTTTCCGTACTGCTCCGATTCAAGGGCGTTAAAGTCGCCGACCGGGTCGTGATCGAAGGTCGTTCGCCATTCATCGTTCCTGACGGTGATCTCTATCTTGGTTCCCGTATCAGCTTCCGCTCGTTGTATGGCACCATACGGATCATCATCCGGGGTGGGGCGCGCCTGTCGATCGGAGCGCGATGTTTCATAAACAACGGTTGCAGCATCGAGAGTTTCAGTGACGTTGAAATCGGAGACCATTGCCTGATCGGTGACAGTGTCCAGATCATGGACAACAACTATCATCAGATCAGCGAAGGCTCTCTCCCGCGCGTAGCCCGCGTCCGAATCGGCAGAAACGTCTGGCTGGCCAACCGATGCCTTATCCTTGCCGGCGTGGAAATCGGCGATCATAGCGTGGTCGGCGCCGGCGCGGTCGTGACGAAGTCCTTTCCGCCACGGTCCATCATCGGCGGAAATCCCGCGCGCCTGATCGGGCAGGTCCAGTGTTCGGATGACTGGATCAGAAGATAGGACAGTGTGCTTCCGCTCTGCCATCTTCCCGCATTGCCGGGTCATGCTGACATTCCTGGGGATCACGGCAAATCCTTGACTTTTCCACAACTGCGGCCTAGCAGCCGTTCTTTCCATCTTTACCAGTATATCGGAGTGCCCGGATGGCGCGCGTTACCGTCGAAGATTGCGTCGACAAGATTCCCAACCGTTTCGATCTCGTCCTTCTTGCGGCAGAGCGCGCCCGCGCGATCTCCGGCGGTTCGGAACTGACCGTCGATCGCGATCGCGACAAGAACCCGGTCGTCGCGCTGCGCGAAATCGCAGAAGAAACTATCCGTCCAACGGTGCTCAAGGAAAACCTGATCCAGTCGCTGCAACGCGTCCTGCCTGACGATGATGACGAAGTCGATGAAATCGGCTCGCTCTCGCAGTCGGCCGAAGCTCTGCGCATCACCGCTGCGGCGCCAGTGCGCAACACGTCGCTCGGCGCTGACTACGACGGCTGATTTCAAGCGAAATCACTGTTTTGGCAAAAAGCCCGCAGTGCAGACTGCGGGCTTTTTTGTCGCAAGCGGCCTTCAGGTGTTTTCCAGTTCCACCGCCATCAGATCCCAGACCTTGTTGATCCCCTCCAACGGGCGCACCATCATCTTGAAGTCGACGATCCGCCCCTCCAGATCGAAGCGGATCAGATCGATGCCATTCACTTTCACCCCGTCTATCTCGCACTCGAATTCCAGGCACGTCTCCGGCCCGTCGACCAGCTCGCGCACATAACGGAAAGTGCCATTGCCGAAGACCTGGCCCACTGCCGTCAGGTACATCAGCACCTTCTCGCGTCCGGCCTGCGGGGTGTGGGCCACCGGTGAATGAAACACCGCATCATCGGCGACCAGTTCATCCAGAAGAGCTGGATCGCTGCCCAACATATAGCGGTGCCACGCTGCCAGTCCCAGTTTCATGCCACGTCTCCCGTCAGGTTGGTGATCGAACAGTGGAGCAAGGCAGGCGGCGCGGCATTGATCCGGCGCAACCCGTCCGTGCGTTATCCCAGATAGCGGGCGAAGAAATCACGCGTCCGGCGATCAGCCAGTTCCGCGCCCTGTTCATCGCGGCGCTTTCCCATTTCCGCCGCGAACCCGTGGTCCAAGCCCGCGTAATCATGCAGCGTGACCTTCGGATGGGGGTCGAGCGCGGCATGGATCGCCGCCTGTGCCTCTGCACTGACAAGATGGTCCGCGGTAGGAATGTGCAGCATCAACGGATTGGCGATCGCGTGCGATTCGCCCAGCATCTGGTCGATCATCACGCCATAATAGCCCACCGAAGCATCGATATCGGTACGGGTCGCCGTCATATAGGCCATCCGCCCGCCAAGGCAGAAGCCGACCAGCCCGACCTTCGATATCCCTTCATAGTCCCGCAGAAAGCGAATCGCCGCCTCGATATCCTGCACGCCCTTGTCAGGATCATATTGCCCGAAATATCCGAATGCCTCTTCCATCTGCTCCGGCACGTCCGGGTCCAGTTCGACGCCAGGCGCAAACCGCCAGAAGATATCCGGCGCCAATGCCATATAGCCAAGATCGGCCCAGACCTTGCACTTGTGACGGATACCGGGATTTACACCGAAAATTTCGGGCACGACGATGATCGCCGCGCGGATCGGTCCTTCCGGCACGGCAAGATATCCCGGAATTTCGCCTTCATCGTGCATCGCTGCAAACGTGATATTCTCGCCCATGATCGCTCATCCTGTGCACTGGTATCTTTGGTCTGATGCCATGTTGGCCCCGACCGTGGACTTTGCCAAGCTTGCATGACACTGTTGCCTCAACGACGATTGGTGAAGGATGCTCCCATGAAAATGACGGTGGAAGTCGATTGTACCCCGGAAGAAGCGCGCCGCTTTCTCGGCCTTCCCGATGTTTCCAAGGCCAATGAGCTGTATGTCGACAACATCGCCAAGGCGATGCAGGGCGTGACCAGCATCGAACAGTTGCAGGGCTATATCAAGCAGGTCGCACCGATGGGGGAAATGGGCCTCAAGCTTTTCCAGCAGGTTATGGAACAGGGCGGCATGGGGGCATTCACCGGAAAGAAACCGAAGGCCTGACGCGCGCCGGATGATCCTGTAGGGGGAGGCCGTGACCGACACGATATTTGCCTTGTCCTCTGGCCAGCCCCCCGCCGGAATTGCGGTGATCCGCATCAGCGGATCGCAATCCGGGTCCGCACTCGAAGCGCTCGCGCGGAAGCTTCCGCCCCCGCGCCGCGCCACTCTCGCCACACTGCGCGATCCGCAGGATAACACCCTGCTGGATCGGACCGTGATCCTGTGGCTTCCGGGGCCGGGCACCGCCACGGGCGAAGACAGCGCCGAACTGCATCTCCACGGCGGCCGCGCAGTCGTCGCGGCCGTCGAATCCGCCCTCGCGAAAGTTCCCGGCTTGCGCCGCGCCCAGCCTGGCGAATTCACCCGCCGCGCCTTTGCCCATGGCCGGATAGACCTCGCCGAAGCCGAGGGTCTTGCCGATCTGCTCTCTGCCGAAACCGAACTGCAACGCCGCGCGGCTCTCGCCATGGCCGATGGTGCGCTCTCGCGCGAGGTGGCCCGATGGCGCGATGCCTTGCTGCACTTGTCGGCAAGGCTCGAAGCAGCGCTCGACTTTTCGGACGAAGATGATGTCGGAGAAGGGGAGTCGGCACTGCCCAGCGGCTTCACAGCAGACTGCACCGCGCTTCTGCATGACCTTGAATCATGGCTGTCCCGCCCCCGCGCCGAACCCTTGAAAGAGGGCTTTCGCGTCGTCCTCGCCGGGCCGCCCAACGCGGGCAAGTCCACCTTGTTCAATGCGCTCGTCGATCACGAGGCCGCGATCACCGCCGCTGAGCCGGGCACCACGCGCGATGTCCTGACGCATTCCTGCGCGCTCGACGGCATCGCGTTCACGTTCGTTGACACCGCCGGACTGCGCGATGAAGGAGCTGGCGAGATCGAGCGCATCGGCATCGCCCGCGCCCGCGCCGCAGCAGAGCGCGCGGACCTGATCCTCTGGCTCGGCCCCGAAGGACAGGGACCGCACGGACGCCCGCTCTGGGAAATTGCCGCGCAATGCGATGCGCCGCATGCACCGGCCAAGTCCAACGGCCTGCGCCTTTCCGCTCACACGGGCGAGGGCATGGCCCCGTTCCGCGAAGCCCTTGTGGCTTACGCGCGCAACGCACTCCCCGCTCCCGGCGAAGCAGCCCTCAACCAGCGCCAGCATGCCCTGCTTTCCGACGTCGCCTCCGCGCTTGCCGACAGTTGCGCCCACACCGATCCACTGCTCGCCGCCGAACACCTCCGGCTCGCCCGCCGCGCGCTCGATGCGCTCGTCGGTCGCACCGGCACCGAAGACATGCTCGACGCCCTGTTCGGCCGCTTCTGCATCGGCAAGTGAACATCCATCTTCACGCACAATGTTCCACGTGAAACACTGCCTGCCACCAATCCAAATCTTTGACGCGAATCTCCAACTCGCGTAACGCGGCCCCATGCACCAGTTCGACATCATAGTGGTCGGCGGCGGGCACGCCGGCGTTGAGGCAGCGAGTGTTGCTGCACGGATGGGCGCGCGCACCGCGCTGGTCTCGTTCGATCCGCAAACCATTGGCGCGATGAGTTGCAATCCGGCCATAGGTGGATTGGGGAAGGGGCACCTCGTGCGCGAGGTTGACGCCTTTGACGGTCTTATCGCCCGCGCTGCCGATGCGGGCGCAATTCACTACCGCATGCTCAACCGTTCGAAGGGCAGCGCCGTACAGGGACCGCGCGTCCAGGCCGATCGCAAGCGCTTCAAGGCCGCGATCCAGCAGATGATTACCGCCCAGCCGAACCTTACCGTGATTGGCGGGGAAGCGGCGGCGCTGCGGCTTCATGGCAGCACGGTCACAGGTCTCGATCTGGCAGACGGCACCGCCCTGCATGCCAAAGCCGTGGTCCTGTGCACCGGCACGTTCCTTGGCGGGCGCCTGTTCCGGGGCGAAGAACGGATGGAAGGTGGCCGCATTGGCGAAGATGCCGCCCATCGGCTCGCCGGGCAATTGCGCGACGCCGATCTGCCGATGGCGCGGCTCAAGACCGGTACGCCCCCGCGCATCGATGGCCGCACCATCGATTGGGCGCGCCTGCCCGAACAACCAAGCGATGCCGAACCGTGGACCATGTCGCCACTCAACACCACGCGCCCGCTGCCGCAAGTGTTCTGCGCCATCGCCCGCACCAATGCGCGGACTCACGACATAATCCGCAGCGGACTTGACCAATCGCCGCTGTTCACAGGCGCGATCGACGCGCTCGGCCCGCGCTATTGTCCGTCGATTGAGGACAAAATCCATCGTTTTGGCGACCGTGATGGCCATCAGGTCTTCCTAGAACCGGAAGGGCTGGATGACCGGACAGTCTATCCCAACGGCATCTCCACCTCGCTCCCCACCGATATCCAGATTGCCATGGTGCGGTCAATGGAGGGTCTGGAGCAGGCGGAGATCACTGTGCCCGGCTATGCCGTGGAATACGATCACATCGATCCACGCGCCTTGCGCCGCAGTCTTGAAGTGAAGGCCATGCCCGGCCTTTATTGCGCGGGCCAGATCAACGGCACGACAGGCTATGAAGAAGCGGCGGCACAAGGCCTGGTCGCCGGAATGTCAGCAGCTGCCGTCGTTCTGGGGCGGGAGGCGCCAGACCTCGATCGCGCCAACAGCTACATGGCGGTGATGATCGATGACCTGACCCTGCACGGCGTGAGCGAGCCATACCGCATGCTCACCGCCCGCGCGGAATACCGGCTGCGCCTGCGCGCCAACAACGCGTCCACACGCCTGACCCCGCTTGGCCTCGCCGTCGGCTGCATCGGCGATCACCGTCGCGAATGGTTCGAACAGCGCAGCGCAGCCCGTGCCATGCTTGAAGCATCGCTCCAACAGGAAGCGACATCGACCGAACTCAACCGTCACGGCATTGCCGTTCGAACGGAAGGGACGCGCCGTCCGCTGACCGGATGGCTGCGCTTCCCTGAAGTCTCCCTTGCCAGCCTTCGGTCGTGGATTGGGGAAGGGGAGATCGATCCGCTGCTTGCCGAGGAGGTTGAGGAGGATGCGGCCTACGCCCCCTATCTTGCCCGGCAAGACGCCGAACTGCGCGATCTGCGCGCGTCTGACTCTGTACCGCTGGGCGACGGGTTCCCGTTTGCGGATATCCCCGGCCTGTCGCGCGAAATGGTCGAGCGCCTTGAAAAGGCCCAGCCTGATACGCTTGCCGCCGCCGGACGCATTGCGGGAATTACCCCCGCTGCGCTCGCCAGTCTGCTGGTCCATGCCCGCCGCAGGGTTGCCGCATGACCATCGCCACCGAAGCTGAGGCCCAGGGCTGGCTTCGCGATATCCTGGGTGCGGACGATGCAGGCATGGCACGACTTTCCCAATTGATCGATCTGCTGTTGGAGGAAAACGAACGCCAGAACCTTGTCGCGCGGGGCACGCTGCCACATGTCTGGCAACGCCACATTGTCGACTCCGCACAGCTCCTTGATGTTTCACGTGGAACATTGCCGCAAGGGGAATGGATCGATCTTGGCACGGGGGCAGGCTTTCCCGGCCTGGTGATCGCCGCGCTTCAACCCGAACGTCATGTCAAACTGGTGGACTCGCGTCGCTTGCGCACTGAATGGCTGCAACGCGCTGTCGATGCGCTGAGCCTTTCCAATGCCGAAGTCATTCTCGCGCGCGTGGAAGACTTGCCAACAAGCGCTCACGCGGTGATCTCTGCGAGGGCATTTGCCCCATTGGACAAACTCGTGACGCTTTCTGCCCGGTTTTCCACACCGGACACGCTTTGGCTGTTGCCCAAAGGGGCCGGCGCACAGCATGAACTGGATGTGCTTCCCGAATCATGGCGCCATGTGTTTCACGTGGAACAATCGTTGACCGATCCCGGAGCCGGGATCATCGTTGGTCGCTTGCTGGAAGGGAAGCCTGCCGCTGTCGCGTCCCGATCCACGAAAAAGGCCAGGCGTTCATGATTACTATCGCGGTCGCAAATCAGAAGGGTGGGGTGGGCAAGACCACCACGGCGATCAATATTGCCACCGCCCTTGCAGCAACGGGCTGGAAAACCTTGCTGATCGATCTCGATCCGCAGGGCAACTGCTCGACCGGCATCGGCATTTCAGCAGCAGAGCGCGAGCGTTCATCCTATGATTTGCTGATCGATCAGGCGCGCGTGTCCGACTGTCTGATGCCGACGCGCATTCCCAACCTCGATATTGTACCTGCCACGGTCGATCTCTCCGGGGCCGAGGTGGAACTGGTGACGGTCGAGGACCGCACCCATCGCCTGCAAAAAGTGCTCGCCGAAGATACCGGGCACGAAATCTGCCTGATCGATTGCCCCCCTTCGCTCGGCCTGCTCACGCTCAACGCGCTGACTGCAGCCGATTCGATTCTGGTCCCCTTGCAGTGTGAATTCTTCGCGCTCGAAGGATTGAGCCAGCTTCTGCAAACGGTCGAGCGTGTGCAGGAACGCTTCAACGCCGATCTCGGCATTCTCGGCATCGTGCTGACCATGTTCGATCGACGTAATCGCCTGACCGATCAGGTGGCTGACGACGTGCGCTCATGCCTGCGTGATCTGGTGTTCGATGCCGTGATTCCGCGCAACGTGCGCCTGTCCGAAGCGCCCAGCCATGGGCTTCCGGCGCTGATCTATGACCATGCCTGCCCAGGATCGCAGGCCTACATGAAACTGGCGCGCGAGTTGATTGCGCGCCTGCCCGAACGGAGGATTGCGGCATGAGCGGCGAGGATGCAGTGAAAACGCAGGTCCCCGCGCGACGGTCCGGTCTTGGCCGCGGTCTTGGCGCGTTGATGGGTGAGGTTCGCCGCGAAGAACCGCTTTCCCGCGTCTCGGTATCAGGGAGTGACGGTGTGCGCGATGGCGGCCTCGCCATGCTTGCCGTCGCCGCGATCGAACCGCATCCCGAACAACCGCGCCGCCATTTTGATGAAGAGGCGCTGGAAGAGCTGGCGCAATCGATCGCTGCACGCGGCGTGATCCAGCCAGTCATCGTCCGCCCGCTTGGTGGCAATCGCTATCAGCTTGTTGCGGGTGAGCGGCGATGGCGTGCGGCGCAGATCGCGCAAGTGCACGAGATTCCCGCCATTGTCCGCAAGCTGGACGAGCGCGAAGTCGCAGCGCTGGCCCTGATCGAAAACCTGCAACGCCAGGATCTCAATCCGGTTGAAGAAGCGCGGGCTTATCAAAGGCTTGCCGACAGCGAAGGCCTGACTCAGCAGGAAATCGCCAAGTTCGTCGACAAATCGCGCAGTCATGTCGCCAACATGATGCGCCTGCTTGGCCTGCCCGATGATGTGCTCGATATGGTGGTGCGCGATGAATTGTCGATGGGTCACGCCCGCGCGCTGATCAACGCGCCCGATCCCACCGGACTTGCGCGCGATGCCGCTGCCAAGGGGCTTTCGGTGCGCGATGTTGAAAAGCTGGCGCGCAAGGCCAGTCGCCCGGAATCAGGCAGGCGGCAGGCGAGGGCGGCCAAGGACCCGTTCGGCCAGGCAGACATCGCTGCAATCCAGCAGCATCTCGAAGATTTTCTCGGCCTGAAGGTGACCATTGCTGCCGACGCCGACCCGACGACTGGCGCGGTCACGATTCGCTACAAGACCCTCGATCAGCTTGACCTGATCTGTCAGCGCCTGACCGGGGGTGAGTTCTGACCGGACAGGTGCCGAAGTCCCTGTCTCACCCGGTATAGACGCGCTTTTCCTTGATCCGCTTGGTCGGTGCGCGGCGCGGGGCCGAGCGGCGGCGCACCGGCACATCCACCCAGCGTTCGGTCACGACCGTGGTTTCCACGCAGGGCTTCTGCGGCGGAAGCATCACCGGAACCATGACATAACCATAGGGCGCATAGCCGCCAGGCGCACCATAGCCGTAGGAACCTTGCGCCTGTACCGATCGGGCATAATCGTCGCACTCACGGCGCAAGTCGCGGTCTTCGGCCTTGTCGATCGCGGTCCCCGCAATAGCGCCAACTGCTGCCCCGGCAACCGTGCCGAGTGTACGATTGCCGTCTGCCACGCGATTGCCGATCACGCCGCCGACAAGACCTCCAAGCAAGGCCCCGCCAATGCCCTTGTCGCCATAGACCTTGCGACAGCGCTCTTCCATCTCCGCCCAGCGCGGATCGGGAGCAGGGTAAGCCTGTTGCGGGTAGGCCTGCTGCGGGTAGGCATAAGGCTGCGCCATCACCGTGGTCGGCCAGGGCGCGCCGACCATCGGCGGGTAATAGATCGGACCCTGACCGTAGGCCTGATTGCCATAAGTCTGGCCATGATGCGCGGCCTTCGGTCCATGGCGATCGTTCGCCAATGCGGGCGAGGCTGCGAGAGTAGCGACAACCAGCACGGCGCTAGTTAATCCAAAAAGGCTCATGCGGCGAAGCATTGCGGTATCCCCCTGGGGACCGGCGCAAGCTTGCGCCAGTTGTTAACCGCAAACTTACCATTGCAAGCCGCAGGAATCCAAGGGCGGCGGGCAACGGAGTCATACGCTGTCCCGAATCGGGTCAGGAATCAGATACGCGCGGCAATTGCCCCGGCCAGCGCCTCGATGCCCCGCGCATCCTCCTCCGCAAATCGGGCGGGGGAGGGGCTGTCGAGATCGATCACGGCGATCACTCGCCCATCGCGCAGCACCGGCACCACCAGTTCCGAACGGCTCTGCGCATCGCAGGCAATGTGCCCCGGAAAAGCGTGAACATCGGGCACCAGTTGCGTCTCGCCGGTTGCAGCCGCCGCTCCGCACACCCCCTGGTTCAGCGCGATACGGATGCAGGCGGGCTTGCCGATGAACGGGCCAAGGACCAGTTCACCTTCAACCAAGCGATAGAAGCCCGCCCAGTTGAGATCGGGCAGGAATTGCCAGATCAGTGCAGCCACATTGGCCATGTTGGCAATGCCATCAGGCTCGCCGTCGGTCAGGGCACATGCCGCTTCGAGCAGATCGGCATGGCATTCGGCCATGCTCTGGCCGTGCGTCGGGGAAAAGCTGAACATGGCGAATGCCTTACCGCAAAATCCGCGAAATCCATACCTTCTGGGGCATTGCCCTTGCCGCGCACCGGGCATAGATTCAAATCCATGAACCTGATCAAGAAAATCCTGATCGCGCTGGTCGTGATCGTCGCCATCATCGGTGCTTACATCGCCTGGTCCGTGCGCGGTCCATCCGCACAATTCACGCTGGATGAAACAACCGGAACGCGCCCCAAGCTGGCCGACCCGGACGAACAGACCATCCCGACCATCCGCACCGCAGATCCCATCGGCTGGAAAGATGGCGAAACGCCCGTGGCGGCGCAGGGCCTGCAAGTCACCCGCTTTGCCGATAAGCTGGATCATCCGCGCACCGTGGTCGTCCTGTCCAACGGCGATGTGCTGGTGGCCGAAACCAATTCTCCCCCACGCCAGGGTGGCGGCATCACCGGCGCGGTGATGGGCTATCTGTTCCGCAAGGTGGGCGCGGGCGGACCTTCGCCGAACAAGATCGTGCTGCTGCGCGATGGCAATGGCGATGGCACGGCCGAACAGCGCTTCACGCTGGACCATCCCGCACTGGCATCGCCGTTCGGCATGGTCTTGCGCGAAGGGCGCCTGCTCGTCGCCAATCACGACGCCGTGCTCTCGTTCCCCTATGAACTGGGCCAGACGACACTTTCGGGTACGCCCGAAAAGCTGGTGGACCTTCCCGGTGGCGGCAATCACTGGGCGCGCAACCTCATTCTCAGCCCCGATGGCAACCTGCTTTACATCACGGTCGGGTCGGCCTCGAACATCGCCGAAGGGGGCATCGAGGCGGAGAAGGGCCGTGCGACGATTCACGAATATGATTTCACCAAGAAGCGCCTTCGCGAATTTGCCGGGGGCCTTCGCAATCCCAACGGCCTCGACTGGAACCCCAACAGCGAGGAATTGTGGACCACCGTGAACGAGCGCGACATGCTCGGCCCCGATCTCGTTCCCGATTACCTGACCAACGTGCCCTTCGGCGCAAACTATGGCTGGCCGTGGGCCTACTGGAAAAAGAACATCGACTGGCGCGTCGAAGCACCGATGCCGCGATACCTGATGGAATATGTGCGCAAGCCCGAATACGCGCTCGGCGCACACGTCGCCCCGCTGGGCCTCGCCTTCGCCAAGGGCGGCAACCGCATGGGCGCAAAGTTTGCCAGCGGCGCCTTCGTGGCGCGGCATGGTTCGTGGAACCGCCGTCCACTGGCGGGCTACGATGTCGTCTTCGTCGGCTTCGATGAACGCGGCAACGTGCTGAAGCAGCGGCCGCTCCCGGTCCTGACGGGCTTCCTCACTGACGATGAGAAAGCCCGCGGACGCCCCACCTGGGTCGCCTTCGCCAATGATGGTGCGCTGCTGGTCAGCGACGATACGGGCGGCGTGATCTGGCGCGTGATCGCTCCGGGTGCACAACCGGCAGCAGCGCCCGTTGCCTTGCCAAAGCGGGTTGCACCGCCGCAGCCCAAGGGCACCGGACGCTACATCATGAAGCCCAACGCCGAATCAGACCTGGTGAAGCCCAAGCCCTGACCTGCAAATCTGGCTGGAAGGGGCCGGGTCGCTCAAAGCGAGCGTCCGGCCCGTCCAGCCAGTTCATTGACGAATTGCCAGGCCACGCGGCCCGAACGACCGCCCCGGCGCTTGGACCATTCCAGCGCATCGGCCTCGGCATATTCCAGCCCGTAATGCGCGCCATAGCCGGCGATGATCGCAAGGTATTCGTCCTGAGTGCAGTTATGGAAGCCAAGGCTCAGGCCAAAGCGATCCGCCAGCGCCAGACGATCGTCGACCACGTCGCGCTGGTTGATCGGATCGTCCTGTTCGGACAAGTGCCGTTCGACGATGGCGCGGCGATTGGAGGTTACCGCAAGCCGCACATTGGCAGGCCGCGCTTCCACGCCACCTTCCAGCCATGACCGCAGCTTGCGCGCGCCGCCTGAATCGCCCGCGTCAAAGCCAAGATCGTCGAGAAATACCAGGAAACTGCGCTGCACCCCGCGCAATATGCTGAACAGATCGGCCAGACCCGCATCGGGGCTGGCCTGCACCAGCGCAATCGAACCCGGAAGCGCTTCCTGTGCCGCCAGCGTGGCCGCGCGCAACAGGGCAGACTTGCCCATGCCGCGCGATCCCCACAGTAGCATGTCATGCGCAGCCGCCCCGCGTGAAAGCCGCGCGACGTTTTCGACCACCGCGGTCTTCTGCTTGTCGATGCCCTGCATCAGCGCGAGCGCAGGTGCGTCAAGCCGTGCGATGCCGCGCGCACCCTTGCCATCCCAGACATAGGCCGGAAAAGCGTACCAGTCCGTATCCGGCAGCGCGGGCGGCGCGATCCGCTCCAGCGCTTCGGCAATCCGCAACAACAATGCTTCACTCATCCAGCCAATGCCTCACTATCAAGATCATAAAGCAGCGCCGCGCCAGACATGGCAGACGATCCCAGCCCGCGCGCTTCGGGCACGATCACCCGGTTGAAGAACCTCGTCACGGCCGTCTTGGCATGCTGACCCGATGCGCGTGCCTGCCGCGCCAGTTGCCACCCCGCCACGGCCACGGCGCACATTGTCGTGAACGGAACCGATCCCGCCAGCTTGTCGTCCAGCGAAGCCGTCTCGCTCATCCACTGGCCGATGGCGGCCGCATCTCTGGCAAGCGCCGCCACTTCGGGCACGTCTTCCATCTCGGCGACAATCTGCGCCATCAGGCTCTGAAGAACGCCGCCATCTTCGTAAGCCAGCTTGCGCGTGACAAGGTCCGCCGCCTGAATGCCGTTGGTGCCTTCATAGATCGGCGCGATGCGCGCGTCGCGATAATGCTGGGCCGCGCCGGTTTCCTCGATAAAGCCCATGCCGCCGTGCACCTGAATGCCCAGACTCGCCACCTCGCAGCCGATATCGGTCCCCCACGCCTTGAGCATCGGCACAAGCAGTTCGGCGCGCTTCTGCGCAGCTTCATGGCCCAGTGTGCCCCGGTCCACCTGGCCAGCGGTATAATACAGCAACGCCCGCGCCCCCTCGGTCAGCGCGCGCATCCGCATCAGCATGCGCCGCACATCGGGATGCTCGATAATCGCCACCGGGGTCTTGTCGGGCGATCCGGCGCGCGGCGACTGCACACGGTCCCGCGCATAAGCGCTGGCCTGTTGCAGCGCGCGCTCGGCAATCTGTACACCCTGTGACCCCACATTGATCCGCGCGGAATTCATCATCGTGAACATCGCGCGCAGGCCGCCGTTTTCAGCGCCGACCATCTCGCCAATGCATTCGCCATGATCGCCGAACGACATCACGCAGGTGGGCGAGGCATGGATGCCCAGCTTGTGCTCGATCGAAACGCAGCTCACGTCGTTGCGCGGACCAAGGCTGCCGTCATGTTCCACGTGAAACTTCGGCACGACGAACAGGGATATCCCGCGTGAACCATCCGGCGCATCCGGCAGACGCGCCAGCACCAGATGCACGATGTTCTGCGTCGCATCGTGATCGCCAAACGTGATGAAGATCTTCGTCCCCGCGATCCGGTACTTGCCCGCATGAGGGCCTTCGCTGATCGGCGTAGCAGTGGTGCGCAGCGCGCCGACGTCTGACCCGGCCTGTGGCTCGGTCAGGTTCATCGTGCCCGACCATTCGCCGCTGATCAGCCGGGGCAGGTAGAGCGCCTTCTGCGCGGCACTGCCATGATGATCCAGCGCTTCGATCGCACCAACGGTCAGCATCGGCAGCAGGGTGAAACCCATGTTGGCTCCGCCCAGCGTTTCCAGGACAGCGGTGGCCAGCGTGAACGGCAAGCCCTGACCGCCGAATGCTTCCGGTCCGGCAATGGAACCCCAGCCTTGCTCGACAAAGGCCCGATAGGCCGCAGTGTAACCCTCAGGCAGGGTGACAACGCCTTCTGCCCACTGTGCGCCAACCTGATCGCCAATCCGATGTAGCGGCGCCCATTCGCCTGCTGCAAACGCGCCCACCCCCGCAACAATCGCTTCGACCAGATCGGGCGTAGCGGCGGAAAACCGCTCGTGCGCGGCCAGTTCATCAAGTCCGACGCTTACCGTTATGGCAAGGAGCTGATCGGTACTTGGCGGTGTGAAGGTCATGGCTTGGCTCTCCCATGCGGCCGCGCTTGCGCGGTCCGGCGCGCTCCCTATAGCGGGAAGCCATGGAGCCGACAAAGCCTTCCAGAGTGCATCTGCCCGATGCCAGCGGCATTGCCGAGGCCGCGCGCGTGATCGCCAGTGGTGGCACCGTGGCCGTGCCGACCGAGACCGTCTATGGTCTGGCAGCACGGGCAGACGACGATGCCGCCGTCGCAGGCATCTATCGTGCCAAAGGCCGTCCCGATTTCAATCCCCTGATAGTGCACGTCCCCGACGTTACGGCAGCGCAGCACTTTGCGCTGTTCGATGATCGCGCCATCGCGCTGGCGGATGCGTTCTGGCCGGGTGCGCTGACCATGGTCCTGCCTCGCCGCGAGGGGGCTGCACTGGCCGCAGCGGTCAGCGCGGGATTGCCCACCGTGGCCCTGCGTTGCCCGGCCCATCCGGTGATGCAGGCCCTGTTGAAAACCTGTGGATTGCCGCTGGCGGCACCCTCTGCCAACCGCAGCGGCGGAGTCAGCCCGACCAGCGCCGCGCACGTTGCCGATTCGCTGGGGAACCGGGTCGATCTGATTCTCGATGGCGGGGAGACTGAACGGGGCATTGAATCCACCATCGTTGCCTTGCGCAGCGATGGCACATGGGCCGTTCTGCGGCCCGGCCCAATTACCGAAGCGGAAATCGCTCACGTCCTTGGGGCCGAAAGTGCCACACCAGCTTCACCCAAAATCGAAGCACCCGGTCAGATGACCAGCCACTATGCGCCGGGCAAGCCGGTCCGGCTCGATGCACAAGGGGCAGGGGAGGACGAATTCCTGATCGGCTTCGGCGCAGTGACCGGCGATGTCTCGCTTTCATCCACGGGCGATCTGGCAGAGGCCGCCGCGCGGCTTTACGCGTGCCTCCATCTGGGCGCTGCGGCTCCGCATGATCGCATAGCCATAGCGCCAATCCCACACCACGGCATCGGTGTGGCGATCAACGATCGCTTGCGTCGCGCTGCTGCCTGAGGTTCAGTTGCGCTCGTAGGGAACCGAGCTGCGCATCGCGTTCATTTCGCCATAGATCTCGCGCGCATCGGCGCAGGCGTCGTCATTGCCCCGGTCGCACTTCTTCAGCGCGCGGTCGTAATCGCGCGAAAGCTCGCCATAGCGCTCCTCGCGCTTGCGGATTTCGCGCCCGCGCTTCTGGTCACGCTCGGAATCGCTGACGGTGACGCGATCATAGGCATCGGCGGTGGTGTTGACCGCGCGCGCACCGGCCCTGACCGGCAGGGTCGCCAGATCAAAAGCACTTTTGGCGACACAGCCCGGCAGGCTCGTCAATACCAGCAGAACGGCAAGGTTGCGCAATCCCATCCAACACTCCTTCGCCGCTCAAAAATCCCATGGCGCGAAGTCTTTGGCAAGACCGGCATTGGTCCGATGCGGTGAGTCGATGAATTGGGAATCAAATCCTCACTTTTCGACGGCTGCCTCGCTGCGGCCGGTATCCGGCGTCACCCCGGCCTCACACACCAGCTTGCCCGATCCCATTGACGAGACCTTGCAGGTTGCGCGGCCGAAAACCCGCACTTCGCCCGATCCCATGATATTGGCGTTGACGTGGCCGTTGGAAGCAAAGCGCGCATTGCCCGATCCGGCAACGTCAACCTTGGCCGTGTCGACGTTCAACCCGTCCATCTCGGCGTCGCCGCTGCCGGCCACGGTCAGCTTCATTTCCTTCGCCTTGCCGCCGGCGCGCAATTTGCCTGATCCGACGACATCCACGTTCAGCTTGGTCGCATCGACCGCGCGCGCCTCGACCAGGCCTGATCCCGCCACAACGATCTTCGCTTCGCCGCCACCGATCTGGTCAGCCGTCAGATTGCCCGATCCGGCCAACACGACTTCGCTCAGCATCGGCAGGGTCACGTTGACCATGGCCGGGCGCTGTCCAGTGCCCATTTTCCAGTCTTCACGCGCAATGCCAAGCTCGCCGTCGGACAAGGCAAAGCGCAGCTTGTCGGCACCTTCGCCTTCGACGGTGATGGCCAGCCTGTCGCCCCGGATCACGCGGACATTATCGGGGCCAAGCAGCGTGATCGCGGTGGGCGAGGGACCGGTCATGTCAAGCTCGCCCAGCGGCACACCCTTCTTGCCGTTGAACGAAATGTTCGACGTATCGCAGCCGCCCAGTGCGGTGGCGATGCCAAGCACGGCCACACCGGCCAAGGCACGGATCAGGGGTGCACGAACAAGCGATTGCAGCATCACGGAATCTCTCCTGCCAAACCTTCGTTGACTGTATTGCCGATATAACACGGCAATACGATCCTCGCCACGTCGTTCGTGGATCGGGACGGGAGGTTGGTCGGTGCAGGGTGCTGCGCTGCAAGCTTGCCAGCTTGTTTCACGCCGAGGCGCAGCGGAGGCCGGGAGCGCCGAGGAAATGCGCAAGGCCGTCAGGCCATTCTCCCCGCCAACCTCGCCTCGGACCTTGCGGTGAATCAGAAGACGGCTTCGCCGTAAGCGGTATCTCCGCGCACTCTGCTTCCCCTGCGCCTCAGCGCGAAACGACCCGCCCGCTCCAGACAAAAGGTGATTATCGTTGGCAAACGCAGGCGCTGTAAACCCACCCCCCAGCCCCTTGTATCTGGACGTTGTTGGTTGATTGCGATGTAATCGGCTGATCGCCGGGGTGGGTGGCCACCCACCCCGGCGCTGCGGTGCTGTCGCCCGTCACCCCTCAGGCAGTAACCGTAAGGGAGCCTGGGACCAGCACCGCTTGTCACGCACGACCGAATAGTCGGCAGGTGTCTCAACCGTACGGACAAGGCAGGTTACCGTGATCGAAACGATTTGTGGAGTGGATGTTAGCAAGGCCTGGCTTGATGGCTGGATCGAGGCCGGCGGCTATCGCCGGTTCGCCAATGATGAGGCGGGGATTGCTGCGTTGGTGGACTGGGCCGGTCGCCATGGCGCAGGGCTGGTGGTGATGGAATCCAGTGGCGGGCTCGAACAGGACGCATTCCTGGCGCTGTGGCGCGCAGGCATGCCCTGTGCCCTGACCAATCCCAGAGCGGTACGGCATTTTGCCGAGGCGATGGGGCGGCTGGAGAAGACCGACCGTATCGATGCAGAGGTCATCGCCTGCTTTGCTGCGGCACGGCGGCTACGGCCAACGCCGCCACCTTGCGACGAACAACAAAGGCTTAGCGCGCTTTCTGCCCGGTTGCGGCAAGTGACAGGCGATATCACGGTGCAAAAGCAGCGCCTGCATTCCACCCGCGATCCGCTTGCCCTTGCCAGCCTGAAAGAGGCCATCGCCTTCTTCAATACCCAAGCCAAAGCGCTGGCCCGTGAAATCGCAGGCCTGATCGAACACGATCCCGTCTGGACCGCGCTTGATCGCACACTGCGCTCGGTCAAGGGCGTGGCAGATCGCACCGTTGCCACCCTGCTGGCCGAACTGCCCGAAATCGGAACCCTGTCGAACAAGGCCATCGCCAAACTTGCAGGCCTTGCGCCCATCGCGAACGACAGCGGCAAACGATCCGGTGCCCGATCTATCCGTGGTGGAAGAAGCTCTGTCCGCTCGATCCTCTTCCTCGTCGCCGACATCGTGCGAAAATTCGATCCGGCCATGGCAGAGTTCCGCCAACGCCTGCTCGACCAAGGTAAACCCAAAATGGTCGTCCGCATCGCCCTCGCCCGAAAACTGCTCGTCCGACTCAACGCAAAAGCACGCGAAACAAGAGCTGAAATTGGTCAGTGACACTTGACCTGTCAGATAGTCGCTCCCTTTAGGGAGGGGGCCGAGACTTGCGCTTCTGCAAGAAGCATTAGTCGCAGCGGGGAGGGTGCTCTACGGCCCGTGTTTGCAAACGGCATAATCGCCAAAGAAAAAGGCCCCCGGTTTCCCGGAGGCCTTTTGCTGCGCTTTAGCGGAGAAGCGGATCAGACCGTTTCGTAGTACTTTGGCGCGTGTTCGTTGAGGATCGCGAGGATCTTCTTGAGCGCGGCAGGCTCGTCGGTCTTTTCCATCGCCGCGAGTTCACGCGCAAGGCGCGACGAAGCCGCTTCGAAGATCTGCCGTTCGGAATAGGACTGTTCGGGCTGGTCGTCCGCACGGAACAGGTCGCGCGTCACTTCGGCGATCGAAACCAAATCGCCCGAATTGATTTTCGCTTCATATTCCTGGGCGCGGCGCGACCACATGGTGCGCTTGACCTTGGGCTTGCCCTTGAGCGTATCGAGCGCTTCGCGCAGCGTCTTGTCCGAAGACAGCTTGCGCATGCCGATGGCTTCGACCTTGTTTACCGGAACGCGCAGCGTCATGCGTTCCTTTTCGAAGCGCAGCACATAGAGCTGCAGCTTCATGCCGGCAATTTCTTCGTCCTGAAGTTCGACCACCCGGCCGACACCATGCTTTGGATAAACGACGTAGTCCCCAACATCGAAGGCGAGAGCCTTGACTGCCATTGGTATTCCTTTCGACGCGGGCGGGACGTGCCAGCGGTCGCGGGGTGCTTCATCGGGGAGAAAGCATCAAGGCACCGCCCATCAGGCGGTCTTGCGAGGCCCAGCGATCCGTTTGCTTTTCTGTCCTGCCTTTTCGTGGTGAAAAGACGCCGGACAGGTATGAACCCACCGGCGCTTGGCTAAGGGTATAACACTTCGGCAATAAAATTACCAGCCCTGTATGTGCGCAACGCACACGAAATAGCCTGTCACCGCCAGATCGGCGGCAACAGGGCCGATTTCAGCACGGGATGACGCGGCGCAAACGCGCCGGATCAGTCACCTTCGCCCGGCTCTGCCGAGAAGTACTTGTCGAACTTGCCTTCTTCGCCCTTGTGCTCATCAGCATCGTCGGGCGCATCCTTCTTCGCCGTGATATTGGGCCATTCGGCCGAGAACTTCGCATTCAATTCAAGCCACTGCTCCAGGCCTGATTCGGTATCGGGCAGGATGGCTTCGGCCGGACATTCGGGTTCGCACACGCCGCAATCGATGCATTCGCTGGGGTTGATTACCAGCATGTTTTCGCCCTCATAGAAGCAGTCGACGGGGCAAACCTCGACGCAATCCATGAATTTGCAGCGAATGCAGGCATCTGTGACGACATAGGTCATGGCGAATTTCGTCCCTCAGTATCTCTTTGAAGCCGTGCTAGAGGCCTTGTACCCGGATCGTCAAGAGTCCAGATTTTCCGTGGCACCATCGAGTACCCGATAGCAACCCTGCGCTTCCACGGCCGGTCCGCGCCGTTCCGGCAAGGTCAGAACCTCGATCACCCGGACCCGTGTCGGCAAAGGGAGCACCAGGACATCGCCGCACTTCACATCCGCGCTTGCACGAGCGACACGGCGGCCATTGATGCGGATGTGGCCATCGGCCACCCATTCCTGCGCCATTCCGCGTGAACCGGAAAATCGCAGGAACCACAACACCTTGTCGATCCGCAATGCGCGTTCTCCCTTACCGTGTCACAAGTTCCGCCAACGCGGCAAATGCGCCGGTGGATGGCGGCACCGGCGCCACCTTCTGCACTGTGCCCTGACGCACAGGTCGCCATTCCCACAGCGGCGGCATAGCAGGCCCGTAAGCGCCCTGTGACAGGACACGACCCGTGAACACGCGAAAGCCGCCTGCGCGCAGCAAGGCTGCAAAGCTTGCGGTCGAAAGCCCCATCGACCGCGCCAGCGCAGGATCGACGAAGAAGCGCCGTCCCCTGGCAGTCAATCGCGTGCGGTGGGCGGCGTGCAGCAGTTTTTCGGCAAGGTCCACGCGCAGCGATTCCGCGCCAAGGCGGCGATACCCGGCAACAGCCTGCTTGCCCCCGATTACCCGGCTGGCCGTTTCAGGTGTGGCGATAAGCGCTTTCGCTCCCCACACCCATGCCAGCGTGGCCCAAAGACCAAGCGGCACCGGCCGCAGCATCGCCGGCACGAACAGGTCCAGTGCGCCGATCCTGACGCCCAGCTTCTTCATGCGTTCGCGTTGCGCCGGATCGAGCCGATCAAGGCCAGACCCTTCACGCGGCAACACGCCGCCCGCCTCGACCAGATGCAGCAGCAAGGCGCGCAGGTTCGCGCCGGATTCGCTGGCACGGCTTGCCTCGTCAAGCGTGACCAGCGGAGCCAACAGCCGTGCAACATGGGCAGAAAACCAGTCCTGCATTCCCTGTACCACCCGGCCTTTCAACACAGGTGAAAGGCGGTCGAGCGCCGCATCGGGCTTGATTCGCGGCTTCAGAAGACTGCGCCCGCGCTCCAGTCGTGCCACCGCAATTCCGCGCCACACCAGCGCGTCCTTCTCCAGCACCAGCCCGTCCGCCTTGGCAGCGCTCGCAATCAGTTCAACACCGCGCGCTTCCAGCAGGCCAGGCAAATGTCGTTCAGCCGCTGCCAGCAGCAATTTACGGTCAGCCGCGCGCGCCAGGGGATCGACAACGAACCGGAAGCCCTCAAGGTGGCCAATGGGTTCATCGTCCACCAGCACCGCCCCGGAATCGCACAGCCGCACCGGCAAAAGACCTGCATCGGCCCCTGCCTTGCGCATCAGCACGGTGGTACGGCGGTTCACGAAACGCTCGGTCAGCCGCGCGTGCAGGGCATCGGACAGCCGCGTTTCCACCGCCCGCGCGCGCGCCGCCATCTCATCGTGCGCCAGCACCCAATCGGCCCGCTGTGCGATGTACGACCATGACCGGATTGCCGAAATTCGCCCTTGCAGCGTGTCGATATCCCCTGTTGGAACATCGAGCTGGGCAATCGCCTGCGCCACGAAATCGGCACCGAGATAACCATGGCGCAAGTCCTGCCACAACCGCGCGACAAACCGGCTGTGCGTCTCCTCGCCCTGCTGGCGGAAATCGGGCAGACGGCATACATCCCAGAAACGCCGGACCATCCGCGCACCCCGAACGTCGGACGTATCCGGTTCTTCGGCCAGCCGTTTCAGCACTGCCAGATCGATGGACTGCGGCGGCGTTGCCAGTTCGGGCCGTGGCGGCACACTTTCCAGATCCTCGATCAGCGTCGCCAGGCTGTCGAACCGTGGCTCGGCTTCGCGCCAGAACAACCGGGTCAGCGGCGGGAAGCGATGCTCCTCGATCGCGTAGATTTCTTCCGGGGTGAACTCAGGATCATGCCCGCCCCCCATGGTTCCCTGGCCCGCCAGCGTACCAAACGTGCCATCGCGCTGGTGCCGCCCGGCGCGGCCTGCGATCTGCGCCATTTCCGCCGTGGTCAACCGGCGCTGACGGTGGCCGTCGAACTTCGAAAGCCCCGCGAATGCCACGTGATGCACATCCAGGTTCAGCCCCATCCCGATGGCATCGGTCGCCACAAGATAATCCACTTCGCCCGACTGATACATTGCCACCTGGGCGTTGCGCGTCTGTGGTGATAGCGCACCCATCACCACCGCCGCGCCACCCCGGAAACGGCGCAGCATTTCCGCCATCACATAAACCTGCTCGGCACTGAACGCGACAATCGCGCTGCGCGGAGGAATGCGCGAGAGCTTCTTTGCGCCGACATGCGTCAGCGTGGAAAAACGCGGGCGTGAGACGATTTCCGCTTCGGGCACCAGCGCCTTGATCATCGGCTGCAAGGTCGCCGATCCCAGCAGCATCGTTTCCTCGCGCCCGCGCGTGTGCAACAGGCGGTCGGTGAACACATGGCCGCGTTCGGGATCGGCGGAAAGCTGGGCTTCATCGAGTGCCACGAAGGCAAGATCAGGGCGCGAAGGCATCGCCTCCACCGTACACAAGTGCCAGCGCGCGCCTTTCGGCTCGATCCGTTCCTCGCCGGTGATCAGCGCAACCTTGTCATGTCCCTTGATCGCGCAGACCCGGTCATAGACCTCGCGCGCCAGCAACCGCAGCGGAAAGCCGATGGCGCCCGATGAATGCGCGCAAAGGCGTTCGATCGCCAGATGCGTCTTGCCGGTGTTGGTCGGGCCGAGCACGGCCTTGACCGCGCCGGTATGGGCAGTCCGCCGGGGCTGGGCGGGCGTAGTCCGGGTTGGCGTGCGGGTTGCCATGGATGCGAATGTGGCGGGCATCATGCGCCGAAACAAGCGAGGGCGAGGAATTTATCCCCGCCCTCAATCTCTTGCCCGAAATGTCAGGCCTTACTGGTTCATCGTGGCGAAGAAATCCTCGTTGGTCTTGGATTCCTTCATCTTGTCGAGCAGGAACTCCATCGCATCGATGGTGCCCATCTGCATCAGGATGCGGCGCAGGACCCACATCTTCGAAAGTTGATCCTTGGCGACGAGCAATTCTTCCTTGCGGGTGCCGCTCTTGCCCACGTCGAGCGCCGGGAAGATGCGCTTGTCCGCAACCTTGCGGTCCAGCACGATTTCACTGTTGCCAGTGCCCTTGAACTCTTCAAAGATCACTTCGTCCATGCGGCTGCCGGTATCGATCAGCGCGGTGGCGATAATGGAAAGCGAGCCGCCTTCCTCGATGTTGCGCGCCGCACCGAAGAAGCGCTTGGGGCGCTGCAGGGCGTTGGCGTCAACACCGCCGGTCAGCACCTTGCCCGATGACGGAACAACCGTGTTGTAGGCACGGCCAAGGCGCGTGATCGAATCCAGAAGGATCACCACGTCGCGCTTGTGTTCGACCAGGCGCTTGGCCTTTTCGATCACCATTTCGGCCACTTGAACGTGCCGGGTGGCAGGCTCGTCGAAGGTCGAGGAGATGACCTCGCCCTTCACGCTGCGCTGCATGTCGGTGACTTCTTCCGGGCGTTCATCGACCAGCAGGACGATCAGGAACACTTCAGGATGATTGTCGGTGATCGCCTTGGCCATGTTCTGCAGCAGCACGGTTTTGCCAGTGCGCGGCGGGGCGACGATCAGTGCGCGCTGGCCCTTGCCCTGCGGGCTGACCAGATCGATCACGCGCGCCGACTTGTCCTTGACCGTAGGGTCCAGCGTGTCGAGGCGCAGGCGCTCATCCGGGTAAAGCGGCGTCAGGTTATCGAAGTTGACGCGGTGGCGCACCGCATCGGGATCATCGAAGTTGACCTTGATCAGCCGCGTGATCGAAAAATAGCGCTCCCCATCCTTGGGTGCGCGCACTTCGCCTTCCACGGTATCGCCCGTGCGCAGTCCCCATTTGCGGACCTGATTGGGCGAAACGTAGATGTCGTCCGGCCCGGCAAGGTAATTGGCTTCGGGGCTGCGCAGGAAGCCGAAGCCATCCGGCAGGACTTCGATCGTGCCGATGCCGAGGATTTCCTCGCCATCTTCGGCCATTTCCTTGAGGATCGCAAACATCAGGTCCTGGCGGCGCAATGTGCTCGCGCCTTCGACCTCAAGCTCTTCGGCCATCTGGACCAGCTCGGCGGGGGGTGTCTTCTTCAAGTCTTTCAAATGCATATCACGGGTATCCAAGGCAAAGGCTGGAAATGGCCGGAAGCCTCTAAAGGGCTTGGAGAAAGCGAGAGGGCGGCTGCAACGGGGCAGCGCATCTGTTTCCGGTCGGTCGCGGAGATATTCCTGCGCGCAGGCTTAGTCAATCACGCAGAATCATTCGCGTGGAAACCTAGGCCGTGGCAAAGTGTTGGCAGGATGGAGCCGGAGAAAATCCGGCCCGCACGAGAGACCTGAAGAGAGATACGTCCGATGATCAAGCTGCCCCGCCATCGTCCCCCGTTCCCGCGCACTGCCGCACCACAGCCCAAGGCCAACGCCTGGGGATCGCAATGGAAGCAATTGCGCGCACCGGCCACACTGCTGCGCAATGCGATGCGCGATGGTTTGCGAACCCTGCGCGGTTAAAACGGCTTCACGATTACCAAGATCACGATCAGCGCGGCAGCAATGCCAGGCACTTCGTTGAGCATGCGCAGCTTCCGGCCGGTCAACCGGCGCTGGCCGGCGGCAAGCATCTGCGCGTAATTCGCCAGCCAGAAGTGATAGCCGGTCAGCGCCAGCACCAGCGCCAGCTTGGCGTGGAACCACCCTTGCGCAAAGGCGCCGATGCTCATCGCCAGCGCAAGGCCGAGCACCCAGACAACGATCAGCGAAGGCCACATGATGATCTTCATCAGCTTGGCCTCGCGGTCCACCCACACCGCGTTTTCCGGCGATCCCAACGGTGCTTCCTGATGATACACGAAGAAGCGCGGCAGCATGAACAGGCCCGCCATCCAGAAGATCACGAAAATGAGATGGCCGGCCTTCAGCCAGAGATAGATCATCGCCAGTACCTGCTGCATGAGTTGCGGTTCCGCCTGCCTATGCGCCCATGCGGGCTATTTCGGCGCGGAAACCGTGGTTTGCAAGACGTTGATTCGTGTGGCGGAGAGGATCAGCGCGACCAGCTTCGCACGATCTTCAGCAATTGCTCGACATTTTCGATGGGTGTGTGCTGGCCGATGCCGTGGCCCAGATTGAACACGTGCGGGCGGTCGGCAAATGCTTCCAGCACACGGATGGTCTGCACCGCCAGATCCGCGCCGCCGGACAGCAGCAGCAGCGGATCGAGATTGCCCTGTACCGGCATGTTCGCGGGCAGTTCACGCGCGGCCCACAGCGGGTCGATGGTTTCGTCCACACCCACCGCGTTGACCCCGGTTTCACGGGCATAGGCGGCGAGCTTTTCGCCCGCACCCTTGGGGAACCCGATTACCGGAACATGCGGATAGCGGCGCTGCATTGCGGCGGCGATCCTGGCGTTGGGTGCGATGACCCAGCGTTCGAACTGGGCAGGGGCAAGGCTGCCCGACCATGAATCGAACAGTTGCAGGCCTTCTGCGCCCGCCTCGACCTGGCCTGAGAGGTATTCGATGGTCACGTCCGCGATCGCATCGATGATCGCCTGGAATGCACCCGGATCGCGATAGGCCATGGCGCGCGTATCGTGATGATCGCGGCTGCCTTCGCCTGCGACCATGTACGTCGCCACCGTCCACGGACTGCCTGCAAAGCCCAGCAGCGTCGTCTCAGGGCCGATCTGCGCCTTTACCTTGGCCACCGTCTCATAGATCGGGGCAAGACGCTCAGGCACGGCTGTGAGGCTTTCCAGCGTGGCATCGATGAGGCGTGGCGAGAGGTGCGGGCCTTCGCCAGCCAGAAACTGCAAGTCCTGCCCCATCGCATAAGGCACGATCAGGATGTCGGAAAACAGGATCGCACCGTCAAAGCCGAAGCGCCGGATAGGCTGCACGGTTACTTCAGCCGCAGCATCGGTATCGTAGACCAGCTTGAGGAACCCGCCGCGTTCTGCGCGAAGGGCGCGATATTCGGGCAGGTAACGCCCGGCCTGTCGCATCAGCCAGATCGGACGACGGGCAAGATTGGCACCCTGGAGCGTATCGAGAAGCGGGCCGGGCATCGCGGGTTTCGATCCATTCTACTTAAACTAGATTCTTAGAATCAGGTTGATGGTGTTAGTTGGCCCTGTGGAAAGCGGGGATTGCGGCGCTCTGCCCGATTTGTGAGTCCGCTTCCACCCTTTTCCACATGTCCGACTCTGCCCGAAATCAGGTCAAGAACAAGTTCTCACCGCTCTCCACAGGCTGGGGAAAAGCCTGTCCCCCTGTCCACAACCGGAGGTGGGAAGGGCGGGAAACAAGCATGGAATCGCCCGTTCAACTTGTGCCCGACGCTGTCCCGTGGTTTATCGGTCCTGTTTCCACAAGGCTTTCCCGGCCCCCCATGAAAGCGCCAAAATGCAGCGGTTGCACTTGCATCTCCTGTCGGATTCCACGGGCGAAACGCTGGAGATGATCGCCAAGGCTGCGCTTGCGCAGTTCGATGGCGCAGATGTGGTGCGCCACTTCTGGCCGATGGTCCGCTCCATGCAGCATCTCGATCGTATCATGGGTGAAATCGCCGCCAATCCGGGCCTTGTGCTTTATACCCTGGTCAATCCTGAAACGCGTGAACGGCTGGAAAAGCGCTGCGTCACTTTGGGCCTGCCCAGCGTTGCTGCGCTCGATACCGTCACCGATGCCCTGCAGCAGCAATTGGGTGTGCAGGCCAAGGGGCGACCGGGCCGCCAGCACATCATGGATGAGGCCTATTTCGCGCGCGTCGACGCGATCCAGTTCACGATCGCACACGATGACGGCGTGAACTGGGAAAACTGGGAAGAGGCCGATATCCTGCTTGCGGGTGTCTCGCGCAGCTCCAAGACGCCCACCTCGATCTACCTGGCCAACCGCGGCTACAAGGTCGCCAATATTCCCATCGTGATCGAAAGTCCGCCGCCGCCGATGCTGTTTTCGTTGGGCCGACCGCTGGTGGTGGGTCTCACCACCAGCCCGGAACGCCTGATCGCGGTGCGGCGCAACCGCCTGCTCTCGCTCAACCAGGTTCCTGAAACGGCCTATGTGGATAACGATCAGGTCACGCGCGAAGTGCAGTATGCGCGGCGCATGTTTGCCGATAACGGCTGGCCGGTAATCGATGTCTCGCGCCGCTCTATCGAGGAAACCGCAGCGGCGGTGATCAATCTGTACAACGAACGCGCCGCCGGTGGCGGCAGTGGTGATGGTGTAAAACCGATATGAATTTCATCAGCTTATGTCCATGATCCTGGCCAGCCAGAGCGCCTCGCGCAAGGCGATGCTCGAAGCCGCAGGCGTTCCGTTCGAAGCGCGCGCAGGCCATGTCGATGAAGGCGCGATCAAGCGTGAACTGATCGGGGTTCCGCCCGGCGATATTGCGCTGATCCTTGCCGAAGCCAAAGCGCTGGCGGTTTCGGTCGGCGCACCGGGGCGACTGGTGCTGGGCGGGGATTCGCTGGTCGAAGTCTGCGGTCGCCTGTTCGACAAGCCGGTCAGCCGGGAAAACGCGGCCGAACACCTTGCGTTCTTTTCCGGCAACGAAATGCGCCTTCATTCCGCCGCGGTGCTGATGCGTGATGGCCAATGCGTCTGGCGCCACGTTGAATGCGCGCGGCTCAAGGTTCGCAGCCTTTCCGACAGCTTTATCCAGAGCTATCTCCACAGGGAATGGCCTGCCGTTTCGGGCTGCGTCGGGGTGTTCCGCATGGAGGCGCTTGGCGCGCAATTGTTCGAAGCGGTTGAAGGCAGCCATTTCACCGTGCTGGGCATGCCACTGCTGGCGCTGCTCGGTGCCCTGCGCGATCTCGGAGAACTCGAAGCGTGACTGCCTATGCCGAAGTGATCGGCGATCCGATTGCCCAATCCAAATCGCCGGTGATTCACGGTTTCTGGCTTGAGAAGCTGGGCATCGCAGCCGATTATCGCCGCGCCCATGTCAAGGCCGATGATCTGGCGGATTACCTTGCCGCGCGCCACGCCGATCCTGCGTGGCGCGGCTGCAACGTCACCATGCCGCACAAGCAGGCGGTCATTCCCTTGCTCGACCGGCTCGATCCGCTCGCCGCGCGAATCGGCGCGGTCAACACCATCGTCCGCGAACAGGGCGCGCTGATCGGGTACAATACCGATGCGCCGGGCTTCCTCGAACCTTTGCAACCACTGCTGGCGCAGACCCACTATTTCCGCATGGCCCGCGTGCTCGGCACCGGCGGCGCGGCACGCGCGATCATTGCCGCGCTGGCAGACGCCGGGCTGGTCATCGTGCTGGCAGGCCGCAACGTGGAAAAGGCGCGCGCCCTGCTCGATGAACTCGATCCCGGCGGCGAACACCACGTCGCCCCGCTCGATCATTTTGCCGATGCCACGGATTTCGCCTTCGACGATCGTGAAGGTTGCCTCGATCTGGTTGTCAATGCTTCCGCGCTGGGCATGACCGGGCAACCGCCGCTTCCCTTCGATCTCAGCCATGCGCCGCCCGGATCGGTATTCTACGATATCGTCACCAGCCCGCTCGAAACCGGGTTCCTCAAGGCGGCGCGCGATTCCGGTTTCGTCACCATCGATGGCCTGTCGATGCTGATCGGGCAGGCCGACCACGCCTTTCGCCGGTTCTTCGGCGCGGTGCCGCCGCGCGGGGAGGCTGATGCTGAACTGCGCGCGAGGCTGCTGGCATGACCCGCCCGTTCATCGCCGGGCTGACCGGCTCGATCGGGATGGGCAAATCGGCGGTCGCGCAGATGTTGCGCGAACTGGGCGTACCAGTGTTCGATGCCGATGCCGCCGTCCATCACCTGCAGGGGCCGGATGGTGAACTGCTTCCCGCCATCGAAGCCGCATTTCCCGGTACGACCGGTCCCGAAGGCGTCAGGCGTCAGACTCTTGGCGCGCAGGTATTCGGTGATCCCGCGGCGCTCAAGCGCCTCGAAGCCATCGTCCATCCCGCCGTCTCGCGCATGCGTGAGGCTTTTCTGGTCGAACACATGGCCGCGCCCCTTGTGGTTTTCGACATTCCCCTGCTGTTCGAAAAGGGCCACGGTGCCGATCTCGACGCAGTGCTGGTCGTGTCCGCGCCCGCTGCTGTCCAGCGCGAACGTGTGCTGGCCCGGCCGGGCATGACGCCCGAAAAGTTCGCGCATATCCTCTCGCTGCAAGTGCCCGATGCCGAAAAGCGCGCCCGCGCCACGCACGTTATCGATACTGGCGTCACGCTTGCGCAGACACGGGCGCAGGTGGCGGCGCTGGTCGCGGCTATCCGCGAAAAAAACCCGCGGGACTGAACCCGACTCCCCTTGCCAGCCCCGGATTGCAGGTCCACATATCCCCTAATGCGTGAGATCGTTTTCGATACAGAAACGACCGGCCTCGATCCCAGATCGGGGGATAGACTGGTGGAAATCGGTTGCATCGAGATGGTCAACAAGGTGCCGTCGGGTGCCGTTTATCACTGCTATTTCAATCCTGAACGCGATATGCCGGCAGAAGCCGAGGCCGTTCATGGCCTGTCGATCGCATTCCTTTCGGACAAGCCGAAATTTGCCGAAAAGGCAGGCGAATTCCTCGATTTCATCCAGGATTCGCCGCTGGTCGCGCATAATGCGGGGTTCGATTTCGGATTCATCAATAACGAGCTTGAATCGTGCGGGCTTGAACCCGTCAGCCGTGATCGCATGATCGATACGGTGGCGATTGCCCGGCGCAAGCACCCCGGTGCCAAGCTCAGCCTTGATGCCTTGTGCACGCGTTACGGGATCGACCGCAGCCACCGTACCCTGCACGGGGCACTGCTGGACGCTGAACTGCTTGCGCAGCTTTATGTCGAGCTGCAGGGCGGCAGACAGATCGGTCTCGAACTCGCTGCAGAAGCGGCGATGCCGACCGAAGGTTCAATGACCGTCACGTCGTCGGTTACCCGCGTATTCCGTTCCCCGCGCCCGCATGCCGCGAGCGCGCAGGAGCTGGCCCGCCATACAGAATTCATGGCGGGTTTCAGTGAGCCGATCTGGTCACGCTGATGGTGTGATCAAGGCCGGCTTGCCCGAGTGTACAGGAGAAGTAGCTTATGGATATTCGCGTTTCGGGACACCAGGTCGATACCGGCGCTGCATTGCAGACACATGCCGAGGAACGTCTTTCCACCATCGTCGACAAGTACTTCTCCCGAGCGCTTTCCTCGCATGTCACGATGGGGAAAGCCCCGCACGGCGGTTTCCGCTGCGATATCGTCACACATGTCACCAACGGTCTGATCCTCAAGGGCGGGGCCATCGCGCAGGACGCGCACGCCGCGCTCGACCAGTCGGCCGACAAGATCGAAAAGCAGCTGCGCCGCTACAAGCGCCGGCTCAAGGATCGCCACGAAAACGCCGATCACGCGCGCAAGACCGATGAATCCAACCTCGTCGTGCAGGATGCCGCCTATACCGTGTTCGCCCATGATGAGGCGGGCGAGGAGGAACCCGCCGATGCTCCGCTGGTCATCGCCGAAACCCGCGTCGACGTGCCGACGGCCACCGTCTCGGATGCGGTGATGATGCTCGATCTTCGCAACACCAATGCGCTGATGTTCAAGAATGCCGGAACCGGCGTTCACAACATGGTCTATCGTCGGGGCGATGGTTCGATCGGCTGGGTCGAACCCAAGTAATCGCCACGCCGAAGGATGGTTCAAAACGGGGAGGGGGCGTAACCGTCCGCTCCCCGTTTGCGATGGCACTTCTGCCGCGCGCTTTGCTCTTGCGTTCCCCGGCGTTCGGGCGCATTGCGCGCCACAATTCACCGTGTATTTGCAATTTTGTGATCTATTCCATCCGCTATGACGGCTCTCTTCACGCTCGATCAACTGGCCGTCCGCATGGTCTGCGCCGATAACAAGCAGCAGATCCTTGCCGATCTCGCTCGCTGCTTTGCGGATGTCTACGCGCTTGATTTCGATGCGGTCGCCGATGGTATCGAGGAGCGCGAAAAGCTGGGCAGCACCGGCTTCGGGCGTGGCGTCGCCATTCCCCACGCCCGGATCGATGCATTGGAGCGCCCGGTCGCGGCGTTCTTCCGGCTTGAAAACCCTGTGGAATTTGCATCGGCCGATGGCATGCCGGTCGATTGCGTGTTCGGCCTGCTCTCGCCCTCGCAGGCGGGTGCCACCCACTTGCAGGCCTTGGCTGCCATCTCGCGGCTGATGCGCGATGAACGCATGCACGAACGGTTGATTTCCGCTCCCAATGCCGAGGCTCTTTACGGTCTGCTGGTCAATGTGATCGACCGTGACGCCGCCTGAATTCGGGCCGGGCAGCGATAGCAGTGCAGCGCTGCACTGGCGTGCACTCGAAGGCCTTTACGGCTCTGCTCCGGTCAATAACCTGTTCGAATCGCGGCTTGAAATCGTGGCCGAGGGCATTTCTCGCATTCATTTCAATGTCACCCGCGCCTGTTTCCATGCGGCGGGCGCGGCGCATGGCACGATCTACTTCAAGATGCTCGACGATGCTGCGTTTTACGCGGCCAATACCCTTGTCACGGATCGCTTCCTGCTGACCACGTCATTCAACCTGCTGTTCACCCAGCCTATTCACGAAGGGCCGCTGATCGCCGAAGGGCACTGGGTGTCCGGCCGCCGCCGTGTTCTGGTTGCCGAAGCGCGCCTGATCGATGCCCAGGGCGAGGAAGTCGGGCGCGGCACCGGTACTTTCCAGCGTTCGCGAATCCCGCTGTCGAGCCTAGACGGCTATAACGCCGGGCTGCGCGCGGCACTCGCCTGAAATGGACAGCAGGCTTCCCGCTCACCTGGAAGTATCCGGTCTGATCCGCACGGCGCAGGCCACAGGCGATTTCGGCATGGTCCTTCACAAGGGCGAGCGAGACGGCGGGACCATCCTGATCGTTATACTGGACAATCAAGGGCTTGGCCGCCTGTTCGAACGGATGCCGCAGCTTGATGGCAGCCGCAAATGGATCGAAGTAAAGGCTCAAGTATCTGAGAATAAATCAGAATTTGAAGATTATTTGAGCCGCCGGATACGTCAGGACCCGGACGTGTGGATAGTCGAACTGACTGTCGCAAAAGTGGAACAGTTCATCTGCGAGAACCTGTCGTCCCGGTGAACGCGGGTTGACTCTTCGCCCCCGCACAATAAAGGCACCGCACCGATTTTGCGCAGGCGATGACGGAAGGCGATGGCGCCAACCGCATTGGCACGCAGACGGGGGGCAACCGACATGGCCCTTCGGCATTTCGCCCCCGCGCGGCTTTTCAGCCCGTGCGGCAGGGCTTTTTGTCGCGCCATGGCTGGAAGCTCACCGCACTTTGACGATGTTGGATGAGCAAGAAATTCCGTTACGCCGCCACGCTGAGCATGGCTGCGACTTTTATCACAACGCTGCTGAGCACGAGCGGATCCCATGCCAATGCGCAAGGATTCAACGCTCCTGTCGCCATCGCGACAACTTTCATCTCCCAGCCGGTCATTCAGGCCATTGCTCCTGTACAGCCTGAGACCACGGAGTCCGCGCAAGATGCAGTCGTCGCGTCTTCGCTGGCCGATCTGGTAGAGAACACCCCCGCCCCCGCAGCCCTTTCCGATGAACTGGAATGCCTGGCCGGAGCCATCTTTTTCGAAGCGAAAAGCGAATCGCTGGCTGGCCAGCTCGCTGTCGGCCGTGTGGTGATCGCGCGTTCGCAGTCGGGTCGTTTCCCTGCGTCTTATTGCGGCGTAGTGTACCAGCCTTCGCAATTCTCGTTCGTCCGCGGCCGTTCGATGCCTTCGATCAACCGCGCCAGCGCCGCGTGGCAGAATGCCGTGCGCGTTGCGGTGATCGCCGATCAGGGTTTGTGGAAAAGCCCGGTGGAAGGCGCGATGTTCTTCCACGCCACGCATGTCTCGCCCCGCTGGGGCAAGGCACGCATGGCGAAGATCGATGGTCACATCTTCTACCGCTGATCGCATTACATTGTGTCTGACATGAAAAAGGCCGGTTCCGCAGGGGACCGGCCTTTTTCTTGGCGATTATGTCTTTTGCAAAGACAAGCCTTGGATTCGTCATTGCGAGCGCCGCGAAGCGGGGAGAAGCAATCCAGAGCGGTGTGTAGCGGCGGTGGATTGCTTCGTCGGTTTCGCCTCCTCGCAATGACGAAGTGATGTTTGCAAAGGGTATAATCGCCAAACAAAAAGGCCCACCCCCAGCCCCTCCCGCAAACGGGAGGGGGGATCACTATCAATGGCGGAAGTGGCGCATGCCGGTGAAGACCATGGCAAGGCCCGCTTCGTCCGCCGCCTTGATAACTTCATCATCGCGCATCGAACCGCCGGGCTGGATGACGCAAGTCGCGCCTGCTTCAACGGCGGCCATCAACCCGTCGGCAAACGGGAAAAAGGCATCTGATGCCACAGCCGAACCGTGTGTACGCGCTTCGGTAAAACCGTGCGTTTCAGCCGCTTCCTTTGCTTTGGCGGCGGCAATGCGCGATGAATCGCGGCGGTTCATCTGGCCTGCGCCGATGCCTGCGGTCACCCCGTCTTTGGCATAGACGATAGCGTTTGATTTCACATGCTTGGCCACGGTCCAAGCGAACAATGCGTCTTCAAGCTCTTGTTCGGTAGGTGCGCGCTTGGTCACCACCTTCAGGTCGGCCTTGTCGACCTTGCCCGAATCGCGGTCCTGCACCAGCAAGCCCCCGGCGATGGGCACGGTCACCAGCCCCTTGCGATCCGCATCGGGCAGGCTGTCCACCAGCAGCAGGCGCAGGTTCTTCTTGCGCTCAAACGCGGCCTTGGCCGCATCGTCCGCGCCCGGCGCCACCACCACTTCGGTGAAGATTTCGCAGATGGCATTTGCGGTCGGGCCATCAAGCGCTACGTTTGTCGCCACGATTCCGCCGAAAGCCGAAACCGAATCGCACTCCAGCGCCGCCTTCCATGCATCGAGCAGGGTATCCCCGCTCGCCACGCCACAGGGGTTGGCGTGCTTGACGATCACCACCGTCGGTTTCCCGACGGTAAATTCGGCAATCAGTTCCAGCGCGGCATTGGCATCGTTGTAATTGTTGTAGGACAGTTCCTTGCCCTGAATCTGCGTCGCCTGCGGCAGTCCGGTCACTGCCGGGTTGCGCGGAACATAGAGCGCCGCATCCTGATGCGGATTTTCACCATAGCGCAGCGTGGTCACGCGCGAAAACGCGCTCGCCAGCACTGGCGGGAAGTGTTCCTGCTGATCGACCGTTGCAAACCACTGCGAAATGGCCGCGTCATAGGCCGCCGTCGCGGCATAGGCCTTGGCCGCCATTGCCTTGCGAAATGCCAGCGTCGTGGCGCCGTCGTTCTGCGCCAGTTCGCCAAGGAAGGCGTCATAATCGGCAGCATCGGTCAGGATCGTCACGAAGCCGTGATTCTTCGCGGCAGAACGCACCATCGATGGCCCGCCGATGTCGATATTTTCGATCACCTCGTCGCGCGCGGCACCCTTGGCCACGGTCGCTTCGAACGGATAGAGGTTGACCACCACCAGATCGATCGCGCCGATGGAATGTTCGGCCATGGCAGCGGCGTGTTCGGGGTTGTCGCGCACTGCCAGCAGCCCCCCATGAATCGTCGGGTGCAGGGTCTTGACGCGCCCATCCATCATTTCAGGAAAGCCGGTGTGTTCGGACACGTCCTTTACCGTCAGCCCCGCATCGCGCAGGGCCTTGGCGGTGCCGCCGGTCGAAAGCAGCTCGACGCCGCGCGCCGCCAGCGCCTTGCCCAGATCGACAAGCCCGGCCTTGTCGGACACTGAAAGCAGCGCCCGCTTGATGGTAACCGTGGTCACGTGTGGTATTCCTATCTCATCTTCTTGAGCAGCCAGGAGAAGCTCTCTCCGCTGCGGGGAACCTTGGCCGAGATCACCAGCTGGCGTGTGCCCACTGGCCGTCCCTGACCGTCTGCCCAAAGGCTTTCCTCGACCGTGATCGCATCGCGGCCCGAACGGAACTGCCACAGGCTGCCGTCGGACAGGGCAAGCGTCACGCCTTTCCCGTCCGAACTGGCGGCCAGCTCGATATGCGGACCCAGATGAAAGCGCAAGGCAACGCCGATGGTGCCGCGCTTGCCCTTGCGCCCCGCAGGCACCAGCAGATCCTCACCGCGCAGTTCGCTGCCATCGTCGCGCAGGATCAGGATGCGGCGATGCACCAGTCCATAGCGCCCGACATAGCCGTTGTGGCTGGCCTCGATCCTGGTCGCACCCCCGCCTGAACCACTGGGTCCTGTGCCGTCAGCCGAAAGGGTCCGCCTGTCCACTTCCACCTCGGACACGCCCGATCCCAAGCGCCCGTTGATCAGCACGGCGGTGGAATTGAAATCGTCGATGGTCAGCGTCGAATGGGCGCCTGTCGCGCGTAACCCCTGTTCCAGCCGCAGCGGAATCAAGCCGCCCGCAAATGCCGCACCGCCGCAATTGACGATCAGCCGGTCGTGCCCATGACTGAATTCGAACGCCAGCGTCGATGCGCAGCCATCGCGGGCATGGCGTGCGACAGGTGGCGGCCCGGCATCGAACTGCAGCACGGCTTTCCCGGCAGTCGCGCGCTGATAGCCCCACTGCCGCGCATCGCGCAAAGGCCGGGTACGCACGCCGGTAATCCCGATCAGCGCGGCAATTCGCTCCGCCTCTATCGCGCCTGCGCCCTGCCAGTTGCCCAAACCGCCATCGCCGTGCAGCAGCGCCAGCAGTGGGGGCACCAGCAGGTTCAGCATCGTGCCGATCTGCGGCAGAGGATCGGCGCGCACCGCTTCGTAGCAGGCGCGCAACAAGACCATCAGCTCGATCGCCTCGATCTGGCAGAGCGGGCTGCGTGAAAGCACCCCGCCATCGTCGCTCACCAATTCGCCCAATGCGCGCACCAGCCCAGCCTCGCCGAACAGCCGCCGCGCCTTGCCATCAGCCATGATCAGCCCGGCGGCGACCAGCGCGCACCATCCGGCCACTTCGGCAAGCTGGTCCTCCGCCTTGCCGACATGGCGGTCAAGCCAGCGGGCGGTATCGTCGATCGTGTGCAGAGCACGGTTGCGCACTGCGCGGTCCTGCCCGGAAAGCACCAGCGGCGCATGAACCATCCAGTTGAGCAGGCGATGCCCGACATTGCCGACATCCCATGCAGGCGTCGGGTCTGGCTTGGGATTGGCAGCCAGCCAGGTCGAGAAAATCCGCTCGGCCACTTGCGTACACTGCTGGCGCTGCCCGCCCGATTCCAGATCGCGCAGCCAGCGGAATCCGTGGACCATGCGTTCGAACGGCGGCGGCAGGCGCGGTCCTGAAAAAGCGGTGTCGGCAATCGGCGATTTGAAGCCGTGGACAAGGAAATGCCCGGCCCGCAACGCCTTGCCCGCAGCGGCATCGCCGGGCAGCGGGTTTGTGACGGTGGCGGTCAGGCGGGTTTTTGCGCGCTTGCGGAACGGATGGATCGCGCTGGCGGGCAGGCCCAGCCGATAGGCAAAGCGCACCAGCCGGTCACCCGCACCCAGCGCTGGCGGCGCAAAATCGGCCAGCGCCAGCGCCCGGCCCGGCTCGATCGCGGCGGGATCGGCCAGCGATGGCGCATCCTCCTCCTGCGGAACATAGCGGTCGTGCGGATCGGCCAGCGGTTCTTCCTTCGTCGGATCGAGCGGCAGTGCGGGCGGAGCGGCGCCCGCCGCCGGGCGGCTTCCGATGGTGGAGAAGCCGCCGTCCCTCATATCAGCCCAGGGCCTTCAATGCAGCGATATTGGTGGCATACTGGCCTGGCCCGCCCCGGAAGGTGGCGGTTCCGGCCACCAGCACATCGGCCCCGGCATCAACGCAGGACCGGATCGTCTTCAGATCCACCCCACCATCCACTTCAAGGTGAATGTCGCGGCCGGTCTTGTCGATCATCTTGCGCACTGCCTCGATCTTGCGCAGCTGGCTGGAAATGAAGCTCTGCCCCCCAAAACCGGGGTTCACGCTCATCACCAGCACCAGATCCACGTCGTCGATCAGGTAATCCAGCATCTTCGCAGGCGTTCCGGGGTTGAGCGAAACCCCCGCCTTCTTGCCCAGCCCCTTGATCGCCTGCACCGTGCGATGAATGTGCGGACCGGCTTCGGGATGGACCGTGATGATGTCTGCCCCGGCATCGGCAAAGGCCTGAAGATAGCCGTCCACCGGCGAGATCATCAGATGCACGTCAAACGGCTTGGCCGTGTGCGGGCGAAGCGCCTTCACCACCATCGGGCCGATTGTAATATTGGGGACGAAATGGCCGTCCATCACGTCCACATGGATCCAGTCGGCCCCGGCTTCGTCAATCGCGCGCACTTCCTCGCCCAGCCGGGCGAAGTCTGCGGAAAGAATCGAAGGGGAAATCAGTGGTATCATCGGGCGGCGTCTTCCTGCGACGTGCGGCGTTCCTGCGGCGGTGGCAGGGGACACATGCACAACACCGACGCAACGCCTGGCGCCTGCAAATGGCCACCCCACGCCTTAAGCGGTTACCTTTGGCGAATCGGGCGGGCAAGCGTTTTGAACAGTCTTATCCACACGGAATGTCCCGCATCGGAGCCGATTCGCGGCAAGCGGAAGCGGTGTTTTGTCGATGAACGGTTCATCGCATGAAAATTCAGCGGGCATTCACGGCACGAATCGTACTTAACGGCGGCGAAATCTGCCGGTATGTCGCTGGCGGGGACAAGGATGTCACAAAGCCAGCGGTCGCAATTTCATGCGGTCAGGGTGCGATGTGCCGCACAGAAACATCGAAACTGGGGTTAATTGACCATGATTACGCCGAGACGTCTTCACGCCACGGCCCTTGCCTTTGCTGCAACCGTCGCCACCATGACCGGCGCGGGAACGGCTTTCGCGGCACCTGCCAGCGCAACCAGCGGCAGGCCGAACTGTGCCGGGCCGGCAAGCGACACCTGGGTCAACGTGACCATCGATGGCGTGCGGAACGGCAACGGGTTGATGGCGGTAACGCTTTATGCCGACGAATCGCGCAAGTTCCTCGTCAAGAAAGGCTCGATGTACGTCGGCCGTGTCGATGCCACGGCGCCCGAAACGAAGATGTGCCTGTTCGTGCCCAAGCCCGGCGTCTATGTACTGGCGGTCTATCACGATGAGGATTCAAGCCGCAATCTCAAGCGTGGCGGCGTACTCGGCCTGCCTGAGGAAGGTTTCGGCTTTTCCAACAATCCGCCTACCGTCGCGAGCATTCCCTCGTTCCGGTCGGTGCGGCTGAACATCGCCAAGTCGGGCCTGTCGACCCGCATCCATCTCAAGTATCCGTGATTCGAATGGGGAGTCGGAAGGCTCCCCGCTTGTTTTGGGCTTTTCTGGCCTCTTCGCGCCTCAGCCCTCGTCCGCAGTCGCCTGAACTGCGGCGAATGTGGGCGCCAGATACCACGGCGCCAGTTCCTCGGCCAATTCGTGCGCGCGCGGATCGTCCACGTCCATCCACCAGGCATCGTCGATGTCCATCGTGCCCGCGCGACCTGCATCGGCCAGCCGCTGCATTCCGTCCGAAAGGCTGCCCGACTTGCCGGCAGCAATGGCTTCGCGGATGGCGATGGCCAGTTCGGGTGTTGCCAGAAACGCCCCGCAATCCACCGCATCATAAGGTGCGATGGTCTTGCCGATGGCGGTGATCCGTCCTTCGTCGTCCATCTTCACCCACGTTGCATCGTCGGGATCGACCAGCGGGTTGTCGACACGGCGGTCGATCGCCAGGGTCACGCCACGATCCGGGCGGTCTTCGGCGAGCAGGCGCGCGAGAATATCGGCTTCGAACATGTGGTCGGCCATCATCAGCAGGTAATTGCCATCGCATCGCGTCGCCCCCGCCATGACCGAAAAGCCGTTGGGCGTGGACCAGTCGGAAAGCCGTACCGGTACGATCTCGATCCCGGCGCGCAGGGAAAGGTCGGCGAGGAACGCCTCGACCAGATCGGCCTTGTGCCCGGTCACCACCACCACACGGGTAACGCCTGCGAGCATCGCCTGACGGACGCCAATCTCGATCAGCGGCACACCGGCCACAGGTGTCAGCGGCTTTGAGGGCGAAAGGTCGGCAAGGCGGCTGCCGTAACCGGCGGCAATGATCAGCGCGTCCATCGGGATTCTCTGTAATTATCGGGATTTTAAACATGAAAAGGCCGACCAGACGTCCGCCCGGTCGGCCATTTTCATTGCACGAGGCAAGTCGCTTATTCGGCGGCCAGCTTTTCGACCGAGGCATATTCCTCGACCATCTGGGCTGCGACATCGTCGTTGAACTGCTGCGGCGGATGCTTGCAGAAGTAGGCCGACGGGCCGATCAGCGCACCACCTTCACCACGATCGAGCGCAACCTTGCAGCAACGTATCGCGTCCATCACGCAAGCCGCCGAGTTCGGGCTGTCTTCGACCGAAAGGCGAAGTTCGAGGTTCATGGGCACATTGCCCCACTGCTGGCCTTCCATGCGGATGAAGCACAGCTTGTTGTCCTTCTGCCATGGAACATAGTCCGAAGGACCAACGTGGATGTTTTCATCGGCCAGACGCGTGGCAAGCATGGCTTGCACCGCTTCGGTCTTCGATTCCTTCTTGCTGCCCAGACGCTGGCGGTCGAGCATGTTCATGAAATCGGTGTTGCCGCCGGTGTTCAGCTGATACGTGCGTTCCACATTCACGCCGCGCGCTGCAAACAGGCTGGAAAGAACGCGGTGGACGATCGTGGCGCCAACCTGCGCCTTGATGTCGTCACCCACGATCGGGATACGCTTTTCGCGGAACTTCGATTCCCATTCGGGGGTCGAAGCGATGAACACGGGCATGCAGTTGACCACGGCAACGCCGGCTTCAAGAGCACATTCCATGTAGAATTCGGTTGCCTTCTGCGAACCGACCGGCAGGAAGTTGAGCAGCACTTCGGCGCCCGATTCCTTCAGTGCAGCAACGATGCTGGCCTGTGTCGCTTCGGGTTCGTCAGCAACGATGAAGCCCTTTTCACCAACGCCGGTCATGTGCGGGGCAACGCCGTCCGACACATAGCCCATGATCACCTTGGCGCCGGTTGGCGGCACGGTGGCCTGGAAAACAGTGGTGTTGTTCGGGCCAGCGAAGATCGCTTCCGAAATATCCTTGCCGACCTTGCGTGCATCGACATCGACGCCCAGCACGAAATCGACATCGCCCGCGCCATAGCCACCGATCCGGTCATGGATCAGGCCCTGCGAAGAATTGTTGTTGCGATAGTAGGCAACCCCCTGCACCAGCGAGCTAGCGCAGTTGCCTACGCCGATCACGGCGACCTTGATTGGCTTCATGAATTCAGATCCCTTCACACAGGCGCCCAGGGCGGCTGTAACGATAACGCCTCATTTATAAATCGCGCGCCAAAAGCAAGAAGAATCCCCGCCGTCAAGCTTGCTTAGGCACGAGAGCGAAAATGACTGCCACCAGCCACCCCGCCGCAGCGATCGCGAAAAGGGCCAGGACAAGCGTCGCAAACCCGAACGCAATCAACAGAGCAAACACCAGCGCAAAAAAATCGCGACTGGTCATGAAAGTCAGCCATTGCATGATCTGCGATGGCTTTTCGTCAACAACGCCAACCCGAACCGCCGCGGTTTCCGCTGGCCGATTCCCGCTTGCACCCCCGGAACGCCTGTCAGCGCCCTTGGAACGATAGTGCTCCTTGACAAGATCGAAGCTGAACGGGGCATTACTGCGCGCCGCCGCCCGTCCGATCAGGAAAAGCCCCATAGCGAGCAAAACAAGCCCCGTATAGCCAAGGCTTGCGCCCAGCAGTTCACCCCGCATCTGGAGGTTCAGCGCCACGCCCAGCAGAAACGCCAGATTCGTTGCGGCATCGATCAGGCTGTCCATCCGCGCGCCTTCGGGCGATGTGCGCCAGGTTGCGCGGGAAACCTCGCCGTCCACGCCATCGAAGATCGATGCGGCCTGGAACAGCAGCGCGCCCGCCACCAGCCCCCAGGCGCCGCCCACCAACAGGCAGGCGAACATGGCAATCGCGATCAGCGCGGTGCCGATCGTTGCATGGACGGGCCGGAATCCCGGAATGCGCAAGGCCACGCTGGACATTGCCTGCGATACCGGACGGTTGATATGGCGCGATACGATGCCGTCGGTGGGCTTGGCGGTAGACCGCAGGATCGCGCGCCCGGCTGCGCGCAGCCGCTCCGCCGCGCCCTGTCCCGCCGCAATCGCGCGCGCCACAGCCTCGTCAACGCCATGGCCTGCTGCGATCTCCACCCCATCGACGGGTTCGTTGCGCCCCGCCACGGCATCGGTGATCGCCTGTGCCGGAGGCAGGGCATCGCCCCGGATCACGGCCGTGCTGGCCACAGGGTTCGCAGGTTGCCGTTCGAATGCAACCGGTGTGAATGATACCGGCATGGTCCCACCAAGGCGTTCTGCCTCGGCGCGGGTCGTCGCGCTGGGCTGCCAGCCTGCTCCTCCAAGCACTTCGCAGGCGGCAATCCCGGCCAGCCGCGCTTCACGCACGACGCGCGCTGCGGCAGGAATGCCTGCCACAAGCAGGTCCGCGTCCCGCCCGGTTGCAAACACGATAAGAGCAGAAGTGGAAATGGCCGGTCTATCCTGTCATGGCGCGTTTGATGGGGTGCGTTGCCCCCGCTCCCGCACACCTATCCGGTGCAAAGTCTGCGCCGACCCTGTTTACCGGGGCGGCAGATTTATATAGCCGTGAATCCCGGTCGCCAAGCCATGACGACACAAGAGGAGTGCACAAAATGACGAGGTTCGCTGACGCCAGGGACGCCAAGCGCCCCAAGCGCCCGCGTGAAATGCAGGATTCCCTGAATTTCTACCTCTATCACCCTCTGGCGTGGCGGCTGGCAAAGCTGCTTTCGCATACGCCACTGACCCCGAACATGGTTTCGGTTATCGGGGGGTCGCTGGTGGTGATGGCGGGCGTGGTCTATTTCAACATGGATTCAACCGGCGGCACCTGGGCGCTCGGCTGGCCGTGGGGCGCGCTGCTGGGCATGGTCCTGCACATGAGCTGGCACGTGGTCGATGGCGCCGATGGCGATCTTGCGCGGTTGACCGGAAAATCCAGCCCGATCGGCGAAATGGTCGATGGCGTGTGCGATTATGTCAGCCACATCGTCGTCTACGTCCTGCTGGCGTTCGTGCTCACCCGCCAGATCGGCGCAGGCCCGGCCTGGGCGTGGACACTGGCGGCGGGGGCATCCCATATCGTCCAGTCCAACCACGTCGAAGTGCAGCGCCGCTTCTATCAGTACTGGACCTATGGCGTTCCGTGGCTCAACAATTCACGCGGGAATGGCGCGGGCATTCTCGGCTCAGGCAGCGTGTTCGCCCGCCTGTTCGAACCTGTCGCGCAAGGCTATCTTTATCTCGCCGCCGGGATGACGCCCCACGCGCGCACCATCGACAACGCGGTTGGCGAAGCCATGGCCAAACAGGACTCTGCGCGTCTCGACGTTATCCGGGGCGAAGTCGCACGAGAGCAGAAGCCGCTGCTCAGCTTCCTCAAGCTGCTCGGTCCCAATCCGCGCGCCATCGTGCTCGGCCTTGCGATGATCGCGGGCAGCCCGGTATGGTACTTCTTCTATCAGGCGGTTGTGCTCAACGCGCTGCTGGCGATTTCGGTGATCCTGCACAACCGTGCCGCAACGCTGACGGCCAGCCGCATCGCGGGCGCCAAAAAGGCCGCCTCTGCCGCGTTCAGCTGATCCGGTAGCGCGCCAGCGAAAGCACACCGGGCCGGGCCTTGCGCCAACCCCACACGAACAGCGCATAGATTGCCAGGGCAATCAGCGGTGGCGTTGCCTTGACCAGCCCCGGAGGCGCCCCCTGCAGCAGGCTCATCCGCATGATCCAGCCGCCATAGGCGCTAAAGATGACCGCCGCTCCCGCCGCGAGCGCCGGCACGGCTGCATGCAGCAGGTGGCGACGTACGCCAAGGCCTGCCAGCCAGTGCCGCCGCAACAGCGCCGCAACGATGGCCGCCAGCAACATTGCCATCGAAGCGCCCAGAATGCCGTATTTTGGCGTCAGCAGAGGAATGCCCGCCGCCGCAATCGCGATCAGGATCAGGTTTACCTTCAGCGCCAGTGCGGGACGGCGATAATACAGGATCAGTTCCGAAACCCCGAATGCGCCATTGATCGTCTCTGCCAGAACCATTGCCAGCAAGGCGCTGTAGCCGGTGGCATAATGCGTACCGAACAGATCCAGCAGCGCATCGCCCGCCGCCGCCATCAGCAGTACCAGCCCCAGCTGGATCGTCAGGATGACGCGCGTCGCCGCAGCGGTCGCCTCGCCTGTCGTCACATCGCCATCGGCCTTCATCGTGCGCGCGGTCAACGGGGTTAGGATGCCGTCAAAGGCCTGTCGTACCTGCAGGATCGGCGTACGCAACTGGCGCAAAACACCATAGACGCCGGCCGGGGCATCACCCAGCAGGAAGCCCACGAGATAGAGATCGATCCGCTGGGCAAGACTGGTCAGCAGATCGCTGCCCGAAGCCGGGACCAGCGAACGGGCGCGCTGCATCAAGGCGCGTGGGTGCGGTCGCCAGTGCCGCAAATGCAGCGGACCCAGGCAATGGCGCGCACTCCACACCGAAAACACCGCGAGCGCGATTGACCCTGCCCAATAGCCCAGCAACATGCCGGTCTCGTTCATACCGAGATACCACGCCCCCAGCGCCACGCCGGTCAGCATGTAAGGCTCGATCAGGCCGCGCGCGATCACCTCATAGCGCATCTTGTGCGTCCAGCGCGTCGCCGCCAGCGCGATGTCGCCCGTGATCTGGCCCAGAACGGCAGGCGCCAGCAGCGCAAAGGCCAGTCGCAACTGGTCTGAAACCACCGTGGCGGGCAGCAATTGCGTACCAAGGATCAGCAGCAGCGAAACTGCCACGCCTGCCACTATCGCCAGCAGCAGGGCATCCAGCAGGACATGCGTGGCGGGGCGCGGCCCTTCGCCGTGCGGCTCCTCTTCCAGTCCCCGACCTTCTTCCGGCCCCCGACCTTCTTCCAGCCAGGGAAAGATCATTCGCTTCAGGCCAAGGCTGGCCACCGGCACGGCCAGTTCCACCATGGCGCTGGCCATCGCGAACACGCCGTAATTCGTCGCGCCATAGAGTCGCGCGCCGACATAAAGGAACGACGCCTTGGCCGCGAACCGGATGACGAAGCTGAACGCATTGGAACTGACGCCGCGAGCAATGATCTTCTGGGAATTGCTTGCGGCAGGCATTTGGCGCGATTGGCGTCAAACGCGCGGATTGGCAAGTCCCGATGCGGTCTTCAGGCGCGGTCGCGCCCAAGCCCGAACAGGCCAAGCGCAACCACCAGCAGTGCGAATGCCTCCATCGCGCCCCATGCAAGCCATTGCGAATGGTTGTAGAGCCATACGCCGATGGCGGGCGCGGCAATATAGGCGGCCCCGTTCACCGCAGCGATGATTCCGGCAGCCTGCCCCTGTTCGCTGCGGCTCACGGCAAGGCTGGCACCCGACGTGAACCCCGGACGGAACAGGCCGAATCCCATCGAAGCCACCGCAAAGCCGACCGCGATGGTGTGCAGGTCCGTGCCCACGGCCACGGGCACGATGCCCAGCGCGGCAAGGCCCATGCCCCACAGCGTCGATGTGCGTGGCCCCATGCCCAGCATCGGGATCAGGCCCCATTGCGCCAGCAGTGTGGCAAATGCGCCTGCCATCAACACCAGCCCCACCGGCCCGGCGCCCGCATCGGGATTTCCGCGCAGGCCCAGCCGGTCCAGCAGCAGAAAGCCGATCACGCCCAGCAGCATCGCCTGCGCGTGCCCGCCAACCAGCCCTGTCACCAGCCACGGACGCAAGCGCTTGTCCGCCCAGCGCAGGCGGTCCGCATTCATGTGCTGCGGCTCTGCAGCGGGCAGTTCGTCGGGTGACCCGTCAGGCGTATCGTCTACAAGGCGCGGATTGGATGACGCGCTGAACGGTGCCGACATCACCTCGCCCCGTCCGGCAAAGCGGGGATCGTCGTCGGGCAGGCGCATCCTCAACAACGCCAGAACGATCACACCAAGCAGGGTGAACACCACGAACGGCCCGATCAGTCCCAACCCCGGCAGGATCATCAGTGGTGCCAGCGCCGGGCCAAGAACCGTACCCAGCCCGAAACTTGATGCCACCAGCGAAAGCGCCTTGGTGCGGTCTGCCCGTCCGGTGCGGCTGGCGACATAGGCCTGGACGGCGGGCGGTGCTGCCGAACCGAACCCGCCATAGAATGTCCGCGCCAACGCAAACAGCACCATCGTCAGCGTCGCGCCAAGCCACCCGGCCAGTCCCAGATGCAGGATCAGCCCGCACAGCGCAAATGACGTGATGAAGCCGATCATGCCCAGTGCCATCATCGCCTTTCGTCCCCGCCGGTCGGATCGTCGCGCCCAGAACGGCGCCATGACCACCCACAACAAGGCCGACCACGAATAGGCGAGGCTCACCCATACGTCGGCAATGGCCAGCCGGGTGCCCACAGACGGCATGATCGATTGCATTGCGGTATTGCCGGCGGCGGTCACCAGCATGACCGCAAAAAGCAGCGCCATGCGCTCTTTGGGAAGCCGAACTGCGTCCTCGCTCATCGCTTCTTCCGCAAAATTGTCCACGGCTGGTTCATTCATCATCGGTAAGCGCGCCGATGTACGCTTGCAATGGCGAAGCAAATTTGCGACCGCCTGTGCGAGCTTGACCGGCAGAGGACCATTTCACCCGATGACTTCGACCCAGGCGGCGCGTGAGCCCCTTCTCCAGCGGGCCAGGCGCAAGGCGGAACGCATGCTCGGCCCCGCCGGGATATTCTTCAAGGGCTTCATCAAGCACCCGGCCATGGTCGGCGCAATCGTGCCTTCATCGGGGCGCACGATCGAACGTGTGCTGTCGAAAGTGAACTGGGACGAATGTCGGCTGTTCGTCGAATATGGTCCCGGCGTCGGCACTTTCTGCCGCCCCGTTCTGGAAAAGCTGCGCCGCGACGGGCAGCTGATCGTCATCGATACCAATCCCGATTTCATCGAATACCTGGCGAAGACCATCGGTGACAGTCGCTTTACCGCCGTTCACGGTTCGGCATCGGATGTTGAGGAAATCGTCCGCGCGCACGGCTTCGATCATGCCGATTATGTGCTGTCGGGCCTGCCGTTCTCAACCCTGCCCGAAGGCGTCGGACCGGCCATCATGGGCGCCACGCACCGTGTCCTGCGCCCCGGCGGCGCGTTCCTTGTCTATCAGTACACCGCGCGCGCGCGCGATTTGATGGGCCAGTTCTTCCGCCACATCGACAAGGGCTTCGAACCGATCAACGTGCCGCCCTGCGTGATCTCGTGGGGCTGGAAGGAATAACCGGGCCACCCTCGCGCTTGCGAGGGTCAGGTCGGGGAGGCCTTGTCGGTCAGCGCGTCGTTACTCGAAAATCCCCGCCACTTCGCCCTGCGGCGGGCCAGCCAGCTGGCGATAGACCGCCGCCAGCATGCCGATAAAATATACCAGCGCGCCCGATGTCAGCGCGCTTGAAACGGCAGCGGTCAGCACTTGCTGCACACCGCCCCCGGTGGTCAGCACCAGCACCACGCCCACCAGCATCATCGCAAGCCCATAGATCACCGCAAACAGCAGCCCGGCAAGCATGAGGAAGCCCAGCAACCGGCCCGAATTGCCGCGCGTCAACGCCCACGAACGGCGCAGCGCCTGCACCGGATTGCGCTCTGCCTCGATCGCCAGCACCGGCGCCACCAGTGCCATGCGCAGGCTGCACCACACCATCGCCACGAATGCGGCAATCACCACGAATGCACCCAGCACCTGAAGGCCGGTCAGCGCCGCAAGGCTCACCAGTACCAGAAAGGCCATGCCCAGCGTACCGCCGACGATGATCTGTGCCAGCACATAAGGTCCCAGCGCAGAAAATCCGCGCCGGATCGCCTGGCCCACAGTGGGCCGCGCAGGATCGGTCATCACGATCAGCATCGTCACCGTGCCGGCCATCTGCAGCAGCGTCACCACGATCAGCAGCGGCAACGAAGATGTCCACGCTTCGGCGATGATTTCCATCATCTCTCCCGGCGGCGTGCCCGGCGCCATCTGCGGTTCGGGCACGAACACGGAAAAGGCTAGGCCGGGAAGCAGGAAGAACACCCCGGCAATCGCCAGCAGCATGTCGCGGTTGGTCGAAACGAGGCGCGTCGCGGTTTTCCAGGCGAGGCTGCTGTCCAGTCGGAGTGTCATGCACCTTTGATAGCAGCGCTTGCCCCCCGATGTCGAACCCCCGATTTGCGCGATCTGCGTTGCGTCACCCCTTGAAAGCCGGGCCATGTCGCGCCATGCCCCGATCATGGCCGCAACCGACACGATCGAGATCCTGTGCGAAAGCGCGCAAGTACCCTACCGGGAAGCGCTCGATGCCATGACCCTGCGCAATGCCGCGATTGCGCAAGGCACCGCGCGCGAACTGGTCTGGTTGCTCGAACACCCGCCGGTCTATACTGCGGGCACCAGCGCCTCGCCCGATGAACTGCTCGATCCGCGCTTCGAAGTCGTCTTCGCCGGACGTGGCGGGCGCTATACCTACCACGGTCCCGGCCAGCGCATTGGCTATGTCCTGCTCGATCTCACGCGGCGCGCGCGCGATGTTCGTGGTTTCGTTCATGCGCTCGAAGGGTGGGTGATCGATACCCTTGCCGATTTCGGCGTCGAATCCTGGCGCGTCGAAGGTCGCGTGGGCATCTGGACAAATGGTTCTGACGGGCGCGAGGCCAAGATCGGCGCGATTGGTGTGCGTATCCGCCGCTGGGTGACGATGCACGGCTTTTCGGTCAACCTCTCGCCCGATCTTTCGCATTTCGGCGGCATCGTTCCGTGCGGGATCGAGGAATTCGGCGTCACCAGCCTTGCCGCGCTGGGTCGCGACGTTACACCTGCCGCGTGGGACAAGGCGCTGCTCTCGCGGCTCGACAGCTTCCTTGCCCGGCTCGATACACCCTGTCCTTCCGTGATTACGCCACCGGAGTCCGCATGAACCCTCGTTTTCGCTCCGTCGTCCTGTGCTGCTCGCTCGCGCTGCTGGTTGTGGCCTGCAACAAGGCCGCGGATGAAAGTGCTGCCGAATCCGGCTTGGGCGAAGTGCTGCCCGGCTCAATTTCCGATGCGATGATCGATCTCGATACCTCCACCGCATCGCCGCCCATGGCCGCCGTCAGGGAGCCAACGAAAAAGGCGGCTTCGCCGTCCTCCAGCAATGCCGCCGCAGAAGTAAAGCCCGCCGCCGAAACTGCGGAACAGGACCTGGCCGGATCAACCGATACCGAGTAACTGCCTGGCCATCCGCAGATGCGGCTGGTCCACCATGCGCCCGGCATATTGCAGCGTACCTGCGTGGGGATTGGCGGCAAACAGGGCAACGATGGCCTCGGCCTCGGCCAGTTCGTCTGGCGTCGGCGCGAAGGCGGCATTGATGATGGGTATCTGTGCGGGGTGAATCGCCAGCATTCCGGTGAACCCGTCGGCGCGGGCGGATTGCGCGGCGCGCCGGGTGCCTTCCTCGTCGCGGAAATCGTCGTGCAGCGTGTCGATCGCCCACACCCCGGCTGCGTGGGCGGCCAGCAGGCATTGCGCGCGGACAAACCTGAAGGCATCGGTCCATGCGCCACCTGCGTCGCGCTTGCGGCTTGCACCCAGGACGGCAGACAGGTCCTCGGCGCCCCATGTCAGCCCGCCCAATCGCGGCAGCGGATCATGGACATAGGCAATGATTGTCATCGCCGCACGTGCCGTTTCGCTCACCAGCGGGAGGATGCGGGTCGTGCCGTTGGGAATCCGGTGCCGCTGCTCCAGTTCATAGATTTCGGCGGCAAGCTGGCGCACCTGCTCCGGGCCTTCGCACTTGGGCAGCATCACGCCGTCCGGCGCGCCTGCCATCACTGCCTGCAAGTCGTCGCGCCACATCCCGGTGTCGATTGCATTGATCCGTGCCCAGCGCGCGATCGGGCGGCCTTCGGTCACGTGCTGGCGGTGCGCCGAAAGCCACTCGCGCGCGGTCACCCGCGCTTGCGGCTTGGCGGACGGCGCCACCGCATCTTCAAGATCGACGATCACCGCATGCGCGCCCGTGGAAATCGCCTTGTCCAGCTTTCTGTCGCTGTCACCGGGAACGAAAAGCCAGGATCTGGGCGGCATGCGGTTTATCTCCAGCGATCAGGCCGTGGCGGATTCTGTCGCCCCGGTTTCCTCTGCAAGCGTCGGATAATCGATATAGCCGACTTCGCCGGGGAAATACCACGTTTGCGGCACCCCCTTGTTCGGATTGATCGGCGCGCCGGCAGCGATGCGTTCAACCAGATCGGGGTTGGAAATGAACGGTCGGCCAAAACTGATTGCATCGGCCCGGCCCGCAGCCACGTCGGTGGCGGCCTCATCCGGGGTGTAATCGCTGTTCAGCACCAGCGGCGCGGTATAGATCGAACGGATCAACGCATCCTGCTGCGGAACCTCCGTATTGCCAAAGGTCCCGTGCGGTCCCGGTTGGCGCAGTTCGACAAAGCTGACGCCCAGCTCCTCCAGCACCCGTGCCGCCTCGCCAAAGATCGCGGCGGGATTGCTGTCGTCAACCCCTTGTGAATCGCCATTGGGCGAAAGCCGGATCGAAACCCGATCCTTGCCCCAGACCGAAATCAGCCGTTCCACCACCTCGCGCATCAGCCGTACGCGGTTCTGCGGGGCGCCGCCGTATTCGTCTTCGCGCAAGTTGCTGCCATCGCGCAGGAACTGGTCGATAAGGTAGCCATTGGCGGCATGAAGCTGCACCCCGTCGAACCCGGCCTTCTTCGCGTTTTCGGCGGCGCGGGTATAATCATCCAGCAGCCGCGGCATTTCATCCAGCCGCAGCGGGCGGGCGATTTCATGGTCGCTGGTGCCCTCATTGGTATGTGCATGGCCTGGCGCGCGGGTTGCCGATGCCGAAACGCCCGGCTCACCATTCAGAAACGATGGGTGGACGATGCGCCCCATGTGCCACAGTTGCATCATGATACGCCCGCCGGCGGCGTGAACCGCTTCAGTCACCGGCTTCCATGCGTCGACCTGCTCGTCGGTCCAGATGCCCGGCGCATTCGGCCAGCCAAGGCCTTCGCGGCTGATCCCGGTCGCTTCGGAAATGATCAGTCCGGCGCTTGCCCGCTGGCGGTAGTATTCGACCATCATGGGCGTGGGCACATGATCGCGCGTTGCGCGTCCGCGCGTGAGGGGGGCCATGATCACGCGGTTGGGCAAATCGATCGCGCCAAGGCTGATGGGCTGGAACAGCGGTTCATGCATGCTAGGAGAACTCCGAATGACGTATCGGCGAAACATTTCCAGTTTCGCTTTGAAACTGGATTAAGCGGCGCCAATGACGATTTCAAGTGATGCGGCCCCGCCTTTGCGCCCCGGTCCGATGCATTTCCTTGCGCTGCTGACAGGAAATGTCGCGCTCGCGCTGGGACCATGGTTCGTCCGGATCGCCGATAGCGGCCCGGTTTCCGCAGGCTTGTGGCGCCTTTTCCTCGCTCTGCCGTTGCTCGCGTTGCTGGCCCGCACCAGACGCGAACCGTTATGGGGGTATGCGCCGCGGGTCTGGCTGATCCTCATCGGCGCAGGCATGGTCTTCGCAGCTGATCTGGCCAGCTGGCATGTCGGCATCGAAATGACCCGGCTGAGCAATGCCACCCTGTTCGGCAATTCAGGCAGCGTGATCCTGATGGTCTGGGGGCTGATCGCCATGCACCGTCGCCCGCACTTGCGCGAATATGCTGCCGTAGCCATGGCGCTGGGTGGTGCAGGCCTGATGCTTGGCCGCTCGATGCAGATCGATGCGCGGACGCTGGCGGGAGACCTGTTCTGCATTCTGGCCGGGCTGTTTTACGTGGTCTATATCCTGCTGGTGCAGAACGTGCGCGGCCGGATGGGGTCGTGGAACCTGCTGTTCTGGTCCAGCGTGGCGGGCGTCCCGGTGCTGCTGATCACCGCGCTGCTTCTGGGCGAGCCGGTATGGCCGCAGCACTGGCTGCCGCTGATCGGCCTGATGATCGCCAGCCAGATTGTCGGGCAGGGCCTGCTGGTCTACGCGCTCGGCCATTTCCCGCCGCTGGTGATCGGCCTCGTCCTGCTCACCCAGCCCGCCGTCTCGGTCGTGCTCGGCTGGTTCGCGTTTGGGGAAGTCCTCGCTCTGCCCGACGCGATTGGCATGGCGCTGGTCGGCGCGGCGCTGGTGCTCGCCAGAGTTTCCGAACCTGCGGGCGAGGGTAAAAAGGCCTGATTACCGCCAATCTCGACTTATCCTCCCTCGCCTGTTATGTGTGAATCACATAGTCAGAAGGGAAGAAAATGAGCAAAGAAACTACGATCGCCATACCGGCAGATCCGAACGATCCCGAAGACTTTGACGTAAGCGTCGCAGGTGTTGAACGCGCGCTCATGGGCCGCCGTGTGCGCATAATGCGCAACCGGCTGGGTTTGAGCCAGAAGGAGTTCGCCGAAGTTTTCGGCATCCCAGTCAACTCGATCCGGCAATACGAGATTGGCCGCTATATGCCGCCGCCTGCTGTTCGAGCGTATCTCAAGGTGATCGAGGCCGAGCCTGATACGGTGCGCCGGGTGATAGCGGCGGGCTGATTCACCCCGCGAAAGGCTTCGCTCCCAGATCGCCCATGCCCACCGTGCCGCTGGCCATATCGAGCATGCGGTCGAGGCTCTTCTTGGCGGCGAGGCGCAGTGGCTCCTCGATCTCGATGCGGGGGCTGAGATCGCGCAGCGCGATGTACAGCTTTTCCATCGTGTTGAGCGCCATGTACGGGCAGATGTTGCAGTTGCAATTACCGTCAGCACCCGGTGCACCGATGAAGGTCTTGTCCGGGATGGCCAGTTCCATCTGGTGGATGATGTGTGGCTCGGTCGCCACGATCAGCGTATCGCCGGTGAAGGTCTTGGCGAATTGCAGGATGCCGCTCGTCGATCCCACGTAATCGCAGTGATCGATGATGTGCGGCGGGCATTCGGGGTGGCCCGCCACCGGCGCGCCGGGGTGCTGGGCCATCAGCTTGAGCAGTTCGGTTTCCGAAAACGCTTCGTGCACGATGCACACGCCCGGCCACAGCAGCATGTCGCGCCCGAACTTGCGATTCAGGTATCCGCCAAGATGACGGTCGGGACCGAAGATGATCTTCTGTTCGGGCGGAATCTGCGCAAGGATCGTCTCGGCGCTGGATGAAGTGACGATCACGTCCGACAGCGCCTTCACCTCGGTCGAGCAGTTGATATAGGTCAGCGCGATGTGATCGGGATGCGCCTCGCGGAACGCCTTGAACTTGTCGGGCGGGCACGAATCCTCAAGGCTGCATCCGGCATCCAGATCGGGCAGGACCACGATCTTCTGCGGTGACAGGATCTTGGCGGTATCGGCCATGAACTTCACGCCGCAGAACGCGATCACTTCGGCATCGGTCGCCGCCGCCTTGCGCGACAATTCCAGCGAATCCCCGACGAAATCGGCCAGATCCTGAATCTCAGGGCGCTGGTAATAGTGGGCAAGGATCACCGCCTTGCGCTCGATCCGCAGACGGTCGATCTCGGCGCGCAGGTCAAGGCCGGAGAGATTAAAAGGCTGGGCAGTCATCGCAGGCATCCTCCACCGGCCAAACCATGCCGGGCTGAAGCGCGGACTTAAGCGGCAGTCCGGCGTCTCGCAATAGCGTTGCTCATTCGAAAGTGACGTTGACCTTGGCTTTGCCGTACCCCGCCACTTGCAGCGGAATCGAAAGGTTCTGGCTGATTGCCTCCCTTGCTGCCTGCCGCGCAAGGTTCATCAGCACCGGATTGGCGGCCTGGGTTACGGCCTGCGCTTCGGCGAGCCGGGTATTGTCGCGATTCAGCTTGTCCTGTGCCTCGCGGCTGATCCAGATGCCATCGCGCAGATATTGCGCGCGCGCTTCGTCAAGGTTCGGACGGCTCACGCTCAGCGGCGGCAGCTTCACGCCCAGCGTCTGCGTTTCCGCACTCCACGAAAGCCGTTCGCGCCCCACGCTGGCAAGGTTGACCGTATAATCCACGCGGGCCGGGATCACTGCCACCTGCTTGGAATTGACCAGCCCGAACATGCGCGAATCGTTGCTCGACACGACGGGTGCCAGTTCCGCGCTGAACACGGTGAGCTTGTCCTGCTTCTCGAATGCCACAAGGCTGGTCGCCAGCGGATCGCCGATGTCTTCCGGCTCCAGCCATTTCCAGGCAAAGAAGGCTGCGGCGGCCAGCGTCACCAGAAACAGCGTCCACGGCAGAAATGATATGCGCGCCAGCGAAGCATCGCGCTTCACTGCGGCTGGAGGCGAAGGGGTCAGGCTTGGATCATCCATTGTTCACCCCTAACGGCCACCCGGCCCTGCCGTTCCAGATCGATCAGATGCGCCAGTACCGAACGCCCCGCCGCGCCGTGCAGCCGCGTATCCAGCCCCTTGTACATCGCGCTCACGAATTGCGGGATCGCATGGGAGCCGCCATCTTCCAGCAGGCGCAGGATCTGGCGTTCGCGCTGGCGGCGGTGGCCCAGCATCCCGCGCACCAGCTGGCGCGGATTGTCGATCTGCGGCCCGTGCGCCGGGTAAAGTACGCGGTCCTCACGGTCATGCAGCTTCTGCAGGCTCGCCATATAGGCGGCCATATCGCCATCGGGTGGCGATACGACCGAAGTTGACCACGCCATCACGTGATCGCCGGTAAACAGCGCGCCGCTCTCGACAACCGAATAGCACAAGTGATTGCTGGTGTGCCCCGGCGTCGCCACCGCTTCCAGCGTCCAGCCATCGCCGGAAAGCCGCTCACCATCCACCAGAACGCGGTCGGGCACATAGTCGCCATCGAACGATGAATCCGCGCGCGGCCCGCTGTCGTCCAGCGCCAGCGGTGCACAGCCGATGATCGGCGCGCCGGTCGCGGCCTGCAACGGGCGCGATGCCGGGCTGTGATCGCGGTGGGTGTGGGTGCAGACGATGGCCACGATCCGTGCATCGCCCACCGCTCTCAGGATCGCTTCCACATGGCCCGCGCCATTGGTATCGGCATGGCCTGCAACGCCCGTATCGTCTGGCCCCGGATCGATCACCGCCACTTCGGCCCCCGCGCCCAGGATATAGGTCTGCGTGCCGGTGAAGGTGAACGGCGATGGATTGGGCGCCAGCACCCGCCGCACCAGCGGTTCAAGCTGTTCGGAAAGGCCGGTGGGCCAGGTATCGCGGTCGGGGATCGGGGGCGTCTGGGCCATTGCTCCGTTATGGGGATTGCCTAGGTTCCCCGCAACCATCAAGCAACCTTGCGCAATCGGGCGCGCCGTATCAAGGTGGCGCGGATGGAACCCCCATACGATCTGGCCGTGATCGGCGGCGGCGTGAATGGCGCCGCCATCGCGCGCGATGCCACCGGGCGGGGGCTGTCGGTCCTGCTGCTGGAACGCGGCGATCTGGCGCAAGGCACCTCGTCGGCCTCGACCAAGCTGATCCACGGCGGCTTGCGCTATCTTGAACACCGCGAATTCGCCCTGGTGGCAGAGGCCTTGCACGAACGCGAAATCCTGTGGCGGCAGGCCCCGCACATCGTCTGGCCGATGCGGTTCGTGCTGCCGATCGTGCCCGAAGGCCGCCCGTGGTGGATGCTGCGCACCGGCCTGTGGCTCTATGACCGGATCGGCGGGCGCAAGGCCTTGCCGCCCACCGCGCGCGTCAGGCTCGAAGGCCGCATGGGTCTCCAGCCCGAAGTGCGGCGCGGTTATGAATATTCCGATTGCTGGGTCGACGATGCGCGGCTGGTCGTGCTGCTGGCGCGCGATGCGGCAGATCGCGGCGCGGAAGTGCGTACCCGGTGCGCGGTTACCAGCCTTGCGCGCGAAGGGCACCTGTGGCGCATCGAAGCGCGGGGCGATGGTGGCGCAGAGCTGTTCCACGCCGCCATCGTCGTCAATGCTGCCGGTCCGCAGGTGGGGCAGGTGATGGACGTTGCTCATGCACCGCGCCCCGGCCTGATGCGCCGCGTCCGCGGCTCGCATATCGTCGTGCCGCGCCTGCATGACGATCCGCGCGCCCTGTTCCTGCAATTGCCCGATGGCCGCGTGTGCTTTGCCATACCGTGGCAATATGCCTTCACCCTGATCGGCACGACCGACAGCGAAGAGAACGCGGACGCCGATCCGCCGCAGGCCAGCGAAGCGGAAATCGCCTATCTGCTTAATGCCGCCAATCACTATTTCCGCCGCAGCCTGAAGCGTGACGATGTGGTCCACACGTTCGCAGGTGTCCGCCTGCTTGCCGACGATGGCACAGGCCGCCCCGAAGCCGCCACGCGCGGTTATCGCTTAGAACTCGATCGTGGCACCGATCGCCATTCCGCGCCGCTGCTATCGGTGCTCGGCGGAAAGATCACCACGCACCGCACACTGGCAGAGGCTGCGCTCGAACGCCTCGGCGTGACCGAGAACGCGGGCTGGACCGCCAGTGCCCCGCTGCCCGGCGGCGATTTCACGCCCGACGGGCTGGATGAAGCCGATAATCTCGGCCCGATCGAACAGGACATCATGGCGCAGGCGCAGCACCTCTCGCGCCCCACCGCCCACCGCCTCGCCCGCGCCTATGGCACCGAGGCCCTGGGTTTCGTGCGCGGAGACATGGGGCGGCACATCGGGCAGGGGTTTACCGAAGCCGAACTCGATCACCTGACCACGCGCGAATGGGCGCGCACCGCGCAGGACGTGCTGTGGCGGCGCTCCAAGCTGGGGCTGTGGTTCAGCGACGACGAAACGACCGCGTTGCAAACCGCATTGGGCGAGGAACCCTAAGCAGCGCTCTCGACCGCGCTCGCCAGCCGCTCCCGCAATCGCCGTACCGCGCTGTCGCCTGAAAGATTGGCCTGTCGCCACGCCTGCTCCAGCCGCTGGATGCGCTGGTACAGGCGCTCGCTTTCCATCACAAGCGCGCGCACGTCATCGGGGAGAGTGGCCACCACGTCGGCCTCGCTGGCCGGGAAATTGGCGATCAGGCGGCCATGACGGCGCAATTGCAGTTCGGAAAGCTCGCCTGCAAAGTGCGCGCGGTGATTGAGCAGCCACGCCAGGCAATGCATCACCCGCGTCGTCGTGCGCAGCGCCTCGCACGAGATCTGCACCCGGCGCAGATCCTCATCGTCTTGCGGGTCGACCTGTGCCGCCACCTCGCGCCGCAGCCGTTCGAACCGTACGCGCACGGTCTCGGCAAGGCCAAGCGCTTCGGCATAGAGCGCTTCGACGATGCGCGGGTTGAGGCTGGGCATAAGGGCCATGCCAAGCGCATAAGCGCGCAAATGCCCTGCCGCCAGCCGGTGTTCCCCCGCCGGGCCGTCCAATCCGTGGACGTTTCTTAACGGGACATGTTGCGCTGCGGTGACAATTGCTGCCGTGGCGACTCATGCCCTTCAAATCACGCGATAATGTCCGGGATCAGGTAATCCTCGATCATCGCGATCTGATCACGCAGCAGCAATTTGCGCTTCTTCAGCCGCGCGATCTGCAACTGGTCGCGCGCGCCCGCGCCGGTCAGCGCATCGATGGCCGCATCAAGGTCGCGATGTTCAAGGCGCAAGGTGGCAAGCCGCTTGCGCATTTCCTCTTCGGTCACGTTTCGCAATACTCCATCACGCGGTGAAACGAGGCGTTCACACGGCATACGGCCTGACCCGTATCCCCTGCGCCCCGACGCGGTTTGGCTTGCAAGATACGGCGAATGTGGGACCATGACAACGCGCTGCCTTGCCGAGTCGGGTAAAGCCGCTGGCAGCAAGCGCCGCCCCGCACGGGGATGGCCTGTGCGGGTTTCTGACGGGGGCTATGCCCGTAAGGAGGAAACGCATGGAATCGACGCATATCAGCGCTCTTCAGATGAAGCACGCCGGCCTCGAACGACAAATCCAGTCCGAAATGACCCGGCCCCTCCCGGATGAAACGCTGGTAGCAACGCTCAAGCGAAAAAAGCTGAAGATCAAGGAAGAGCTGTCGCGATTGCATTGACGACGCCCCCTTCGATCAAACAGGAGCCGCCCCCGTCCGGGCGGCTCTTTTTGTTGGGTGTAATGGCTCTGCAACGACGGCGATCAGGCGCGGCACACTCCCCGCATACGTTTCCTCACCACATCGGTTTTCACACGACATTCCCAAAGTCTGCGCGCTAGGGTATTCGATGATCATGCTCAGTGCCGTCGCCGCCGCCCGTCAGATCCTCACTTCGTTGCACGAGGTCATGGCCTCGCGCGCGGGTGCTCAGGCCAAGCTTAACCAGATCGTCGAAGTGATCGGCGAAAACCTCGATTCCGAAGTGTGTTCGATCTACCTCCTGCGCGAAGGCATGCTTGAACTTTTCGCCACGCGCGGGCTGAATCAGGCCGCCGTCCACGTCACGCGCCTTGCCACCGGCGAGGGCCTTGTCGGCACCATCGCGGGCAATGTCGAAACGCTCAACCTTGCCGAAGCCGCCGCGCACCCGGACTTTGCCTTCCGCCCCGAAACGGGCGAGGAAAAGTTCCACTCCTTTGCCGGCGTGCCCATCGTCCGGCGCGAACGCGCGGTGGGCGTGGTCGCGGTCCAGCATGTCGAGCCGCGCCGCTATGAAGAGGTCGAGATCGAGGCGTTGCAGACCGTGGCGATGGTGCTTTCGGAACTGATCGCCAATGCCGAACTGATCGATGGCGAAGATACGCTGGGCGTCCCCGCGCACCTCACCGGGCCGGAACGCATCACCGGCCTTACCCTGGTCAAGGGGCTGGCCAGCGGCGTTGCCGTGTTCCACCAGCCACGCGTCACCATCGAACACATCGTCGCCGAAGATACCGAGGCGGAACGCCAGCGCGTCTACCTCGCGTTCGACAAGATGCGTGAACAGATCGATCGCATGGCCAGCCAGGCCGAATTCGGCGTGGGCGGAGAGCATGAGGAGGTGCTCGAAACCTACCGTATGTTCGCTTACGATGAAGGCTGGGCCCGCCGGATCAACGAAGCGATCGATTCCGGGCTTACCGCGGAAGCAGCCATCGAACGCGTCCAGCAGCGCACCCGCATGCGGATGCGCCAGATCGACGATCCATTGCTGGCAGACCGGATGCACGATCTTGAGGACCTGTCGAACCGCCTGCTGCGGATCGTATCGGGGCAACTCGGCACTGCCGCCAGCATGGGATTGAAAGGCGATGCGATCCTGATCGCGCGCAACCTCGGTCCGGCCGAACTGCTGGAATATGACCGGCGGCGGCTCAAGGGCGTGATCCTCGAAGAAGGTTCGCTTACCGCGCATGTCGTGATCGTGGCGCGGGCCATGGGCATCCCCGTGGTGGGCCGGATGCGCGCACTGCGCGGCAAGATTCGCGAAGGCGATCACCTCCTGCTCGATGGCGATCAGGGCGTGGTTGATGTTCGCCCCGCGCCCACCCTGATCGAGGCCTTCGAAGCGCGCTTCGCCAGAAACCGCGAACGTCAGGCGCATTATGCCGCGATGCGCGAGGTTGATCCGGTCACGCGCGACGGCCACCGCATAACGGTGCTGATGAATGCCGGGCTGCGCGATGATACGCCGATGCTCAATCTCACCGGCGCGGACGGGATCGGTCTGTTCCGCACCGAATTCCAGTTCCTTGTCTCGGCCACGCTGCCCTCGCGCGAACGCCAGACCCGGCTCTATCGCGATGTTCTCGAAGCGGCGGGTGACCGGCCGGTGGTATTCCGCACGGTCGATATCGGCGGTGACAAGGTCCTGCCCTATCTGCGTCACAACGATGGCCAGAATGAGGAAAACCCCGCCATGGGCTGGCGCGCCCTGCGCGTCGCGCTCGAACGCGGCGGCCTGCTCAAGGTCCAGGCGCGCGCCCTGCTTGAGGCGGCGGGCGGGCGTACGCTCAACGTGATGTTCCCGATGGTTACGGAACCGTGGGAGTTCGATGCCGCGCGAGACGTGTTCGAAGGCCAGCTTGCGTTTCTGCGAAAGCAGAAGAAAACCCTGCCCGAGGCGATCCGCTACGGCGCCATGCTCGAAGTCCCGGCACTGGCGGAATGCCTCGATATTCTCGCGCCGCGCCTGTCGTTCCTGTCGATCGGCACCAACGATCTCACCCAGTTCCTGTTCGCCGCCGATCGCGCCAACCCGAAGCTGGCCGAACGCTACGACTGGCTGTCTCCCGCCATTCTGCGCTTTCTGCGCCGGGTGGTCGCCACGCTCGCGCCGTTCGGCACCGATGTCACGGTGTGCGGTGAAATGGGCGGTCGCCGTCTCGAAGCTCTGGCGCTCATGGGCCTTGGCATCACCCGCCTGTCGATCACGCCCGCCGCAGTGGGTCCGGTCAAGGAACTGGTGCGCAAAGTTGATATGGCCGAAATCCGCACCGCAATGGACGGCTGGCTCGCCAACCCGCCGCGCGACATGCGCGGCACCCTGGCCGAATGGGCCTTGTTCAAAGGGATCGAATGCGACTGACGTCCTGATGCGGGCATTTCGTCGCTGAAATAGGCCATTTCCCATGCAAGGCCGTTGACTTTCATCATATTGCCGCGATTTCTTGTGAAAGGGTCGCAAAATCACAATCAGGAAAAAACGGGAGTTATCCCTTGGCGGAAGCCGACGGTCTGCAAGACATCACCAGTGTTGATTCCACCCCGCTGCCAGCCGGCCAGACACGCCGCGCCGGTGTGGGCGAAAGCTTGCGCGTCGCGCGTGAAACCGCAGGACTCGATCTGAAGCAACTGGCGTTGCGTACTCGCGTCACCGTGCGCCATCTTCAGGCGCTTGAGACAGGTGATTATGCTGCCTTGCCCGGACGTCCCTATGCGCTGGGCTTTGCGAAAAGCTATGCGCGCGCAGTCGGGCTGGACGACAAGGCGATTACCGATGCGGTGCGCGCCGAACTCAACCAGCGCGCGCCCATGCCGCCGCCGCGCGTAATCAACCAGTTCGAAGTCGGCGATCCGGCAAAAACGCCATCGCGGCTGACCGTGTGGCTCGCGGCAGGCATGGTGCTGGCGATTGCATTGGCCGGTCTGGTGTTCTGGCGCAGCTATTACCTGCCCTCGGCAGAGCTTCCCGCACTGGTCGGGCCGGAACAGCCCGGCGCTGCATCCTCGCAAGTCGCCGTCGTACCGCTTCCTGCCGCAACCCCCAATGGCCCGGTCATCTTCACCGCCACCGAAGACCGTATCTGGGTCAAGTTCTATGACGGGCAGGGCCAGCAGATCCTGCAGAAGGAACTGGCGAAAGGTGAAGCTTTCACCGTGCCTTCGGGTGCGCAGGACCCCAAGCTGTGGACTGGGCGCCCCGATGCCCTGACGATCACGGTCGGAGGCCAGCCGGTGCCGCGGATCGCCGAACGCGAAGGCATCGTCAAGGACGTGCCGGTCAGCGCCGCCGCGCTGCTGGGGCGCGGGACCGCACCGGCACCTTCGCCAACGGTCTCGCTGGCACCTGCTTCGGCGGCAAACCGCACGCCCCCGGTCGCATCCAGTGCCACTACGGCCCGTCCGCGCGCACGTCGTGCGGTTGATCAGCAGCCGGTTGCGGTCCCGGCAGCCATTCCGGTTTCCGATGTCCAGCCGCAGGTTCCGACCGATAGTGCGCCCGCATCCACTGGAATGAACTGACACCGTCTCGACTTGGGCGTAACTCTGCGGCAATCTATATGCCAACGGGGCAGGCGGGCGCGGTGTTGGAAGCGCCGTGCCGCACAATTGTACGGGAATGACGATGACCATCAGCTTGCGCGGACGCCTTCCGCTTGTTGCAATCGCATCGGCACTGGTGCTGGCTTCTCCGCTGGCCGCGCCGGTCGTGGCGCAGACCGCGCCCAAGGCGCAAGCGCAGGTCGATCCCGAAATGCGGCTGCGCCGGATCGAGGCGGAATTGCGCGCGGTACAGCGCAAGGTTTTCCCCGATGGCGTCGGCAAGACGTTCGTGCCCGAAATCACCGCCGGACAGACCGCGCCAACGCTCACCGGCACACCTGCTGCCCCTGCCGTGTCCGATCTGCTGGCGCGCATGGATGCGGTTGAAGGCCAGTTGACCCGGCTGACCGCACAAGTTGAAGAAGGCCAGAACCGCGCGGCCAAGATGGAAGAGCGCCTTGCCAGGCTGGAACTTGCCGCTGCGCCGCCGCCCGTCGAATCCGAAATGCAAGCTGCTGCCGCCGCGCCCGTCGCTTCGCTGACGCCTGCGCCAAAGCCCGCAGCAACCGCTCCGGCACCCAAGCCTGCCGCGACGACGCCGGCCACGGCAAAACCCGCTACTCCGTCGGCTACGCGGGTTGCCGCGGTGCAGGCCATCGAAAAGCCCGCCACTGCGGATGCCGGTTCGGACGAATACATGTACGGCTTCCGCCTGTGGGAAGCCAAGTTCTATCCCGAAGCGCAGCAGCAGTTGCAGATTTTCGTCGACCGTTACCCCAAGCACAATCTGACCAGTCACGGCCGCAACCTGCTCGGTCGCGCCTGGCTCGATGATGGAAAGCCCGGCACCGCGGCGCAGTTCTTCCTGCAGAATTATCTGGCCGACAAGAAAGGCGCGCGCGCACCGGACAGCCTGCTTTATCTCGGTGTCGCCATGGTCAGGCTCAAGGATACGGAAAAGGCTTGCGGTGCCTTTGCGGAACTTGCCGCCACATATCCCGAAGAGATCGCAGGCCGGATCAAGACCCAGTACGATAACGCCCGTGCTTCGGTGAAATGCAAATGACTTCCGCCAGTACCGGGCCTTCTGACATATGGCGGAGGAAGCTCCCGGCCTGATGCCAGAAACCACGGCGCGTTTTGCCGCGTCGTGGCAGGCTGTCGCGCCACTGGGCAAGGTCGGCCTTGCCGTATCGGGCGGGCCTGACAGTCTGGCGCTGCTCCTGCTTTTGCATGAAGTCGCGCCGCGCAACTTTCACGTCGTCACCGTCGATCACGGTTTGCGCCCCGAAAGCGCAGACGAGGCGGCGATGGTCGCGGGCCTGTGCAACCAGCGCGGCATTCCCCACGCCACGCTACCCCTGTCGCTGGCGAAGGGCAGTGCGGTACAGGAACGCGCGCGCCATGCCCGCTATGCCGCGATGGCGGAATGGGCGCTCGAATCGGGCCTCGTCGCCCTCGTCACCGCACATCATGCCGACGATCAGGCCGAAACCATGCTCATGCGGCTTAACCGGGGTGCAGGGTTGCGCGGTCTTGCGGG